>CALLKX010000001.1 GCA_938083085.1 uncultured bacterium
GCGGCGGAGGCGGCGGTGGCCGTGGCGGCGGCCGTGGTCCTCGCGGCGGCGGTAGCGGCGGGGGCGGCGGCGGCAAGCGCCGTGGCGGCGGTGGCGGGCGAGGCTCCTCTGCCCCCAAGGCCTTCCCTCGGCCGGCGGCGCGTTCCTCCTCTGGAGGGACGAGCGGTTCCGGCGGCGGCTCCCCGGCCCGGAAGAGCAGCGGCGGCGGCTTCGGTCGCGGCCTCTGAGGGCCGCGCGGGCGGGTGAGGGTCAGAGTCGAATCTCGAGCCGCTCGCCCAGCTCGAAGCTCGTCGGCGTGACCACGGTCGAGTAAGCGAGCAGCTCCACGCCCGCCTCGGCGACCTCCCGCAGCCTCTTCGAGTAGGCCGGGTCGATGTCGTCAGCGGGCGAAAAGGCCTTCACGTCGGCTCGCGAGACGCAGTAGAGCATGACGCCCCGGTCGCCCGCGGCCACGACGTCTGCCAGCTCGTTGAGGTGCTTGAGCCCGCGGCTCGTCACGGCGTCGGGGAAGCGCGCGAGCTCGCCCTCGGCGAGGGTCGTGTTCTTCACCTCGACATAGGCGCGGCCGAGCTCAGGGTCCTCGAGGAGTAGATCGATGCGGCTGTTCTTGCCGTACTTCACCTCGCGCTTCGCATTCGCGTAGCCGAGGAGCGGCTCGATCTTGCCCGCCTGGACGGCCTCGAAGGCGAGGGCGTTTGGGAGGCCGGTGTCCACGTTGACCCAGGTGCCGCCGACCTCGATGGTCTGGAAGGTGTGGCTCAGCTTTCGCTTCGGGTCCTCGCTGTCTCGCAGGGCCACGCGAGCCCCCGCTTCGAGGCACCCCTTCATGGAGCCGGTGTTCGGGCAGTGGGCGGTCAGGACGGAGCCGTCTTCGAGCTCCACGTCCGTTAGGAAGCGCTTGTAGCGCTTGATGAAGGTCCCGACGACGACCGGCTGCTGGATCTGCATGCCCAGGACTCTAGGCCCCGGCCCCTCGCGCCGCTCTGCCCTCCGCCGGGTTTCAGGAGAGGCCACCGCCTCGGGCTTGTCTCAGTGCGAAATGGACCCCGCCTGATTCCAAAATTGCGCCGGTTGCCCCCTCTTCACCGGTTGGCGTCAGGTCTACACTCTCGCCGATGATGAGACTCATTCTCACCGGGGGCGCCCTGCAGCGATCCGCAGGGGCATGGTCCAGGGCCTCTTTGGCCCTCGGACTGCTCGTGCCGTTGACGGCCTGCGGCGAGGTCTCCGGTGGTCCCAAGGCACCTCTCGTGGTCATCACCACGGGGCAGATTCACGATGCCGCCCAGGCGCTCGTGGAGGGTGTCGAGGTCGAGTTGAAGCTGCTCTGCGGCCCGGGGGTCGATCCCCACGGCTACGGCGCGAGTACCCGCGACGTGCTGGCCATGGATCAGGCCGACCTCATCGTCTTCAACGGCTTCCACCTCGAGGCCCAGCTGTCCGATCTCCTGGAGCGCGAGGCGATCGCCGTGAAGAGCTGGTCCATGGCCAGCGCGTTCCCTGCGGAGCGCCGCCTCGGCTGGAGCGAGGGGGGCGTGTCGACGGACAACTTTGACCCGCACATTTGGAACGATCTCGAGGGCTGGTCCAGCTGCGTGGCGGCCCTTTCCTTGGAGCTCGCTGAGCTGTTCCCGGAGAGCGCAGAGCAGATCAAGGCCAACGCCGCGGCCTATGGCGTGGAGCTTCACGCGGTGGACCAGTGGGCGCGTCAGCAGCTGGGAGAGCTCCCGGAGTCGCGCCGCGTCCTGGTGAGCGGGCACGATGCCTTCAGCTACTTCGCCCGCAACTACGGTCTCGAGACGCTGGCGATCCTGGGGGTTGGGAATGACCCCGAGGCGGACCTCGTGACGATGCGCTCTGTGGCAGAGCGCGTGGTCGAGAAGGAGGTTCCTGTCGTGTTCTTGGAGTCTGTCACGAACCCGCGGCTCACTCAGGCGCTCCTCGAGGCATGCGAAGCTCGGGGGTGGAACGCGCGCATCGCCGATGCGCCCCTTTACTCCGACGACCTCGGCGCCGAGGCGCCGGTCGACACCTTCTTGGGTGCCTTTCGCGCGAACGTTGAGACGATCGTCACCGCCCTGGGGACGTCATGATCCAGGGCAGCGACCTCAACTTCCGTGCTGATCAGCCCGCCCTCGACGTGGAGGGCCTGACGGTTACCTACGGCAAGGAGCCGGCGCTCTGGAACGCGGACCTCCGCCTGGATCGAGGGTCGCTCGCCGCCGTTGTCGGTCCCAACGGAGCCGGTAAGAGCACGCTGCTGAAGGCCGCTCTTGGGGTCGTGCCGCGCGTCTCCGGTCGCGTTCGAGTGCTCGGCGAGGACCCGGCGCGCAGGCGCCGCCTTGTGGCCTACGTCCCGCAGCGCACGAGCGTGGACTGGGACTTCCCGACGTCTGTCCTCGATGTCGTGTTGATGGGCACCTACGGACAGCTCGGGTGGTTCCGGCGTCCGGGTCGCAAGGAGCGGGCCCTCGCCCTGCACTCCCTCGAGCAGATGGAGATGGCGGACCTGGCGGGCCGGCAGATCGCCGAATTGTCGGGCGGCCAGCAGCAGCGAGTCTTCCTCGCTCGCGCGTTGGTGCAGGACGCCGAGGTCTACTTCATGGACGAGCCCTTCGCCGGCGTGGACGCCGTCACGGAGCAGAGCATCGCCTCCCTGATGGGGCACCTCGCCCATCGTGGCAAGACGATCCTCTCGGTCCACCACGACCTCGCGACGGTGCCGCGCTACTTCGAGCACGCGGTGCTGCTGAACCGAGCTGTTCAGGCGGTCGGGACGATCAAGGAGGTCTTCCACCGGGGCAATCTGGATCGGCTGTACGGGGGCCGCGTCCCCGCAGGCGTCCCCGATCTCGCGCCGTCATGAGCGCTCCGTGGGTCGACCTCGACCCGACCCTGGTCGTCGTGGCAGCGGGCACAACGACGGTGGGGGCGGTGAGCGGCGCGCTTGGCTGCTTCGCCTACCTCCGTCGCCAGGGGTTGGTGGGGGACGTGGTCTCGCACTCGGCGCTCCTGGGGGTCGTCGGCGCTTTTGTGCTCGTCCACGCGATCACAGGGAGCGCCTCGCGGTCCCTCTTCATCCTCGTGCCAGGGGCGCTCGTCGCTGGCACTGCAGCGCTCATGCTCGCGCGCTCGGTGTCCATCCGAACCCGGCTCAATGACGACGCGAGCCTGGGGGTGATGCTCTCGATCTTCTTCGGCGGGGGGCTTTTCCTGCTCCGCTGGGTGCAGCGGCAGAGCCCGCCGATCGCCGGGCACACAGGTCTCGAGGACTACATCTTCGGGATGGCGGCGGCCATGACACGGGCGGACCTGTGGATGATCTTCGCCCTCGGCGGCGGGGCGCTAGTGGTGCTGTTCCTGATGTGGAAGGAGCTCAAGGTGTTCACCTTCGACCCGGACTTCGCGAGGAGCCAGGGCCTGCCCTCGCGCCTGCTCGACACGCTGTTGATGGGGCTGCTGGTGGCGGGCGTTGTGATCGGAATCCAGACGGTAGGGGTGATCCTGATGATCGCCCTCCTCGTGACCCCCGCGGCGGCGGCCCGTCAGTGGACCTCAAGCCTCTCGACCATGGCCCTGCTGGCGGCGGCCTTTGGCGCGGTCGCGGGGGCCGGCGGCGCGCTCTTGAGCGCCTCGGCAGCGAGCCTCCCGACGGGGCCAGTGGTGGTCCTGCTCGCGACGACCATCTTCCTGCTGTCTCTCCTGCTCGCGCCGCGGCGAGGGGTGATCGCGCGCGCGCGCGCGCGACGGGTCCTCCGGGACGTGCCGCCTCGTGCGGCGGGAGGCGCCTCGTGATCGAGTTCTGGACCTTGGCTATCGCGGCGGTGACGGCGCTGGCCTGCGCGCTCTCGGGGACCTTCCTCGTGCTGAAGCGTGAGGCGCTGGTCTCCGAGGGCCTCGCCCACGCGGTCCTCCCAGGCATCGTGATCGCCTATGCGCTGATCGGAGATCGGACCTCGCCGTTGCTGCTCGTCGGCGCTGCAGCCATGGGGCTCGTGATGATCCTCGCGGTGCAGGCGGTCCGGCGGACCGGCGTGGTGGATGCCACCGCGTCCCTTGGGGTGGTGTTCCCCGCGCTCTTCAGCGTGGGGGTCCTCTTGACCAGCATGGACCTGGCGGGGACGTACTTCCACGCCGACTGCATCATCGAAGGGAACCTCGCTCTGGCGCCCCTTGACCGGCTTGAGGTCGGCGGCCGCGATCTGGGCCCGCGGGCCTTCTGGTCCGTCTCTGTCGCGCTGCTTCTCGTCACCGGATTCGTCGCGCTGCTGTTCAAGGAGCTCAAGCTCCTGACCTTCGATCCAGAGCTCGCGGCGAGCCTAGGCTTCCGACCGAACCGGGTTCACTTGGCTTGGCTCGCGGTGGTGTCCTTCACCGTGGTGGCGTCCTTCGAGGCGGCCGGCTCAATTCTCGTCGTCGCGCTGATGATCGCGCCCCCCGCCGCGGCGGTCCTGTGGGTGGACGACGTGCGGCATATCCTGGGCCTGGCCGGGGTCCTTGGCCTGGTCAGCGCCTTCGCGGGGCACGAGCTTGGGATGGCCATGGACATCGCCCCGGCGGGTCCGATGGCGACCTCGGCGGGCGCTCTGTTCCTGGGGTCGCTGGCCCTCGCGCCGAGGGGCATCCTCATGAAGGGCCGCGCGCACCGCCACCTCCTGGCCCGCATGGAGGTCGACCTGGTCGCTGCGCGGCTCCGGCCGGGGGCTCCCAGGGACCTGGAGTCGGTGCGGGGAGAGCTGGGCTGGTCCCCGCGGCGCTTCGACGCCGTGGTCGCCCGGGCGGTGTCGGGGGCTGGGCTCGTCCACGACGCTGCAGCGGGGACGCTGCACCTCGCGGCGAGACAGCCTGGGAGTTGAGTCGCGAATCGACCGGTCGGCGGTGGTCGAGGAGCGGAGCGCTCACTATCCTCGTCGCCCCATGACACCCACCCCCGCCGACTACCGCGACCGTACGAAGGAGCTCCGCGGCAGACTCAGTCTGCTGACGGAGAGTCTTTGACTACCCCATCAAGCTGAAACGGTTCGAGGAGATCGAGGCGCTGCAAGCCAGCCCTGATTTCTGGAATGACCAGGACCAAAGCCAGAGGCTGGTCCGTGAGCTGACAGGTCTGCGACACGTGGTCGAGCCCGTGCGGAGACTGCAGGGCGGCTTCGAAGAGGTGGATCTCCTCCTTGAGATGGCCGAGGAAGGCGGCGAGCTCGCGGAGGTCGTCGATGACGTCGACGCGACGCTCGACGGGGCCAAGGGCACCCTCGATGACCTCGAGTTCAAGGTCATGCTCGGAGGCCCGAGCGATCAGATGGGCGCCTTCCTCCAGATCAGCGCTGGAGCGGGCGGTGTCGACGCCTGTGACTGGGCCTCGATGCTCATGCGCATGTACGTGCGCTGGGCAGAGCGCCGCAAGTTCGACCTCATCCAGGTCGAGCTGAGCGAAGAGGACCAGGGCGGTATCCGCGGCGTGACGCTGCACATCGAGGGCCCCTATGCCTTCGGATATTTGAAGGCCGAGACCGGTGTTCACCGGCTGGTCCGCATCAGCCCCTTCGACGCCCAGGCTCGTCGCCAAACGGCCTTCGCTTCGGTCGATGTCACCCCTGCGACCGACGATTCGATCGAGATCGACATCGACGAATCGGACGTCAAGGTCGACACCATGCGCGCGGGCGGAGCCGGTGGTCAGCACGTCAACAAGACCGAATCGGCGGTCCGCTTGACGCACCTGCCGACAGGGATCGTTGTCCGCTGTCAGAACGAGCGCAGCCAGCACAAGAACCGCGCGACGGCGTGGAGCATGCTGAAGGCCAAGATCCTCGCCATGGAGGAGGCCAAGCGCGACGCCGAGATGAGCAAGCTCTACGGCGAGAAGGGCGAGATCGCGTGGGGGAGCCAGATCCGCTCCTACGTGCTCAACCCCTACCAGATGGTGAAGGATCACCGGACCAACGTGGAGGAAGGCAACGTCCAGAAGGTGCTGGACGGAGAGCTCGATCCCTTCATGGAGGCCTACCTCAAGTTGAAGAAGGGCTGAGGTCGCTGGCCGCTGCGGGAATCGGCGCCAGCGGGGTGGCAAGGTCCGCTGGGCGGACTAGGCTCCCCGCATGAGCGCCTCCAGCCACCCCCACTTCGACGACCGCGGGACCCTGACCTGGTACACCACCATGGCGGAGGCGAAAGTCGCCGCTGCCGCGGAGGGGAAGAAGATCTTCATCGAGTTCGGCCGCGAACTCTGAAGCCAGTGCCGCAGCCTCGTGGAGGCTGTCATCCCGCGCCCGGATGTGGCGCCCATGCTCCAGGCCGGCTTCGTCGCGGTGGCCTCGGATTGCGACGAGCCCGAGGACGAGGTCATCGCCCTCGCCCAGCAGGTGGAGGACGCGATGATGCTGCCCTTCGTTCTCTTCGCCGATGCGGACGGGAACTACCTCGACGGGTACTCAGGGGTCGTGACGCCTCCGTACCTCATCAAGAAGCTCACCGAGTTTTCTGGCTCGTGATGCTCGTCGCCCTCTGCGTCAGCGCGGCTCTCTCCATCTCGACCATGACAGGCGCCATGCCGCAGGATGACGAGCCCGCGCACGGCGTCAGGGCGCCGCTACCCTCTCCAGAGGAGATCGCGGCGCTCCCGGCGGACGGCGGCGACGAGTTCAACCGGCTGGTCTTCTCCGGCAGCCCCTACCTTCTCCAGCACGCGCGCAACCCCGTGGATTGGCACGAGTGGGGCCCGGCGGCGTTCGAGCTCGCGGCGGAGCGCGGCGTGCCGGTGTTCCTCTCGATCGGCTACTCCACCTGTCACTGGTGTCACGTGATGGAGCACGAGAGCTTCGAGGACGCCGAGGTGGCGAGGCTCATGAACGAGGCGTTTGTGTGCGTCAAGCTCGACCGCGAGGAGCGCCCTGACATCGACCAGCTCTACATGTCGGTGACCCAGGCGCTGACCGGGAGCGGGGGCTGGCCCATGACCGTCGTGATGACGCCGGACAAGCGCCCCTTCTTCGCGGGGACCTACTTCCCGAAGCAGTCGATCGGTCAGCGCTTCGGCATGCTCGAACTCGTCCCGGCGCTCTCGTCGGCCTGGAGCGAACGTCGAGAGGAGGTGCTGCAGTCGGCAGCGGCGATCACCGAGGACCTCGCGGCGCGGGTCGCCGGCGCACCCGGGGAGAACCTGACGGCGGAGCACCTCGCGGAGGGCGAGGCGGAGCTCTCCCGGCGCTTCGACAGCGCGCGGGGCGGCTTTGGCGCCGCCCGCAAGTTCCCCGTCCCACACGAGCAGACCTTCCTGCTCCGGCGCCACGGCGCCACCGGCTCGGCTCGCGCCCTGGAGATGGTCGAGCGGACCCTGGGTGCCTGGCGCCTGGGCGGAGTCTTCGATCAGGTGGGCCTGGGGATTCACCGCTACTCCACGGACCCGAACTGGCTCGTCCCGCACTTCGAGAAGATGCTCTACGACCAGGCGCTTTGCTGCCTCGCCTACGTGGACGCCTGGCTCGTTACCGGTGACGCGTCTTACGAGCGCGCGGCCCGCGAGATCCTGGCCTACGTGAGCCGGGACATGACCTCGCCGGAGGGGGGCTTCTACTCGGCCGAGGACGCGGACAGCGAGGGCGAGGAGGGGCTCTTCTATCTTTGGACGGAGGCTGAGCTTGGAGACGTACTCGACGCCGAGGAGGCGGCCTTCGTGCGGGAGCGTCTTGGTACGCGGGAGGAGGGGAACTACCGGGACGAGTCCACTGGGGAGCGGACGGGCCGCAATGTCCTGCACCTCAAGGCTCCTCTCTCCGACGCCGAGCTAGCGCGCTGGGAGCCGCTGAGGTTGCGGCTGTTCGAGTCGCGGGAGGGGAGGATCCACCCGCTCAAGGACGACAAGGTCCTCACGGACTGGAACGGCCTGATGATCTCGGCCTTTGCGCGGGCTGGCCGCGCCTTCGGCGACGAGGCTCTGGTGGCCACCGCTCGGCGGGCGGCAGGCTTTGTGCTCTCCGAGTTGCGCACCGATTCCGGGCGGCTTCTGAAGCGTTGGCGTGGCGGCGAGGCGGGGCTCCACGGGATGCTCGAGGACCACGCGTTCCTGGCCCAGGGGCTCCTCGATCTCTTCGAGGCCTCCCATGAGGTCCTCTACCTCGTGGCCGCTCGGGAGATTGTCGACACCGCTGTCTTGCACTTCCACGACGGCGAGGCTGGCGGGTTCTTCCTGAGCCCCGATGACGGTGAGGCGCTGCTGGTTCGCTCCAAGACCATCTATGACGGCGCTCGCCCCTCGGGCAATTCCGTCATGGCTTGCGTTCTCCAGCGGCTCTCACGGATGACCGGAGAGACGGGCTACGAGGAGCTCGCTGCTGGCACTATTCGGGCGTTCAGCGCTCAGGTCGAGCAGAGCCCCAGCTACTCGACGCAGCTCCTGGCGGCCGTGGACTTTCAGACCTCCACGACCCGCGAGATCGTGATCGTGGGCCGCCCGGAAGCGCCAGAGACCCAGGCCATGCTGGCCCTGCTCGCGGGTCGCTATGCGCCCAACGATGTGGTCCTGCTCCGTCCGCCCGGTGAGGAGGGCAGCGCGTTGGCCGCCGCCTCCCCCTTCACCGGACCCCTCGTCCAGGTGGACGGGACGACCACGGCCTACGTGTGCAGTGACTTCACATGTGCTGCGCCCGTGACCACGCTCGCGGCGCTGGCCGGGCTCCTCGCGGATCGTCCCGGCGATCGTTGAGGGGAGGCGCCTGGGAAGGGGGTGGTCCAAAGGGAGCGCCCCCGTCCTGGCCAGATAGGCCAGCGCGGGGGCGCTCCTCGTTCCTTCAGTCCCTGCGAGCTGCGCCCGAAGGCGCCGCGGGGCAGAAGGATGTCGCTGTCAGGCAGTGATCAGAGGAGGGGGACAGCCACCGCGCCGGTGAAGTTGGACACCGCGCTGCCGCCGATGGAGTCACGGTGCCAGGCCTGGAAGTTCCAGGTCTCACCCGGCATGGCGGAGATGGAACCGGTCGGCGTCGGGAGGGACCCAAGGTCGATCTCGAGGCTGAAGGCGCCCGTGGACCCAGAAGTCTGGATCTGGCCGGGGCCGACATAGCGACCGATCGCGCCGCCGAGGCAGAGGTCGCCCTGGCTGCCGCCCGGATTCGCGGCGAAGCCTTGCGTGTCGGAGACGAGGAAGAACCCGAAGGCGTTCTGCGGGAGCGAGGACGCGCGGAGCGTCATGTCATGGTCGCCGATGAAGCGGCTCCCGTCCGCCTCGATCTCGCCGCTGGCGCCCGTGGAGTTGATGGCCCCGGTGCAGTACTCGGCGCCCGGGTCGAGCGAGCGCGGCAGCCAGGCCGCGGCGCTCGTGGAGGTGGCGCCGGAGGCGTTGATGTTGTGGGGAGCATCGTAGGTGCCAGTGCCCAGGTTGAAGACCTGTGGCGGGTAGGTCGGGTCGTCGTCGATGAGGTAGACCTTGTTGTTGCCGACCGCGCACCCGTCGACGTCGGCCGAGCCAGAGATGTAGGCGGAGCCGGGGACCGGGGTGACCGTCCCGGCCGCGAGGTCGATGGCGACGACCTCCAGGGCGATGTCTTCAGGGGCGTAGAACAGGCCGTCTGCACGGTTGAAGCCCAGGCCGCTGATGGAGGCCGAGATGCCGTTCGTGCTGTAGGAGAGGACCTGGGTCGCCACGAGTGTGTTGCGATCGAGCTCATAGAGACCGCGGGCCGTCGAGGGAGCGCCGAACGGCGGGAAGGCGAGCGCCAGGATCAACCGATCGTTGATGCTGTCGTAGGCCATCCCATCCCAGCGGTAGAGGCCGCCGGTGTCGGTCACGATCGGGCCGACGTCGACCGGCGCATTGGGGCTTCCGTACTCCCACGTGGAGAGGCGACCCGGGGTGCCGCCGACCAGCCACATGACCTGCTCGGCGTCATTGGAAGCAGCACCAAAGACCTCGAACAGGTCGAACTGGAGCAGTGGAGAGGCCGTGCCGGTCTCGACGTCTTCGAGGTAGGACTCTCCGAAGGAGAACCCCCCGTAGAGCTGGGCGGAGGCCGGAGCGCAGAGGGTGAGGGCCAGCAGTGAAGAGCTGGCGATGGTGAACTTGGAGTTCATAGGCGGGTAGGGACTGGACGTCCGGAGGTGGACGGAGGTCGCGATGGAGAAAAGGGAATCGCAATTAGATGGGCCGTACAGTACCACTTTTTTTGGATCTGGAGAAGTTTCTGGAAACCATGGACGCCATTTCTCGACCCGAAGGGTGATGATCCTGGTGTGAGCAGCCGTCAGACTCAGCGGTCCGTGACGAGCCGCCCTCAACCTCGAACGCCCGACTCGAGCTTTGAGTTGGATACTGCCACGGCCGTTCATGAGCTTCGGAGGTGCCTGGACGCGGTCATCAGCCTGCTCCCGGGGCAGATCAGCCGGGCCTCCGAACTTCAACACGCCCTTGAGGTGGACAAGGCCCTGGCCTGGCGGGTGTTCAACGGGGTGGAGTGCTCTGACGCGTTTTCCGCTGCGCGGTACCTCCCGCGCTCCGCAGGGATCCGCTCGTTCCTGCTGGCCGCGAGGAAGAAGGGGGTCGAGGCGGCGCCGCTCGAACGGGTCACGGCAGCGGTGGAAGCGCTGGATTGTGTCGTGAAGTCTCACGCGGGAGACCGCAAGCGCTTTGACATGCTGCTCGCCTCGCACTCCGTGGAGGGCAAGCGAGAGGCAGATCTGGCACATCGCCGGACGGCATTCGAGGGCAACAGCTACATCTGGGGAGCCTCGGCCGATGTTCAGTTCCGGAGCGCGTTCCTGGCCCCATCTGCCACGGACGGGTTCGCAGACATGGCCAACCTGCGGGGGCTTCTGGGTCTCGAATTCCTGCGCCCCGCCATGTCATGGCCGGTGGGAATCACGTGGCCGAGGCAGGACGACATGCGGACCTCAAGGGAGGCGTCCATCGAGCCGCTCTTCGACATGGGAAACGCGTCGGAAGAGGTCGCGTCGCTCTTCTTCAGTGACCCGTCCCTTCGGGTGGAGGCGCGGACCAGCGACACGGGGGGGATGCAGTACATGGTCTCGACCGGAGAGGTCGGCGCCACGGGGGCAATCTCCTGCGTCACCGGAGACGTGGTCCGTCCGGTCGGTGCCTTGACCGCGGAAGAGGGGAGTCGAGAGGGGGGCGCCATGGCGACCATCTCCTGCCCAGTCCGGCTGCTCATTCTCGATGTCCTCGTCCACCGGCGCCTCTTCCCCGGCGTCGTCCCCGAGGTGATCGTCCGGAGCGACGTCGCGTTCGGCCAGGGGCTACAGAACAACCTGCCGGTCTCGGAGACCGCGACCTTCATGGGGCCGGCGGACGGCATCATCCGAACGGCGGAAGTGCCCCGTTATGACGAGATGCGCAGCTTCGTCTTCGAGCGCCTGGGCTGGGACCACGCTGAGTTTGACGTCTACCGGCTGCGGGTCGAGTACCCGATCCTGTCCACGGCCCTCGCGCTCAGCTTCAAGCTGGGTTAGCAGCCGCCACCCTGGCTGGAGGCCCCGGGGTCAACGGTTCATCCACCAGCCCATGGCGATCGCGCTCGCGAGGAGCAGCAGGGGTTGCCCGATGCGGAAGATCGCCTTCCGGGTCTTGTGCCTGAGCGACTGCATGGCGAGCACCCCAGCCAGCCCCCCGCCGAGGAGCGAGAGCAGGTGGAGCGTCCACTCGGGCACCCGGAAGCCCTCGCGCCGGGCCTGGCGCTTGTCGAACCACCAGACCGGGTAGGTCACCAGGTTGATCCCGATCCACCAGCCGATCAGCAGGGCTCCGCCGACGTACTTGTGGAAGACCCACCCGACGGCGGTCGCGATGAGGAGCGCGGGGAGGAGGGTGTAGCGGACAGGGTGGGCTCGCAGGCTCATGATGCTTCGACCCAGTTCTGTTCTCCGACGAAGCGCCGCCATGCAGCGGGCTTCTCGGCGCCAGCCACCTCGAAGATGGGCGACCAGGCCGGGGGTTTGGGTTCCTGGAGGAGGATCATGCCGACCTCCGAGGCCAGCTTGTTGCCCTTCCGGTGATTGCATCTCAGGCAGGCGAGGACGCAGTTGGCCCAGGAGGTCTCACCACCCTTGGAGCGCGGGATGACGTGGTCCACCGACAGCTGCGCCTGGCCCGGCTGCTTCCCGCAGTACTGGCATCTGGAGAGGTCTCGGCGGATCAGGTTCTTGCGGGTGAAGGGCAGCGATTGCCTCGGGATACCGCTGAACGAGTTCAGGACAATCACCTCCGGGATGCAGAGCTTGAGCCGCACGGTGGAGATGCTCTGCTCGCCTTCGGGGACCTCCAGGCGGGACCAGCTCTCGAAGTCGTGGACCTCAAAGGTGTCCGGCTGGACCACCAGCGCGGCCTCGGAGTAGAGCAGCCGCAGGGCGTTCCTCACCGGCGTAGACGCGATGGCCAGCCAGCCGCGGTTCAGCACCAGCGTGTCGCGGCAGAGGGGGGAGCCCGTCATGGCCTTGGTCCTCCCCGGGGAGGGCCTGAGCCCCGAACCTGCGCCTTCCGCTCTGCCTTTGGCCTTCCCATGCACCGAGGATAGGTCGTACGGGCGGGTGATTCACGGGCGGGGATCAGGCTGTCGCAGGGGCCTCCGCCGATTCTCCTCGGGCGGGGGGGGGTCCCGTCGATCGGACGCTCTCCCCATGTGGATGATGGCCGGGGGGACTAGATTGGGAGGCAGATGGTCTCAGCCGAGCATGAAGCACCGGGGAGCGAGCCGCCGCCCTTTGATGTCGAGGGCCCGGAGTCCGAGTGGAAGGAGCGGCTCCCGCGCGCGGAGCGCATCGCCCGGACCATGTCGGCCTTCGCCAACGGCGTCGGCGGCAAGATCTGGGTCGGGGTGCGGGACGACGGCGCCGTGGTCGGTGTCGCCGACGCCGCCGAGACCACCGGCGAGTTGCGCCGGATCGCCAGCGACCTCGTCGCGCCCTCCCCGAAGCTCCAGGTTCGAACCGTCCGTCTCGCCGAGGCCGCGCTGGTGGTCGCTGAGGTGGGTGCCGCCGAGGTCCGTCCGGTGCTCGCGCCCGGCAGGGACGGCAAGCTCGCGCCATTCGTCCGAGACGGTTCCTCCACGCGCCCCGCTCCGCGCGCGATCCAGCGGGTCTGGTCGAGGGGCGCGTCACGCGTCTCGCTCGATGCGCGCGAGCGCCGGCTCCTGCGCGAGATCCGACTGCGGGCGGAGGACGGGACCGCGGGGCCCGACCTCAAGGAGCTTGCCCGTGCGTCAAGGGTGGGGCAGCGCGCAGCGCGCCGGGCTCTCGTTCAACTCCAGGCGGCGGGTCTCGTGACCGAGCGGACCGCGGGGCGCTTCGGGCTCACGCCCGAGGGCCACTCGCGAGCCCGACGCCGTTGATCGGGTCCAGTTGAGTCGAGCCAGTTGAGTCGAGCCAATTGAAGGGACTCAGTTGAAGGGACTCAGTTGAGGGGACTCAGTTGAGGGGACTCGACTTACAGCCGATGCCGCCGGCACGGAGAACAGAGGGCTCCGAATTCACGGGTGGCGCTACGATGGTCCCTCGCTCCGTCTCGCTTGAACTCCAAAACAGACCGCGGCCCGGGTGGGCCCGGAACTCCCATGTCACGACCGATCCACCGCGCACTGATCTCCGTTTCAGACAAGAACGGCCTCGAGAACTTCGCCCGTCAGCTCGCTGACTATGGCGTCGAGTTGCTGTCCACGGGGGGGACCTACCGGGCGCTCGAGAAGGCGGGGATCGCCGTGACAGAGGTGAGCGAGCACACGGGCTTCCCGGAGATGATGGACGGTCGCGTGAAGACCCTTCATCCCAAGATCCACGGAGGCCTGCTGTCCGTGCGGGACAACGTTGAGCACGTGGCGGCGATGGACGAGCACAAGATCGCGCCGATCGACCTGCTCGTGGTCAACCTCTACCCCTTTGAGGCGACCATCGCGCGTGAGGGCGCGACGCGGGACGAGTGCGTGGAACAGATCGACATCGGCGGCCCCGCGATGGTGCGATCCGCAGCGAAGAATCATCGCTTCGTCGCGGTCGTCACGGAGCCGGAGCTCTACGGGCGCGTGCTAGACGAGCTCGCCACCAAGGAGGGGTGGCTGAGCGATAGCTTCCGGCGCGAGCTCGCCCAGCGGGCCTTCTCTCGCACGGCCGCCTATGACACGGCCATCTCCACCTGGATGTTCCAGCAGGATCAAGATCCGGAGGCCGAAGAGGCCTTCGCCGGGACCTTCGCCCTGGCGGGCTCGAAGCAGATGGAGCTTCGGTACGGGGAGAACCCCCACCAGAAGGCGGCGTTCTATCGCACCGAACCACAGTCAGAGCCCTGCGCGGCCCACGCCGAGGTCCTGAACGGGAAGGCGCTCTCCTACAACAACCTCGTGGACCTGGACGCGGCCCACGCCCTCGCGGCGGAGTTCGAGGGGCCGTTCGTGAGCGTCATCAAGCACACCAACCCGTGCGGGGCGGCCGAGGGTGCGTCGATCTCGGAGGCGCTCGAGCTTGCCTGGTCGGGTGACCCCATCAGCGCCTTCGGCTCGGTGCTCGCCTTCACCCGGCCCCTGGACTTGGCCTCCGCGACCTTCCTGGTGGAGGGGAACCGCTTCGTCGAGGCGATCATCGCGCCGGACTTCGACGACGACGCCTTTGAGCTGCTCACGCGAAAGCCGAAGTGGGGCAAGAGCGTCAGGCTCCTGGCCTGCGGAGCGTTTGGTCCCTCGTCCCGGGCGGGCGACCAGTACGAGGTGAAGAAGCTCGCGGGCGGCTTCCTCGTCCAGGACCGTGACCTGACGATCGAGACCGAGTTCGAGTCCGCGGGCGAGGCCTCCGCCTCGGCCGATCAGCTCTCCGAGCTCGCCTTCGCGAACAAGATCTCCAAGCACGTCAAGTCCAACGCGATCGTCTTGACGAGCGGCCGGACGGTCGTCGGCGTCGGCGCCGGGCAAATGAGCCGTGTGGACTCCGTACGGATCGCCGCCCACAAGGCGGGCGACCGGGCCTCGGGATCAGTGCTCGCGAGTGACGCGTTCTTCCCGTTCCCCGATGGGGTCGAGGCGGCCATCGACGCGGGCGTCGTGGCGATCGTTCAGCCGGGCGGTTCCGTACGGGACGCTGAGGTGGTGAAGGCCGCCGACGCGAAGGGGGTGCCGATGCTCTTCTCGGGCGCCCGTCACTTCCGGCATTGAGCCGGGGGTGGGCGCTGGCTCCGCCGGCGCGGCGTCCGTTCAGCGATGTGTCGCCGTGGCAGACTCACCGCCACACCGCAGGGGCGCATCGAGCCCCAGGCCCTCGCTGCAACCCCGGGCCCTCGCAGTCGCTCACGACACTCGCGCCTCAGGGTGAGTGGTGAGCGCCTGGGTCGCCGCCCAGGAGCTCCCGGTACCCCTCCCTGAACGAGGGGTACTGGAACTCGAACCCGGTTGAGGCGAGGCGTCGGGAGCTCACTCGACGGTCGCCGCTTCTCGGACGGGCCCCGCCTCCAGGCGGGACAGGGGCCTCGGTGGACACCACGAGTTCGGCGGCGAGCTGTGTGGCGAGCCATGTGAGAACTTCCGAGCGCCGCGTCGGGTGAGGGTCGACGACGTTGAGGACCGGCGGATGATCCGCTCCGGCGGCGAGATGAAGGATCGCCCGGGCGGCATCATCCCGATGGATCCGATTCGTCCAGTGCTCGAGGGTGGCGGTCGAGAAGGGGCGCCCGGAGCGAATCGCGTCCGGGAGGAACGTCCTACCTGGGCCGTAGATTCCACCGAGGCGCAGGCTGATCCCAGTGAAGGGACCGCCGCGGAGCACCTCCTCAGCGGCCAGCATTGCGCGGCCTGTAAAGGCCAGCGGCCGCGGCTCGGTGCTCTCGTCTACCCACCCGCCGCCCGCGTCCCCGTAGACCCCCGTGGAGGAGATAAAGAGGACCCTCGCGCCGTCCGAGCCGCTCGCCTTGATGGCGTCGAGGACGTTCGCGAGGCCGTTGGGATACGCCTCCCGATAGGCGGCCTCCCCCCTGGCTCCCGCGGCGACGCAGTAAATAACAACGTCGACCTCAGGCGGCAGGTTCAGGGACCCCGGATCCGTGACGTCGCCCCGGAGGAGGGCGACGCCAGGGGGCGCCGCAGCGGCGCTCCGTCTCAGGCCAAGAACGTCGTGCCCCTCACGGGCAGCGAGGCGCGCGACCTCCGCGCCGAGGCCCCCGAGGCCGGCGATCAGGATCCGCATCTGGCTACCAGGGGCGCACCCTGGGGGTCAACGGCGCCGCCTCCGGCGGAAGCCACGCCGACCGCCGCCACCGTGCCGGGGGCTACCGCTGGTGGGGCCGCGGTCACGGCGGATCATGGTGGTGGGGTTACGCTCGTCGCGCTGGCCCGCGTTCCGCTCGAACTCCATGGCCACTTCCTCGCGCACGTCGAAGGTGGTGGCGTTCGGGTGGATGGAAATGGCGCCGACTTCCGACCCCTGGACGTTGCCGCGGCGGCAGACCTGGGCGAGGACCTTGGAGGGGTTGGCGCCCTTGAGTGAGCCCCAGTTGATGAAGAAGCGGACCATGCCAGGGGCGGAGACGCTCCCCTGGTCGTACCGATCCCCGCGGGGCTGGCTTTCGTAGCGCTCGTTCCCGTGGTTGGAGCTGCCGCCCACGTCCCGCGCCTTGGCGCTACGCTTCTCACCAAGCCGGGCGAGGAGCGCGGCCACGAGCCTCGGGCCCTCATACTCCTCGAGGAGCGAGTTCGCGTGCTCCAGCAGAGCCTCCTTGGGCTCCTTCTGGAGCGCCTTGTTGAGCTCCGCGCCGAGCTTGGCCCGGAAGCGCTCCTGAAGGACCGCCTCGACCTCTGCCGCAGGGGGAAGGGGGCGCCACTCGAGGTCCACGCGGGCGTCCGCGAGGAGGAAGCCGAGCTTGCGCCGGCGGTTCGGCGGCGCGAGCAGGATGCTCCGGCCGGTCTGTCCGGCCCGGCCCGTCCGACCGCTGCGGTGCGTGTAGACCTCAGGGTCGATGGGGGGCGAGGTGTGAATGACAGTCGTCACGTCGGGCACGTCCAGCCCTCGCGCCGCCACGTCCGTGGCCACGAGGATCGTGGCGCGACCGTTGCGGAAGGCCGCGAGGGTGTGGTTGCGCTGGCTCTGCGCCAGCTCGCCGCTGAGCGGGAGCGCGGAGAAGCCGTCCTCGGAGAGCATGGTGGCGACCTGCGCGGCGTCGGAGCGGCGCTCGACGAACACGAGCACGCGCTCGTCGCCGGCGAGCAGCAGCAGGTTGACGAGCGCCGTGTAGCGGTCCGAGCGCTGGACGAGGTGTCCGATGTGCTCGATGTTCGCGTTGGCCTCCCCGAGGGCGGTGCCCTCCACGGACACGGGGTCCCGCTGGTAGCGCTCGGCGAGCCGCTCGATCCCGGGGGGGAACGTGGCGGAGACCATGTGGGTGCGACGCTCGCCAGGCGTCGCGTTGAGGATGGTCTCGAGGTCCTCTCGGAACCCCATGTCGAGCATCTGGTCGGCCTCGTCGAGCACCAGCTCGCGGGCGTTGCCGAGGTCGAGGTTCTCGTTCGTCAGGTGGTCAACGAGGCGCCCGGGGGTCCCGATGAGGACCCGCGGCTCGTTCCGGAGCGTGTTCTTGTCCTGGAAGATCGGCGTCCCGCCGGTGACGGAGGCGACGATGGTGTCCTCGAGGTCAGCGAAGAGCCAGCGAAGCTCGGTCGAGACCTGCTGGGCGAGCTCGCGCGTTGGGACGACGACCAGCACGTCGGGGCCGCGATCGCCGCGGGGCTCCACGAGGACGCGGGCGACCACGAGCCCGAGGGCGACAGTCTTGCCGGAGCCCGTCTGTGAGGAGATGCGCAGGTCGCTGGCGCCCGAGTCGGCCGCGAGAACGGCGGACTGGACCTCGGAGAGCTCGGTGAAGCCGCGCCTTTGGAGGGCCGGCTGAAGCG
Source organism: uncultured bacterium (assembly GCA_938083085.1). Classification (GTDB taxonomy): domain Bacteria; phylum Planctomycetota; class UBA1135; order UBA1135; genus Saltatorellus. The sequence continues at coordinate 17,859 of CALLKX010000001.1, forward strand.
CAGCGGGGACCTTCGCGAAGGGATCCTCTTGGGGAACCTCGGCAGCCCCGTCCGGGGCTCCTTGCCCGTGGCCGCTGTGATCGCTGGCGCCGTGGGCGTCAGCGGCTTCGTGGGTGTCAGCGGATTCGTGGGTGTCAGCGGATTCGTGCTCCGCGCCGTGGGGAGGCGTGCTCCCTGCACCATCGGAGTCGTTCTCCAGGGTGCTCGGCTGCGGCTGCTCGTACGACGGATACTCTCCGGCGCCTTCCGGCGCCGTCATTTCAGAGGCCATGATGTGGTCCACGTGGGGCTTTCTGCCCCGTAACGGATTGCGGCGTCTTCGCCGCTCTGAAGGACCTGTCGATGGCCCCGATGATGATGATCGCGCTTCTTTGCTCCGGACTTTCAACGCCGGGCCGTTTCTCGCGCTTGCTCAGACACGAGCGTAGCCCCGTGTCCGAGGCGAATGTGGCGGACGGGGCGAGAAGGTCGGGATTCCCTTGAAGGAAGGACCGATTCGCCTCAGATCGAGCGCCAGGGCGAGGCTGCTGTCCGCCCGCGTGTCGAAGGCACCGGGGCACCGGGGCACCGGGGCACCGGGTCGACGTCGTGGGCGGTCGAGTGGGCACTCCATCGAGTGGCGATCGGATAGAACGAGGGAATGAAGAAGCCCTTCCACGGCCTCGTCGCCGCGCCACACACGCCATTCGTTGATCAGAACGGGCAGGGCGGGGCCATGGACCTCGAGGCGATCCCCGCGCAGGCAGGGCATCTGGCCGGGGACGGTGTCAGCGCGGTCTTCGTGGCCGGAGCGACGGGGGAGGGGGCATCCCTCGGCGTGGACGAGAAGCGGGACCTGTTCGAGGCCTGGTCGGAGGCTGGGCCTGCGGCCGGCCTCCGTGTCATCACCCAGGTGGGAGGCGAGAGCCTGCGCGAGGCCGCGGGATTGGCCGAGTTTGCGGCCGGGCTCGCGGGCGTGGAGGCACTGGGCGCCATCTCCCCGTGCTTCTATCGGCCGGCAACCGCTGAGCTCGTGGCGCGCTCCCTGGCCGAGATCGCTGCCGCGGCTGGCGACCGGTCCCTTTACTACTACGACATCCCCGCGCTGACGGGCCTCCCCTTCAGCGGCCGGGAGCTCGCGTTGGCCTTCGGTGAGCACGTCCCCGGGCTGCGTGGCATCAAGTGCAGCCGGTTCGAGGGCTGGCATGTGCAGGACTACCTTGGCGCTCATGACGGCGCGTACGACGTGCTCTGTGGCACGGATGAGGCCCTGCTCTCTGCCCTGAGCCTCGGGGTGAAGGGCGCCGTCGGGAGCACCTACAACTTCGCAGCGCCGCTCTTCAATCGAATCATCACGGCGCACGATCAGGGTGAGTCCGAGCGCGCTCGCGAGCTCCAGCAGGTCTCGATCGACCTGGTTCAGACCCTGGCTTCCTTCGGGTACATGGCCGCGGCGCGCCACACCATGGCCCGGCTCGGCGTACACATCGGGCCTCCGCGGCTTCCGATCGGGGGGCTGAACGCAGACGGGTGTTCGCGGCTCGACGCCGCTCTCGACGCGCTCGACCTCGAAGGGAGCGTTCGCGTGGGAGCGGCCCGTTGATCGCCCCGCTGCTCCTCTCCCTGTGCGCCGCTGCGGCGGCGCAGGAGGCCTCCTCGCCCGCGCCGATCCTGTGGGATTCTCTCCCCTCGGTCCCCGACTCGGTTGGCTTCGGCGGCCCATTCGTCGCGACGCTGGAGGGACCTGACGGCGACCAGCAGCTGCTGGTCGCCGGCGGCGCGAACTTCCCAGAGGCGGCACCCTGGGAGGGGGGGGCCAAGGTCTGGTACGCAGACACCTGGGTCTTCGACGGGGAGGCGTGGGCCGCCGGGCCCCCGCTCCCCGAGCCGCGAGCCTACGGGGCTGTGGTCCACCTCGGCGGCCGCGCCCTGCTGATCGGTGGCGGGGACTCCCGTCGCGCCACGTCAGAGGTCCTCATCGCTGACGTCGACGGGAGCGGCGCCGTGCGCTTCAGCGCAGGCCCCTCCCTGCCGGCGCCGTCTCAGTTCCTGGCTGCGGGGCTGGTGGACGGCCTCGTGGTGGTGCTCGGCGCACAGCAATCTGCAGAGGCATCTGATCTTGTCCGCGCCACATGGATCCTCGACCCCGAGGACATGGAGACGGGTTGGATCGAGTCTGCGCCCTTCCCCGGGCGTGCAGGCCTCAAGTTCGTCGCCGCATCCCAGCGCAACGCGCAGGGGAAGGAGGCGCTGTTTGTTTACTCCGGTGAGATTCCTGGTCAGGAGCCGGAGAGTCTCCCGGACGGGAGCCGCTTCCTGCCGGTCTCGAACGAGCTTTGGAGCTTCGAATCAGATCGAAGAGCGTGGACGCAGCATCGCTCCCCTGCTGCCCCGAGGTCGGGAGCCCATGGCCTTGGGCTTGGCCGCTCGGCTGGCCTGGCCTGGCCAACTGGCCAGTCCCACATCATCTTTCTCTCGGGCGTGGCCGCGGTGCCGCTCGACCTTCCGCAGGCGGCCCGCTCCGAGTTCACGGCTGACGTCGAGGCCTACCACACGCTGACGGACACCTGGACTCAGGAGGGGACCATGCCGCGAGGTGTGGTCACGACGGGGATCGCGCCCTGGGAAGGCGGGTTCGCGATCGCGAGCGGAGAGGTTCGGCCCGGGGTTCGTACGAGCGAGGTCCAACTCGGGGTCGTGGACCGTGAACCCGCGCGGCTGGCCGGCCTCGACTACGCGGTGATGGCGATCTATCTGCTCGGCATCCTGCTGCTCGGCGTGTTCTTCGCGCGGCGCGAGCGCACGGCGGACGACTTCTTCTTGGCGGGCAGGCGGATTCCCTGGTGGGCCGCGGGGCTCTCCATCTATGCCACCCAGCTCTCCGCGATCACCTACGTCGCGGTGCCGGCCAAGGCCTACATGGACGACTGGGTGTTCGCGCTGACGTCCATCACGATCCTCGTCATGGCCCCGATCGTGATCGTCTTCTACCTGCCCTTCTTTCGGCGGCTGGAGATCACGACCGCGTACGAGTACCTCGAGCGTCGCTTCAGCCTCTCTATTCGCCTCTTCGGCAGCGCCTCGTTCATGGCGTTCCAGGTGGCGCGGATGGCGATCGTCGTGTTCCTGCCGTCGCTCGCCCTCTCCACGGTGACGGGCGTGGACGTCTACACCTGTATCGCCACGATCGGCGTGATGGCGACGGTCTACACCGTGCTCGGCGGTATGGAGGCCGTGGTCTGGACCGATGTGCTCCAGGTCTTCGTGCTGATCGGGGGGCTGTTCGTGGCCTTGTCGCTGGCTGTGGACGGCGCAGGCGGACTGGAGCCCGCCCTCGAGATTGCGCGCTCCGGGGACAAGCTGCGCTGGTTCGCGCCTGGGACTTCCTGGACGGACACCGCCAGCTGGTCGGTGCTGCTGGGGGCCATGTTCCTCCAGTTCGGCCCCTACACCACCGATCAGGCGGTGGTGCAGCGCTACCTGTCCACCAAGGACGAGCGCAGCGCCGCGCGGGGCATCCTCCTCAACGGCCTCGTGGCCATGCCGTTCACCCTGTGCTTCTTCGCCCTGGGATCCGCGCTCTTCGCCTACTTCAGCGCGCGGCCCGAGGCGCTCGAGCTTGGGATGAAGAACGACGAGGTCTTCCCGCTCTTCGTGGCCTTGGAGCTGCCCGCGGGACTCGCCGGCCTGGTCCTGGCGGGCATCTTCGCGGCGTCCATGTCCAGCCTGGACTCGTCCATGCACTCCATCGCCACCTCCTGGACGAACGACTGGCACCGCCGGCTCGGGATCGGGTCAGCGTCGGACCTCCAGACCGGGCGCCGGGTGACGTTCCTGATGGGGGTGGTGGGGACCGGCACGGCGGCGCTCTTCGCGGCCTCGGACCTGCGCTCCCTCTTCGACACGTTCCAGAGCGTCCTTGGCCTCCTGATCAGCCCGCTGGCCGGCCTCTTCTTCCTGGGCATCTTCACGACCAGAACCACGTCGGGAGGCGCCGCGCTCGGGGCGCTCTCCTCGATCGCGGTCCTCGCCTACGTTCAGAACGCAACCCCGCTGAACTTCATGCTCTACGGCGCCGTGGGGAGCACGACGTGCGTGGTGGTTGGATACCTCGCGAGCCTCCTGGTGCGCAATGAGCGCGACCTCACAGGGCTCACCTGGTGGACCCGCGCTGGCTAGCGGAACTCGACGGCCAGGGAGCCTGTGAAGTTGGTGGTCGCGGCGCCGCCGCTCGACGCCCGGTACCAGGCCTGGAAGCGCCAGGTCTCGCCGGCGAGGACGTCGCGAGAGGAGCTTGGACCGGGGATCGCGGCGAGGTCGACCTCGAGGGTCGCCAGCCCGTTCGGGCTGACGCTCTGGGCTTCCCCGGGCCGATCGAAGCGCCCGATGCCGCCGCCGAGGCAGAGGGTGCCCAGGCTCCCGCCAGGGGCCACCACGTAGCTGGAGGTCTGGCTGGTGAGGAAGAGCGTCAGGGCCCCGGGAGGCAGGCGCGTGGCCCGCAGCTGTAGCGCGTTCGTGGCGCGCCGTGTGGATCCCACCGCCTCGAGGAGCGTGGGGTGCATCCCCGTGCCGGTGCACTCCGCTGTCCCGAGGAAGCCGCGCGCTGTGCCGCGCAGCAGCGTCACCGAGTCGGCCCGTTCAGAGGTGAGGACGACGTCCGGATCCCCGTCGGCATCCACGTCGTCCACGATGAACGAGGAAACCCCCTCGGGGCGGTTGATGACGAGCGGTGGCCCGCCAAAGGGCGCGGCGTAGACCGTGAGCGCCAGGGGTTCGATGGAAGCCTCGCGTGGGGTGGTCACGAGGTCGAGATCACCGTCAAGGTCGATGTCGATGGCCTCGATGGAGGCCCACCCCTGTACCGCGCTACCCACGTAGTCAGCGGCTCCGAACTGACCGGGGGAGGTCTGTGGGATCCACTCGAGGAGTGGGAAGATGAACCCCGCGCCGCCGATGATGAGGTCGAGGTCACCGTCTCCATCCGCGTCCATGGGGACCACGTTCCGGGGTTGGAAGTTGATGGTCGGGATCGCAACGCGCGGACCGAAGGTTCCAGCGCCATGGCCAGGGAACCATCCGACCGAGCCGCCGAAGCCCGGGCCGGTCAGGAGGAGGTCGCTGTTCCCGTCCCCGTCGACGTCGCGGATCGCGAGGTCGGCCACCGAGGGTTGATTGCTGACGAGGACGCGCGGAATGGGGTCGAGGGCCCCCGGGGCTCCCTGGAACCAGAGCACGTCGCCCTGGCCGAGGACCGAGACGATGAGGTCGAGCTGTCCGTCACCGTCCGCGTCGGCTGGCGTGACCGTGCCGCCGGTCGCAGCCCCGAAGGAGTGGAGCCGCGACGGCGGGGCGAACTGCCCTGACTCGAACGCACGGACGTCGACCCAGCCGCCGGAGTAGGAGACGAGGATCAGGTCTCGATCCCCGTCGCCGTCGACGTCGGCGGCGAGCATCTCTTCGAGCGCGCCGGATACCTCGAAGCTCGGCTCGGGGGCCGCGAAGTCGCCAGAGCCCAGGTTCTCGAGGGTCATGACCTGAAGGGCTCCGGTGGCCGCCACGAGGAGGTCGAGGTCTCCGTCCTCGTCCACATCGAGCGCAGCGACCGCCCGCGCTCCGTCCGCACGGCGCGTGATCTCATGGACCGGTCCGAACTCGCCCGCGGCGATCCCGGGGCTCCAACCGACCTGCTCCGTGTCGCAGGCCATGACGCGGTCGGGCTGACCGTCGAGGTCGAGATCAACGAGCTGCTGGTCGAGCACGCTCCAGCCGGGCTCCGCAGCGAACGGTCGCGGCTGGAGATCGAACCCCACGGTGAGGTTCTCGAGCCAGTGGGGCGCACCCTTGGCCGCGGAGAACATGAGGTCCTGATCTCCGTCCCCGTCGACGTCACCTGTAGTGAGCGGGGAGGGCTCAATCGTGGGCTCAACAGCGAGCGCAACCGGGGCCACGAACGCGCCGTTGCCGGTCCCTCGATAGAAGAGGATCTCCTGCCCGAAGTCGAGGCTGGGTGAGGTCCCGCTGGCGACCAGATCCAGCCGGCCGTCTCCGTCGAGGTCGAGGGCCTCGAGGGAACTGAGCCGGCTCAACTGGTCGACGACCAGCGGCCCCTGCGCAAAGGTCGCGCCCTGGTTCCGAAACCAGACGACGCGACGGAGGTCACGGTCAAGGACGAGGACGTCGAGGTCGCCGTCGCCGTCGAGGTCTGTCAGCTGTTGCGGGCCCGTGACGATCCCGGCGGCGGACTGGCTGCCGGGTGTGAAGCGCGCCGGCCAGCTGAGGCTGCCGCCGCCGACCCCCCGGAGAAGGAAGTGCCCCCGGTGAGCCGGGCTGTTCGCATCGAGCGCGACGAGAACGTCGGGGAGCCCGTCCAGGTCCAGGTCTCCCACATCGACGTCTACCGCTTCACCGGAGAATCCAGTGACCCGTCGAGCAGGCAGGTATCGGTCCCCATCTCGCTCGTGCACGTACAGCTGAGAGGGCGACCTCGTCAGCGCCAAGACGTCGAGGTCGCCGTCCCCATCGAGATCGGCGAGGTCCCACAGAGTGGAAGGAGAAGGGGAGCCGAGGAGCAGCGTGAGCTCGCCGACGCCTCCTGGGACCTGTTCGATCCAGAACAGGTGTTGGCCGCCGGCGTCCGTCACCAAGAGGTCGGCATCACCGTCTCCATCCACATCCGCAGGCGGCAGGAGCCGCGGGCTGTTGACCGTCGAGGTGAGATCAACGGGCGCCGCCAGCTGTGCCCTCGCTACCCCCGAGGTTGCGATGACCGCTGTCAGGGTGGCCGCGAGCGCAGAAGCGCGCGCGTGGGGGGAGACCTGCCATCCCATGGGTGCACCTTTGGTGAACCCTGGCAGGCTCGCCAGTCCCTTGGACAGGAAACTCTGCTGGCGTGCCGGGAGCGGCCTTTGGGGCTATTTCGGGGGGGGCTATCGGGGCGACGCGGGCGTGGTCCAAGCGGTGACCTGCGCTGGGCGGTGTCGCGCTCAGTTGAGGGTGATGACGGCGCTCCCTGCACCCTCGATGACGGACGCCACCCCGCTGGTGTCGATCCAGTCATAGATCGCCCCGAGCGGCGTCACCAACCCCATGTGGGGGATGACGGTGGGCCGAATGGAACCGTGGGTGTAGATCTTGGAGAAGATCCCGAGCAGCTCGTGGGACGTGAGCCCGTAGATCCCACCGCCGGAGTTGCCGATGTAGGTAGGCGCCGAGATCATCCAGAAGCGGGCGTCAGCGACCTCGTGATGGAGATCGGTCAGGTGCCCCTGGGTGGGGATGGGGTCGTTGCCGAGCGGGCAGCCGACGGCCACCACGTCCTCGAAGACCTCCGTGGTGGCGAGTCGGTCGCGGGTGGGCAGCATGGCGCCCACGTCGAAGCGCTCGCACGAGTCCAGGATCAGAAGGGCCGAGTCCAACTCGACGCTGTGGGTCAGGACGGTCGCTGTGAACTCGCTCTTCGCTCCGTCGAGGTCTCGAACGATGACAGGGATCGGGCACTGGTCGTCCTGTGAGTCCGCGCGGATGTCGCGGATCACATGCCACGACGTGAGCAGCAGCGTCCTGTAGGCCTCCGGGTTCACGTCGGAGGGGCGGGACTGAAGCAGCACGCCGCTCCCCACGGTCGCGGTGCCTCGAAGCTGAACGGTTGGTCCCACCGTCGCAGACCAGAGCCCGCTCGAATCGACCTGCGCACGCTCGCTGCCGGAGATCTTGGAGCGGACGTCGCCCAGCTCAGCGCGAGTCTCGTCCACCAGCGTCGTCGTGGCGTCGAGGGCTCGAACAAAGCCTGCCCACCGCGTGTTCATTCCCTGCTCGAGGTCGTCGATCCGTTGCACCTTGTGGGCGATCTGTGAGACCTCATCGAGAGTATCGCGCTGGGCCTCCAGCGCCCGTCGAGCCTCTGCGAGGCGCGACTCGAGGGAGTGGACCCGAGTCTGGAGCGCGGTCACCTGAGTCTCCCCCGGCAGCCCATCGACGCGTGAAGACAGCTCGTGGAGGTCCCTGTCCTGGCGAGGCGGGACCTGCTGAGTGAACTCCTCCAGTGAGACAAGGCGTCGCTCCAGGTTGGACTGGCGGGTGACGCCCATGACCAGCAGAGGGGAGGCGGCGGTGATGCCGATGAGCAGGGTGCGGTACATCGTGGAGAGGTCTGGGACTCGGGGTCGGCCACGCATTCGGGTAAGGGGACAGGGAGGACCCCCTTGCTTCAATGCGACTTCCTTTTCCTTTCGTCCAACCGGTCCCTGTGGAGGGAGCCTTTCTTGTGTGGATCCCTTGTGGAGACACGGGTTTCCTTGGAGCCACGCATGGCGGGCCTCTTGGACTCCCCTGGAGGGTTGCCCGCGAGTTCTCCACATCGCTGCGGCTTTTGTGGAATGAGCCTAAGCGTCTGTAGCTAGGTTGCTTGCGTTGTCAGCGTCAGGCTTCTCCCCGAACTCTGCCCATCCGTCCACCACCGGCCTCCGCGGCCTAGGACTCTTCTCCTGTCCGGCTCTGTGCCACTGGATACATTCCCCGGGGTGCGCCTGGTCTGCTCCGGGAGGCTGAGCGGAAGGCCTCGGGGGTAGATCACTGCGGATCCCGCGCGATAGCGGTCGGGTCGGGGGCTCGCCCGACCTAGGATGCCTCGCCGAAACCCCCGCTATCGCCCTGGCCAGAGCCAGTCATCCGGTCCCGCCTCAATATGCCCATCTCCTCCATCCCCGAGATCGTCGAAGACCTTCAGAAGGGTCGCATGATCATCCTCGTCGATGACCCCGACCGCGAGAACGAGGGCGACCTTGCGATGCTCGCCGACAAGATCACGCCCGAGGCCGTGAACTTCATGGCCAAAGAGGGGCGTGGCCTGATCTGTACGCCGATGTCAGGAGAGGTCTGCGACCGGCTGGACCTCCCGATGCAGGCGGCGCACAACACCAACGCTCACGGGACGGCGTTCACGATCTCGATCGAGGCGACCACCGGGGTCTCGACCGGGATCAGCGCCGCGGATCGCGCGAGGACGATCGAGGTGGCGGCGGACCCGACAGCCCGGGCCGCGGACCTGGCGCGGCCGGGGCACATCTTCCCCCTCCGAGCACGAGAGGGTGGTGTGCTCGTGCGTGGTGGCCAGACGGAGGGGATCGTGGACCTCGCGCAGCTGGCGGGCGGCTCCCCGGTCGGCGTGATCTGCGAGATCATGAACGACGACGGGACCATGTCTCGGATGCCTGAGCTCGAAGTCTTCGCCGCTCAGCACGACCTCAAGATCTGCACGATCGCAGACCTGATCGAGTATCGGCGCAAGAACGAGCAGCTCGTGGAGCCTGTGGTCGAGCGTCCAGTCCCGCTCCAGACGGACTACGGGCTGTTCCACACGCACCTGTTCCGCTCGAAGATCGACGGAAAGGAGCACGTGGCGCTCTCCCACGGCCTCGTTATCGGGGACGGCGGAGAAGCCTCGGAACCCATCGAAGACGATGTCTTCGTCCGGGTCCACTCCGAGTGTTTGACCGGGGATGTCTTCGGCTCCCAGCGGTGTGACTGCGGGATGCAGTTGGACCAGGCCATGGAGATGCTGGCTTCCAAGGAGCGCGGTGTGCTGGTGTACCTGCGCCAGGAGGGGCGCGGGATCGGGCTTGCGAACAAGCTGAAGGCGTATCACCTGCAAGACAGTGGCATGGACACCGTCGAGGCCAACGAGGCCCTCGGCCTCCCCGTGGACCTGCGCGAGTACGGGATCGGGGCCCAGATCCTCTTCCACCTCGGCGTCCGGCGGATGAGGCTCCTCACCAACAATCCCAAGAAGATCCACGGCCTGGCGGGCTATGGCCTGGAATTGGTGGACCAGGTGCCCCTTGAGGTTGAGCCTAACCCCAATAACATCAAGTACTTGAGGACCAAGAGAGAGCGCATGGGGCACACCCTCAAGGCGCCCCTCGAGGCCCCCGAGCCCGCCGAATCTGCGCCCGACCGGGAATAGGCGGTCCGTCCGGGCGTCCACGCTTCCGAAGATGGGAGCGCTGATGTACAGACCGAGCCTCGAACGACAGGACGACAGCGCGCTCGTCCAGGGGACCCTGGACGGGGACTCGCGTTGCTTCGAGGTGCTCGTGGGGCGCTACCAGCGCCGCCTGTTCGGGCTGGTCCGTCACTACATCCGCAGCGCGGTCGAGGTGGAGGACATCGTTCAGGACACCTTCCTGAAGGCGTTCAGCCGGCTCGAGACCTTCCAGCAGTCCTCGGCGTTCTACACGTGGCTGTACCGCATCGCGGTCAACACGATCCTGGACTTCATGAAGCGCCAGGGGCGGAGTCCGATCCGGGCCGTCGAGGACCCCGAGGCGGTGAGCGGTTCCATCGACGAGACCACCGAGCGCAAGTCCATCCGCCCGGACGCTCGACTTGAGCAGGCTGAGATCTCGGAAATCACCCGGAGCGTCATGGATGAGCTCCCCGAGATCTTCCGGACGGTCCTCGTCATGCGGGAGCTCGAGCAGATGCGCTACCAGGACATCGCCGATGTGCTGCAGGTGTCTATCGGGACCGTTGAGTCCCGCCTGTTCCGGGCGAGGGCCCGCTTCAAGAAGCGTCTGCTTCAGCTTCACCCCGAGTTCGCCGCCAGTCAGTCCAACCCCTCCGAGTAAGAGTCCAAGGTATGAGTTCCACATCACCGATTCAGTGCGAGGTCGTCCTCGCGCTCGTTCCGACCTTCGTCGACGACGAGGTGACCGACGGCGTTGGCGGCACGGTAAGGCGTCATCTGATGGACTGCCCGGCCTGCCGCACCGCGGTCCAGGAAGAGCAAACGCTCCGTCAGTGGTTTGTTGCGGGCCCGGAGGTGGGGGTCCCCGAGGGCTTCGCTGCCCGCGTGGCTCGGCGGGCCCTTGCAGGCGATGTCGGCCACATCCCTGCCATCGCTCCGCAGTTGTCCATCCCGTCTGAACCTCATGTCGAGGTGCCCTCAGCGCGCCCCGCGGGGCGAGTCCTCGCCTTCTCGCGCGCTCTGGTCGCTGTGGCTGCCGCCGGGCTGGTGGTGACCACCCTCCTCCTCTCGGATGGCAGCCGGCCGGAGGTTTCGGGCCTGGATGCGGGGAAGGGTCTCCAGGAAGCGCTCACGGAGCTCGACGAGGAGAATCAGAGGCTTGAGCTGGAGCTCGAGGCCGCATCCACGCCCGCGGGCGGGCGCTGACCTCTGGCCGTGAAGGACATCCGCGCCTGGTCACTCGCACTCGCCGTCTCCTGGTTCCTCCTCGGGCTTGGGGCTGGGATGGCGGTTTCCAGACAGACTCAGAGCCCGAGCCCGCTCGCCGGATACGCTGATGCGCTATCCGACGAGTTCGAGCTCTCGGGACGTCGCCGTCGCGTCCTGAACCAACTGCTCGACGAATATGAGAGCCGCCAGCGGGACATCCGCGACCGGCACCAGGCCGCCACTTTCGACGCGATGGAACCCGAGTTTCGGGCCCTCTGCGCCGAGTTCGACGACAAGATCCGCAACCGAATCCTCCCCCCTGCCGCCCGCGCTCGCTACGACGCGCTCGCCCAGCCTCTGGCGGCACGCTGACCGCACGCCCAACCAACCCAACTGAATGGCACGCTCCTGCGGAATCCGAATCGGTCCCCGAAGGTTCGAACTCGTCGTCCTCGACGGGAGTCCGAAGCGTCACAAGATCTCGGCCTACTACGCCGGTGAGTTCACCGCGGAGGAGACCACCGCATATCTATCGGGTGACGTCTCGAAGGTAGCGGAGGTCCTCAAGGAGGCGGCCGCGACGCACCGCGTGCCCAGGGAGAACATCTCCGCGATCCTCCCGGCGGATCACGCCGCGTATCGGCGGATCACACTCCCCTTCGCTGACCGCGACAAGATCGACAAGGTCATCAAGTTCGAGGTCGAGAACGAGCTGCCGCAGTTCGACATCGAGGACGTCGTAGTGGACTACCACGTGATGTCGGAGAACGAACAGGGAGCGGAGCTGCTCGTCTCCGCTGTCCCCAAGGACTGCGTGGGCCGAGCGATCGAGGCGCTGGAGAAGGCCGGCCTCGAGCCGCTCGAGGCTGAACTGGAGAGCTCCGCCATGGTGAACTCGGCGCTGGCCGCTGACATCAGTCACATCGATGACGCCCAGCTCCTGGTTCACGTGGGCGAGCACTCGACGTGCGTCGCGGTCGTGGCCGGCGCCGAGCTTCGCGAGATGCGCGTGATCCACATCGGGGCCATGTCGCACCTGGGCGCGGAGCTGGCGGCGGTTGCGGCTGAGGACACCAAGAGCGAGGCCGCGGATGGCGAGGCCGCAGCAGATCAAGAAGCGGACGCGAGCACGGCCCCGGACGCCCTCGACCCGATCGAGATGAACCGGCGGATCGATCAGGCGATCAAGCGCATTCGCCGTGAGATTGGGCGCACGATCTCAGCCGCTCGAACCGCCCAGCCGATCGAGGCCATCTACGCCTGCGGCATGGAGCTCCCGGGGCTCATCGGGAGCACGGTCCTGGATGTCCCCGTCTACGTGCTCGATTGCTTCGAGGAGGACTCCGGGCAGCCGTCCGAGGGTTCCGGCCAGCTGGTGGCTGCCTACGGCGGCGCCTTCCGGCAGCTCGGCGGCGGCGTGATGACGCCATCCCTTCGAAAGGAGGAGCTCAGCTACTCTGGCGCCTGGGAGCGCCTCGAGTTCCCCGTCGCCTTCGCGGCGCTGATGCTGACGACCTTCCTCGGGATGGTGAACATCGTTCAGATCCGGAAGATCGACGCTCTGAACTACACGGGCATCCTCCAGTACCTGCGCAACGTCAACGCCTTCATCGTCGGGAGCGACGCGTCGCGCGGCCCTGCGATCTTGAACCCGGTCCCCAAGGACCTTGTCGTCCGAGCGAAGGTCTACGAGCAGGAGGTCGAGTTCGGCGGAGATGTCCAGGAGCCCCTGGATGAGCTCGAGACGATCGAGCAGATGATCAACAAGAAGGTACTCGACCTCAAACGCGAGGTCGGCGACATCCAGGAGGTCCCGCTGCCGCCCTCGGCGTTCACCGCCATGACCTGCGTCCTCGGCGTGATGAACGGTAATGACGACTGGCGGCCCTCTCTTCGCGCCCTCAAGGCGGACTACGTGAAGAAGAACAAGGACCTGCCCGAGCACACGAAGATCCGCCTCGACGCCACCTTCTTCTCCGACAGCGTTCCCGAGGCCAGCAACGACATTACGGCCTTTGACGCCGCGCTTCGTGAGCAGCCCTGGTGCCTCGAGGTCGAGCAAGCGACGTTGACCCCCACGGAAGGAGACACAGGGCTCAACTTCCGGGGGAAGGTCATCCTGGTGGATCCCTCGAAGCTCTTTTCATCCCGCGCCGACTGACGCCCCTCTGGAGAACTGATAACAACCCATGATTCGCATCATGATCGGCCTGCTTCTTGCGGGCTCAGCGTTCCTCGGCTGGCAGGCCATGCAGCAGCACGAGACCATCGCCCGATACGAGGCCGCGGTCGCCGAGGGGGGAGACGCGGAGCGACTCGCTCAGAGGATCCTCCGCAGCGCCTTCAGCTACACCCAGTACAAGGAGCGCAGCGCCAAGGAGGGCGTGAAGGGGGACGGAGCTGACCAGGTCAACTCCTACATCTTCGCCGTCGCTGCCGACCCCAATGTGCTGTGGGGCAACCCCAAGATCGAGAAGCCCAGGGACTCAAGCCCGCTCTCTGGCTACACCGATCTGGTCTACAGGATCCGGCCTGCGGAGAACAACGCCTGGTTCGACCGGGCCCGCATCGCCAACTTCTTCTACCTGCTCGAGTCGCGGAGCCGGAAGCTTCGCATCACGAACATCGATCTGCGGACGGCCGATAAGAAGGTCAAGCCGCACGAGATCCCCGAGGACCGTTGGTCAGTGGAGCTTGCGGTGACCATGCGAGAGCGGTCCAAGTAGGTCGAGGCCGCGTGGCGTTCAGGACAGCCTCGGCCCTCGCCCGAACGGGCAGCCCCCGCGCCTCACGGCGACGCAGGCCCGGGTTTGTGGCCGCGGACCTGGCGCGCGAGCTCTCGATCATCGTCGTCGCCATCGGGCTGGTGGTCTCCGGTTGCGGGGGTGCTGAGCCGCAGGGCGTCGATCCCGGCGGGGCGGCGTCGCTGGAAGGGGCAGAGAGGGTCCCGCTCCCCGGTGGAGAGGTGCCGGACGGGCTCCTTCGCGAGCGGCCCAACCTCCTCGTGATCACCATCGATACGCTGCGCGCAGACCACCTCGGCGCGTACGGCTATATGCGGCCGACGAGCCCCCGGCTGGACGAACTCGCGGCGGAATCTGTGCTCTTCGAGCGCGCCCTTGCCCCGGTGGCGACGACGCTCCCCAGTCACACAACCATGTTCACCGGGGTCTCTCCCCACGAGCACGGGGTGCTCGCCAACATCGCGGACGGCAAGACCTATCGGCGGCGCCCCGACCTGCAGACCCTCGCGGAGCTCTTCGCGGAGAGCGGGTATCGCACCGACGCCGTGGTGGCGGCGTTTCCGCTGCGTCCGGAGTTTGGGCTCGACGCTGGTTTCGATGGCTATTCGGCGCCCGAGGCGAAGCCCCTCGTGGCCAAGGACGTCACCACCGCCGCGCTCGCAGTCATGGAACGCCAGGTGAGCCTCTCGGAGCCGGGCATGCTCTGGGTGCACTTCTTCGACCCTCACGGGCCCTACACGCCGCCGAGCAGGGTGGCGCGAGGCTTCATGATGGATGAGCCCACTCGCGCGTACCTGAAGGAGCGGCGGTTCGAGGAGCGCGCGCAGCGCCCGACCGGGCAGTGGAACGATCTCGAGAAGGGCGTCGACGCCTACGACGGTGAGGTCGCGTTCGTGGATCGCCAGATCAAGCGCTTGCTCAGCAAGGGAGCGGAGCTCGGGTGGGTGAACGATGACTGCGTCATCGCGGTGCTGGGCGACCACGGAGAGGGGCTCAACCAGCACGGCGCACCTGGCCACGGGCAACTCTGGGAAGAGCAGCTCCATGTGCCCTGGATGATCCGGGCCCCCGGGGTCGCGCCGCGACGGATTCCAGGGCCGGTGACGCTCGCAGACTTTGCTCCAACACTGCTGCACCTCTTCGACTTACCGGGGAAGGGAGCGCTCCTGGATCAGGTCACAGGGGTGGATCGATTCGCGCCGATGGTGGCGCACGCAGACCTGAGGGTCGTCGCGCAGACGTCACCGCGGCAGTCGGCCGTGGATGGCATTGGCTATGCGATCCGCGCGGGCAAGTGGAAGCTGCACCGTGGCGAGGCCAGCGAGGTGAAGCTCTTTGACCTCGAAGCGGATCCGTTCGAGCTGGAGGATGTCTCACCCCGCTGGCCGCAGGTCGTGGACCGTCTTTCCGCTGACCTGGACGCCGAACTCCAGCGGCAGATTCTGGAGGTGCGGACCGAGGAGGCGAGCGATGCGACGGCCGCTGAGCTGCGAGCCCTCGGCTACGGCGGCGACGACCGCTGAGCCCTCAGGACGGATCCCTCATGGCTGCGCCGCACCGATGAGTCGGTAGAGCAGGCGGGCCCCGACGATGGCGTCCCAGGAGCACCCGCCGGGGTCACCCGTGGGGCCTGGGCTCACTTCATTCAGGTCCAGGCCGACCACGTGGGTGTCGCTCGCTGCCAGCTCCTCGAGCCAGATGGTGACCTCGTCCCAGCCGAGCCCCCCGGGGACAGGGGTCCCCGTGTTGGGGCACAGGGAGGGGTCGAGCCCGTCCACGTCGAAGCTCACGAAGATGTGCTCCGGGAGGGACGAGACCGCCGCGCGGGCCATGGCCCGAGTGCCGGCCCCGTGACGAGCTGCAGCGAGTTCGTGACCGAAGAGGGTCCGGACCCTCGGATCCGCCTGGATGACGTCGTACTCCTGTTCGCAGAGATCCCGGACGCCCACCTGGAGCAGGCTGGAGACGTCCGCTGGCCCCTCGAGCACGTTGTGCATCACCGAGGCGTGGGACCACCTGAAGCCCTCGAAGGCGGGCCGCAGGTCGGCGTGGGCGTCGAACTGGAGCACCCCCATGCCGGGGTAGCGTTCGGCGCAGGCCTCGATGGCGCCCAGCGGAGTGGAGTGGTCTCCGCCCAGGATCACCGGCAGGCGACCCTGATCGAGGCGCTCTCTCGTAAAGGCCGCGACCGCCTGGCGCACGGCGTCACCGATGGCATCGACCCGTGTCACGGCCTCCAGGTCGCTCTCCGCCGCGCCGCCGCGTTCGATGATCGGCGCCGCAAGACTCCTGGCCTCCCGGTCCCATGCGCCCGTCTGTGGGTCCGAAGGCACGATCCAGATCCCCTGTTCGTAGGGCCTTCCGAAGTGCAGATCGAAGAGGTCGACCTGACGGCTCGCGGCGAGGATCGCCTCGGGGGCGCGGCTGGTCCCGGGGCGGAAGGAGGTCGTGGCTTCGAACGGCACACCGAGGACGTGAACGCGCGCCTCTCCGGGGCCATGGGGGAGCCCAAAGAGGCCGCTGTCCATGGGCGATGCTGCGTTGACGTCGAGGTCCATGGGACGATTCTGGCGGAATTGCGCGAGAAACGCCCGTGCGAGGGCTACGACCCAGCGCGGCCTCCCGAAGAGAACCACGGAGCGGTGTGAATACGCCTGCGCGTCACGGGTACTTCCCCCCCGTGAAACCGGCGCCCACGGGCTCCCAATAACCCAATTATCCCATGACTACCGAGAACGACGAAGACGGCTGGCCCCCGTCTGGCAAGGCCCGCCGCCCCTCCGGCGAGGGCACCTTCGAGACCCCCTGGAGCAACCGGAAGTCACGTTCGGGTGGTGGCGGAGACGCCTCCGGGCCGCCGACTGCGGTGAAGGTGCTGGTCGGCCTGATGGTCGCGTTCGTCCTCGGATTCGTCGGGCTGGGTGTCACCGGCCGCCTGGGCGTGACCAGCGTCGAGGCCAACGAGGTCGCGGTGCGGGTCAACTACGTCACGGGCGCCGAGACGGTGATCACGAGCCCCGGCTATCAGTTCTTCATCCCCTTCCTGGCGGACATCTACAAGTTCGACGGGACGACGCAGGAGTACGTGATGGCGGGAAACAGCTACCGCGGGACCAACGTGGCGCCGAATCTCACCGTGCGGGCGAAGGACGGCTCCAACTTCTGGTTCAACGAGCTGAAGATCCAGTACGAGATGATCCCCGGCGCCGTCACCGAGGTCTTGAGGGACTCCGGGCTCGGAGACACCTACAAGGAGGAGTGGATCAAGGCCTACGCGCGCTCGATCCTGCGGGACGAGTTTGGCCTCTACAGCGCTGTCGATGCTGCGGATCCCACGGCCTACAAGGCGGCCCCCGAGCAGGCGCGCCAGCGCATGAACAAGATCCTGGAGCCCCACGGCGTGAGCGTGGTGCGGATCATCACGCCCAACCCCCAGTTTGACGACCGCTACGAGGACGCCATCGAGCAGCGCAAGGAGGCGGACCAGGAGGTCGAGGAGCTGCGCGCGCGCGTTCAACAGCTCGAGCAGGAACGGGAGCAGCGCCTCGCGGCGGTCCGCAAGGACAAGGAGGTCGAGATGCAGGAGCTGACCGGCACCCTGCGCAAGGAGCTCCTCGCCGCCGAGCAGGAGGCCATCCGTCTGACCAAGAGCGCGGACGCCTACGCCACCGAGCGCACCGCCGAGGGCCTGGCCACCGAGGCCCGGCTCACCGCCGAGGCAAGCGGTCTGACCGCGAAGTACACCAAGGAAGCCGAGGGCATCGAGAGCCGTGCCAAGGCTCTCGAGCAGCGCGGCGAGGTCGTCGTGCGCGAGGCGCTCGTCGAGAAGCTCCTCGGCGTGAGCTTCACGCTCGTCCCCTACAGCCGTGATCCAGCCCCAGAGCGCCTCGAGCACAGCGGCTCCAGCGGCGTCCTTGAACCCGCCAAGGCCTCAGGAGGCACGCGATGAACCAGCTCTCCAAGTTTCTTGCGGGGGCGCTCGTCCTCGCCTTCCTGGCGCTCCTGGCGTCGACCACGCTCTTCGTGCGGATCCACCCCTGGGAGATCGGCGTGAAGCAAAACATGCTGGCCAAGGAGATCCTCGAAGAGGACTTTGGCACGGGCTTCGCCCTCCGGATTCCGGGCGTGCACCAGTGGCACCGGATGGATCGTCGGACGCACTTCGTGACCTTCGCCGAGAAGGACGTGAAGACCTCCCTGGGCATGAATCGGCCGGCCCTCAAGATCCGGACCAAGGACAACAACCTCGCAACCTACGACCTCTCGGTCTCCTACAAGATCATCGACGGCAGCGCGTACAAGATCGTGGGCGAGCGCCGCAAGGAGGTCTACCGCGAGCGGGTGCTCGCGACGGTCGAGGCCGTCATGCGTGAGGAGCTGGCGCAGCTCGCCTCCGAGGAGATCTTCAGCACGGACGCTCGCCTCGCCGTGGCAGCCACCGCCCTCGATCGGCTCCGCACCGACCTGCTCGAGTTCCACTGCCTCCCGGACCAGGTCCTGATCCGCGCCGTCCGCTTTCCGGACGGCTACGAGGCCCGGCTCCAGGAGAAGCAGCTGACGTACCAGAAGCTCGAGCTGGCGGTGTCCAAGCGAGCGGTGGAGGACCAGACGGCGATCACGGACACGAGCGCGGCGGAGATCGGCGCGGCCGAGAAGGAGCTGCGCGGTGACTGGGACAAGCGCCTGCAGACAGCGAGTTCCGAGAACACCGTGGGGATCGCGTCGATCGTGGCCGAGGCCAACATCTACGACCAGCAGACGCGGGCCGAGGCGGACGCGCTGTACGAGACGTCCATCGCCAACGGCAACCTCGCCATCCAGAAGGCTGAGGCCCTGCGCAACGAGCTGCGCAACCGGGCGCTCGACACCAGGGGGGGGCGGATCTACCTCGCGCAGAAGGCGGCCCAAAATCTCGCGTTCGAGAGCGTCACGCTCAACAGCAACGACCCTCGGGTCCCCTCGATCATCGATCTCGGCGCGCTCACGCGCCTCTTGATCGGCGAGGAACCTGAGGATGAGCCCGACGAGGACGAGTGATCGCTGGCTTGGTCGTGCCGCGGCCCCGAGGGGGCCGCGGTACCCTCAGTGAGCCGCGGCGGTAGCCTCGATCTCCACGAGGCAGCCCCCGTGGAGCGGCCCGGTGGGCACCACGATGCGGGCGGGGCGGTGGGCCCCGAAGAACCCGGCGTAGGTCTCGTTCACCGCGCCCCACAGCTCCACATCGCAGACGTAGATCCGCACCTGGATGATGTCGTCCAGGCGGCTCCCCGCGGCCTCCACGAGGCCCCGGACCTTGCCAAGAGCGGAGAGGGTCTGGGCCTCGATGCCCTCGGGGAAGGCGCCGTCCTCCTCGGCGGGGAGCTGGCCGGAGACGTACAGGACGCCCCCGTGCTCGACGATGGGGGAGTAATGGCCGGCGGGGGTGGGGATGTCGGGGTGCTGGATCGCTCTCATGGGGTGGAGGTTAGTGGTGACAGGGCCCGGGGGCGCCCGCTATGTGGGAGGGGCATCCAGAAGTTCTGGATTCTCCCAAGGGGCCGGCTCCGCGCTCCGTTCCCCCCGCAAGACGCCCCCTCCCGCCCATGAACGAGCAAGAACCCCCGACCCCCGAGCCCGGCGACGCCGAGCTCCTCGGCCGCTGGCGCGGCGGGGACCCGTCGGGCTTCGAGCTCCTCGTGAGGCGGTACGAAGGCCCGCTCCTCCGCCACGCCCGCACCCTGCTCCGGCACGGCGGCGGCGCGGAGGACACGGTCCAGGAGGCGTTCCTGCGGCTGGCGAAGACCCCGCCGGACCTCGAGGGGCGCGAAGGCGTCCCCGGGGACCGGGAGCTCAGCGCCTGGCTGCATCGAGTCACGAGGAACCTGTGCCTGGATGTCATGCGATCAGAACAACGGAGACGCGCCCGCGAGGCGGAGCGAGCGAGCGAGGCGGACGCGGTCGAGGCGCGCGGCGTCGAGGCGCTGGATACGCGCTCCGCGGTGGAGCACTCGATCTCGAGCCTGCCGGACGACCAGCGAGAGGTGGTCAGCCTGCGGCTCCTCGAGGAGTGCAGCTACGCGGAGATCGCGTCCATCACGGGGCGCAACGTGGGCACGGTCGGCTGGCTGATCAGCGTCGGTATGAAGGCGCTCGCCCGGGACCTGAGCCCGCTCATGGAGGCCTGAGGAGATGAACATGGAATCGAACGACGACCGGACGGGCGCCGACGGGGCGCAGCGCGATCACCAGCACGAGCTGCTCTGCAAGCTCGTCTTCGGCGAGGCCAGCGACGCGGAGCGCGCCGAGATCGAGGAGGCCCTGGCGGCCTCCGAGCACCTCCGCGAGCAGCGAGCAGAGCTGGAGGCCACGGTCCAACTGGTGGCCGGCGTCCGGGGCTCGGCGACGAGCTCCGCGAGCGAGACGCTCTCCGCTGACCGCCACGCGGCGATCCTCGAGGCGGCGACCCCGCCGGGCAAGATCCTGGGCGGCGAGGCCTGGTTCCGGCGTCCGGCCGCGCGGGTGGCCGCAGCGGTCACGCTCCTTGTCGGGATGGGCGTGGCGATCATGGAGGTCAGGCAGGATCAGTGGACCACCTTCGACCAGAGCGTCACGGCAAGCGCCGAGGTGGCGCGAGAGCGTCCCACGGATGCAGAGCCCGCGATGAAGCTGGCGCCCTATGGGCGTCGCGCTGTTGTCGGTGACCCCGCAGCGGGCGCGGCGCCCGCTGACTTCTCGCCGGAGGTTGCCCAGGGAGCGGTTCTCCTGGGGGCTGCGACGGAGAACCAGCGCGGCGCCGGCGGTTCGGCGATTGAGCCCAACACGATCTACGCAGGGCGGAGCGGCTCGCAGAGCGGGGCGGAGGTCCTCGACCTCAGTGGCTTCGGTGGCTCCACCGGGCCGCCGGTTCGAGAGGGTGACACCACGCTGAGCTATGGATCGCGCGGCGGCGGTGCGACCACGGTCGAGTCCACCATGGTGGGGGAGAGGCCGCAGCTGGAGGTGGATTACCGCGGCCTTGGAGCGCCCGCTCCGCCCGTGGAGAGCGAGGCGCTCAAGTCGCTCGGCTACGGAGGGAGCGGTCCATTGGAGCCGCGGAGCGGCGGCGGCGGTGGTGGCGGCGGTCCCGCCTCCCCTGGCCCGTCCGGTCCCTCGGCCCCCAGGGCCCCCTTGGGGGCCGTGGCTGGTGAACCTTCGTCACCCGGCCTCGCGGGGACCGGGCTGCCCGGGGTCCCCGACGCGGGCGCCATGATCATCAAGGAGGCGCCTGGCGATGCTGCCGGGTCCCCAGCGCTGGCTCCAAGCACCCGCGTGTCGGGGGAGACCAGCGTGGTGCCGCCGACGGAGAGGCTTCGGCGCCGGAGCCCGGGTCTTGATGCAGACGCACGATCGGCCGCCGACGTGGGGTTGGAGCTCACCTCCTCCGACAGGACGCTCTCCTCGGATGGTTTCATCCTCGGGAGGGGCGTGGAGTCGCCTGAGGAGGAGCGCGTCGCTCCGTGGCGTGGGGTGGGCGATTGTCTCCCTGAGCCGCTCGCGGGGGAGAGCCCGCGGGACATGTACTTCCGCTTCTGGGGGGACAACCCCTTTGTCCCCACCCGGCAGGACGGCCTGTCGACCTTCGCAGCGGACGTGGATACGGCCAGCTATGGCCTCGCGCGGCGGATGTTGGGGGAGGGCTTCCTACCGCCCCGCGAGCAGGTCCGGACGGAGGAGTTCGTCAACGCCGCCAAGCCGGACCTCGCCGCCCCGGACGACGGGGCCTTCGCCCTCCACGCCGAGCTTGCGCCGTCGCCCTTCGGGGGGCGGGAGGACCGCTGGCTGCTGCGCCTGGGCGTGCGCGCCCGGGAGGTCGAGCGCGACGCGCGGCCGCCCCTGGCGCTGACCTTCGTGGTCGACACCTCGGGGTCCATGCGCGAGGGGAACCGCCTCGAGCTCGTGAAGCATGCGATCCGCCTGCTGGTCGGAGAGCTGGACAGCCGCGACTCCATCGCCATCGTGCGCTTCTCCAAGGACGCCAGCGAGGCGCTGCCGCCCACTTCGGCGACGTCCCGTGACGCCATCGAGACGGCGCTCTTCTCCTTGCAACCCGGCGGCGGCACCAACGCCGAGGCCGGTCTGGAGCTGGGCTACTCCCTCGCCTCCATGACGCTCATGGAGGGGGTGCAGACCCGCGTGGTCTTCCTCTCTGACGGCGTCGCCAACCTGGGCGAGACGGACCAGCAGCGCCTGGCCGACGAGGTCGCCGACAGCGTGGGCCGCGGCATCTTCCTGAACACCATCGGCGTCGGGATGTCGAACCACAACGACGTGTTCCTCGAGCAGCTCGCGGACCGCGGTCAGGGCGTGTGCGACTACGTGGGCGACGCCGCCGACGCCCGGCGCGCGATCGTCGAACGCTTCGTCGGGAGCTTCGTCACCGTCGCAAGGGACGTGAAGATCCAGGTGGAGTTCGACCCGGAGCAGGTCGTCCGCTGGCGCCAGCTCGGCTACGAGAACCGCGCCGTCGCGGACCGCGACTTCCGCAATGACGCCGTGGACGCGGGCGAGATCGGCGCGGGCCACCAGGTGACCTGCCTCTACGAGCTCGAGCTCCCCGGGGGCGAGGTCTCCCGCGAGGCTGCCCTCGCCAAGCTCCGGGTCCGCTGGAAGCCGGTGGTCTCCGGCGAGCAGCCGCGCGCCGTCGAGGCGCTCGAGCTGGAGCGGCCGGTGACCTACGAGGGCGCGGCCTGCGCCTCCTTCGACGCGGCGCCCCGAGGCTTCCGCCGCGCGGCCCTCGCCGCGCAGCTCGCCGAGTGCCTGCGGCGCTCCACCCACGCCCGAGGAGACTCTGTGGAGGCCGTGGGCAAGGCGATCGGGGCGCTCCTCGCCGAGGACCGCTCCGACGAGAGCGCCCAGCTGGCGGAGATGGCCCAGGCCGCCATCCAGCTCGATCTCCAGAGCCAGATCCCGGCCGTGGGCCCGGACGACGGGGACGCCGCCCACCGCAAGGCCTACCTCGACGCCCTCATCCAGAGCCTCGGGGGCGACCCCAGCACGGACGCGGGCGTCATCTCAGCAGAGGGGAAGCTCTCCGAGATGCTGGGTCGTTGAGCCCGGAAGCGGCTGAGTCTC
>CALLKX010000002.1 GCA_938083085.1 uncultured bacterium
CCCTCCCGATCTCCCTCGGACCACCGACGGTCAGCCTCACGGAGCAGCGCAGCGGGGCTGGCCCCGCCGCCGCCGCCCAGCCCGAGCTCTCGCTCGATCACGCGGCCGAGCCCGCCCGCAGCGGCCCGATCCACCAGCTCCGCCACCGCGCCATCGACGTCCAGCGCGGGCCGCGCCAGGGTCCCGCCGAGCCCGACGAAGAGCGTCTCTCCCTCGAACCATCGCAGGGCCTCCTTGGACCCGGCGAGGGCGGCGTCCACGGGAACGTTCCAACGGAGGTCCAGGGTGCGGTCCAGCCCCACAGAGCCAGTGAAAGTGGTCTCCGCCCCCGAGATGGTCCATGTCCACGGCCCCGAGTAGGTCACCCGCCCATCCCTCAGGGACCAGTCCAGGGGCCGTGTGGCCTCCACCCGAGCCGTCTCCCCGCCGGCCCGCTCGATGGCCGGGAGGAGCGCCGAGACGCCGAGACCGTCGAGCATGGAGGTGACGAGCGGAGAGCGACCGAGGTCCACCTCCCGGAGGGTCACGCTCCCCCCACCGGTCCACGCCATGGGGTCGGACCAGCGCTCCGGCGACGCCCCACGGAGGGAGACCCTCGCGTCCACCCGCCCGAGGGCCCCACCACCGAGCGCCGCCCGGGTCGGCGTCGGCACCGCGGGGTGCAGCCGTGCCACCAGCGGCGCCAAGGTGACGTCCAGGGACGCCCCATCGAGCCGCACGTCCACGCGGAGCTCAGGGTCGGCCCAAAGGTCCGCGCGAACCTCGCCGTCGCGTGCCTCCAGCGTGGCCGTGAGATCGGGGGTGGCGCCGTCGCCTGCCCTCGTGAGCTGGGCGTGGAGGCGGACGGGATCAGCCTCCAGAACGGACCGAAGCTCGCCGTCGCCGTCGGGGTACTCCACGTCGAGATCTGCGAACTCGACCGTCGCAGCGACGGTGAAGGGCGAATCGGCGCGCAGATCGTCCGCGCGCCCCTCGATGTGCAGCGTTGCGGCGCCGTCCATGGACAGGCGCTCGTCGAGATCAACCCCGGCGATCCGCATGGCCTCGCGGACCACGCCGAGGTCAAGGTCGGTCACGTCGATGCGGTCGACCTCGAGGCCGGGTCCCGCGTCCGGCCACAGGAAGAGGTCCGCGTAGAGGTCCCCCACGCTCCCGGCCCCCCCGAACACGTAGCCCTCGAGCCGCACCGCCGACGACTGCTCGGGGCCATCAAGCCCCACCGTGAAGGTCACGTCCTTCAACTGAAGCGCGCTCTCGGGAGAGCGAATGAGCACGGTGCTGTCGGCGAACTCGATCCTGCCGTGGAGGTCAAGCGGTCGCTGGCGGGGCCTGGGCGCGTCACCCGCGGGAGGGTCCCTCTCTACGGGGGGCTCACCCGCCGGCCCGCCGATGGGCCCCTCCGGGGGACCGGCCGCCTCAGCGGCGGCGAGCAGTCGCTCCACGTTCCACTGGCCCTCAGCGTCCCGTACCAGCTCCAGCTCTGAACCGTACACGTGGACTGCAAGGTCCTTCCGGCCCGCGAGCCATGACCGCAGGCCCACGTCGACCATTCCGCGCGGTGAGAACAGCACGGTCTCACCGGCCTCGTCCACGACCCGCAAGCCCTCCAGGTCGACCTTGCCGTTCAAGCGCAGGCTCAGCCGCTCGAGAGTGACCTCGCCCTGGATCTCGGCGGAAGCGAGGCGCTCGAACTCCGCGCAGAGCCAGCGCCCCGCCACGGGCGGACCGAGCAGCAGCGCAGCGCCGAGCAGCAGGGCCAACCCCGTGAGACGCCGCGGCCAGCGGGACCGCTCCCTCCCAGGCAGCGGAGCGCTGGGTTGGTCCCCGGAAGGGCCTGCGGCAGTCTGTATCGGAGCGCTCATGGGCTGGAGGATTCGGCCTCCAGAGGGGGAGGTCGCGCGAATCACCTGCACGGAAGCGTATCGTGACCAGCGGGAGAGTTCGCAGTCGTCCAGCCTCCTCCCTCCATGAAAGAGCACGGAACCCAACACGGTCGCCCAGGCGTTCTCCTGGTGAACCTCGGTACCCCCGACGCGCCCCGGACCCCCGAGGTGCGCCGCTACCTGCGGCAGTTCCTCTCGGATCCGCGCGTCCTGGACATCAACCCCGTTGGCCGGGCCGCCCTGCTCAACCTGATCATCCTCCCGCTCCGGCCGCGCAAGTCCGCGGAGGCCTACCGGGAGGTCTGGACCGAGGAGGGCTCCCCGCTCCTCGTCCACGGCAAGGCCCTGGCCGCGGGCGTCCAGGAGCGCCTGCCCGAGGCCGAGGTGGTCCTCGCCATGCGTTACGGCAACCCCTCCATCGAGTCAGGGCTGAAGGAGCTCGCCGCCCGCGGCTGCGACGAGGTGGTCATGATGCCGCTCTTCCCGCAGTACGCCTCCAGCTCCACAGGCTCCGCGGTGGAGGAGGTCTACCGCCAGGCGGGCAAGCTGTGGAACACGCCCTTCATCCGCGTGGTGCCGCCGTTCTACGACGCTCCCCAGTTTGTGGACGCGTTCGCCGCCGTGGCTCGCCCCGTGCTCGAGGAGCTCGAGGCCGACCACGTGCTCTTCAGCTACCACGGCGTCCCCGAGCGCCACGTGATCAAGAGCGACGACACCGGCAGCCACTGCCTCAAGACGCCCGATTGCTGCGAGTCGATCTGCGCGGCGAACCGCCAGTGCTACAGCGCCCACTGCTACGCCACCACGCGCGCCGTGGTGAAGGCCCTCGGGCTCGAGGAGGGCACCTATTCCACGGCCTTCCAGTCCCGGCTGGGCCGCACCCCCTGGCTGACCCCCTATACCGACAAGGTCGTCCCCGAGCTGGCCAAGGCCGGCGCGAAGCGGGTCGCCGTGTTCTGCCCCTCGTTCGTGGCGGACTGCCTCGAGACCATCGAGGAGATCGGGATCCGGGCGCGGGAGGACTTCGAGGAGGCAGGCGGCGAGCGGCTCGTGCTGATCCCGTCTCTCAACACCCACTCTGCGTGGGTGGACGGCGCCACAGAGCTCGTCCGAGCGGCGCTTCCGGCACCAACAGCCGGCACTGCGAGCTCGCAGTAGGCCAGCGCTGAAGGCTCGCCTGAGCCCGATTGGGACGGCGCCCCTGGAGCGTGGAGTCAGGCCTGGACCGCGCTGGGTGGAGGGCATCCCACAGGGGACCGATGGCGGACGATCTGCCCCACCGGGAAAGACCCATCGTCACATTCAGATAAGAACGCATCAAGATGTAACGATGGGTGCTACTCTGCGCTTGTATGGCCCTCTCTACCACCTCACGGCTGCTCAAGACCCTCGGGGACGAGACCCGGCTGCGGATCTTGAACCTGCTCCGCAAGGGTGAGTTGTCCGTCGGGGAGCTCCAGGAGATCCTGAATATGGGGCAGAGCCGGATCTCCACCCAGCTCACGCACCTGAAGGAGGTCGGCGTCCTGGCCCACCGCAAGGCCGGCCGCCGCAGCTTCTACAGCCTCTGCACCTGCCGATCTCTGGCGCTCATCGTGCAGGTGCTGGATGACGCGGACCTCGTCGATGAGTTCCGCGCCGATGACTCGGGCTACCAGGGCGCCATGGAGAAGCGGCGGCAGGAGTCCCGTTCCTACTTCGACCGGGTCGCCGCGGCCTTCGACGAGCAGGTGCTCCCCGGCCGCACCTGGGAGGGCCTCGCCCGCGGCATCCTCCGGCTGGCGCCGCGCGCCCGCTACGTGGACCTCGGGATCGGCGACGGGATGCTCACGCTCATGCTCGCCGAGATCGCCGAGTCGGTGACGGCCGTGGATGTCTCACCAGAGATGCTGCGTCAGCTCGAGTCCAGGGCCCGCGGCAAGGGGATCGACAACATCGACACGGTCGAGGCGGACATTGTGGACTTGCCGCTCGAGTCCGGCTCCTACGACGTGGCAGTGCTCAGCCAGGCGCTGCACCACGCCCATGACCCCGGCCGGGCGCTGCGCGAGGCGCGCCGTATCCTCCGCCCGGGGGGACAGCTGCTCGTGCTCGACCTGCTCGCCCACGGGGAGGAGTGGGTGCGCGACCGTCTCCAACACGTCCACCTCGGCTTCACGGAAGCTGACCTCAAGAAGCACATCGAGGCCGCAGGGTTCGAGCGCGTCGCCATCGACCGCGCCGCCCGTGACCCGCAGCCTCCGCACCTGATGACCCTCCTCGCCACTGGTTCGGTGGCGGGCGCGACGCAACCTGCCGCCGCATCACGATGACGACGACCGACCCGACCCAGTCCCCCATCCTCCGCCCCTCCGCACCGCGCGTCCGCTTCGACGAGCTCCTCGCCGAGCGGATCCTCGTGATCGACGGCGCCATGGGCACGATGATGCAGAAGAAGGGCCTCACCGAAGAGGACTACCGCGGGACGCGCTTCGCGGACGCTGCAGCGACCCTCAAGGGCAACCACGATCTGCTCTCGATCACTCGCCCCGACGTGCTCCTCGGCGTGCACGAGGCCTTCCTCGAGGCGGGCGCCGACATCATCGAGACCAACACCTTCAGCAGCACGACGGTCGCCCAGGCCGAGTACGGCCTCTCCGACGCGGTCGACGAGATCAACCGCGCTGCCGTGCGGGTGGCCCGCGAGGCCGCCAACGCGTGGACCGCAAAGACTCCCGACCGCCCGCGCTTTGTGGCCGGCGCGATCGGCCCGACGAGCAAGACCCTCTCCCTCTCCGAGAAGGTCGACCAGCCGGAGTTTCGCTCCATCACGTTCGAGCAGCTCAAGGCCGCCTACGCGGACCAGGCCCGCGCCCTCGTGGAAGAGGGCGTTGACCTCCTGCTGGTGGAGACGATCTTCGACACCCTCAACGCCAAGGCCGCCGTCGTGGCCATCGACGAGGTGCTCTCGGACTACGCCCACCGCCCGCCGCTGATGCTCTCCGTGGCCATCACGGACGCGTCCGGTCGCACGCTGTCGGGCCAGACCGTGGACGCCTTCTGGAACTCGGTCGCCCACGCTCAGCCCCTCTCCGTGGGCGTCAACTGCTCCCTGGGCGCCAAGGACATGCGGCCCTACGTGGCCGAGCTCTCGCGGATCGCCCCGTGCTACGTCTCCAGCTACCCCAACGCCGGCCTCCCGAACGCCTTCGGTGAGTACGACGAGGCCCCGGAGACCACGGGCGCCCTGCTGGAGGAGTTCGCGGAGAGCGGCCTCGTCGACATCGTCGGCGGCTGCTGCGGCACGACCCCCGACCACATCAAGCAGATCGCCGACCGGGTCGAGCGCTTCAGTGGCCGCGACCGCAGCGGCGCGCGGCAGCTCCGCGAGACCAAGGCCTACTTCAGCGGGCTCGAGACCCTGGCCGTGGACGAGGACACGAACTTCCTCATGGTGGGCGAGCGCACGAACGTCACCGGCTCGGCGCGCTTCCGCAAGCTGATCACCGCGAACGACTACGAGGCCGCTCTCGAGGTCGCCCTCGATCAGGTGCGCGGCGGGGCCAACATCCTCGACGTCAACATGGACGAGGGCATGCTCGACTCCGAGGCGTGCATGACCACGTTCCTCAACCTGATCGCCACCGAGCCGGAGATCAGCCGCATCCCGATCATGGTGGACAGCTCCAAATGGAGCGTCATCCAGGCCGGCCTGCGCTGCCTCCAAGGCAAAGGGGTCGTGAACTCCATCTCCCTCAAGGAGGGTGAGGATGACTTCCTCGCCAAGGCCCGGGAGATCCGATCCTTCGGCGCGGGGGTCGTGGTGATGGCCTTCGACGAGCAAGGCCAAGCCGCGGACACCGACCGCAAGGTTGCGATCTGCAAGCGCTCCTACGACCTGCTCGTTCAGGAGGTCGGCTTCGAGCCGAAGGACATCATCTTCGACCCCAACATCCTCGCCATCGGCACCGGGATCGAGGAGCACGCGGGCTACGGCGTTTCGTTCATCGAGGCCACCCGAGAGATCAAGGCCCGCTGCCCCGGCGCGAAGATCTCGGGCGGCGTCAGCAACCTGTCGTTCTCCTTCCGCGGCAACAACGTCGTGCGCGAGGCGATCCACTCGGCGTTCCTCTTCCACGCCATCCAGGCGGGCATGGACATGGGGATCGTGAACGCCGGGATGATTCAGGTGTATGAGGACATCCCGAAGGAGCTGCTCGAGCGCGTCGAGGACCTGATCTTCAATCGCCGCGAGGACGCCACCGAGCGCCTGACCGAGTTCGCCGCCACCCTCACAGGCGGCGGCAAGAAGCGGGTCATCGACCTTTCGTGGCGCGAGAACACCGTCCAGAAGCGGCTCGAGCACGCCCTGGTCCACGGCATCGTCGACTTCATCGAGGATGACACCGAGGAGGCCCGCCAGGGCTACGACCGGCCGCTGGAGGTCATCGAAGGGCCCCTCATGGACGGCATGCGGGTGGTCGGGGACCTCTTCGGCGCCGGCAAGATGTTCCTGCCCCAGGTCGTGAAGAGCGCGCGTGCCATGAAGAAGGCGGTGGGCGTGCTCGAGCCCTATATCGACGCCGAGAAGGCCGCCATGGAGGCGGCTGGCGAGACCGACGACTCCAGCACCCGCACCAACTCAGGCGGCACGGTGCTCATGGCGACCGTCAAGGGCGACGTGCACGACATCGGCAAGAACATCGTCGGCGTGGTCCTCGGCTGCAACAACTACGAGGTGATCGACATGGGCGTCATGGTCCCCGCCGACAAGATCCTCGCCAAGGCCCGCGAGGTGGGCGCGGACATGATCGGCCTCTCGGGCCTCATCACCCCAAGCCTGGACGAGATGGTCCACATGGCCAAGGAGATGAAGCGCGAGGGCTTCGACATCCCGCTGCTGATTGGCGGCGCGACCACCAGCGCTCAGCACACCGCGGTCAAGATCGCTCCCTGCTACGACGAGCCCGTGCTCCACGTGCACGATGCCTCGCGGAGCGTCAACGTCGTCTCCGATCTGCTCGACGCCGAGCGCAAGGAGGAGGTCCGCGCGGCCAACCTCGAGCGCCAGGCGAAGGTGCGGGAGACCTGGCGCCTCCGACAGGAGCGCCCGCTGCTCTCTTTCGAACGAGCCCTGGAGAACCGGACCCAGCAGGAGTGGACCACCGACGTCGTGCCGACCCCCGCCTTCACCGGCCGCAAGGTGCTACGCGACATCCCCCTCGCCGAGCTCGCCTCGCTGATCGACTGGACCATGTTCTTCGTGGCCTGGGAGATGAAGGGCAAGTTCCCCCAGATCCTCGACGACCCCGAGCAAGGCCCCGCCGCCCGGGAGCTCTACGAGAACGCCCGGGAGATGCTCGATGAGATCGTGGCGGACCGCTCCCTGCGCGCAGAGGCCGTCTATGGCTTTTGGCCGGCCGACTCGCAAGACGAGACCCTGGTCCTCTTCGACCCCGCCGCGCCGGAGAACGAGACCGCGCGCTTCCCCATGCTGCGCCAGCAGCAGGTCCACACCGACGACCGGCCCAACCGCAGCCTCGCGGACCTCATCGCCCCCAGCGACTCGGACCTGCAGGATCACCTGGGCCTCTTCGTCGTGGCCATCCACGGCGCCGAGGAGATCGCCAAGCGCCACGAGAACGACAAGGACGACTACGCCGCCATCTTGGTCAAGGCCATCGCCGACCGCCTCGCCGAGGCCGCGGCCGAGTGGCTCCACCGCCAGGCCCGCATCGACTGGGGCTACGAGACCGGCGAGACCTTCTCCCCCACCGACTTGCTGCAAGAGCGCTACCGAGGGATCCGCCCTGCCTTCGGCTACCCCGCCTGCCCCGACCACAGCCAGAAGGCCCTGCACTTCGACCTGCTCGGCGCGGACGAGATCGACTGCGCCCTGACGGACCACATGGCCATGACCCCCGCCGCCTCCATCAGCGGCTTCTACTTCGGCCACCCCGACGCCAAGTACTTCGGCGTGGGCCGCATCGACCGCGACCAGGTCGAGGCCTACGCCGACCGGGCCGACCTCTCCCTCGAGGAGACCGAGCGCTGGCTCGCCCCCTGGCTCGCCTACGACGTCTGAGCGAGCAGATCCCGGTATTCTCCTGACCGTTGACGAGCTCGAACCCGATGCCTGAAGGCGCTCTCAATCATGTTGCCACTGCGCTGGTCCGGTTCGAGAAGCCGCTCGACTGGATCGCCGTCATCTGGTCCGTCCTCAGCATCGCGGCCTACGCACGCTTCATCTCGCTCCCCGATGTCCCTTACCTCACGGACCGGAACGCGTGGATGATCGCCGCTCCCTGGAACGCGATCTGGTGGGGCTTCCTCCGGCCCGAGATCGAGCGGCGCACCGAAGAGATGCGACGCGAGCGGTCCGACGCCGTCGAGGCTAAGCCCGAGCCCTGAGGGGAACTCCCACGGGTTCCGCCCAAGGGGACGGAGTGCCCGGAGTTCGACGCCACGCTACTCCCGGTCCGCCTCAAGCTCGGCGATGCGCTCCCGGAGCCGGGCGTTCTCCTGCACCAGGTCGCCAGCGGCTGGGGCCAAGGGGGCGGGTGCTGCCCGCCCCACGATCTGGTCGCGGGTCAGGTACACGCCGCTCATCATGGACGTCTTCACGTGCGCGCGGTGGAGATCGCCGCGCTGGTCCCGGTAGACGATCTGGTAGATGCGCGAGTCCTTCTCGCCGAACCAGCCTGGACCAAGGGGGTCCCAGCTCCGGTCCACCAGCTCCCAGCCTTGATCGCGCACGTAACGCTCGACTCGGCCTCCGTCGAGGCCCCCTGCCAACAGCCTGACGACGAGCACGAGGACCAGCCCTCCGATCACAAACGCAGCAGGTTCCATGACGTGAGCCTAGTCAATCCCAGCTGGCGCCTTCGACGCTCCTGACGCCCCTTCAGGGGCCTGGCCTCTCGGGTCGGCTGTGAGACCCGGGGCAGCCAGGACCCCGTGAAGCGCCGCGCGGGCCGCAGTGCTCAGGCGGCCGCGTCGCCCCGAACGGCCCGGGGCCCCACGAGCATTGCTGCTCGCAGGGCCCCGGGCCGTTCGGGCGTCACGCCGCTGGTCAGCCCTGCAGCAGGTCGAGCAAGTGCTGCGCGCGCTTGGCGCTCTGGGTGCCCTGGTACTTCTCGGCGATCTTCGCGAGCTTGCGGTCGATCCCCTTGGCCTTGAGGCCCTTGTCGAAGAGCGTCGCCTCGGCTCTCGCGAAGAGCTTGGCGGCCTCCATCTCGGGCTTCATCTCGGCGGAATCGAGGGTGGCGCGGAGCTGCTCCACGCGCGCCTCAAGCGCGTCTTCCCCGGAGAGCCCCTTCTTGAGGTCGCCGAGGAGGTCGCCAGCCTCGATCACGAAGCCGTGGTCGACCATCCACTGGGCCCGGTCGACCTTGCCGCTGGCCCGTTCCCGCAGCTCGGCGGCGAAGGCCGTCGCGGCATCGGCGTCGTCGCCGCCCTTGGCCGCGACCTTGTCCGCCTCGGCAATGCCCTTGGCGAGGTCGCCCTTGTGGAATGCCTTGTACGCCTTCTTGAGCGACTTCGGCAGGCCCTTGGGACCCTTCGACGCCGCCTTGACCTCGGCCGCCACGAGCTCCTCGATCTGCGAGTGCAGCTTGGTCGAGTAGCCCTTGAGGATCACCTCGCCGCTCGAGTCGAGCAGGGCGAAGTTCGGGATCCCCCGCAGGCCCACGTTGAGCGGGCGCTCGGTGGTCCACATGGCGTGGGTCCCCAGCCACTTCTTCTCGAGAGCGAAGCGCTCGACCTTGGCGTCGTCAGCGCCCTGGACCTCGACGAAGAGGACGTTGACGGCGTCCCCGTACTCTTCTGACATCTTGAGCCCCGCAGGCACGGCGGAGCCAATGCAAGGGCCTCAGCGCGTGCCCCAGAAGTCGATCAGCGTGGGCTTGCCCTTCAGGTCGGCGAGGCTCTTGGCCCCCATGCCGTTCAGGATCGGCTGGCGGAACTGGTAGACCGGCGTGGAGCCGACTTCGACGCCTTCGCTCTGGGCAGGCATTGCCGCGTTCGCGGCGAGGACCAGCCCGAGGGCGAGCGAGGTCGTGGCAAGGATCTTCATGGGCCCGAGTTTAGCAGCCGTCTTCCGAAAGATGACGTCCCTGGCCGCTCCCCCCCACACAGCCCCCAGCCATTGAGCACAGCCTTTACCGCCAGCGCGGCAGAGTCCGGAATGAAGCAAGACGCTGGCCGCTGATCAGGGGCTGAACAGGCTTCCCTGGGCTCCACGGGGCTCCCCTGGGCTCCCCTGGGCTCCCCTGGGCTCCACGAGGGGGGAGGGTCAAGGAGGCGCTCTGGATCCGAAGGGCCGCCGGAGGACATGAGCGTAAGATCGGCCATGCTCTCTACGCTCCTCTCGATCGCTCTCAGCGGCGCCCCCCTCTCCAGCCCCGCGCCCTCGCCCCAAGGGGTCGCCGAGGACGCGGTGCTCGTCGAGGCGGAGGCCTTCGACCAGCTTGGGGGGTGGGTGCTAGACCAGCAGTTCATGGACCTCATGGGCTCCCCGTTTCTGCTTGCCCACGGCATGGGGGTGCCGGTCGCCGACGCGACCACTGAGCTCGAAGTCACGACCCCCGGCCCCATGCGTGTGTGGGTGCGGACCCGGAACTGGGTGGCGCCCTGGGGCGCCGCCGAGGCGCCCGGCCGGTTCCAGGTGGTGGTGGACGGAGAACCGCTGGAGACGACCTTCGGCGTCGAGGGGGACCCGTGGCACTGGCAGGACGGCGGCGTGGTGGAGGTCGGCGCGAGGGTTCGTCTCGGGCTCCACGACCTGACGGGGTTCGAGGGACGCTGCGACGCGATCCTGCTCGCCCCCGCCGCCGAGGACTGGGTTCCGCCCGACGGCGGTGAGGGGCTGGAGGAGCTGCGGGACGCGCTGCTCGGGATCCCAGCGGAGCCCACGGACGGCGGGCACTTCGACCTCGTGGTGGTCGGCGGCGGCACGGCAGGCACGAGCGCAGCGGTGACCGCGGCGCGACTCGGCTTGCGGGTCGCGCTGATCCAGGACCGACCGGTGCTCGGAGGCAACTCGAGCTCCGAGGTCCGGGTCTGGCCCGAGGGGCACGTGAACCAGCAGCCTTATCCGCGGGTCGGAGACGTGGTCATGGAGCTCATCCCCGAGCGACGGAGCGACTCGAAGAACGCCCAGGGCGCCCAAGTATTCGACGACGGCCGCAAGCTCCGGGTGGTCCGGGCCGAGCCGAACATCACGCTCCTGCTCGGGCGTCGGATGAACGAGGCCGAGGTCACGAACGGGGCGATCCGCAGCGTGGTCTGCGAGGACATCCGCTTCGGCGGGCGGACCCGGGTCTCTGGGGACCTCTTCCTCGACTCCACCGGGGACGGGGGCCTTGGCTACCTGGCCGGCGCCTCCTTCGAACAGACCGGCACCGGGCACATGGGCGCCAGCAACCTGTGGAACATCCAGTGCCTGTGCGAGGATGAGGATCCCCTCTCCTCCGAGCTCGCCGTCGCCTGCGAGGAGGCCACGTTCCCGCGCTGCCCCTGGGCCGTCGACCTCACCGAGCGGCCCTTCCCCGGGCGCACCTGGGGTTCCACGGAACCGGAGCCCGGCGCCTCCCCCATCAGCATCGGCAACTGGTACTGGGAGAACGGCTTCGACCGCGACCCCATCGCGGACATGGAGCGCATCCGCGACCAGAACTTCCGCGCGGCGTACGGCGCGTGGGACGCCATCAAGAACGTTGAGAAGCGCTACCCAGCCCACCGGCTCAACTGGGTAGCCCACATCGCGGGCAAGCGCGAGTCCCGGCGGCTCATGGGCGACGTGATCCTCACGGGCGAGGACCTGCGCGACGGCGTCGAGTTCGAGGACGGCTGCTTCCCCTGCACCTGGGGTATCGACACCCACCACCCCGACCAGCGGTACGCAGAGGGGCACGACGGGGACGAGTTCATCGCGGACTTCACCCGCGGCGAGGGCTACGAGTACGAGGGGCCGTACTGGGTGCCCTACCGCTGCCTGTACAGCCGGAACGTCGGCAACCTGTTCATGGCGGGCCGCGACATCAGCGTGACCCATGAGGCGCTCGGCGCCGTGCGGGTCATGAAGACCACCGGGGCCATGGGCGAGGTGGTCGGGATGGCCGCCGCCCTCTGCAGAGAGAACGACTGCGCTCCCCGTGCGGTGTACGCCGAGCACCTGGGCGAGCTCAAGGCCCTTATGTCCCGCGGCGCGGGCCGCCTCCAGGGGCACTCCGCCCGTG
The DNA here is from genome assembly GCA_938083085.1 of uncultured bacterium. Lineage (GTDB taxonomy): Bacteria > Planctomycetota > UBA1135 > UBA1135 > Saltatorellus. The sequence continues at coordinate 12,101 of CALLKX010000002.1, forward strand.
AGGACGGCTCCATCCGACTCCCGGCGAGGACCGCGAGGGTCCGAGGCCGCACCGTCCGCTACGAACCGGCGCTGGATACCCTCGGCTACTGGCGCCGCGCCGGCGAGAGCGTCGTCTGGGAGGCCTCCCCCGCGGACGCTGGCCGGTTCGCCGTGGTGCTTGAGGTGGCCTGCAACACCGGTGATGAGGGCGGCCAGGTGGTTGTCCAGGTCGGCGACGGCGTGGAGCTCGTCGGTGTGCTCCCCGACACCGGCGGCTGGGATCGCTTCGTAGATCTTCGGGTCGGAGAGGCCCGGCTGGACGGCGGAGCCGTGCGGGTCGAGGTGATCGACCGCAAGGAAGCGGGACCCCTCATGAAGCTGCGCGCCGTCCGCCTCGTGCCGGTCCCCTGAACCGCGCCGGAGATCGGGGGCGCCCTTGGAAGCGGCCCCCCTCGCACCGCTAAGCTCGCTCCATGATCGGCAAGCAGCTCCTCGCTCGCTGGAAGAGCGCCCAGCGATGGCCCTTCGGCCGGGCGCTCTTCAGCCTCCTGCTCGGCCGCGCGGTGCCCTACACGGGCTCCATCCGGCCGCTCGTCCTCGAGCTCGCCCCTGGCCGCGCGCGGGTCGCCATGAAGGACCGCCGCCGCGTGCGCAACCACCTGCGCTCCGTCCACGCGATCGCGCTCGTGAACCTGGGCGAGGTGGCCAGCGGGCTCGCGCTCCTGGCCGGGCTCCCCGAGGGGGCTCGGGGGATCGTCACCGGCCTGCGCATCGAGTACCGCAAGAAGGCACGCGGCCTGCTGACAGCGGCCTGCGACTGCGAGGTCCCCGATACCACTGAGGCCCGCGAGCTCGACGTGCTCGCCCCCATCACCGACGAGGACGGCGACGTGGTCGCCGTGGTCACCGCCACCTGGCGCATCGGCCCCGTGAAGACATGAGCAACAGCGCCGCCCCCACCGAAGAGTTCTGCGCCCTGACCGGCGCCGAGGTCCCCCTCATCTGCGGGGCCATGTACCCCTGCAGTAACCCCGAACTGGTGGGCGCCGTCGCTGCCGCCGGGGCCATGGCCATCGTCCAGCCGCTCTCGCTCATCTACGTGCACGGCCGCGACTTCCGCGAGGGCCTGCGGGAGATTCAGCGCCTGTCGGGCGGCCGACCGGTGGGCTTCAACGCCATCATCGAGAAGTCCGCGAAGGCCTACGAGAACCGCATGCGGCGCTGGATCGACGAGGCCCTCGAGGAGGGCGTCCGGTTCTTCGTGACGGCGCTGGGCAACCCGCGCTGGGTGTGTGAGAAGGTCCACGCCGCCGGCGGCACGGTGTTCCACGATGTGACCGCCCGCAAGTGGGCCGAGAAGGCCAGAGACGCCGGCGTGGACGGGCTCATCTGCGTCAATGACCGCGCCGGTGGGCATGCGGGCACCCTCTCCCCCGAGGCGCTCATCGACGAGTGCGGCGATCTCGGGCTCCCCCTGGTCGCAGCCGGGGGCGTCGGCGACCCCGAGGGCTACGTTCGATTGCTCAACCTCGGCTACGGGGCCGTCCAGATGGGGACCCGCTTCATCGCGACCGAAGAGTGCGAGGTCCACTCCGACTACTGGAAGGCCATCATCGACGCGGGCGAGGAGGACATCGTCCTCACCGAGCGCCTCTCAGGCGTCCCCGTCGCCGTCATCAACACGCCCCTCGTACAGCGGGTCGGCACCAAGGCCGGCCCCATCGCCCGGCGGCTGCTCAAGGGGCGCCGGACGAAGCACTGGATGCGCACCTTCTACGCGCTGCGCTCCCTCCGCGAGCTCAAGCAGACGATCAAGAAGGGCGTCACCTACAAGGACGTCTGGCAGGCAGGTAAGAGCGCCGGCTCCATCGACGAGGTGCTCCCCGCCGCCGAGGTGGTCCGCTCCTTCACAGACGCCTGGGCCGCGGCTCGTCCGGGGCAATAAAGAGCGCCCGCCGCTCGGAGAGAGCGACGGGCGCGTACGCGTACGCGCCCCAGGGGCGCGGCCGGGAGCGTCCGATCAGAGGAACGAGATCGTGAGGCCGTTGGTGAAGTTCGACGTCACGCTGCCGCCCACCGCATCGCGGTGCCAGGCCTGGAAGTTCCAGGACTCACCAGGCTGAACCGAGACGCTGCCCGTCGGCGACGGCTGCTGGGTCAGGTCCAGCATGAGGCTGAAGGTTCCACCGGGCCCAGAGTTCTTGATCTGACCCGGGCCGACGAAGCGCCCGATAGCACCACCGAGGCAAAGGTTGCCCTGGCTCCCGCCGGGGTTGGCCACGTTGGCGGTGGTCTGGCTGGTCAGGAAGAAGCCGAACGCGTTCGCCGGAAGGTCGCTGACCGTCAGGGTCACGTTGTTGGCCGAAGCTGAGGGGCTACCCTCCGCCGAGATCACCCCGGGGTTACCCGTGGAGTTGGCCACGGCCGGCGAGCAGTAGTTGGACCCAAGGGTGAACGTCGTCACGTTGCACGCGATGATCGCGTAGCCCGCGTTGGCGTTGGAGCGGTTACTGAAGGTGATCGAGGTCAAGATCTGGCCCGCAGCCGTCGAGAGGTCAATCGTCCCCTCGGTGATGCTCAGGTTGGCGCCCGGCGACCCGAAGTCGACGCGGTCCACGCCCAGAAAAGTACCGCCGAACCAATCGCCACCGCTCAGGGTCGCGGTGCCAGTGCCGCCGCTCTGGAACCCGAAGGTCACGTCGAACGATCCGCCGCCATCGCTGATCTGATAGAGGAAGCGGGCCTCGGAGGACGCGGCGATCTCGATCGGTGCCGCCAGCATGGTCGTCTGCGGACCGGTCTGATCCGTGCTCGTCAGCCAGCTGGGCTGCACGCCGACGTCGTCACCGTTTGCCGTCGCCTGGAAGGGGAAGGACCCACCAGCGGCGGTGTTACGGTCCCCGAGGTGGACGATGTCCAGCTCGCCGGCGGTATCGACGATGGTGTATCCCTCGAGCAGCGGCTCGGCGGGGATCCCTGCCGAGAAGTTGAGGCCGCGGTCCGAGATGGAGCGGTAACCGTTCAGGTCATCCGGGGCGCTGCCCTCGGTGTCGTGGACGATGCCGTTGAAGTTGTAGTTCAGCGGGACCGGGTTCTCGACGACGATGCGCGAGTCGACGGTCACGTTGGCGGCGAGGATCGCATAACCCGCGTTCTGGTTCCCGGCGTTCTGGAAGGTGATCGAGGTGAGCTCTTCACCGGCGAAGCCGCTCAGGTTGACGGTCGCCTCCGTGATGGACAGGTTGACCGCAGGGTTGGCCTGGTCCACGAAGTCCGTGCCCGGGAAGACACCGCCGAACCAGTCGCCGGCGCCGATCTGGCCGATCGTGGTGGCGCCGCTCTGGAACCCAAACAGCACGTCGCACGTGCCGCCCCCGTCACTGACCTGCATCAGGAACGAAGCCGTCGAGGTGGCCTCCAACATAATGGGCGTGGCCAGCGTCGTCGTTTGAGGTGTGGACTGGTCCACGGTCGTGAGCCAGGTCGGCTGGACACCGATGCCATCGCCATTCGCGGTCGCCTGGAAGGCCCAGACACCACCAGACACCGTGTTGCGGTTCCCGAGGTGGACGATGTCGAGAGCGCCCGCGGTATTCACGAACGCGTACCCGGTAAGGAGCGGGTCACCGGGGATTCCGGCGGAGAAGTCGAGCCCGCGGTCCGACATGGAGCGATAGCCCGTCAACGAGTCGGGAAGGCCCGCCTCGCCGGCATGCACGATGCCATTGAAGTTGTAAGCGAGGTCCACCTGGAAGGTGGTCTGCCCCGAAGCGAACGGGCAGAGCGCGAGTGTGAGAAGACTGAAACGAATCATCGGAGCCATGAACACGAAAGAGAGATGGGGAGCCTGGAAAAGCAGGTCGGCGGGCTCATCTGAGCTTGGTTTCATGAATCCAGCCATAGGCGTTTCATGAATCCAGCCATAGGCATTGCCCAGTCTCCGATCAAATTGAGACCGCACGGGTGACCTTCCCCGCCCTGCCCAGCGGGAACGCAGACATCGCGCCGATTGGGCTCATCCTCCGACCACCAAGACGCGAACCCTTGGGCATGTTCGGATTCAAGAAGCGCGACCCGGCGGCAAAATTACGCCGCGATTATGAAGGCCTCATGGCAGAGGCCGTCGACCTGCAGCGCCGCGGCGACATCAAGGGGTTCGCCGAGAAGACCCGAGAGGCGGCGGACGTCGAAGACCAGATCACCCAGCTGGAAGCGTCGAAGCCCGCAAAGCCGAGCTAGCGTCCGAGGCCCATGCTCCGAACCAGGGGCGATTCTCCCGCCTGTCGGGCGAGGAAGTCGTCCTTCGAGCGAATGCCTCCCCACCCCTCCGCGACGAGGACCTGACCCACGATGCCGCCCAGGGTGTTGCCTGGGCCTGGCAGGACAATCGCCTCTGGGGAGAACTCCCGTAGGGCCACGCGAACCGTGGCAGTGAAGTCGAAGGGTGCGCTCACCTGGTGACCGAAGGTGTACTCCTTCAGCTCGTCCACGTCCGTTGACCACGGGGAGTGGCGGCGACCCCGCCCGTCGATTAGCGCCACGCGGGGCGCTCGCATCCGAAGGCCCCTGAACTCCTGGGCCGCCGCTTCGGCGACCGGGGAGGCCAGGTGGGTGTGGTACGGGCCGTGCTGCGCCAGGCGGATCGGATACGTCGCCGGTCCGAACCGCACCTTCGGCAGGTCGGCGAGCAGGTGCTTCACACCGGCCTGGGAGCCCGCGAGCACCGCGAATCCCCCCAGCTCGATGGACCGCATGGCTTCGCCCCCGGAGGACTCCAGACTCGCCTCGATCGCCGCCTCAAGCTCTGGATCGGGCTTCCAGTCTCCGTCGACCCGTGGATAGAGGACCTGTCCGCCGTCGGCGTGCTCCTCCTGAAGCAGAGACATGCGCTGCACGAGCCGGAACCCCTCCTCGAAGGAGACCGAGCCAGCGAGGCAGAGCGCGATGTACCAGCCGAGCGAGTTGCCCCCCACCGCGACCACCTCGTGCTCCTCGCTCGCGGCGGCGGCGTCGATCATGGCCTTGACCAGGATCAGAGGCGAGACGTGTGCCGGTCGCAGGTGCCGCGCAGGCTCGAAGCGGTCTGCGCGATCCAGGGACAGGAGCGGCTCCAGCCCGAGGTCTCCGCGGCATTGCTCCGCGATCTGCACGAACTCGTGGTCCGGGTCGAGGGATCCCAGGGAGGCCTCGGTGTAGGAACCCCGTCCAGGGCAGAGGACGACGGCGCGGCTCATGACGCCACCTCCTTCGCTCCGGCGATGATGTCATCCTCGGAGAGTAGGACCAAATCGGCCGCAGGGCCCAGTGGGATGTAGGTGTCGGCGCTGCGGGCGGTGCGCATCCGCCCCGAATAGCCGCGCTCGACGAGGCCACTGATGACCGCGTCCGCGATGCCCGCCCCGGTGGCGCGACACTCGTCGGCCACGAGAACCGCGCCGCAGTCCTCGGCGTGCCTCAGGATCTCGTCCATGGGCAAGGGGTTTAGCCAGCGCACGTCTATGATCCGCGCCTTGATGCCCTGCGCTTCAAGCTGGCGCGCGGCCCGCAGCGCGAGCCGGTAACCGTTGGCGTAGGTGACGATGAGCACGTCGCCGTGTTCGGGGTGGGCGACGCCGACGTCGCCGGGGAGCAGGGCCGAGTCGGCCGCCCCGTTCGGGACCGGATAGTCGCTGAGCCAGAGCCCGTCGCCCTCCTCGTAGAGGTCACGCATGTGGTAGAGCGCGATCGGCTCGAGGAACACCACGACCCGGCCTGACTCCTGCGCCATGGCGAGGGACCCGCGCAGCATCCGCGCGGCGTCCGCACCATTGGACGGGCAGGCGATCGTGAGCCCTGGGATCTCCCGCAGGGCGCCGATGGAGTTGTCGTTGTGGAAGTGGCCGCCGAAGCCGCGCTGGTACGCGAGCCCCGCGATCCGGATGACCATGGGGTTCGCGAACTGCTTGTCGCTGAAGAACTGGAGCGAGCAGGCCTCGCCGCGAATCTGGTCGATCGCGTTGTGGAGGTAAGCGAGGTAAGGGATCTCCGGCACCGGGAGCAACCCGACCAGCGCAGCACCCTGCGCCACGCCGAGGATCGTGGTCTCGTCCAGCAGCGTGTCGAAGCAGCGCGAGCGGCCGAACTGCGCCTGAAGGTTCTGGGTGATGCCGTACACCCCGCCCTTGCGACCGACGTCCTCACCGAAGCAGATCATGCCCTGGCGGCGGATCATCTCGTCGTGCAGCGCGTCGTTGATCCGCGCTCCCATGGTCCGGCGGGTGGGCGCCTTCGCCTTCTCCGGCAAGCGGGCGCCGAATACCGCGGCGCGCTCCTCGTCGGGGACGGCGGCGGTCGCGGCCGTCCGCCAACGCTCGGGGTCCTCGGGCGCGAGAGGCTCGATCACCTCTGCGGCGCTGGTGAGGCGCGGCCGGCGGCGGGCCTCCTCGGAGCCGGCGCGCACCCTGTCACGGGTCGTGCGGACGATCTCCCGCAGCTGCTCCGGGGTCGCGGCGCCGCACTCCACGAGCCGGCGCGCGTTGGTGAGCACGGGGTCACGGGCCTCGGCCTCCTCGATCTCTGCCTGTGACATATACGCCGACTGCACGTCGCTCCCGGCGTGGCCCCAGAGGCGATGGCACCGCAGCCGCAGGAAGGTCGGCTGCCGCGTGGTTCGGCAGGTCTGGATCGCAAGGGAGACCGTGTCCCACATCTCCTCGAGCTCGCCCGAGGCCTCGAAGTAGCGCAGGTGCTCGAGCCTGGAGAAGAAGTCTCGGATCCACCGCCGGGGCGTCTCCACGCTGATCCCGCGCTGGTTGTCCTCGCAGATGAAGAGGACCGGGGTGGGGTTCATCCGGCGCCACGCGTAGCGCGCCGAGTTGATGCCCGAGAGTGCGGTGGCGTGGTTGACGCTGGCGTCGCCAAACGTGCAGCAGGTGATCGCGTCCTCGGGGAGACCCGTCTCGATGCCGAGCTTGGCCGCGCGACGTAGCGAGTAAGCCGCCCCCACCGCCTTGGGGATGTGGCTCGCGATCGTGCTCGTCTGCGGCGGGACCCAGGTCTCCTTCGAACCCCAGACCTTGTGGCGCCCGGAAGACACCGGGTCATCCTTCGCCGCGCAGAAGCTCAGGAGCGTGTCGAAGAGCGGCGTACCGTCATCCACCTGGCGCAGGCGCGAGGCCATGAAGGCGCCGGAGCGGTAGTGCAGGAAGGTGGGGTCGCTGGTACGAAGCTGGGCGCCGACGATGGCGTTCTGCTCGTGCCCGGCGCTGCTGATGGTGTAGAAGCCCTCGCCATCCCGCTTGAGCTCGCGGGCAGCGACGTCCAGGCAGCGCGAAAGGATCTGATCCTCCCAGAGTTGGACCGCAACACGCGCGGTGAGGGTCGTCCCCACGCGGAGGGGGTCGCCCGGCTCGAGCAGCTTCGGAGCCGTCTCGGCCGACTCGAGGTAGGCGTCGAGATTCGCCTCCACCACGGCGACGCGGTTGGTGCTCATCGGATCTTCTCCTGCGGCCGGGTACGAACCATGGGGACGGAGGGTAGCGACAGCGCGCCCGAACCGGGGCGGTCAGACGCGAGAGCATCCGACCGTCGCGCTTCGGAGCATCCCCGTGCCGTCAGCCCAGCGAGCAGGTCGCACGCCGCGGGCACCGCTTGCACATCTTGCGCAGGGGCTTGTCGCAGCACTTCTTCTTCAGGGCCCCCTTGGGGCTGCTCTTCTTCTTCTTTCCCAGCGGATCGTGCCGCCCCCGGTGCCGCGGCCCCCGCTCATGCGAGTGGGGCCGCGCCGGTCGGGCGCCTCTGCGGGAAGACTACGCGATTGAGACTCGTTCTCAGGTTTAAGGCCGCTTTTTTTGCCCCTGAGACAGGTTGCTACACCCCTACCACTCTCCGGCGTAGGTCGCGACAAAGCCCGGCGCATCGCGCTGGGACAGGTCAAAGCTCCGGCGGGCGATCATCTTCGACATGATCGCGTCGTAGCTGGCCCAGGAGACGAGGAGGTCGCCGGCGCGGATCGGCCCGAGCTTGGGCTCCTCATGGGTGGCCGTCCAGTTGGCCGCACCGAGGCCCTTGAGCCACTGGACGCTCTTGAGGCGTTCGCGCTGGAACTTCTCGGCCTCGCGGTCGAGCTTGCGTTCGTTGTAGTTGAGCTCGTCAAGGCCGTCATCGGCCTCGACCCTCGGCCAGGGCTTCTCGGGGTCACGGAGGGTCAACTCCAGCCGCGGCCGGAAGTCGAGGATCTCGCGATCGCAGAGGTTGCCGACGATTTCCAGCACCGACATACCGCCCTCAGCGGGGCGCCAGCGCGCTTGATCCGAGGGAAGGCTCTGAACGAGTTGACGTAGCTGGTAGGCAAATGCCTCCAGGCGGCCGATGAGAAGGTCGGGATTCATTGGATTGGGTAGACGGCGCGGTGATTGGTCTGAATTTCGCCACAGGCACTTCAGGCCTGGGCCGCCCACGGAGCCTGCTGGTCCATGGTGCCGCCAATACGCCCTGCTAGGCCGCTACACTCCCCTTCGGTCAGATTCCGCCCACACCGCACCCCAAAATGGTCCGCAACCTCGTCCTCGGCTCGTTCGCCCTCATCGCCGCCTTCTGGAGCTTCATCTTCTATGACCGTTCCACCGAGGCCACCCAGGCCCTGAGAGTCCGGGACGACCGTATTGCCCGCCTCGAGATGGATAACGGGCAGAAGTCCGTTCGAATCGAGGCCCTTGACCAGGCGGTCGAGTCCCTTGAGGCGGAGGTCTCCCGGCTCGAGCTGGCCCGCCAGCTTCTGCAGCTCGACCACCGGATCGCACAGATCGAGGTCATCCGCCAGGGGCCCGCGACGGACGGCTCGGGAGAGGTGCAGACGGAGGTGCTGTTCACCGAGCTGGACCCCGACGGGAACCCCATCGGCCCTGGCAAGGAGCTCACGCTGCCGGGCACGAGGCTCTACGTGGAGGGCATCGTCGTGAAGTTCAGCGACTCCTACGTGGAGGAAGGGGATCCGCTGCGCGGCACCTCGATCTGCCTGCTGCAGCGGATGTTCTCCGAGGAGCTGGCGCCCGACGAGGGGGTGGCCCTGGACTCGATCAATCAGCACCCCCTGCCCTTCACGGGCGATGACCTGCCGGATCCCCTCTATCAGGACCTCTTCGAGCGGGTCTGGGACTACGCCAATGACCCGGCAGCGGCTGAGCGGCTGGGGGTCCGTGCCATCCAGGCAGAGGCCCCCTCGGTAGAGGCACGTGCCGGTCAGACGTACCGGCTGGAGCTTCGCCAGTCCGGCGGCATGACCCTTCGCGCCGAGCGATAGGCGCTGCAGCGACCGCGCTGGCCGCAATCCACTGGGCCGCAATCCACTGGGCCGCAGTCCACCGGGCCGCAGTCCACCGGGCCGCAGTCCACCGGGCCGCAGTCCCCGCGCCGGAATGCGGAGCCCCCGTGAGCCACGGCAGAGGAGTCAGCCCTCTAGGCCCAACCCACTAGGCCCAACCCTGCGAAAGCAGCCCTGCTAGATGCAGCCCCTGAGCTGCGTCAGCGCAGGCGAGGCCGCTGCGGGAAAGGCGCTCCGGCTCATCCGGTCAACATGAACCGCCCAGGCCGTGCGCCCAATCGCCGCGGCGTGCGCGGATCGGCCAGGCAAAAGAAAATAGGCGCCGCTCCTCTACCGAGGGGCGGCGCCTGGGTCCCTTCCCGGGGACGTGCCCGGTGCCTGCATCCGCTGCACCGAAGTGCTGCGGCCGCCGGCGCCAGCCAGTTCTGTTTCCTTCCATGCTCCTTTTCGAACCTCGATCAGGTTCGGATGCGGAGCCGGCGGAGTAGCTATAAAAAAATGGCCGGCGATCCGAGGATCGCCGGCCATCAAGCGGGGCATCCGGAGCTCAGGGGAGCAGGACGGTGTCGATCACGTGGATGACGCCGTTGGAGGCCTCGATGTCGGTGGCGACGATGTTGGCGTTGCCGATCTTGGCTCCGGCCTTGTTGATCGCGATGGCGAGCTCGGTGCCGCCGATCGTGGGCGCCTTGTCGAGCTTGGCTGCCTGGTCGGCGTAAACGCGCCCCGAGACGATGTGATGCTTGAGGATCGCGGCGAGCTGGGCCTTGTTTTCCGGCTTCAGAAGCGTGGCAACCGTGCCCTCGGGGAGCTTGGCGAAGGCCTCATCCGTCGGAGCGAAGACCGTGAAGGGGCCACCCTTGGTGAGCGCGTCCACGAGGCCAGCGGCCTTGGCCGCGGCGAGGAGGGTCCCGAAGGAACCGGCGGCCGTAGCGACCTCGGCGAGGTTCTTGGACTGGGGAAGCATCACCGTGTCGATCACGTGGATGACGCCGTTGGAGCAGACGATGTCGGCGGTCACGACGGTCGCGCCGTCGATCGTCACGGTGCCCTCGTCGATGACGATGTCCAGACGCTGACCGTTGAGGGTCGTGGCCGTGGTCAGCTCGTCCTTGACGATCTGCTTGGAGCGGACGTCGCCAGCCACAACGTGGTAGGTGAGGATGCCCGTGAGCGCGCCGCGGTTCTTCTCCTCGAGGAGGGACTCAACGGTGCCCTTGGGGAGCTTGGCGAAGGCGGCGTCCGTCGGCGCGAAGACCGTGAACGGGCCCTCTCCCTGGAGCGCACCGATGAGCTCGGCGCTCTTCAGAGCCGCGGCGAGGGTGTTGAAGCTGCCGGCCTTGACCGCGGTCGTGACAATGTCGTCCACGGCGTTGGAGGCCAGAGCGGCGCGGGGCGTCGAGCTGCAGGTCTGGGAGCAGGGAGCGTCGTCAGAACCGGTGGAAGCGAAGCTCGCGGCGGCGAGGGCGAATCCGGTGAGGGCGAAGGTGAGTTTCATGGCTGGTTCAGGAGGGCTTGAGGCCCGGCTTGGATGCGAGAATCGGCGGGCCAGGGGGCGGCCCGTGTGAGGGTTTCAAGAGAGAGCGCCGGGCTGGATCGCCGCGGTTCTTCTTGCATCACGATCTTCGGGAGGCCGCCAGGTAGAGATGCAATGACCCCACCGCTTCACCAAAGTCACACAACCACCGACCGAGCTCCAATTTCGTCAAATTGGCGCATCCAAGCGTCTCGGGCTGCTCGCAGCGTGCCAGCCCGTGGAGCCTCCGGCGCCCCCCCTTCCCTGTCCGTCGCCTGCCCGTCTCTTGTCCGTCGCCTGTCCGCGAGGAGTGACCGCGAAGTGATCGAGGCCCTCGCTGGCCCGGACCTGATCGCCTGCGTCAGGTTCGGGTTCGACAAGAGCGGAGCTCTGCGGTGACGACGCCCGGCCAGGCCAATCCACAGGACCGACCGGCAAAGGCCGGGCCTAGTCCCGGTCGGCGGTACGGGCGGCGTCGGCGGCCGCCATCTCTGCTGCCATCTCTGCTGCCATCTCTGCTGGCGAGGCACCGCTCAGCATCGGATCGCGTCGAACCCGGAACACGCGGCTCTCGCCGACGGGCTCGCGAGCTGCGCCCTCTTCCTCGGAAAGCCTCACAAGCTGAGCGGAGTACGAGCCCTCCGGCGCGCGTCCACGCCGCTCGGCCACCTCTCGGTCCAGTGCACCGTCCCAGCTCAGGCCGTGCATACCTGGCCCTGTGGGAACCCCGATGAGGGCGACGGGCTCGTCCCGCGGGCCGCGAATCTCCACGGCCATCGGGGCCTCTCCGTCCCCACGGTGGACCCACAGCGCAAGGTCGCGCGCCTCGTTCTGGCCCCGCCACGTGGAGTCGCCTCCGCCGTATCCCCCCACCGCAGATCGGCGCGCCCAGCGCGTCAGGTCTCCGACCGGGAGGAGATGAACAGGGGCCTCAAGCGCGCCCTTCGACAGGCCACGCAGACCATCCACGTCCAGGGCCCAGAAGCCCCTCCCGTGCGTGGCCGCAACCAACACGCCGTCGCGATCGTGGAGGGCGAGGTCATGGACCGCCACACGCGGGAGGCCTCCCCCGAGCGGCACCCACGTCGCGCCACGGTCAAAGCTCATGGCCGCGCCAAGCTCCGTCCCCACGAACAGCACGTCCGGGTGGGCAGGGTCCTCGATGACGTCGTTGACGGGGCCCCCCGGCTCGAGACCGGCCGTGATGAGGCGCCAGCTCTTCCCGCTGCCGAGGTCGTCAGTGACATAGACCAACGGCCGAAAGTCATCCTCGCGGTAGCCGGTGAAGCTGGCATAGGCGCGACCCCGCTCGTGGGCAGAGAGGGTCACCCGGCTCACCCACCAGTTCGAGGGGAGACCGGGGAACTGGCCCGTCAGGTTCGACCACTCATATCCGCCGTCGCTGGACATCTGGACGAGCCCGTCGTCCGTGCCCACGAGCAGGAGTCCGGGGTCGATCGTCGACTCGGCGATCGTCGTGATCGTGCAGTGGGGCACGTTCCCGGCGATCTTCGCCGCGTCATTGGAGGTCAGGTCCGGGCTGTGCACCGGCCAGCTGTCCCCGCGGTCGTACGACTTGAACAGCCGGTTGCCGCCGAAGTAAATGATCTCGGGGTTGTGCGCCGAGATCAAGATCGGGGAGTTCCAGTTGAAGCGCAGGGCTGACTCCTCCGCCCCCTCAGGCTTGGAGGGCCGGATCCCCACCGACGTGCCGGTCGCCATGTTCCGCCGATAGATGGCGCCGAACTGCGACTCGCCATAGACGGTGCTGGGCTCACGGGGGTCGATCTGAGCGTAGAAGCCGTCGCCGCCGCCCACGAAGTCCCACTCGGACGGGTGGATGCCCTTCGGGTCGCGCGAGGTGCTCGGCCCGCCCCACGTGCCGTTGTCCTGGGTGCCGCCGTACACGCGGAAGGGCTCGGACATGTCGAGCCCGACGGCGTAGAACTGCGAGATGGGCAGGTTGTTGATGTGCTGCCAGTTGCCCCCTCGGTCGTAGGACACGTGCAGACCGCCGTCGTTGCCGAGCCAGATCTTGTTCGTGTCGGCAGGGTCCACGAGCACCGCGTGGTGGTCCACGTGAACGGAGCCCGCGATCCGGTCCCAGGTAGCCCCGCCGTCCTCGGTGCGGTAGAGCGGGACGCTGCACATGTACGCACGCTGGTCGTCCTTGGGGTCGAAGCGGACCTGCCCGTAGTAATACGCCGGGCTCCCCCCCGCGGGCTTCTCGTTCACCTTGGTCCAGGTCACCCCTTGGTCTGAGGACCGGTAGACCTCGCCACCGACCTGGCGCTCGCGGGGCTCCTGCTGGAACACGAGGAGCGCGGCCAAGGTCGTGGTGACGGTGGTCGCCTCACCACCTCGCTCGAAGGTCACCTCCACCGACTCCCCGGCAGCATCGCCGTCGGCCTCGAGGAGCGCCATGACCTTGAGCCATTGGAACGCGGAGTCGATCGACCGGTCACCGACCCTGCGGATCACGTCGCCGCGGCGGAGCCCAGCCTCGCGGGCGCCTCCCCGTCGCTCGACGCCCGTCACGACGAGCCCACCGTCCTTCCACTCGGCCTCGAGGGCCGGGCGCGACTCACGCTCCTCGACCTCGACGTTCTGATTCGCGACCGTGGCGATGACCTGTCCGTCCACCGGGAAGACGTCCAGGCCGATTCGCCCGATGTCCCCCTCCGGCAGCCCGCCGGCGCAGCGCACGAAGGACGCCCCACCGTCCTCCGACCGCCAGATCCCCGACCCCGGCCCGTTCCCATCAAAGTCCCAGGCACGACGACGACGCTCATAGGACGCCGCATAGACGAGCTGAGTGTTGGAGGGGTCGATCACCACGTCCACCACGCCCACATCCTCGTTGACGTGCAGGACCTGGCTCCAGGTCGTCCCTCCGTCGGTGGTGCGGTACAGCCCGCGCTCCTCGTTGGCCGTGTAGAGGTGGCCGAGGACCGCCACGAGCACGTGGTCGGGGTCCGTTGGGTCCACGACGATACGCCCGATGTGGTACGAGTCCTCGAGGCCCGCGTGCTGCCACGTCTCCCCGCCGTCGGTGGACTTGTACAGGCCATCGCCCCAGTAGGAGCTGCGTTGGTTGTTCGCCTCCCCCGTGCCAACCCACAGCACATCGGGGTTGGAGGGGTCCACCGCCACGTCGCCGATGGAGATCGTCCCCTCCTGCTCGAAGAGACAGCGCCATGTGGTGCCGTGGTCCTCGGTCACCCAGAGCCCCCCGGACGCGCTCGCGACCCAGAGGCTCCGAGGCCGCTCAGGATGGAGCGCGAGGTCAACGACCCGGCCGCCGAAGCCCGTCGGGCCGAGCGGCCGCCATTCGAATCCCTCGAGACCAGCCGTCGAGGGCCCCTGGGCGGCGGCGGGCGCCCCCAGCAGGGAGATAAGGAGGAGCAGCGCCCGGGGACCGAGCGATCGTGAAGAGGTCATAGGCGCGGCCCTTGGGGGGAAGGCGGCTCCGGTAAGGGGGCGACAAACGAGGAGAGAGCGGCCCCCTGGGGGGAGAGAGCCATCGGCGGACGCCTGCGGCGCCGTCCTCCTGAGTCTATGGCCCTCGCGCGAAGCCGGCGGGCTCAGCTGGGAGGCATTCATTCCGCGTGCCCTGTCCCGAGCCGGTTTGCCCTGTCCCGAGCCCGCGTGCCCTCCCCCCAGCCGGAGGTGCCTCACACCGCGCCCTCGCCAGGAGCACGATGGGCCGGAGCGCGAGGCAACCGAGGCGATCGGATCACGGCCTTGCCGACGGAAGGGCAGGGACCGCTCGCCACCTTCCTACACTCCACCCATGAGCGACCACCCCACGGTAGACGAGCGCGACCGAGCCGCGTGCGCGCGCCACTGGCAACGGAGCCTGCGGCTGATCGCCGCCCTGCTCTCCGTCTGGTTCGCGGCCTCCTTCGGCTGCGGCATCCTGCTGCGCGAGACCCTCGACCAGTACATGCTCCCCGGGACGGGCTTCCCCCTCGGGTTCTGGTTCGCCCAGCAGGGCGCCATCGTGATCTTCGTCGGGCTGATCGGGGCGTACGTCTTGCTGGCCTCGCGCATCGACGCCGAGCTGGACGCCGAGCGAGAGGCCATCCACGGCGAGGGGGGCTCCCGATGACCGTTCAAACCTGGACCTACCTGCTGGTCGGCGTCAGCTTCGCGCTCTACATCTTCATCGCCGTGCGGTCCCGTGCGGGGTCCACCAACGACTTCTACGTGGCGGGCGGCGGCGTCCCCCCGCTCGCGAACGGCATGGCGACGGCGGCCGACTGGATGTCAGCGGCGTCCTTCCTGTCCATGGCGGGGATCATCTCGTTCACCGGGTACGACGGCTCCGTCTACCTCCTGGGTTGGACCGGCGGCTACGTCCTGCTCGCGCTCCTGCTCGCGCCGTACCTGCGGCGCTTCGGCAAGTTCACCGTCCCCGACTTCATCGGCGACCGCTACTACAGCCGCACGGCGCGCCTCGTGGCGGTGGTGGCCGCGCTGTTCGTCTCCTTCACCTACGTCGCCGGACAGATGCGCGGCGTGGGCGTCGTGTTCTCCCGCTTCCTCGAGGTGCCCGTGAACACGGGCGTCGTGATCGGGATGGCCATCGTCTTCTTCTACGCCGTGCTCGGCGGCATGAAGGGGATCACCTACACCCAGGTGGCCCAGTACTGCGTGCTCATCACCGCCTTCCTGGTCCCGGCGATCTTCCTGTCGATCATGAGCACCGGGAACGTGATCCCCCAGCTCGGCTTCGGCGGCGAGGCCGTCGGCGCGGGCACCTCGCTGCTCGCCAAGCTCGACGGGCTCCATGCGGAGCTGGGCTTCGACGCGTACACCAGCGGGAGCAAGTCCACCCTGGACGTGTTCTGCATCACGATGGCCCTGATGGTCGGCACGGCCGGTCTCCCCCACGTGATCGTCCGCTTCTACACCGTCCCCCGGGTGCGTGACGCCCGCGTCTCAGCCTTCTGGGCCCTCTTCTTCATCGCGATTCTCTACACGGCGGCCCCCGCCGTGGCCGCCTTCTCCCGCACCAACCTGATCGAGTCCGTGGAGGACGCGCCCTACCGCGCAGACACGGCGCAGGGAGACGAGACGCCCCTCCCTGAGTGGTTCAAGAACTGGGAGGACACCGACCTGATCGCCTGGGTGGACAAGAACGCCGACGGCCGCGTGCAGTACCGACCCGGCGCCGCCTTTGAGGCCCTCCCCGGGCAGGCCAAGGTCATGCCCATCTTCTCCGGGGCGCCCGGTGACCCCCTGGGGCGCGGCAAGCACGGCGAGCGCCTCCTCCAGAACCCGCCGACGGCCAACAACAACGAGCTCTACGTGGACCGGGACATCATGGTCCTCGCAGCCCCCGAGATCGCCGCGCTCCCCAACTGGGTGATCGCCCTCGTCGCCGCGGGCGGCCTCGCCGCGGCCCTCTCCACGGCCGCTGGGCTGCTCCTGGTGGTCTCCTCCGCCGTGAGCCACGACCTCCTGAAGCGAGGCTTCGCCCCGAACCTCTCCGAGCGCGGTGAGCTGATCGCGGCGCGCAGCGCGGCCGCCGTGGCGGTCGTCGTCGCCGGCATCCTGGGCATCCACCCGCCGGGCTTCGTGGCCGAGGTGGTGGCCTTCGCCTTCGGGCTCGCGGCCTCATCGTTCTTCCCCGCGATCGTCCTCGGCATCTTCTGGAAACGAACCAACGGCACAGGCGCGGTGCTGGGGATGATCGCGGGGCTGGGCTTCACGATTTCCTACATCGTCTACTTCAAGTTCCTCGGGGGCACCCCGGACCAGCTGTGGTTCGGCATCTCGCCCGAGGGGATCGGTGCCCTGGGCGTGCTGGTGAACACCGCCGTGACGGTCGGCGTCACGCTGGTGACGCCTGCGCCGCCCGCCGCGGTGACCGAGATGGTGGAGTCCATCCGCGCACCGCGCCGCGACCCAGGGGCGCACGCCTCCTGAGGATCGGCCCAAGACCCTGCCCCCATAGTCCGCCCGGCCGCGCCGGGCGGCGCTAACCTTTGCACCGGGCGCAGCCGCGCCTGGTGATGGCGGTGGAAGCAGCGAAAGAACCCAAAGGCGCGGAGCCGCGAGGCCGGCCGATGCACCGACGTGTGCTCGGGTTCACTTGGCGCTGGATCCGCCGTGGAGCTCTGCTCCTGCTCTTGAGCGTCGGCGTCCTCGTCACCCTCTACCTCACGCGGGACCGCACCCTCCACCCGCTCCTCGTCCGCTTCGTCCCCGAGCTGACGCGGGCCTTCACGCCCTTCGAGGTCACGCTGGAGTCCATCGAGGGAGATTGGCGCAGGGAGCTACGCGTGACGGGGCTCTCCCTGCGGCCCCTCGACGCCGAGAGCCCGCTGCGGCTGGCCCGCGCGGCCGACCTCAGCGCCACCGGGGACCTCCTGCGCGCCGCTCGCTCGGCGGACCTCGGGGCCCTGACGATGGTCACCGTCTCGGCGCCCGAGGTGGAGCTGGACGCCACGGCCTTCGGGGGTGGAGAGCCGCCGTCCGAGAGCGCGCCGCTCCCCGCGCTCCCGCCCTTCCTTGTCTCGGATGCCAGCATCCGCGTGGTGACCGAGACGGACCTGGTCGAGGTCACGGGACTCTCGATCGAGGGCCCGGGAACCACGGGTCCCCTCGAGGTCGAGGGCCGGGCGACCGCCAACGCCTGGGCCGCGGCCATCCGGGCCCGCCTCGAGCTCGGCGACGGCGCGCTCCGCTTCGATGGCGACCTCCTCGAGGGCCGCGTTCAGGACCTCGAGCTCACCGCCGATCGCCTCGTCGGTGAATTCCGGGACGGCAAGCTCTCTCTCAGCGATGGGCGGATCCAGGTCGGCGCCAACCAGGTGAGCTTGGATGCCCTGGTCCTCGACCTCGATGACCCCCAGGGGCTGACCGTGGGGGGCCTCGTGCGCCTCGACTTTCCCCGCCTCGACGAGCTCGAGGCGACCCTGCGCGCGGCGCGTGGAGAGGCCGTGGACGGGCCCGACACCCCGCCCCCCTCCTACTTCGGGTCCCTGCGCGGCACGGCAGCCCTCAGCCCTGCGCCCGGACAGATCGCGACCGGCGCCCTTGAGCTAGAGGGGGAGGACATCGTCCTCGCGGGCGTTCAGCTCGGGACCATCGAGGCCGAGCTCCTCGCCAGCGACCAACGGATCGAGGTCACGGCCCTGCGCGCCTCCGACCCCGGCCGGGTCGCGATCGAGGGACGCGGCAACTATGACCTCTCCACGCGGTCCCTCGATGACGTGACCCTCTCGGTGCGCATGGAGGACCCGAAGATCTTCGTGCCCGAGGCGGACTTCATCGGGCAGCTCGAGGCGGACCTGAGGCTCTCCGGTCCGCTGGACGCGCCCACTGGTGCGGTCCGCGCGAGCGCCGAGCACCTCGAGCTCGCGGGAGAGCGGGTGGGCTCGGTCGCGGTGGAGGGCACCTTCGAAGGGGGCCGCCTCGATATCACGCGGCTCAACGCGATCACCGAGGAGGGCGAGCTGGTCGCCGGTGGCACCGTGCAGCTCCCCCTGGGCGACGCGGCGCTTGCGGTGGAGGTCCGGACCCTCTCGCTCAGCCGCGGTAACGCCCATCTTGACCTCGTGTCCCCGACCACGGTCCGGTTCGAGGGAGACGGGGTCCAGGTGAGCGACGTACGCCTCGAGGGGCCCGTCGGCGCCCTCACCGTCTGGGCCGAGACCGGCGGTGCCAACGGCCTACGGGCCGGCGCCACGGCGACGGCGTTCGATATCGACGCCGTCCTCGAAGGCATGCTCCGCGGGAGCGGGCGCGTCGGCGCCCTGAACGGCGACCTCTTCTTTCAGCGGACGCCGCTGCGAGCAGAGGTCGACGCGACCCTCAGCGGTGCGCGGCTCGCAGGGGTCGAGGAGCCCGTGGCGGCGCGGATGAAGGCCACCTGGGAGGACGGCCTGCTGCAGCTGACCGAGGTGACCGCCAGCCTGCCGCACATCACGCTTGCCCTCTCTGGCGAGGCCCCCGTGGACCTCGACGGCGCCCCCCTGGGTGAGGGGCCAGTGCGCCTCGACGCGCAGCTCCGCCTGGACGCCAACGCGCTCCGCGGAGACCTCCTCGGCGCGGCGATCCCCGAGGAGCTCGCCCAGGAAGCGCGTCGTCTCTCGGGCGCCATGGCGGTCGACCTGAACCTCGCTGGGACCTGGCGCGCGCTGACGGGGTCCGGCGCCGCGAGCTTGCTCGACGTCGGCTACGTCGACGCCGCGGGCGAGCCCCTGCCCGGGCTGGAGGACCCCGTCTCGGGTGAGGTCGCGGTGATCATCGACGACGGCGTGACCCTCCGGCCGTCCGGGCTCGTCCTCGGCGACCTCGGCGTCGCGGACGGGAGCGTGCGAGTGGAGCGTGCACTCGACGTGGTCGCGCTCCTGGAGGACGCGCGTCCCTGGCTCGACGCCCCCCTCGAGGCGGAGGGGCGCTTCGTCTGCGAGGAGCTCTCTTGGGTCGCCGACCTGTCGCCCGAGGTCCGTGAGGCCGGCGGCACGCTGACCTTCACGGGGACCTCCACGGGCCCGCTCCGGTCCCCCACCCTGAACGGGCGCCTGACCCTGAACAAGGGCGTGCTCCGCGTCCGAGACCTCCCGACGATCGAGAACCTGGAGTTCGAACTCGCGGCCACCCCCTCCCGCGTCGTGATCGAGCGGGCGTCCTTCGACGCCGGCGCGGCCCCCGTTCGCTTGACCGGGGCGCTGGACCTCTCGACGCCCGAGCCGATGCTGTCTCTCAAGCTCGAGGGCGAGGAGGTCCTGCTCCACCGGTCCGAGGACGCCGTGGTGCGCTCCAACATCGACCTGCTCCTCGAGGGAACCGCCGACGCCCTCCGGCTCTCCGGCGAGCTCGCGCTGGTCGGCGGGCGCCTCCGCTCGCCCGTGGAGTTCCAGAACATCCTCGCCAGCGGCGGGAGCAGGACCCCGGACGCGGTGCGAAGAGGCCTTCAGCTCCCCTCGCTGGGACCTGCCTCGGTCGAGCTGGCGGTCCGTGTGACCACGGCCGACCCCATGCAGATCGAGGGGCGCCTGACCCGCGGTCAGGTCCGCGCCGACCTCACGCTCTCCGGGGACCTCTCCCAGCCGATCCCCTCCGGCCAGCTGTTCGTGGCCCCTCTGGAGGTGGCGCTCCCCGCGGGCACGCTGCGCTTCCCGACGGGGCTGATCCGCTTCGACCCGGCGAACCCCGATATCCCCCAGCTCGAGCTGATCGGCACGACCCGGCTGGCTGGATACGACGTGACGGTCGAGATCTCCGGCGAGTACGACCAGGCGGTCGTGGACTTCAGCTCCTACCCACCGCTCGTCCCCGACGACCTCGTGATGCTCGTTCTCTCTGGGCGCCCCCCTGGCACCGCCCGAGGGGCGCGCGCAGCGGGCCAGACCGTCGCCCTCTACGTCGCCCGCGATCTGGTGCAGGGTTGGTTCGACGCCGGGGGCTTCGACGACCGAGACCGGGAGTCCTTCGTCGACCGCCTGGAGGTGGTGTCTGGACAGGACGTCTCTCGCTCAGGCGTCCTGACCGTCCAGGCGACCTACCGATTGCGAGAGGGCCTCGCCCGTGAACGAGACGCGCTGTACCTGGTGATGGAGCGAGACTCCTTCGAGGACTACAACGTCGGCCTCCGCCTGGTCCTGAGGCTCAAGTAGCGCCGTGTCCTACCCCATAGATCATCGCCTCGCCCGGGCCGTCGGCCACGCGCTTGTCCTGCTCGCCGGCGCGCCCCTCGCCCTCGCGGCCGGCCCGGCGGTGACCGTGATGACCTCCACCCAGGTCGCCGCCGAGGTCCCGATCGTGGGTGCGCCGGCTGGCCTCCTGGACGACATGGAGCAGGTGGCCGCCCCCTACGTGGAGAAGTTCCAGACCACGGAACGGGCCGTCTACGTCGACGACGCGGCGTACGAGCTTGAACTCCTGCTGGCCGAGCGCGGCTACGCCCTGGCGGAGGTCGTCTATGAGGTGGATGGGCCAGCGGCACGCCTCCTGGTCAGCGCGGGCGCCCGCTCCACGCTCGGACCGGTCGCCGTGACGGCTGACCCGAGTTGTCCCCTCACGGAGGAGGATCTGGCCCGCTACGTCAGCGGCCCGCGGACGGGCCTCTTCGGCCGCGGCGAGGTGCTGTACGTCAAGCGTCGCGTGGAGCGCAGCCCACGACGGGTGGTGGTCGACCTCGTGGCCCTCGGGCACCTCGAGGCCACCGCCCGGGTGGAGGATCCCGGGCCGGACCCCGACGGCGGACCGGTCTCGGTTCACCTGACCGTGGAGGCTGGCCCGCGCTATCGGTTGGAGCCGGTGGAGATCCTCAGAGAGGAAGACCTCGAGGTCGAGGTCCTCGAGGCCATCCGGACGGCCCAGCTCGATATCACGCCGATGAGCGCCGGGGAGGACATCGCCTACGAACCGCGGGTCCCAGGCCGTGTACGCAGCAGCGTCCTCGACACCCTCGCGAGCCACGGATACCTGGACGCGGAGGTCCGCGTGGAGGCCGACGTCGACGAGGAATCTCACCTCGTCCAGATGGAGATCTCCGTTGTCCCCGGGCCCCACGTGACGATCAGCGAGGTCCGCTTCGAGAACACCGGGCGGACGAAGGAGAGCTTCCTGCGCTCGCGGCTCCGCCTCCGGCCGGGCGATGAGTTCAGCACCCGGGAGGTCCGGGCCAGCGTGCGAGCCCTCTACCGCACGGGCCTGTTCTCCGAGGTCCGCTCAAGAGTGGAGGGTGAGGGCGAGGAGCGGACCCTCGTGGTCGACCTCGTGGAACAGGAGTCCCTCGAGGTCTACTTCGAACCTGGCTTCGGGAGCTACGAGCTGTTCCGCGGCACGGTGGGCGCGCGGGACCGAAACATGTTCCGGTCTGGCATCGACGGCTCCGCCGAGGTCATGGTCGCCGTGCGAGCCCTGAGCGCCAGCATCCGGCTGAGCGACCCCTGGTTCCTGAACGAACAGGTCATCGGGGATATCCAGGTCGACTTCGAGCGCCGGCAGGAGCCGTCCTTCCTCCGCGAGAACCGCGGCGTCGGCGCCTACATCACCAAGGAGTGGAGCGGCGTGATGGCCACGACCTTCGGCTATCAGTTCGGTCGCTCCGAGGCCAAGGACGTCAAGGTCGTGGACGACGACGTGGCGGACGCCCAGAACATCGTGAACGTGGCTGGCCTGACCCTCTCCCAGCGCTTCGACGACCGTGACGCCCTCTTCGCGCCGACCCGGGGGCTGTTCATGAACGCCTCGGTACAGCTGGCCGTCGAGGGCCTCGGCTCCGAGCTGGAGTTCATCCGGGGCAAGCTCTCCAGCTCCTGGTTCCGGCCCCTCTTCGCTGACTCCGTCCTCGGCCTCAACCTCCGGGCGGGCATCATCGCGCCGGCCTACGACGCGGAGTCCATCCCGATCCAGGAGCGCTTCTTCGCCGGTGGCGGCAACTCCGTGCGCTCCTTCAGGGAGAGCCAGCTCGGACCCAAGGACATCAATGGGGAGCCCCTCGGAGGCGAGGTCTTCTCCACGGCGAGCATCGAGCTGCGCTCCGAGCTGGTCGGCGCACTGCAGTCCGCGGCCTTCGTGGATGCGGGCTTCGTGGAGCGCCAGGCCTCGGACTTCTTCGACCTGGATGACGTGCGTCTCGGCATCGGCGTCGGGCTCCGCTACCTCCTCCCCATCGGGCCGCTGCGCCTCGACGGCGCGGTGAATCCAAACCCCCGACCGGGCGAGGAAGACTGGGTGCTCCACTTCAGCATCGGCATGCCCTTCTGAGCGAGCAGGCCGTCCTGAGGTTCCCGCTGGGCGGCGGCGGGTCCCGCTCCGAGGCCTTGGTCGAGCGCCAGGTGGTCCGGACCCCGGGAGGCGGCTTGGGGTCGACGCCGCGCGGGCCTTACCCTGTGGCGGTGAAGTTCATCGACGGGATCGACCGCCTCAACGGCATCGTGGGCCGCACAGCAGCCTGGTCGGTGCTGCTCATGGCCCTTATCGGCGCAGGTAACGCCGTCGCGAGCTACTTCGAGCCCCTGGCCGGCCGCCGCCTCGCCTCGGTGGCCCTCGATGAGCTGCAGTGGTATCTCTTCAGCATCCTCTTCTTGCTCGCCGCGCCGTGGGCCCTGCGCGAGAACGCCCACGTGCGCGTCGACGTGATGTACGGCCGCCTCGGCGTCCGCGGAAAGGCCTGGACCGACGCGCTCGGCGGCGCGCTGCTCCTGCTCCCCTTTTGCGTCTACGGGTTGGTCGTGAGCTACCCCGCTGCGGCCGAATCCCTGCGAATCGGTGAGGTCTCGCCCGACCCCGGCGGCCTCTCCCGATGGCCGATCAAGGCGGTCCTCCCCATCGCCTTCGCGCTCCTCGCGCTCCAGGGTGTCGCCAACACCCTGCGCGCCGCCAGCCAGCTCCGCCGCGGAGAGGTCTCGTGAGCGACTGGCTCGGCCCCCTGATGTTCGGCGTCGTCATGACGCTGATCTTCCTCGGCTTTCCGGTGGCCTTCACCCTGGGGGGCGCCGCGCTGCTCTTCGGCGCGCTAGGCGTCTCCCTCGGCTACTTCGACTGGGTCTACCTGAGCAACTTCCCGGAGCGCGTGTTCGGGATCATGGAGAACCAGGTCCTGCTGGCCGTGCCGTTCTTCGTGCTCATGGGGACCATCCTCCAGCGCTCGCGCCTGGCCGAGGACCTGCTGCACTCCATCGGCATGCTCTTCGGCGCGAGGCGCGGCGGCCTCGCCCTCGCCGTGGTCTTCGTAGGCGCCCTGCTCGCCGCGGCGACCGGGGTCGTCGGAGCGTCCGTGGTCGCGATGGGGATGATCTCGCTCCCCGTGATGCTCCGCTACGGATACAGCCGCGAGCTGGCCACGGGCACGATCTGCGCCGCAGGGACGCTCGGACAGCTGATCCCACCGAGCATCGTCCTGATCGTGCTCGGGGATCAGCTGGAGGTCAGCGCGGGGAAGCTCTTCCGCGGCGCCTTCGTCCCGGGGCTCATGCTGGCCACCTTCTATGCCATCTACGTGGCGTTGGTCGCCTGGCGGCATCCGAGCCGCGCACCCGCCCTGCCGCCGGAGGAGCGAAACGTGTCCGGCGGCGCGCTCTTGCTGCTCGTCCTCAAGGTCCTGATCCCGCCCCTCGCGCTGATCTTGATCGTCCTGGGGAGCATCTTCCTCGGCGTCGCCACCCCCACCAAGGCCGGCGCACTCGGCGCCCTCGGCGCCCTCATGCTCGCGGCGCTCCGCCGCCGCATCTCGTTCGCCAAGCTCCGGGAGAGCGTGGAGGAGACGGCCAAGCTCACCACCATGGTGATCTTCCTCCTCATCGGCTCGACCGCCTTCACCCTGGTCTTCCGCGGGGTCTACGGCGACGTGTGGATCGAGGACATGCTGACCGGTCTCCCCGGCGGGAAGATCGGGCTCCTGGTCGTGGCGAACCTCGTCATCTTCGGGCTCGGGTTCTTCATCGACTTCTTCGAGATCGCCTTCATCGTCCTGCCCCTCATCGTCCCAGCGGCGGCCAGCCTGGGGATCGAGGGCGACGCCATGGTCTGGTTCGGCGTGATGATCGCGATGAACCTGCAGACGTCGTTCCTGACGCCTCCCTTCGGCTTCGCGCTGTTCTACCTCCGGGGTGTCGCGCCGCCGGAGGTGAAGACCGGCGACATCTACCGCGGCGTGCTGCCCTTCATCGGGATCCAGGCTCTCGGCCTCCTGCTGGTGATCGTCTTCCCGGAACTGGTCACATCGCTGATCTGATCCGCCTCTTACGCGGGCAGCAAGCCTCAAGACCTCGTCGGATCCGAGGGTCTGTCTTAGCATCGAGTGCGCCATGACGCCGAGCCCGTAGCTCGCGGCGGCACTCTCCATGACCAACCTCCTCGCTCTCTGCTGTTCTCTCTCCCTCGTCGCGCTGGCCCACCCTGCAGCGGCCGCTCCACCCCAGGCGTCCGCCGACGCAGAGGAGGGCGAGGTCAAGTTTGACCTCGAGACGGTCTTCGACGAGGACGGGCTCTTCGGCCCCTCCGCCAGCGCACCGAGCTTCTCAGCCAGCGGGCGCTATGCCGCCTACCTGTACCGCCCGTACCCCGAGCGGCGGCACGGCAGCGACCTGTGGCTGGTGGATCTTGGAACAGGTCAGGCCAGTCGGCTGACCTCTGTCTCCGTCATGGCGCCCTTTCAGGCCAGCACCATGAAGGTCGGCGAGGACCGGATCAAGCGCGCCAAGAAGGCCGTCTCCGCCGCCGGCGACGATGGAGCGAAGAGCGCCGGAGAAGAGGCCGCCGGCAAGAAGCAGCCCGCCGGACCGGACGACGACCGCTTCGGTGGCGGGAGCTGGTCCGAGCTCCAGGAGCTCAGCCGTAAGGGGGAGGCTCGGACGATCGACAGGGAGGATGACGACTCCACCGACGACCTCGGGCTGATGGACGTCGTCGGCGACGAAGACGCCGATGAGAAGAAGGCTCCGCGCTACCGCGGGATCTCCTCCTTCACCTGGGCCCCGGGCGCCGACGAGCTCCTGATGAGCTCTGGCGGGGACATCTACCGCTGGGTCATCGGAGAAGACCGCCCGGTGCGGCTGACCAAGACGCGCCAGTCGGAACGGTCGGTCCAGTACCTGCCGGACGGCGCGGGCTACACGGCACTGCTGGACGACGCCCTGGTCCGGGTCCGGTTCGGCGACCACTTCGTGGACCAGCTGGACCCCAAGCTCCCAGGCGGCATGACCATGCGGGAGTACAAGATCAGCCCGGATGGCGAGCGGGTGGCCTTCGTGGCCTCCAACGGCTCGCGAAGCCGGGAAGGCGGCCGCACGGTCGACATCGCCACCTACAACGACCGCTTCATGAAGGTCCGCACCGTCCCCAGGACGGTCTCCGACGACCCCATCGGCAAGCGGACCACGGCCGTCTTCCTCCACGAGCTCCCGGACCCCGACCGCGAGGACGGCGAGCTGGTCAAGGTGTACGAGCGAGAGACCTCGGGCCCGCGGGACGTCCTGCGCGTGCCCGACTGGGCGCCAGACTCCACCCGGGTGGTGTTCGCGGCCTTCGATCAGGCCACCGAGGAGGTGCATGTCCTCGAGGCCCTCGCTGATGAACCCGGCGAGGGAGGCTCGGAGGCGAAGGACGAGGCCACCGGCGCGCCGGAGGGCGAACGGCCGGCACGGGTGATCCAGCGCTTCCTCCACACGGGCGGTCCGAACACGCCGCGCATGATCGAGCCTCGATACCTGGCCGACAGCCGCCGGGTCATGCTCATCACCGAGCAGACCGGGTTCAGGCACCTGCACGTGCTCGACCCTGTCTACGAGACCCTCGAGCCGGTGACCCGGGGACGCTTCGAGGTCTACCCCATCGGGACACCCGAGGACCGCTCGTGCGCGTGGGTCGCCGCCACCCGAGAGGACTCGGCCTGCCAGGACGTCTATCGAGTGGACCTGGACACGGCTGAGATGACGCGCCTCACCGGGCGCCGCGGTCAGTACGCGGGCGCGGCGGTGAGCCCGGACGGCCAGCACGTCCTCGCCACCTTCTCCGCCTTCGGCTCGCCCCGCGAGCTCGTCCATGTGGACATCGCCGCCGGCGAGGAGCGCGCGCTAACGGACTCGCACCCCGCCGCGACCCGCGAGCTCACGGCCATCGCGCCCGAGTTCTTCGAGTTCGAGAACCGACACGGCCAAGGCATCCGCGGCCTCATGTTCGAGCCGGAGCGCGAGGCCGGGGAGAAGCGGCCCCTGCTCATCTACGTCTATGGCGGCCCCCTCGGAACGAGGAAGCAGGTCACCGAGGGCAACTTCGGCTCCGACGGATACTTCTTCGCCAGGTACATGGCGCAGGAGCACGGCTGGGTCACCTGCACCATCGACCCGCGCGGTATGTCGGGCTACGGCGCGCTCTTCGAGAAGGCCAACTTCGAGCGCGTGGGCGTCCCGCAGGTCGAGGACCTGACCGACGGCGTGCGCTTCCTCATCAAGGAACACGGCGTCGACGCGGACCGCGTGGCGATCCACGGCTGGAGCTTCGGCGGCTTCCAGACCCAGATGTGCCTGTACACCGAACCCGAGGTCTTCCGCTGCGGTATCGCTGGCGCCGGGCCCACAGAGTGGGAGAACTACAACTCCTGGTACTCCACGGGCACCATCGGCAACAGCCGCGAGGGAGAGACGGACCTCAAGGAGTTCTCGCTGCTCCCCCTGGCCAAGAACCTCCAGAGCAAGCTCCTGCTCGTCCACGGCATGGAGGACTCCAACGTCCTCTACCAGGACACGGTGCGGGTGTACGCTGAGCTCCTGGATGCCGGCAAGGAGACCCTCGTGGAGCTCTTCGTGGACCCCAGCGGCGGGCACGGGCTCGGCGGACACGTCAAGCGCCTCGGTCGCTTCCGCAAGTACGAGGAGTTCCTGCTCCGCGCCAACCAGTAGCCCGCCCCCCCCCTACCGGACCAAGACCATGAACCTCCTTCGAATCGCGCCGCTCCTTCTCGCCCTCACGCCCTCGGCCGCCGGCCAGGCCGACACGATCCAGTGGGGCCCGGTCCAGGATGTCCAGTCGGCCTCGGAGGTCAGCACCAACGGCACCTTGGTCACCGCCCTCAACTGCTGGGCTCAGACCTTCGCGGCGCCCACCGTGAACGGCGTCTCGTTCAGCGCCTTCGCGCCGCTGGGTTGGGGTAACGGCGGCTGGACGCTCAACGCCGGGTCGTCCACCGGTGACGCAGGCTACGACGCCCTGCTCGACTCCGCCCGGGTCACCAGCGGAGGGAGCGCGGGGAACCCCACCGGGTTCGGCGGCATCCAGCTCGACACCCTGGCCGCCCTGACCGTGGGCAGCACCTATGAGGTCCAGGTCTGGTACTCAGATCAGCGCACCGGGACGAGCACGAATGTGTTGTACGACCGTGTGATGACCATGAGCTCGGCTATCGGCGCGGTCCTGACCTCCGGCGGGCTCGTCAGCAACCTGAGCGCCGTCACCCAAGGCCCGCTCTCGGGCGCGCTGGACGCCGACCCGAACAATCAGGCCGGCGCGCAGGACACGATCGTCGGGTCCTACTGCATCGGCACCTTCACCCGAACCTCCAGCGACCCGCTCTGGCTCCTGGTGGAAGGGTCGCACCCCCAGCCGAGCAACGTCCTCCGTCCCCACCTCAACGCGCTTCAGGTGCGCGACGTGACAGGCTCAAGCCTGGGCACGAACTACTGCGCCGCGAACCCCAACTCCACCGGAGTCCCCGCCGTCATGGGCGCCTCCGGGAGCGCGCTTGCCGCCGCCAATGACC
Organism: uncultured bacterium; assembly: GCA_938083085.1. Lineage (GTDB taxonomy): Bacteria > Planctomycetota > UBA1135 > UBA1135 > Saltatorellus. The sequence goes on from CALLKX010000002.1 coordinate 40,120, forward strand.
TCACCCTGGAGGCCACCGAGCTCCCGCCGAACTCCTTCTGCTTCTTCCTGACAAGCCAGTCCCAGGGCTTCGTCCAGAACCCCGGCGGGAGCCAGGGCAACCTCTGCCTGGGCGGGGCCATCGGCCGCTTTGTCGGGCCCGGCCAGATCGTCAACTCCGGTCCCGCAGGCGCCGCCACCCTCGGCATCGACCTGACCCTGCACCCCACGCCCACCGGCCCCGTCACGATCGTGGCCGGCGAGACCTGGAACTTCACCACCTGGTTCCGGGACAGCACAGGTGGGTCGCCCACGTCCAACTTCTCCGACGGGCTCGAGCTTCAGTTCAACTAATGCTCTCCTGGCGACCTGAGCCCGCGGTGGGGCTCAGCGTCGCCTGACCACCGCCCCGACGAAGCGGTGGTCGCTCGGGTACTGCCCCTCGGCCTCGGTCCAGTCGATCCAGGCCTCGACGGTCTCGAGCCGGCGATCGACCATCACGTGGTCGATCATCGCCCCGCTGCGGCCGCCCTTGAACCAGTGGCCGGTCTTCACGTCGGGCTCGTCGGGGTTGGCGTCCCGAAACGTGTCGCGGAAGCCCGCCTCGGCGAAGGCCTCCAGCGGCGGGCTCATCTCGCCTGCGTTGAAGTCGCCAAGCACCACCGTCGGCAGCTCCGCCCGGCCCGCCGCAAAGCGGCCGATGAGCCGCGCGCTCTCGAGGCGGGCCTGCTTGCCGACGTGATCGAAGTGCGTGTTGATCACGCGGATCACCCGCCCTCCATCCTCACGGTCCGCGAGCTCAGCCCAGGTGGCGATGCGGGTCAGCGCGGCGTCCCACCCCACCGCGCCGAGCTTGTCCTCGGGCGCGAGCCGGAACGTCCCCGCGGCCCGCACGGTGAAGCGGCGACCATCCACCAGGAGCGCGGTCCACTCCCCCCGGTCGCCGCCGTCTCGCCCCTCGCCAATCACCAGGTGGTGCGGAAAGCGCGCGCGCACGGCGTCCAGCTGGAAGAGCAGGGCCTCCTGCAGGCCCAGGACGTCTGGCCTGGCCGCCTCCAGCGTGTTCAGCGTCAGCTCTCGCCGGAGCGGCCACGCGTGGGCCCCGTCCCCGGCCGTCCCGTAGCGGACATTGGCGGTCAGCGCCCGAATCGAGGGGGGCGCAGGCTCCGGGTCCTCGGCCGTGGCGAAGGAGGACAGGAGACCCGCGAGCCCGACGAGGATGAGGCGGAGGAGCCCGGAGTTGAGTGAGGTGGTGATCATTTCAGCGTCCCGGGAAGGCGAAGTTGGCGTAGGACAGCTCGGCGGTCCCGAACCACCCGAAGCTCTCGTCGCGGAACTTGCGCCAGTGGTTGAGGAGCTTGCCGTAGGCGGCGTCTCCCGCCGCGGAATCCGAGAGGAGCTGCTCGGAGGCGTCGCGGGCCGCCGTCATGATCGACTCCGCGAAGGGGCGGATCGTGATGTCCCGGGTGCGGAGCTCTGCCAAGGCGCCGGGGTTCCGGGCGTCGTAGCGGGTCTGCATGGTCCGCGCAGCCTCCTTCGAGGCGGCGCCGAGCACCGCACGGTACGACTCGGGCAGGGCCTCCCACTGGTCCTTGTTCACGTAGAAGGAGAGGTGCGGACCCGGCTCCCACCAGCCCGGGAAGTAGTAGTTCTTGGCCACTTCGTAGAAGCCGAGCTTCTGGTCGTCGTAGGGGCCAACCCACTCGGTGGCGTCGATGGCACCCCGCTCGAGCGCCTGGTAGATCTCTCCGCCTGGCAGGCTCTTGACCGAGACGCCGAGCTCCGCCATCACCTTCCCGCCGAGGCCGGGGATACGCATCTTCAGTCCCTGCAGGTCCTGCACCGAGCTGACCTCCTTGCGAAACCACCCCCCCATCTGGGTCCCGGTGTTTCCCCCCGCCAGCGCGACGCAGTTGAAGTCGGCGAGGACCTCGCCGATGAGCTCGGCGCCGCCGGCCTCGTCAAGCCACGCGGACTGCTGGCGCGCGTTGAGACCGAAGGGGACGCAGGTCTCGAAGGCGAGCATTGGCGCCTTGCCGATGTAGTAGTAGCCAGCGGTCTGCCCCATGTGGACCGAGCCCTTCTGCACCGCGTCGAGCACCTCAAGGCCGGGCACGATCTCGCCGGCCTGGTACGGGCGGATCCGAAAGCGCCCGTCGGTCATGGCCGCCACCTGATCGCAGAAGATCTCCGCAGACCCGAACATGGTGTCCAGCGTGCTGGGAAAGCTCGACTGCATGCGCCACTGGATGCGCTTGTCGCCGGTGTGGACAGCCGGACCGCCTTCGCCACCTCCGCATGAGGCGAGCGCAGCGCCCGCCGCCGCGCCGCCGATGAGGTCCCGACGCCGAAGAGTGGCCGCGCGGTCGTTGCTGGATGAGGTCATGGGCAGAGCATACGCCAGCGGCTCACGCTCGCCCGCGCTCCCTTGCCCGCGCAGCCGCAGGGCGCCGGCGCGCTGGAGCCCCTCACGCGGGGCGCCCTCGCGCTCACTCCACCGTCATGACGAAGCGCTCGGAGCGCGCGACCCCGCCCGGCGCGGCCGCGTCGCGGACCCACCACTGCCCCTCGAGCTTGAGGCCCAGGAGCGCCGGAGTGGCGGTCAGCGGGAAGCTCCACGTCGCGTAGCCCGCGCCGGGGCCCACGCCGTCGAGCACGATGGGGCCGCCCGGCAGCGGCAGGGTGCGAAGACCAATCGCTCCGGGGAAACCGCCCAGGTCGAGCACACGCAGTCGCATGGCGCCGAAGGCGCCTCCGAGGCCTCCGGAGAGGCCCACACGGAAGTTCTCGGACCCCAGGAAGGGTGCCGGCGTCAGGATCAACTCCGGGGCCGTACCACCAGTGCCGGCCACCGCACCCAGGCCCGTGGGCTCGGGGTTCGGGACCGCGCGCTCGAAGCGCAGGGTCGGCCGGTCGAAGGGGTAGGACTCCGCGGCGACCCGGGGATCGGTGAGCGCGTGGAGGAACTCGGTGATGTCATCCACATCGGCCGGCGGGATGATCAGGCCGTTCAGCACGGGGTCGAGGTTGTCGAAGCCGCCGCCGACGCCGGTGCCGTAGATGGCCACCGTGTCGCGCAGGTCCTGCATCTGGGGGGCACCGTTGTGGAACCAGTGGTTCCGCAGCGCCACGTTGCGCAGGGAGGGCGTCTTGAACTTGCCCTCGTCCCAGGGGTAACCCGTCACCGCCGCGCGGCCGATGTCCTCGGACGAGGGCCGCAGCGCGAGGGCGTGATAGTTGTCGTTCGCGAACAGCGGCGGCGTGTGGCAGACCGCGCAGGCAGCCGTGGACTCGAAGGCCACCATGCCCCGCTGCTGCTGGGCCGTGAGCGCGCCGGGGACGCCGCGCTGGAAGTCGTCCCAGGGGGTCTGGTCCGCGACGAGGGTCCGCTGGTAGGTCGCCAGCGCGAAGGCGATCCGCACCGGCGTGATGTCGGCCGTGCCGAACGCCTGGGTGAACAGGTCGGGGTAGGTGGGGTGGGACTGGAGCGCGAACTGGACGTCCTGGGGCAGGTTCGTGGCGAGGGCCAGGGGCCGCGCGCCGGCGATCCGCGCCGAGAGCTCGGCGAAGCCCCGGGCCGGCTCCGCCATCTCCACGTCGGAGAGCAGCGGGCCGAGGGACTGCGACTCGAGGGCGCCGCCGGAGGCGATGGCCGTCGCGCCCGTCAGCGGGTCGGTGAACTTGCTCGTCGCTCGGCCGTCCCAGAACAGGTCCTGGAAGTAGCCCGCGGTGATCGGGCTCGGCGCGTAGCGCCCGGTGACCTGGGGCTCCAGCCCGAAGAGGGTCGACGGCGCGAAGTGGCCGAAGCCGTCCGTGTTGACGACGCCGGGCGACCCGAAGCCGTCGTCAGCCGTCCCGAACACCCCGTCCGGCCCCGGGAAGAGCGTCCCAGGTCCGGAGCGAAGCTCGGCGCCACCCACGGAGGGAATGTGACAGGTGCCACAGGCCATGGAGCCGTCGCTCGAGAGCTGTTCGTCCCAGAACAGGACCTTGCCGAGGATCGCCTTCTCAGCGGTGACCGGGTTCTCCACCGGCGCTGCGGGGGCAGTCAAGTATCCCTGGGCCGAGGCAGCGCTGGCCAGGGCGGTGCCGACGAGGAGCGAGAGAAGGGGCGTGCGGACGACTTGGCTCATGGTGGAATACTACCGCGGTCTCCGGGGGGGAGAAGGCCGCCATGCTTCCAGAGGAGAGGGCGCGCTCCTTGGTTCCAGGAGATTGCGAGGCACCCTCAACAGCACCCCAGCGCACCTGAGTCTCAATGTCACCGAGACCAACGGCCACACGTGCTGGACCGGTGATAGGTGCTCCTTCGGACCCGATCGCTCAATCCGGTCTGGCACGCTCGGGCAGGGGGAGTTGCGCCCCCCCACTTCGAGAAAATCTGAGAGAAGGCCGCTCCACCAGGGCGTAGCTGAGGCCGCCGAGGACGAGAGACAGCACGGCGGCACAGGGGCCGGTCCACCCCCCTTGACCTTCCGGCGAGTACGCCGCTGCCAGGGCGAGGGCCAGGGCGTGGTAGAGGTAGACGCTGTAGCTGATGCGTCCGAGCGCTGTCAGCGGCCGCCAGGAGAGCGTCCGCCGGAGCGCCGCGCCGGCCGGGACGATGCACGCCATGAGGACGAGCGACCAGAGCGCGGCGTGCTCCAGGAACCAGAGGTGGAAACGTCGGTGCGGGATCGCGTCGCCGACGATCCACGACGCCACGCTCGGCGTGAGCAGGAGCGCCCCCAAGGCCCCCAGCCAACCAGCGCAGGCGAGAGCCCGGCCCAGCCCTCCACGGATCGAGGCGACGCGGGGCGCAAGGACCGCCACGAGGGAACCCGACAGGAAGACAGGCATGAACGGCAGGACGTTCGGCGTGAAGTCCGGCGCCCTCGCCGGAAAGTCCGGCGGGAAGAGCCAGGACAGGGCCGCGATCCCTGCGACCACCACACCGGCCCTGGCCGCCACCCCGGGGAGCGCCGACAGGATCAGGCCGAGGGCCGGCAGAGAGAGGTAGAAGAGCACCTCGACCGGGACCGTCCAGAAGTGCGCCTCCCCACGAATGAAGACGAGATGCTGCGACGCGACCTCGGGGGAGAACTCACCCAGCGCCACGTAGACGCCGAGGCAAACCGCGTAGGCCGGGACCACGCGCAGGAGGCGCCGCAGGGCGAAGCGCCCCCACCCCACTCCGTCTTCCGCTCGGTCCAGGACCTGGGAGGTCAGGAGGAAGCTGGAGAGGATGAAGAAGAGGAAGACCCCGCTGCGGCCGATCCCGCTGGCGTCCAGGCCGGGGAGGACATCGTGGCCCCCGTTGCTCGCGTGGGACAGCAGCACCATGAGCACCGCGACTCCGCGGAGCCCGTCGAGCGGTTCAGAGCGCTTCACGGCCGTCAGGGTACGCATGGGGCGGCGCCTGCGTACACTCCTCCGCTCCAGAGCGCCCCCAGACCACCATGTCCACCCCCAATCAAGACGCCCCCGAGGGCACTGACGCCGCTGACCGCCGGAACTTCGTCGAGCTGGAGGTGGAGAAGGACATCGAGTCCGGCAGGTTCGACGGGCGGGTGCTGACCCGCTTCCCACCCGAGCCGAACGGGTACCTGCACATCGGCCACGCCAAGGCCATGAGCACCGGCTTCGGCATCGCGGCCCGCTATGGGGGCCAGACCAACCTCCGCTTTGACGACACGAACCCCGCCAAGGAGGACCAGGAGTTCGTCGACGCGATCCGCGAGGACGTGCGCTGGCTCGGGTACGAGTGGGGCGGCGGCGAGTACTTCGCCTCGGACTACTTCGAGCAGCTCTTCGGCTTCGCCGAGCAGCTGATCCAGAAGGGCCTCGCGTACGTCTGTGACCTCAGCGCCGAGCAGACGCGCGAGTATCGCGGGACCGCCACCGAGCCCGGCAAGGACAGCCCGACCCGCGACCGCTCGGTCGAGGAGAACCTCGACCTGTTCCGCCGCATGCGCGCCGGCGAGTTCGAGGACGGCGCGCACACCTTGCGCGCCAAGATCGACATGGCGTCCCCCAACTTCAACATGCGGGACCCCGTGCTCTACCGGATCGCGCGGGCGCACCACCACCGCACCGGGGACGCCTGGTGCATTTACCCGATGTACGACTTCGCCCACGGGCAGTCGGACGCCATCGAGGGCATCACCCACTCGCTCTGCAGCCTCGAATTCGAGAACCACCGCCCCTTGTACGAGTGGTTCCTCGAGCACATCGACGGGATCTCCCGTCCACGGCAGATCGAGTTCGCGCGCCTGAACCCCACCTTCACGATCACCTCGAAGCGCAAGCTCCAGGTCCTCGTGGAGGGCGGACACGTCACCGGCTGGGACGATCCCCGCATGCCCACCATCCGCGGCCTGCGCAGGCGCGGCTACACCCCCACAGCGATCCGCAACTTCTGCGAGGGCGTCGGGGTCACCAAGTTCAACGCGACCCACGACCTGCACCTCCTCGAGAACGCCCTGCGCGAGGACCTGAACGAGCACGCGCTGCGGCGCATGGCGGTGCTGCGCCCGATCAAGGTCGTGATCGGGAACCTCGAGGAAGACGAGGCCGTGGAGTGCGCCGCGGTAGACAACCCCCAGGTCCAGGACAGCTCCACCCGGCCCGTGTTCCTCACGCGCGAGATCTGGATCGACCAGGACGACTTCCGTGAGGAGGCCCCGAAGAAGTTCTTCAGGCTCCGCCCCGAGGGCCAGGTCCGCCTGCGCTTTGGCTACGTGATCCGCTGCGACGAGGTCATCAAGGACGAGGCCGGCGAGATCGCCGAGCTGCGCTGCACCTACGACCCGCGCACTGGCGGCGGCGTCACCCCCGAGGGCGAGAAGAAGGTCAAGGGCGTGATCCACTGGGTGAGCGCCCGCGACGCCGTGGACGCCCGGGTCCACCTCTACGACCACCTGTTCCAGGTGCCGCGCCCCGGGACCGACGGCCGCACCCTCGTGGAGGACCTCAACCCGAACTCCCTCGAGACCATCGAGCACGCCAAGCTCGAGCCGGCCCTCGAGGACTCCGAGGCCGGTGAGCGCTTCCAGTTCGAACGCCTCGGCTACTTCATCCGCTCCCACGGCGAGGGCGTCGAGTTCAACCGCGCTGTGACGCTTCGGGACAGCTGGTCGAAGATCGAGAAGAAGGGCGGCTGACTGGCGACGAAGCAGGGAACGGGCGGCGCGGGAGGGCTACAGTGTCTCCATGGGCTTCGTCTCTTCGGCCATCAGGCGCCACCCCACCCTCTCCCTGCCGTTCCTCGCGGTGCTGCTCCTCGGCTGCACTGGGGGCGAGACGCCGTCCGAGACGCCGTCCCAGGCGGCGGGGGTCGCTGTCGGACCGGTAGAGGCACGGCCGGACCGCCACGCCCTGAAGGTCGCCGAGCCCAGGGAGCTGCGGACCCGGGACGGCCTGCTCGTGATCTCGTGGTCGCCGGTGGGAGGCGAGGTCCCGGTGAACGAGCACTTCGAAGCCGACGTCACGGTGCGGCGCGCTGGAGCCAGCACCGCGGACGCCCCTTCCAACCCGCTCCTCGAGGATGCCGAGGTCTCGATGACCTGCTTCATGCCCGCCCACGGACACGGCATGCTCCGCGAGCCCCGTACCGAGCACATCGGCGACGGGGTCTATCGGGTACGGGGGCTCCTCCTCCATATGGGCGGAGAGTGGTCGATCTCCATCAGCGCCTCCATCGACGGCCTCGCCTCCACCGCCGACGACGCGATCACGCTGTGAGCACCCCGCCCTCCACCATCGGCGCTCGCTCGGCAGCGCTCGTCCTGGGCGTCCTCTCGACCGCCTGCGGTGGCGCCGGGCCCTCCCCCGGTCCTCCTGCGGACTCTCCGGCCGGCGCCGAGGCGCCCATCGCGGCCCCCATCAGCGAGGCGGCTGTCCAGGCTGCGCTCCGCATGTCACCGGTCCCACCCGGGCCCGAGGACCCCACCAATCGGGTCGACGTCGACCCGCAGGCGGCCGCGCTCGGGCGTCTGCTCTTCCACTCGTCCGCCCTCTCGAAGGACGGGGACGTCTCCTGCGCGACCTGCCACCTCCCCGAGCAGTCCTTCGTGGACGGCAGAGCCCTCGCCCTCGGCGTGCTCCCCCTCGAGCGGCACACCATGCCCCTCTGGAACCTCGCCCACCAGCGCTGGTTCTTCTGGGATGGCCGCGCCGACAGCCTGTGGTCCCAGTCCCTCGTCCCCATCGAGGACCCCCTCGAACACGCCTTCACCCGGGCCGGGGTGGCGCACGCGATCCACGACGACCCGGACCTCCGCCGGAGGTACGAGGAGGTCTTCGGGGCGCTCCCACCCCTGGGAGACAAGCTGCGCTTCCCCGCCATCGCGCGCCCCGTTCCTGCCAATGACCGCGCCCACCAGCTCGCTGACGAGCACGCCCGCGCGAACAGAGACGGTCAGGAGCACCACACCCACCTGTTCGGGAGCGGCTTCCGGCACCCGCACCAGCGCGCCTGGGATGCCATGGCCCCCGAGGATCAGGAGGCGGTGACGCAGGTCTTCGTCCACGTCGGCAAGGCCCTCGCAGCGTTCCAGCGTCAGATCGAGTCCAGAGATGCCCCCTTCGATCGCTTCGTCGAGGGCCTGCGCGAAGGAGACGCCGCGAAGGTCGCGAGCCTCGACGACAGCGCCGCCCGCGGCTTCGAGCTGTTCATCGGCGAGGCGCGCTGCATCTCCTGCCACGGCGGCCCGCTCTTTACTGACCTCGAGTTCCACGACACCGGAGTCCCGGAGGTCCCGGGCGCGCCCGTGGACGACCCCGGTCGCTCCCGCGGGCTCGAAGCCCTCCGCGCCTCGGAGTTCGGCGTGCGGTCTAGGTGGTCGGATGATCCCGAGGGGCCCGCGGGGGTGAAGGTGGACTTCCTGCCCGCGGCGGGCCACGGCCACGGCCCGGGCGAGTTCAAGACGCCGTCCCTTCGGAGCGTCGTCCACACCCCGCCCTACATGCACAATGGCGCTTTCGCGACGCTCGAGGAGGTGGTGGCGTTCTACGCCACACGAGAGACCGCGAGGGTGACAGGGACGACGGAGAAGATCCTCGTGCCCCTCGACCTGACGGAGGAGGATCAGGCCGACCTCGTGGCCTTCCTCCGCTCACTGACGGGCTCACCTCCCGACCTCGCGCGCCTCGGCGCGCCGACCCGATGACCGATCCCGAGGACCTCACCGGCCGCTCGTCTCGGAGAGACGCCACGGCACCGCCTCCGGGGAAGAGTCGGGCTCCGAAGCTCAACCGCCGGCTCCACCGCGTGGGCGCGCTGGTCTCCGCGCTCCCCGTCCTCGTCGTGGTGGTCAGCGGCCTCTTCCTACAGCTCAAGAAGGACTGGTCCTTCGTCCAGCCCCCGACAGTAAACGGGTCGACCACGGGGCTCGAGGTGGACTGGGACACCATCCTCGCAGGCGCCGCGAGCGTCGAGGAGGCAGGCATCAAGACCTGGGACGACGTAGACCGGCTGGATGTGCGGCCCGGCAAGGGCATGCTCAAGGTCCGCGGCAAGAACCGCTGGGAGGTCCAGTTGGACGCGGCGAGCGGCGAGGTGCTCCAGGCCAGCTACCGGCGCTCGGACCTGATCGAGTCCATCCACGACGGGTCGTTCTTCGCCGAGAGCGTCAAGCTCTGGGTCTTCCTGCCGGCTGCGATAATCCTGCTCGGCCTGTGGATCTCGGGCGTCTACCTGTGGCTGCTACCGCACCTGGTCAGGCGCCGACGCCGAGCTTGATCGACTCGCCGTAGCCGTAGCGGCTGGCGGCATCCATCATCTCGTCCCGGAGACTTCCCGCCGGAAGGCGGTCCCAGTCAGCGCCGCTGAAGTCGCGCGACTGCCCCTGTCCTGGGGTCGCGGCCAGGACTCGCTGGACCGTGGAGCGGTCACGCACGAGCCCCAGGAGCGCGACAATCTCACTGACGCGGTCCCCCTCAAATTCCTCGGCGAGGAAGCGATGGTAGAGCAGGTCGTCGTAGTCCGCCGCGCCCTCGGCCATGCGGTTCCACTCGAGCCAGAAGCGCATGCACCTGACGAGGGGGCCGCCGAGCTTCGTCTCCGGCAGGAAGTCCTGCACGAAGGAGCGACGAGCCGAGGGGCTCTGGAAGAAGCCGGAGCTGTAGAGCCCCTGAACCGTCGCCAGCGGGTGCCGCACCTGATGGAAGATCACCGAGCGCTCGGGCAGCTTGCCCAGCACCGGGGCGGCGAGCCAGGAGGCGTCTCCCGCGAGCTTCGAGGGCCAGAAGAGGGTGCCGCTGCGCTGGTAGCTCTCCAGATTGAGAACGTCCTCGTGCCCACAGGGCGCACCGAGAGCCGTCAGGGACTGCGAGGTGAAGCGCAGCCCAGAGCGGGCGCAACCAGTGAGAACGAACAGGCGTGAAGGCATCACCTTTGTCTTCGACGCTGGCCACCGTCCACCTGAATTCGAACCGAGCATCTGAATCGAAGACCTGCGAGCGGAAAGGAATCGAGGGGGCTGGGCGCCCGCCGCCAGGTGGCTAGATTGGCAGCCATGAGCACCCGCCCCTCCGACGGAACCCCCGCCCCTCGCCGCATCTGTGTCTTCTGCGCCTCCTCCACGGGGTCCAGTCCCGAGTACGCCGAGCTCGCCTCCCGTGTGGGGCGCACCCTCGTCGAGCGCGGCTACGGGGTCGTCTACGGCGGCGCCAATCGAGGCTTGATGGGCGAGGTCGCCGACGCGGCCCTCGAGGCTGGCGGCGAGGTCCTCGGGGTCCTGCCCTACGGCCTCCAGGCCATGGAGGTCGCCCACGAGGGCCTGACCCAGCTCGAGATCGTCGACACGCTCCACGAGCGCAAAGCCCGCATGATGGAGCTCTCCAGCGGGTTCCTGGTCCTCCCGGGCGGGCACGGCACCCTGGAGGAGTTCTTCGAGGTCCTCACCTGGCTCCAGCTGGCCATCCACGACCACCCCGTGGGCGTCCTCAATCACGCGGGCTTCTACGACCACATCCTCGCCCACCTGGACCACGTCGTCACCCAGGGCTTGCTCCGACCCGAGCACCGCAGCCTGCTGCTCGCGGACCACACTCTCGACGGGGTCCTCGACGCCATGGAGGCCTACCAGGCCCCGCCGCGTCCCACGTGGAATACCCGCCCGCGACCCTGAGACCCACTCGGGGCTCACTCGGGGCTCAATCGGAGCTCGGGCGGATGCGGGAGACCATGACCTGAGTGCGCGCCGCAAGCTCGGCGGGCAGACGCTCGGCGACCAATCGTCGGGCCTCGGTGGGGCTGTGACGCGCCGAGACGTGGTTGATCAACAGATGCCCGCAGGTGAGCTGGTTGGCGAGGGCGGCGAGCTCATCCAGGTGGATGTGACCGAACTCCGCAGCTCGCGCTGGAGCCACGCGGTCGTCCAGGAAGGTCGCCTCGACGATCAGCCGCGGGGCAGCCATGACCTCCGGGTGGTCGCTCAACCCGCTGATCGAGGTGTCACCGGTGATGGCGAGGACGGGCTCGATAACGGCCTGGTGGATTGACTCCCCCGCTTCTCGACGCTCACGAATCTCTGCACGGCTGGCACCCGCGAGCGCTTCATTGAGACGCTTGCCCACGCGTTCGAAGAGGTAACCCTGGCTCGGAACGCGATGAGCGGTCGCGAAGGGGCGCACCTGGAGGTCAGGCCGGAGCCGGAGCGCTTCGCCGGGCGGGAGCGGCCGGATCGTAGCGGCGAGCTCACCGCCATCCAGGCGGCGCCAGACCTCGAGCAGGGCCTCCACATCGCGCTCGATCCCCGGGGGCACCACATAGGTGGCCGGTGCCATCCCCCGTAGACCGCGCTGGGCCACGTGCTGCACGAGCGAACCCAGGTGATCGGCGTGGGCGTGGGTGATCAGCACCACGTCCCTCGCAACGGTCCGGTCGAGGATGACGCCGAGGTCGACGCAGACCTTGAGCGCTGGCAGGTCGATGCAGGACGCGACGCCCCCCACCGACACACCGCTCACCTCCAGTCCGTCGAGTTCAAACACCAGCAGGTCCTCCCGATCGCCCGAAGCGATCTGCGGCTATTGGACCCTATTCGAAGGCGCTGTTGTAGCGCTCCATCTCGGTCACGCGCCGCTCGATGTAATCAGCGAGGGCAGCCTGGGCACGGTCCAGGTTCCGCTTGGTGTCCGACTCGGGGACCACCGTGGTGGCCACGCCAAGGCGGGTCCCCGAGGCGTCCGCGAAGATGCTCTTGACCTCCGCGAGGCAGACGACCTCGTGGTTGGTCTTAGGGATCGTGAAGCGGAACTCGACTTCAGCGCCGGTCGACAGCACGAGCTCCTGTGGAACCCGGATGCAGGCCCCGCCCATGGAGATGTCATGTAGGGAGACGTCATGCGGATACCCGTTGACGATGATCTGTCCCTTGAGCCGCTCGTCGAGGCCTGGACGAGCGCGGCGATCCCTGCGCCGATTGAAGAGGCGCAGGAAGCCCGCCTGCTCCTCCTTGTCGATCTCCACCTCGTCCACGAACTGGAAGCCGTAGCGGTGCGGCTCGTCCTCTGATGGGAGCGAGCGAACGGCCGCGGCGACCCGCAGCGGCTTCGAGGTCAGCGAAGAGAAGGTGATGGTCCTCACGGCGCCAAGCACGAGATCGCCTTCCACGCCCTCGTCGAATTCGATGGCGGCTCCGCCTGCCGACATGTTGACCAGGCGGCCAGAAATGGGGACGCCGTTGCCAAGGGCGATCTGAACGCCAACCCCGTCAGCCCTTGAGGGAGCCGAACGGTATTGAGACCTGTCGGGGATCGCCTTGGTCTTGCTGAACAATCGCCAGAGCATGATCAGGGGGAGATGAGGGGTTTGGGAGCCGGGACCGCGCTAGCTCGTGCGACGGTCTGCGTCCCTGCCTGAACCACCGCCTTGGCGGTCACGTCGTTCTATCGGCTTTCGGTCCCAGAAGTCTCGCGAGGGCTCGGCGCCGGCCGTCTCCTCTGCCGCCAATGTGAAACCACTGGAAGCAGGCAGCGGCGGGATCACGGTGTCGCCGGCCGTTTGGTCAAAGAAGTCGATCTTCCGGCGCGGGGCAGGGGCCTCTTGCCTCTCAGGCGCCCGTCTCGACTCATCAAGACGCGTCTCCTTGCGCTGCTCGTCGAGGACGAGGTCGAGGGTCTTCTGATCGATGACGTTCATGGCCACCAGCACCTCCCCGACGCGGCGTCCCTTGCGGACGCGCTGGAGAACAAGCGCCTTGTCCAGGTCCGCCTTGGTGACCAGCCCCATGGTAAGGAGGTGGTCGCCGATGCGGTGACTGTTGACCACGTGGAAGACCCCGCCCGGCTCAGCGGCACCGGAGGCGCGCTTCTCCTCGGCGATCTGCCGTTCCACGAACTCCATGATCTCACGAACGAACTCGACCGTACGAACCTCGGTCAGCCCTCGCTCCATCAGGACCACGCCGATCATTCGGCTGGCGAGCTGGCAGAGGTCTGCAAGCGGAGACCAGCCCTCGGCGAGGACGGCCTCAGACAGCTCGCCAAGAGCGTCCCGAGACCCGTACAAGCGCTCGTGCTCGCCCTTCTCGAAGGCGATGAACGACCGCTCCAACTCTCTAAGCTGGTCGCGCAGTGACGGTTTTGGATCAGACATGATGACGGTTGGATCTGGGGCGAACTGACGGCTTGGCGTCTCCCGAACGACGGGAACTATCGACGTCAGCCCACCAACCGCTGGAGCGATTAGGGCATTTCCTCAACGGCCCCTGGCCATGGAGCTCTCCGTGCCTCGCTTCGACCGGCCCCCTGAGCCTCCGCGCTGCCGCGGAGGTGGGTCCGGGGCGGGGTCCCCTCAGAATGAGGCGTGGAACCCCAACGTGAACCACGAGAGCCGCGCCTGGGTGAGCGCCTCGGTGAGCGGCTCCTCCTGGGTCCTCGCGAGCGCGGCGGAGCCGTGGATCCCAAAGGCCCCCACCAGCGGCTCCCGCCAGGTCAGGCGCACGAGGCTACTGGAGAAGCCGGAGCGGCCGGCGGGATGGCCATCCACGGGATGCATCCCGTCATCCAGCGGAAACTCCTCCACTCCAAGGTCGATGTCCAGCGGCCAAGCCCTTCGACCCTCGCCGGTGGAGTCCAAGGCGGCATCGGCTCGCCCCTGAACGACCAGCTGGGCCAGGAGTTGTCCATCGCGATGACCGACGAGGAAGTGTCCAGGCTCAGCCTCATGGAAGGAGCCATCCGTCGCCCCGTTGAGCTCCTCGACCGAGAACGTTCCAGCGTTGGTTCGCGTTGACGTGAGAAGCTCGTGCCCGACGATGACCGGTCGGACACCCTCCACCGCACGAACGCCCGGCACACTGCAGGCCGTCAGCGCCAGGCTTGCCATGAGCAACACGGCCGTGAAGATTCGAGACGAAACACCCATCGTTCAGCGGCCGCACGCACGTGCGAGCCCGCCCCCGGTGAATCGTCATGAGTGAGGTCTCGACTCCTGTGCCAATCAACACAAGCCCGCCGCTGTCTCATATCCACCGGCCGATGCGCCCTTGCGACCCCAGAAACGACCTCGGCCTAGAGCGGCTGCCCTCCGGTGCCGCGCTCCCCGTCGAACAGACACCCCCTGATCCAGGGTGAGACCACGCCCCTGCAAGGGGGCCTCTCCGAGCTCCTGCAATTCCCGGCGGTCCGGGTCCTGACGCGACGGCGGAGCGATGGGCCCCAGACTGCCCGCCCCCGCCTGGGGAGCGCGGCGCCTAGCTCGCGGTCTCTTCCAGCTCGGAGCGCAGACGCCAGCCAACCTGTCGCATCACCTGGTGCGCGATCGCCGTCGCGCTGAGCGGTCCGGGAAGACGCACGAAGGCGAGCTTCCGCTCGAGGCAGCTCTCCTTGAACCCGTTGTACTCCTCAGGCTCGAGTCGGACGCCGAGGAGGAAGAGTCGAGCCCCCTCATCCGCCAGCGCGCGCTCCAAGGCCTCGCTTCGCGCCGCCTTGGGGCCATCCACGTCGACCTCGAGGAGATCGATTTGACTCGCCCCAAGCTCCGAGGCGAGCGCCTCCGCATCGACCTGATTCGAAGGCGGCGCCATCAACACGGCCCGCTTGCCAGCGACCAGCTCGCGGACCTCATCCAGCGACCGGGACGATCGGTCATCGCCGTCGGCCTTGTGGCTGCTCGGCTCCGGCGCCCGAACGGGACGAAGGATGCCTCGAATGACCTCTGCGACGTCTTCCTCGACCTCGTGAACCTTCTCGCGGAGTCCCTGGAGGGCCTCGGTGAGGGCGCGGTCCGAGCGATCGAGGCCAGCGCCAACCCATCCCTTGAGCGCCACCTGCAGGGAGTCCGCCTCGGAACGCGTGGCGCCTCCCTCAACGAGGAGCTTCTCCACGTGGTAGCGGACCTTGCTCAATAGTTGGCCCCGCTGGCGGCGATCCTTGCGGTCTCGCACAAGCTCGTCCGAGAGCTTCGTGATCCTCTCGCGGAGGTCTGCGGACTGATGACACTCGGCGAGATCATCGAGCCGCATGTGCCGGTCCACGTAGATCCGGAACCGGGTCGTCTGCTCCTTGAGCCAGAGAAAGACGTCCCGCTGGTCGGTGTCGCTCCTGACGGGCGCCTCCGAAATGGACGCAAGCAGCGCCGACTGAGCCTCTGCGAGGAGGTACAAGAACGGGCGCGGAGGTCCCTCGTGGAAGATCCCCGCGTCCTCTAACTCACGCGCCTTCTCCACCGCCATCGCCAGCGTGTCGTAGCAGTCCGCGACCACAGCGAGCTTGGCGGCCGACTCGTCCGGCACATCGAACGCCCCGTCTTGGTTCGCGCGGAGACCGAAGGGCTGGTCGAGCATCCACGGGATGGTGTCCCGGAGTCCCGTCAGCGCCTCGCGAAGGACACGCTCCCGGTGGGAAAGCTGCGCCTCCGCCGTTTCCCGCTCACCGCCGGCCAGGCGGCTCAGCCCGTGACGCTCCACGGAGACTCGGCAAGCGGCCGCCTTCCAAGTCGTCCGCTTCAGCACCGTCTCGAGCCCATCGGTCAGGGCCTTGTCCTCCGGCAGCACGGGTCGCGCAACCTTGCCACGGGCTGCCGGAGTCAGGACGCCGTGGGGAGCACCCTTCCCTCCGTCCAGAAGGTCGAGCTCAGAAGAGAGGTAGACGCTCAGCGCACGGAGAGAGTCACGGGTCTCTCGACTCGTAACAGCCTCCTTCAAGCAGACCTTGAGGAGGTGGTCCAATGCGCCCTGGGGCGGCTCTTTAGATTCGTGCGGCAAGGGATGCGCGTGCGGTACGCGGCCCGAGTATGGACTCCGATGACGGCGAATTGAAACCGCTCATCGCGGTTACCCGTCCGCCTGGTGCACCAAACCTGCACCCGGGCGGCACGGGCGAGAGGGCAGGCGCGGCGCCGGGGGTACGCCCTGGACCGCGCTCCCCGGTCCGGAGCCCCCCTTGGGGTGCCCATCACCCATGATCCCCGCTCGGCCGAGGCCTAGTCGCCAGCACCTTGTCCGAGCACCACGGCGTTCCCCAGGAGCCGGCCGGTCGACCGCCATGAGCCTCGGTACACCGGGGAAACTGCAAAGCAGATCACCTTCCCCTGCCCGAGACTCTCGGAGGTCAACCAGGCGCTATCGGCGATGCGGACCCGGGCCTCGGGCCAGAGCAAGCCGCCGATGCGCAGCTGGGGCTCGGGGGCCAGGCGGATCGCCGGGCGCACCGAACTCATCAGCACGCTGGAGCCCGAGAAGAGCACGGCCATCTCCTCCCCGCTCACCCCGACCGTCAGCCAGGACTCAGGGTTCACCTCGGCCCGAAGAATGACACCTGCGGGAGAGAAGCGACGACGCCAGCGGTCGAGCGCGTCGGGGTCGGGGGACTCGCCCTCTACATCGGCGCGATCCGACGCGTCGGTGCCGCCCGACGAAGCCTCGTCCTCACCCCGCTCGAGGTCAATCGAGCTGAGCGGCCTGGACTCGGGCTCTCTCCCTGGCGGGCCGTAGAGCTCGTCGAGGTCCACCTCGACGTCCATCGAGCGCCGCTCTCGATCCGTGCGCCACGCGTACGCCTCGAGCCCCTCGAGGACGTCGCGGCGGAGCCGGTTCGCGGAGAGGCCGAGCTCCGGATCCGCCAGCGCCATCCCCGAGCTCCCGATCGCGATCAGGGTCCCGCCAGCGCGGGTCCAACGGGCGAGGTCCTCGGCCCGTTCGCGGGCGAAGGCGCCCGCACCCGGCGGCAGGATGAAGACGCTGTACTCGTCGAGGTCCACGCTTCCGGGCCGCTGAGCATCCACGAGCGTCACCGGCATGCCGAGGTCCTCGTCCAGGTAGCGCCACACATGCCCGAAGTCAGTGGTCGAGACAGGCGAGTTGGACAGCAGCGCCACGCGCGGCCGCTCCAGCAGCGCAAAGTGGCCGCCGCCTAGATCAGGGCCGTCCTCGACGGCCCGGCCGCTCACCACCGCGTGGACCACCGCAGTCGTCCCCGTCGCCGCCTGCCGGATGAGCTCGTCCACGCCCTCCGGGTTCTCGTGGCGCCTCAAGAGGAGCGAGCCGCGGGCCATGGGGCGCCTCTCCACCGCGCCGTCCGCGCCGCGCACCCGCGCCTCGAAGTCGCGGTCCGATACGTGGACCTGGAGGCCCAGCTCCATGGCCTGCGCAGCGAAACGCAACGAGCGTCGATCCTTGCCGTCCACGACCCAGGCGTAGGCGCCAGCCGTGTCCCCTATCGCCCCTGCTGGGGCCCGCAAGGGACCCGCCGGAGACTGCTCCACGGTGGGCATCGAGGCCCAATATCCCTCGACCCCGAGCTGCCGCCCAAGGCACCACGCCGTCACGTCGTAGACCTTGGAGCCCTTGCCTCGCTCGATGGACTCCCGCTCCTTCTGGAGGAACTCGGCGTCCAGGCGAGGGTCGAACTCGAGGTAGGCCCTCATCATCGCGCCCTGCGGCTGGGCCGCCGGGACGATCCAGGTTCCCGCAGGAAATGACCGGCTGGGCTCGGCGTCGCCGAGCGGTCCTGTGACCTCCGTGGCCTCGAAGTCCTCGGACGCCTCGAAGACCTCGATCCCCTGGGAGAGCAAGGCGCGAAGCAGGCGAGCGTCCACCTCCACGTCGGCCGACGGGACCACGAGATAAGCCCCCTTGCCCAGCTCGGTGACGGGCTCACAGGCGGCCCTCCGGTGGGCAACGTAGTCGCGCAGGATCTCCTCACGGTTCGCTGCGAAGGTCTTGAGGTTCGCGAGGCTCGCGGCGACCTGACCGTGCACGGTCTCGCGGTAAGAGACGATCTCGCCGGACTCGCGCTCGAGGGGCGCGCCGATGGTCCGGCCCTGCTCGTAGAGCATGCCGATCGCGCCCGTGAGGCTGCCCCAGGAGTCTGAGTAGCCCGGATAGAGGGCATCAGCCCACTCGCGCGTGTAGTAGCCCCAGCCGTACCCATCAAAGACCTTGGCCGCGTCGTCCGCGAGCACGCCTTGCCAGTGGAGCAGGCGCTCGGGGAGGTGCGCGTTGCGCGGTGCGCTCTGGGGGTAGAAGAGGAAGGTGTCGAGTCCGCTCATCTCGTGGGCGTCCACGAAGAGCTGCGGCGGCAGGTCGAGCAGCCGCGCCCATCGGGCCCGCGTCTCCGGGGTCTCGCCCGCCATCCAGTCCCGGTTCATGTCAAACAGGTAGTGGTTGCCCCGCCCGTTCGGCCACCGACCGCGCTGCATCGCGCCGTCATCGAGGTTCGCCCGGTAGCCCGCTGTCTGCAGGACCATGGAGCGGATCCGCTCGCGACCGTCCGGGTTAAGGCAGGGGTCGAGGACCACAACCGTCTCCTCCAGGATCGCGGCGACGCCCTCGTCGGTGCACGCGGCGAGGTGGTAAGCGACCGGCAGCGAGGCCTCCGAGGCAGAGGTCTCATCGCCGTGGATCCCGTACCCCATCCACGCAACCGCCGGCTGGTCCGAGAGCATCGACTCGAGCCCGCCACCGGCCTCCTGCGGGTCCCACAGGGCTTGCGCGTTGGCCCGAATCTGATCCATGCGCGCGTGGTTGCGAGGCGACGTGATCACCAGCGTCACCAGCGAACGCCCCTCGTAGGTCTCACCGTACCGCTCCATGGTCACCCGGTCACTGGAGGCCGCGATGGCGCCGAGGATGCGCAGCATCTCGTCGTGGCTCGCGAGCCGGCTCCCCACCGGCTGGCCCAGGAAGTCCTCGGGGCGCGCCACCGATGAGTCGTAGGTCGCGCCAGGGAAGAACGGCTCCGTCCACTGATTCGCGGCGTCGTCGCCGAGCTGGATGGGAGCGTGCTCTTTGAGGACCAGGTCCTCGGGAGCCGCACTCTGGGAGATGGCGAGCGCAGAGAAGGCAGCAAGGGGTGCGACGAACATGACTCGGGGGGAGGAGGGGCTTGGAGAAGAGAACGCAGCGAGTGTATCGCGCCTCGCCCGAGGACTCGGCAAGCTCTGCGGGCCGATGAAGGACCCCTTCGCACCCGCTGGCGCCCTGCGCCTCAAGCCCGTGGACGTGGTCGGTTTCCCCGCCCCCATGGACCTGCGCCCGGACCCGGACGGGGAAGCGGACGCCCGACTCACCGCGGGGCGGGCCGAGGACAATGACATCGCGCTGGTGGACGGCCGCTACCCCTCAGTTTCCGCTCACCACTGCCGGTTCGAGCGCAGGGGGCCCGCGCTCTCGGTCGTGGACCTCGGCTCCAGCAACGGCACCTTGATCAACGGTCATCCAATCGAGGGGACCGTTGAGCTGGCGCTGGGCGACGTGGTCCGGCTCGGAAGCGTCGGGCCCAAGTTCCTGGTCGTCGGGAGCCGCGAGCTGAACGACACGGTCTTCGTCCGCCGCGAGGAGCTGCGCCCGAACACAGGCGAGGTCGAGGCGATCGTCAAGCGCGGCCGGCGCGGCAGCCGACTGCGACTCGCTGTCCTCGCAGCCCTCTTGATGAGTGCAGCCGCCTGGGTGGCGTGGGACTCGAGGCAGAGCGCCAGCGACATGAAGGACGAGCTCGACGCTCGCTCGCTCACGTACGAGCAGCGGCTGGCCGAAGCCTACGCCGAGATCGCAGCCCTCGACCTACGCGAGCGGGACCGCGCCCAGGACGAGCTCGATCGCTCAGAGTCGCGCCTCGCCACCCTGCGCTCCCTCGAGGGCGACCTGATCCATCGGGCCGAGACGTTGGAGGCGTCGGTCACGGCCCGCGCCGCCGAGGAGACGCGACTGCGGGACCGCGTGGTGGAGCTGGAGCGAACGGGCAGCGACAAGGGCGTCCTGGACCGAGTGGTCCGCGACCTCGACGCCGCTCGGGCCGACCTCGACACGACGCGTAGCGAGCTGCGAGACGCCCGGCGGAAGGTCGAA
Source organism: uncultured bacterium (assembly GCA_938083085.1). Taxonomy (GTDB): domain Bacteria; phylum Planctomycetota; class UBA1135; order UBA1135; genus Saltatorellus. The sequence goes on from CALLKX010000002.1 coordinate 60,374, forward strand.
CTGCTCGACCCCGTCAACCTCGCGCAGGCCCGTGTGAGCGGCGTCGCCGACGTCCGCCGCACCGTGGTCCTCATCGAGAACAAGGTCCGGATACGCAACGTCGAGACCGGCGCGATGCTGTTCCTCGAAGGCGCGGGCCCCACCGCCGTGCCCAACTTCGAGGGGCGCGGCAGCGAGTTCGTGCTGGAGTCCACCGGCTCCGGTTTCTGCGTCGACGCCGGCGGCTGGATCTTCACGAACGCTCACGTCGTGGGGCCGCCCGACAACGAGCTCCTGCGAGCGATCCGCGGCACCCCTCTGCTCGAGCAGATCGTGGAGCTCACCGTGGTGTTCTCGGACGAGTCCACGCGGTACGCGGCCGAGATCCACTCCATGAGCCGCAAGGGCGCGGACCTGGCGCTGCTGAGGATCGAGCCCTTTGAAGGGATGCCGGTACTCGAGGGCTTCTCGACCGAGGTCGCGCTCCCCCAACCAGGGAGCGACATCTTCCTGCTGGGCTTCCCCCTGGGGTTCCTGGCGGTCCAGGAGGGGGAGACCGTCATCTCATCCATCTTCCGCGGGATCCTCTCCAGGAAGGTCGGGGACCAGATCCAGGTGGACGCCGGTGTTCACCCCGGGAACAGCGGCGGCCCGATCACCGACACCGTGGGGCGCGTCGTCGGGATCGTCGTCAGCGTCCAGGCGCTCCCTGACCAGACGGCGGTCTACACCATCGGCTACGGCATCCCCATCGCCGCGGCCGCCGAGCTCTGGCCTCCGGCCGAGAGCTCGGAGTGATCGGACCCCCATGGCCCACCTCCCCTGGAGACGGTTCCATCACGAGGTCGTTCCGTCCACAAACGACCTCGCGTTCGCTGCCCTCGAGGCCGGCGAGGCGCGTCACGGCGACACCTTCATCGCGGCGGCCCAGACGGCCGGACGCGGGACACGGGGCCGCACCTGGGAGAGCGCGATCGGCGGCCTCTACCTCAGCGTCGTACTGCGCTCCGAGTCGATGCCGCCGCCGGGCGCCTGGACCTGCGCGGGCGCCCTCGCGGTCCACGACCTGGTGACCTCGGCGGGGGCCGCGGCCGCCATCAAGTGGCCCAACGACGTCATCACCACCCGGGGCGCGAAGATCGCCGGGGTCCTGGCCGAGTCCAGGGGGCTCCGGGCGGACGGCCCCGCCACCTTCATCCTCGGCGTCGGGCTCAACGTGTCCGGTCCCGGCCCCTCCGAGACCCTGCGAGCGGAGCGGGCCGTCACCTCGCTCGGGGAGCTCGTCCCTGATCTCGACCTCGCCTCGGTGGAGACGGAGCTCGTCGGCGCGCTCCAGCGGCGCACCAACGAGATCGGGGAAGACGCGGCGAGGCTCTACGCGGACTTCTTTGATCGCTGCGCGCTGGCCGGCGCGCGGGTTCAGGTCGAGGGCGCGGAGCAGCGGGTCGAAGGGACCTGGACCGGGCTCGACCCCTTCCTCGGCCTCCGGATCGAGGAAGCTGGGCGCGCACGACACCTCCCGGTCGCCCACGTCCGCGGTGTCCAACCCGCGCCCTGAACGATCGACCCCTCACGGCGCCCCCCGCCAGTGGGCCCTCGCCAGTGGGCCCTCGCCAGTGGGCCCCTTCAAGCTGGGTCCCGATGACCGAGTCCATGGCTTGGCCACTGCGGTCGTGAGGCCAGGTGGGTTGGTTCACCTTCGCACCCCCTCGCCCAGGCCCCCTCCACTACACTCCTCGCCCTCATTTTGAGGCCACCTCCTCCCCCAGCACCCTCGATTCCCATGCAGCGCAGCGACGGCCGCACCCCCGATCAGCTCCGCCCGATCACCTTCGAGCGAGGTTTCACCAACCACGCCCAGGGCTCAGTCCTCACCTGCTTTGGCGAGACGCGCGTGCTCTGCACGGCGTTCGTCCAAGAGAGCGTGCCGCACTTCCTGAAGGGGAAGGGCGGCGGCTGGGTCACGGCCGAGTACTCGATGCTCCCGAGCTCGACGCACGACCGGAAGGCCCGAGAGAAGGGCACCCGCGTGGACGGCCGCTCCGTGGAGATCCAGCGCCTGATCGGTCGCGCGCTGCGCGCCGTGGTCGACCTCAAGGCGCTCACCGAGCGGACGATCTGGGTGGACTGTGATGTCCTCCAGGCCGACGGGGGGACCCGCACCGCCGCCATCAGCGGCGCCTACGTCGCACTGCACGACGCCCTGACGCGCCTGGACGAGCAGCGCAAGCTCAGGAGCTGGCCGCTGGTCTCACAGCTCGGCGCCGTCTCGGTCGGGGTGGTGCGCGGCACCCCCATGGCGGACCTCTGCTACAAGGAGGACAGCAAGGCCGAGAGCGACATGAACCTCGTCATGACCGGCGACGGCAAGTTCGTCGAGGTCCAGGGCGCCGCCGAGGGCGCGCCCTTCGACCGCAGCGAGCTGAACCAGCTGATCGACCTCGGCGAGGCGGGGATCCGCAGGATCTTCGAGCTCCAGAACGAGGCGCTGAAGAGCTGACATGAGGCTCCTGCTCGCGTCCGGCAACCGCAAGAAGCTCATCGAGCTGCAGCGAATCACCGCGCCCCTCGGCGTCGAAGTGGTCCAGCCAGCGGACATCGGCGGGCTCCCCGAGTGCGTCGAGGACGGCGAGACCTTCGCCGCCAACGCCGCGAAGAAGGCCCGGGAGGGCGCCCAGCACTCGGGTCTCTGGACGCTCGCGGACGACTCCGGGCTGCAGGTCGACGCCCTTGGCGGCGCCCCCGGCGTCTACTCCGCACGCTATGCCGGGACCCACGGCGACGACGAGGGCAACAACGCCAAGCTCCTCAGAGAGCTGGCTCAGGTCCCGGACGGAGACCGCGGCGCCTCGTTCGTGTGCGCCCTGGCCCTGGCCCACCCTCATTCAGGGGAGATCGCCCACGAGACCCTCGGTCGCACTCACGGGAGGATCCTGCGGGAGCCGCAGGGCGAGGGCGGATTCGGATACGATCCGCTCTTCGAGTTCTCCGAGGAAGGGTTCCCGGTCACAGGGCTGGTGTTCGCGACCCTCTCGGGCGATGAGAAGGCCGCGGTGAGTCACCGCGGCCGCGCGCTCAAGGAGCTTGAACCCGCGCTCTCCCGACTCCTCAAGGACAGCTGACCCAGGCGCGCCGCGTCTTAGACGAGTGGACCCCAAGTACATCCGCAACTTCTCGATCATCGCGCACATCGACCACGGGAAATCCACCCTGGCCGATCGCATCCTCGAAATCACGGGGACCGTGCAGAAGCGCGAGATGAAGGCGCAGCTCCTGGACGACATGGAGCTGGAGCGCGAGCGTGGCATCACGATCAAGGCCCGCGCGGTGACCGCTGTCCACGAGATGAACGGGCAGAAGTACGTGTTCAACCTCATCGACACACCGGGCCACGTGGACTTCAACTACGAGGTCGAGAAGTCCATGCAGGCCTGCGAGGGCGCGATCCTGCTGGTGGACGCGAGCCAGGGTGTCGAGGCCCAGACGGTGGCCAACGCCTACCTCGCCATCGAGGCCGACCTCGAGATCCTCACGGTGCTCAACAAGGTCGACCTCGGCCACGCCCGCCCCGATGAGATCGCCGAGGAGGTCGAGAACAGCCTCGCCATCGAGGCCACCGACGCCTGCCGGATCTCCGCCAAGACCGGCGTGGGCGTGGACGCCGTGCTCGACCGCATCGTGGACAGCTTCCCCGCTCCCCAGGGGGACCCCAGCGCCCCCCTACGGGCCCTGATCTTCGACGCGGTCTATGACGAGTTCCGCGGCGTGATCGTCTACCTGCGAATCGTGGACGGCACCCTGAAGAAGCGCGATCGCGTGCTCATGAAGGGCACCGACAAGAAGTTCGAGGCCGTGGACATCGGGATCTTCAACCCGAAGATGGAGTCACGCGGCTCCCTCTCCGTCGGCGAGGTGGGGTACTTCGTGTCCAACATCAAGGCGCTGGGTGACGTGCGGATCGGAGACACGTTGACCCTCGACAAGACGCCCGACGTGGACATGCTCCCGGGTTACCGCGAGCCGCGTCACATGGTGTACGCGGACTTCTACCCGACCAACCCCAAGGACTACGAGACCATGCGGGAGGCGCTCGACACCCTCTCGCTCTCCGACAGCTCGTTCTCCTACGAGGCCGTGACCTCCGAGGCCCTGGGCTTCGGCTATCGCTGCGGGTTCCTCGGCCTGCTGCACATGGAGATCATCCAGCAGCGCCTCGAACGGGAGCACGACCTGGACATGATCCAGACGGCTCCCTCGGTGACCTACAAGGTCCAGCTCAAGGACGGGACCGAGGAGATCATCCACTCCCCGGGCGCCCTCCCGAACCCCGACCGCTTCGACGAGGTCCTCGAGCCGATCGTCCGCGTGTCGATGATCGTCCCCGCAGAGTTTATCGGCGTCACGATGACGATCTCGAACGACCACAGGGGCATCTTCGTCCGCCAGGAGCACCTCTCCCCCACGCGCGTTCAGCTCGTCTACGACGTGCCGCTGGCGGAGATCATGTACGACTTCTACGACAAGCTGAAGTCGGCGACGCGGGGCTTCGGGACGCTCAACTACGACCTCAAGGGCTACGAGCCGGCGGACCTCGTGAAGCTCTCGATCCTCGTCAACGGGGATGAGGTCGACGCGCTGTGCGCGATCGTCCACAAGTCGTTCGCGGACCCTCGCGGGCGCGCGATCCTGAAGAAGCTCCGCAAGGAGATCCCCCGCCACATGTTCGAGGTGCGCCTCCAGGCCGCCATCGGCTCGCGGATCATCGCTCGCGAGAGCATCGCGGCGCTCCGCAAAGACGTCACGGCGAAGTGCTACGGGGGCGACATCTCGCGGAAGCGCAAGCTGCTCGAGAAGCAGAAGGCCGGCAAGCGCCGCATGCGCCAGGTCGGCAGCGTGGACATCCCCCAGAAGGCGTTCCTCAGCGTCCTCGGCTCGGAGTGATGTGACCGGGACCTCGGCCCCCTGAGCGGGGCTCGGGGTGATCTGACCGGCCGCGCGGCGCCGCAAGGACGTCGTACGAGGCCGAGCCCTGCCGTGCCAGCGCGGAGGTCACGGTGGGGGCGCCCGCACAGGATCCTCCCACAGGATCCTCCCACAGAGGAATCCGCGGGCAGGCTCCGGACGAGGCTCCCGCAGGCTGCGTGAGGTCGCCCACTCTCAGGGGGCGGGAAGCTCCCCTACGGAGGGCCCCCGCCACGCGGACCAGCCGTCACTCGGACGGGACCCGGACCCACCAGCCGGCCTCGCTCTCCAGGAGGCCTCGGTCGTCCTTGAGCACCCAGGGGTGCCGGGCGCCCCGCAGCTTGGCCCGGTCGGTGACGCGGCAGACCACCCGGTAGCGGCCAGGTTCGAAGGCGCTGCGCTTGAAGCGGAGCTCGTGCTCGCCGTCGCGCTTGCCCTTGCTCTTCTGGTGCGGCTTCACGTTGATGGGCGCCAGCTCGACGGGGTTTCGTGTGGACCTACGGCCCCGCTTGGCTGGCGCCGCGTCCGGATTGTCGCTGACCGTCGGCCTCGGCGCCTCCGCCTCGGGGAACACCCACCACTGCACCTCGAGCGTGTGATTGGCTGGCTGCATGGCGGTCACCTCGAGGACCAGCTCCTTGCCCTCGACCACGTACTCCTCGTCCGAACGGCTCCCGTGGGGCGCGGGGTGCGCCCGGTCGATGGGGTCCACCATCGTGTAGATGAGCTTCACGAGCTGCTCGCGGCAGACCGGGCAATAGAACTCGCCGGCGCCCATGGTGCACCCGTTCGCGGTGGGTCTCCACGCCCCGCGGGCCCGGCCATCGGCGCCCTGATACATGTCCACCCCGGGCACCTTGGCGTCGATGAAGTGCTTCCACGGGGCCCGTTCGGGGTCCGGGTTGTCGGTGACGTTGACGTTCGCCTTGGTCGCCCCTCGTTTGTGCGTCTCACTGGTGTACTCGTCCGAGAGGCGCCCGAAGGAGTGCCCGAACTCGTGGAGCGTGGTCTTCATGTTGCGGCCGCCGATGGTGGCGATCCCGCCGCCGCCCGAGCCCAGCACGCCGAGCTTGGCGAAGACGATCGCCTGCCCGTCGTGGGCCGGCAGCTCGTCCAACATCTTTCGGACCTCCCCGCCGTTGACGGCCACGTGCCCGGCGTAGGTCCCGAGGATGTGACCCCCGAGGGCCGTGTCGTACTCACGTCCGAACCCGTCGACGCCGTTGTCCGCGCTCACCAGGTCAGCGCGGATGAAGTTGAAGTAGCTGTAGTACTCGCCGAGGGTCCGGTTCCGCCGGAAGTAGTTCGGGAGATCGTCCGCCAGCTTCGCGAAGGCCTTCATCTCCTTGAGTTGGTAGCCCTCCCCCATCAAGACGATGTCCACCCGGTTGCCGGAGTCGCCGTTACGGACGATGTCGGCGGCTCCGAGGAAGGCGCTCGGCCGCGCTCGACGCTCCCCGATGCGGCCCTCGGGGGTCCCCGCGAAGTCCTTCGCGAGCTTCCGGTAGAGGCGCTGGGCCTCGCGGTACTTGCCGGTCGAGGCACGGCCCTCGGCCTTCTCGAGTAGCGCCGTCGCCTCCCCGTCGGGAAGGGGCGGCGCAGACGGGGAAGGGGCGGCGAGGAGCAGGGGTAGCGCGAGCAGGGCCTTCATGGCCCGAGGATAGACCCTTCACGCCCGGCTCGCTGCCGCGTGCGGGGCGAGGTGCCCCCCCCCCCAGTCTCCCGGCAGTCTCCCGGCAGTCTCCCCGCAGCCTCCCCGCGAGAGCGCCCGTGGAGTCGCCCGGGGCCAACTCCTCAGTCCACCACGTACGCCGCGGCGACCTCCCGGTCCACCCGCCCCAGGAGCGCCGCCGTCTGAGGGGCGAGAGGCTTGGCGGGGTCGAACGGGAGGTCGACGCTCCAGGGCGTGACTCCGTACCCGTCCCCCCGCACCCGGACGATGAGCCCCACCTCGTCCCCGTAGACGTCGACCGGGAACCCTCGCTCGAATCGCTCCCGGAGCCGCCGCTTGATCTCCGTGGCGACGAGGTCACAGGCGTCGTACCAGCTGGTGGACCCGGCCCGGGGCGGCGTCGCCGTCCGCAGCAGCTCCTCGGCTTCGTGGAATTCGAACATGACCCCATCGTGCCGAAGAGGCTCCGTCCGAATCCAGCGGGGCCGTCCGAACGACGGGGACAAGGGCTCCAGGGGCCCGCGACGCGTCCTCCAACCGCCGCCAGGATCCGCCGGCAGCCGGGCACGGAGCCCCCTCCTCCGCTATTCTCTCGGGCGTGTCCGATTCCGACCTGCCCCAAGACAAGCCCTTCGTCTCCTCCGCGCCCCCCACCGGGGCGATGGCGAAGACGACCTCCTCCGAGCGTAAAAAGCCGGAGAAGAGCCACCCGTGGCGGGACAACATCGAGGCCGTGGCGGTCGCGATCGCCACGATCGTCCTCTTCAAGTACTTCGTCGTCGAGGCCTACAAGATCCCCACGGGGTCCATGCAGCCGACCCTGATGGGGAACTCGGAGACCGGGATCTATGACCGCGTCATCGTGGACAAGTTCTCCTACCACTTCCGGGACCCCGACCGGTTTGAGATCGCGGTCTTCAACTACCCGCTCGACAGCTCCAAGAACTTCATCAAGCGCATCATCGGGATGCCCGGAGAGGAGCTGGAGATCCGCGGAGGTGACCCCTGGGTCCGCCCCGATGGCGAGGACGAGTTCAGGGTCCTGAGGCGCCCGCGCTCGATCCAGGACGCCCAGCTCCGACGCCTCGACACCGCGGGTGAGTGGAAGATGTCCACCGGCACCGCGGGGCGCTGGAAGATCGAGCCAGGGTCTTCAGGCGACCAGTTCTCGGCCGCGGGTCGCGGTGAAGCGACCTTCCCGAGGACCTACGAGTCGATCCGCGACAACTACGTGGACGGTTACCCCGAGGGGATCAAGGACGACATCAACACCCGCAAGAAGGGCTCGAACTTCAACGATGTCTCGGACCTCCGGGCCCGCTGTGAGATCAAGGCCGACTCGGCCTGTCGTGAGGTGGCGATCGAGCTGCACGAGGGTCGCCGCCGGTTCAAGTTCATCCTCCCTGGCCCCACCGCGCCCGCGGGCGAGCGGGCTCGGATCGTCGCCACAGGGCTGAGCCTGGCCGACCCCGACGAGGTCCTGAAGGCCACGGTGGTCGACGGAGGGACGCGGCTGATCGCCGGAGAGACCGTCGAGCTGGAGGTGGAGAACCTCAACGACCGCCTCGCCCTCCGGATCGACGACGAGGAGGTCGCCAGCCTCGACGTGCCCCCTGCCCCGGAGCGAGCGCGGTCCAAGGTCACCCTCCGCATCGAAGCTCCCGAGGGGTCGCGGACCGTGGTGGAGGAGATGAAGGTCTGGCGGGACATCTACTACACCTTCGATCCGACGCGCCAGAAGATCAGCCGCTGGAGCATCCCGGAGGGGAACTACGTGGTCCTCGGCGACAACAGCCAGGACTCCTCCGACGGCCGCGACTGGACCCTGGTCGAGTTCAAGATCAAGGAGGGCGAGCGAGCCGGAGAGACGGTGAGCGGCAACCTCCGAGACAGCATGAGCCCGCGCCCAGACTCCAACCCGATGTACTTCCCGCAGAAGCGGAAGTGGGAACAGCTCGTCCTCCGCGACACCCTCGGGGAGCGGCACGTCTTTGAACAGGGCGATGTGACTCGCCTGGCCGACAAGGAGGCGCCCCTCGTGTCCCGGGACCTCATCCGTGGTCGAGCCGTCGCCGTCGTCTGGCCGCTCGCGCCACAGCAGGACGTCTATCGCTGGAAGTGGGTCCGCTGAGGCGGCATTCTTCCCAGCCGCCTCCGGTGGAATCCGCGCGGAGAGCCTCCGCCGCCACACCGCTCGACCACTCATGCCCACTGCCGACCACCCCCCCCTCCACGTCGAGGGTCTGATCAAGGCTTATCGAGGCCGCAGGGTCGTGGACGGCGTGGGCTTCTACGTCGAGCCCGGCGAGATCGTCGGGTTGCTTGGCCCGAACGGAGCCGGCAAGACCACCAGCTTCAGGATGACGGTCGGCGTCGTCGAGCCTGACGCGGGTTCGGTCCGGCTAGGCGGCAAGGACTGCACCCGCCTGCCCATGTTCAAGCGGGCGCGGCTCGGCATGGGCTACCTCCCCCAGGAGTCGAGCGTCTTCCGCCAGATGACCCTCGAAGACAACGTGCTCGCGGTCCTCGAGGCCCTCCCTATCCGGCGCAAGGAGCGTCGCTCTGAGGCCGCCCGGCTGCTCTCTGAGCTGGAGCTCAGCCACCTCGCCAAGAGCCGCGCCGATACCCTCTCGGGTGGCGAACGTCGGCGCCTCGAGCTCGCCCGTTCACTCGCGACACGGCCCTCGATCCTGCTCCTGGATGAGCCCTTCGCCGGGGTGGACCCCATCAACGTCGAGGAGATCCAGGTCTTGATCCACCGCCTCCGGGACCAGGGGATCGGCATCCTGATCACCGACCACAGCGTCCGCGAGACCCTCCAGAGCACCGACCGGGCCTACATCATCCACCAGGGCCAGATCCTGCGTGAGGGCACCGCCACGGAGCTCATCAACGACCAACGGGTCCGGGAGGTCTACCTGGGCAAGAACTTCGAGACCACCGCCCCCAAGGGTGTCTCGGCTCAGGAAGAGCGCGAACTGATCGACTAGGCGGCCGGGAAGGGAGTTTCTGGGGTCCCATGGGGCGGGAGCGGCGGCTAATCTGCTTGCCCAAAAACCCGTTCCGAGCCCCCTCCCCAGCCCCACCCATGAACATCGTCGCTTGCGTGAAGCGCGTACCTTCGACCGAGGCCGTCGCCAAGCCGACCGCCGACGGCAAGGGTCTCGACGCCGCCGACTTCCAGTACATGATCTCGTTCTATGACGAGATCGCCGTCGAACAGGCCGTCCAGACCAAGGAGGCCGTCGGCGCCGGAGAGGTCACCGTCCTCACCCTCGGCCCCGCCAACGGCACCAAGGAGATCCGCGAGTGCCTCGCCAAGGGCGGGGACAAGGCCGTGGTCCTGACCGACGACAACTGGCAGAGCCGCGACGCGCGCTCGACCGCCAAGGCCCTCGTGGCCCAGCTCTCGACCATGGATGCCGACCTCGTCTTCATGGGCCGGGTCGCCACAGACCGCGACAACGCCGCGGTCGGTCCGATGGTCGCCACCTACCTCGGATGGCCCTGCGTGTCCGACGTGATCGGCCTCGAGGTCGGGGACGGCAAGGGCACCGCCAAGGTGGAGACCGAGGCCGGCGTCGAGACGGTCGAGTTCTCGCTCCCCGCGGTCGTCACCTGCCAGAAGGGTCTCAACGAGCCGCGCTACGCGGGGCTCAAGGGGATCATGGCTGCCAAGAAGAAGCCCCTCGAAGAGGTCGCTCCCGAGGCCGTCGAGAACCAGTCAGAAGTGGTCGAGGTCGCGCTGCCGCCCGCCCGCAAGGAAGGCCGCATCGTCGGCGAAGGGGCCGCCGCCGTCCCCGCGCTCATCGAAGCCCTCCAGAACGAAGCCAAAGTCCTCTGAGACGCTGACCCACGAGATCCAAAGAGAACCAGCTATGTCCAAAGTCATCGTCTTCTGCGAGCACACCGGCGGCACCGTCCGCCGGGCCAGCCTCGAAGCCATCGGCGCCGCGACCTCCGCGGGCGCCGAGGTCGTCGCCGTCCTCTGGGGTGAGGGCGCGGCGGGTGCCGCCTCCACCGCCGCCGGCGCCACCAAGGCCGTCTGCCTCACCGGCGACGGCGCGTACAGCGCCGACGCCATCGCCTCGGCCCTGGCCGAGGTGGTCCAGTCCGAGGGAGCCAAGGGCTTCCTCGCGGCCTCCACGTACCGCGGCAAGGACCTCAGCCCCCGCGTCGCTGCACACCTGGACGTCTCCCCCTTCGCAGACTGCATCGAGTTCTGCGCCGCCGGAGACTCCTTCCAGGTCCGCCGCCCCTGGCTCGCCGGGAAGGCTCTCGCGACGCTGGGGACCAGCGGTGCCGTGCTCTGCGCCACCACTCGCCTGAACGTCTTCCAGCCCTCCGACGCCGGCGGACCCGCCGAGTGCACGGAGCACCCGGTGTCCGCGGCCGCCAAGGCGACCGTCACCTCGGTGGAAGCCAAGGGCGACGCGAAGCTCGACGTCAAGGAGGCCCCGGTCGTCGTGAGCGGCGGGCGCGGTCTCCAGGAAGCCGAGCACTTCAAGATCATCGAGGACCTCGCCGCCGCCTTCGGCAACGCCGCCGTCGGCGCCTCGCGCGCCGTGGTCGACCTGGACTGGCGCCCCCACGGCGAGCAGGTGGGCCAGACTGGCAAGACGGTCGCCCCGCAGCTCTACGTGGCGGTCGGCATCTCCGGCGCGATCCAGCACCTCGCTGGCATGCGCACCTCCGGGGTCATCGTCGCCATCAACAAGGACGCCGAGGCGCCGATCTTCAAGGTCGCGGACTACGGCATCGTGGGCGACGCCTTCGAGATCGTTCCCGCCCTTACCGAGGCCGTCAAGGCGGTCAAGGCCCAGAGCTGAAGCGGACCTGACCGTGATTGCGGGGAGCGGGCTGATCTGACGATCAGCCCGCTCCTCTCGTTTCGGGGCCTGGGTGTGGGGCGATCCCATGCCGATGGTGGACCGAGGCGGCAGATTGCGACAATCTGCCGGCGCGCCGGGATCCAACGTGACCCCGCTGCGCAGCGTCGTTAAGAGGCAGCACCTGCCCAGTACACGGTCTCCTCGCTTGCTCAACAGCTTCCCCCCCAGCATGTACCTCCCCGCCACTCGGCACCTCCTCCTCGCGGCTTCGCTCTGCTCGATCGGATCCGCCCAGACCGTCACCGAGACCTACAGGCTGATGCCCTCGAACCCGCCCCTCTCGGGCAGCGATGTCTTCGGCATCAGTCTCAGGATGGACGGGGATCGCGCCATCGTCTCCGACCCCACCCGGGCCGCTGTCATCTTCGAGGTGGGCTCCAACACGGAGCTCCTCGAGCTCGACGCCCAGGGTGAACCGGACGACAACTTCGGGGCCTCCGTGGCCCTCTCCGGTGACCTGGCCGTCGTCGGCGCAACCAACGTCGACGGGATCGGGCCCCTCTTCGGCTCCAACTGGGGCGGGGCATGGGTCTTCGATGCGGCGACCGGCGCGGTCCTCGACTTCATCCAGGGTTCAGACGCCGTCTCGGGGGACCGCGCCGGGAACGCCGTGGCCGTCAACGACGACTACATCATCCTCGCCGCGCGACTCCAGGACTCACCGGGAAGCCAACAGGGGGCCGTCTACGTCTATGACGCCGCCACCCGTCAGGAGCTCTACAAGCTCACCGCCTTCGACGGGGAGTTGCTGGACTACTTCGGTTCAGACGTCGCGCTCGCGGGGGACACGCTGCTGGTCGGCGCCAGCGGCGACGACTCCAACCGGGGGGCCGCTTACCTCTACGACCTGCCCACGGGCAACCTGATCCGGAAGATCGTGGCGTCCGATGGCGAGCCGGAGGACTTCTTTGGGGTCGCCGTCGCCATCAGCGGCGACCGCGCGCTCGTCGGCGCGTACTGGGACGAGAACGCGGGCGGCCCCTTCGCGGGCGCGGCCTACATCTTCGACTGGACCACCGGGCAAGAGCTCCACAAGCTCACCGCGTCCGACGGCGCCGCGGAGGCTGTCTTTGGGGCCTCCGTGGACCTGGTCGGCGACCGGGCCATCGTCGGGGCCTACCTCGCCGACGCGCCGCTCTTTCGCTCGGGCGCGGCCTACACCTTCGACGCCAGCACCGGCCAGGAGCTCCAGAAGCTCGTTTCATCGACGCCCGCAGCGTCCGACTGGTTTGGCTACGACGTGGCGACCAACGGGGCGCAGGACCTCGCCAGCCTGACCGGCGGACTCTTCTTCGGATCCCCCCTCACCGAGGGCGCGGTCTGCGTGTACGGCTTCCCGGAGATCGGCACGAACTACTGCGCAGCGGCCGTGAACTCGACAGGCTTCGCCGCCGCTCTGGGAGCCACGGGCTCCTCGAGCGTCACCGCCAATGACCTGGTGCTTGAAGGGTTCGGCCTCCCCACCAACGCCTTCGGCTTCTTCCTCGCGAGCCGCGCCCAGGGCTTCACCCAGAGCCCGGGCAACAGCCAGGGCAACCTCTGCCTCGGAGGCGCCATCGGCCGCTACGTCGGGCCCGGCCAGATCCAGAGCTCGGGCCCCCTGGGCCGGATCTCCCTGGTCGTCGACAACACACAGGTCCCCCAACCCTCCGGCGCGGTCTCGGTTCAGCCGGGCGAGACCTGGAGCTTTCAGCTCTGGCACAGGGACAGCGTCGGTGGCTCGGTCACGTCGAACTTCACCGACGGCTACGAGGTCGTCTTCCAGTGAGATGCACCGCTGCCCCGGCGGCAGCAGCCCTCGACCCGAACGGCCCGTTCCGACTCACTCGGAGCGGGCCGCGGTCGTCATGCGGCGCCCGGCGAGCGTGCGCGCCTGCGAACCGATCACTCCGCCGCCAGGATCACGTCCTTCGGGCGGTCATGAGCGACACGACGACGATCACCGCCGCGTTCACGGCGAGGCCCGGGAGGCCGGGGTGGAGGTCGGAGGGTGGCATCAGGTGGGGCCACGCCAGCGTGGTCGCCGAGCCGAGGAGCAGGCCGAGGAGCGCGGCGATCCCCGTGGCCCGCTTCCAGAACAGCGCCGCGAGCACCGGGGGCGCGAGCTGCCCCATCGGACCGTAGGCGTAGGAGAGCAGGCCGACCAGGTCCTCGTGGAAGGAGACCGCCGTGACGTAGGAGATCACGAGGATCGGGAGCAGCATCCAGCGCACGGCGCGCCGCTCCGCCTCGGGGCTGAGCGTCTTCTTGGCGCCCACAATCCACCCGTCTCGCACCAGGATCGACGCCGCCGAGTGCAGGATCGCGTCGCCGCTGGACATGGACGCCGCCAGGGCACCGGCACAGAAGAGGCCGATCAGGAGCGCCGGGAGGTCGAGCTGGAGCAGGAGGTGCGGGAGCACCTGGTCCGCCTGCTCTGGCGCGGGCTCGAAGCCCACGGCCGCGAACCCGATGAGCAGGATCGGCAGCAGGAACAGCTGGAACGTGGGGTAGAGCACGACGGTGCGCCGGATCACGCTCTCGCTGCGCGCCGCGAAGGCCTTCTGGAAGAGGTGCGGCCAGAAGGAGAAGCCGGCGGCCATGACGAAGACGGAGCTGCCGTAGCCGAGCCATGACCAGCGCTCGCCCTCCTGGGCGGCGCCCCCCGGGAGCCGGAGAAACTCGGGGTCGATCGCCTGGAACATCTCCCCCACGCTGCCGTGCAGCGCGCGCGGCAGGTACAGCCCGAGCGACCAGGCCATGATCATCATGAAGAGGCCCTGCAGCGTGTTGGTCCAGCCAACCCCCATGACGCCGCTGTGCCACACGTAGAGGAGCACCACGCCGTAGACCACCGCGGCGCCGACCTCCACGGACATGGCCCCGGAGGTGAGGACCTCGAGCACGTGCCCCGCGCCGCGCATCTGGAGCGCGAGGTAGGGCACGAAGGCCAGCAGGCTGACCACCGCCATGACGGGCGCGAGCGGACGGAAGCCGAGCTCTCCGGCCACCAGCTCCGCCTGGGTGATGTATCCCTTGCGCCGCCCGAGCCGCGCGGCCGCCGGACCCGTCCAGTAGAAGGGCAGGAAGCCCAGCACGCCGAAGGCGAGGATGTGGAACGCCGCCGCGCCGGTGGAGAAGGCGCGGCCAGGCGCCCCGAGGAACGCGAAGGCGCTGAAGATGGTGGCGCCGGTGACGAAGTACATGAGCACGGGGCCCATGGACCGGTCGCCCGCGACGAAGCCCGTGGCGCTGTCACTCGCCGAACGGGCCGCGCGCCAGCCCACGAAGAGGTTGAGGGCCAGGTAGGCGCCGACCACCAGCAGGATCTGGGCCTCGGCGCTCATGCTCTCTCCCCCCCATCCGTGGCGTTCGAGTCCTCTGCGTTCGAACCCTCTGCGTCCGAGCCCTCAGCGTCCGAGCCCTCTGGCTCCGTACTCATGTACGCCCACATCACGAAGGGCGTCAGCGCCGCCCAGCCGGTGACCCACGCGAGGCCCGCTGGCAGCCCGAGGAACAGCCCGTCCGCAGTGGAGAGGTCGCGGAAGAGGAGCCCGGTCAGGCTCAACACCGCGACGGCGAGGTAGATCAGGAGGAGCAGATGTCGCAGGGCCATGGCCTCACAGTAGCGAGGCGCCCCCCCCTCCGTCCCCTCGAGGTCGGCCCTCCGTATGACTGCGCCCCCCCAGGGCTCAAGGCGCTATGCTCCTCGCTCGTTTTTCAGGGACCCCAACCAAAAGGAGCAACACCATGGCCCGCGCATCCGCACGCCACATCCTCGTCGACACGGAAGAGAAGTGCCTCAAGCTGAAGGAAGAGATCGCCGGCGGCGCCGCCTTCGAAGACCTCGCGAAGCAGCACTCCTCCTGCCCCTCGGGCAAGAGCGGCGGCAGCCTCGGCGAGTTCGGCCCCGGCCAGATGGTCAAGGAGTTCGACACGGTCGTCTTCAACGAGGCCGTCGGTGAGGTCCACGGTCCGGTCAAGACCCAGTTCGGCTACCACCTCCTCGAGGTCACCAGCCGCTCGTGAGCGCCCTCGCCGCGCCGATCCCCCGCCGCGGGGATCGGCGGGCGGACAGGGCCTCCCGGCCTTCGGGGCCGGGACAACGATGGCGACTCCAGGGTTCACCGCTGGACGGGCGGTCCTGCTGGTGAGGCCGGACCCTTGGTGCGCGGCAACCGAGAGGGGCGCGCAGGTCCAAGGCCCCGCCGGAGAGCCAGGAGCGGCTCAGCGCCCGAAGCCGACCGCGGCGAGGAGCACGCGGACGAGACGCCCAAGAGTCGGCTTCGCCGTCAGCGACGTGAGGTGACGACCGACCGCCGGTCCGGAGCGATGCCGCGTGAACCAGGCGGGGCGCGGGAAGATCCGGAAGGGCGCCCGCAGGACGGTCTTCTGCGGCCGGTCAAAGAGGAACGTGTTGTGGACCGTCCCGATGCCGCTCCCTGCGTCGTCGAGCGAGTTCCCGGGGAACGCGCCCCAGGTGGTGGAGCCGAGGGGGAAGGAGGCCGCCGCCCAGAGGTTCACGGCCACCGTGCCGAAGCGCAGGTCGCCGATCGCGCGCTCCACCGCCCTCCCGACGACCGGGTCCCTCATGGATGAGGGGTGGACGAGCAGGGTCACGTTCAGGCTCCCCGAGACCACCTCGTTCGCGAGGCGCACGGCCTTGCGGATGAACTCCGCCGTGTCCTCCGCCGGCAGCGGAGCCTCGCCCATCGCCCCGCACCAGAACTCGTGCTGGAAGCAGGGGTCGAGGCGCTCGGAGGGGTCGAGCCCCTCGGCGAAGAGCCAGGGCGCCTCACCCTCACCCACGCGCGCGGCATCGGGGTGCGCGTCGAGGAAGGCGTCGCGCTGCGCCTGCTGGCCGGGGTAGTAGGCCGGCCGCGCCTCGGTGTCCCCCAGCGCCTCACGAACCGCCGCCAGCAGGTCCTCCCGCTGGGACCAGCCCGCGTGGGTCAGCATCACGCGCGTCGCGTTGCAGTTGAAGCCCGCGTTGGTGGTCAACGAGCTAGCGAGGTTCTCCCCGTGGTACCGGAGGTCCCCCTTGGACCAGGGGCCAGGGACCACGATCACCGGGCTAACGTTGCCGAGCTCGCTCGTCACCGGGCGCTCGTTCCTGGGTGTCCCGGCGCGCTTGCGGTCGGCGGCCTCGGTGCCCTCCCCCCAGACCACGCGATCGTGGGTCGAGAGCGAGCCCGTGATGTGGATGGAGTCGATCCCCTCGTGCTGACAGAGCCGGTCACCGGCCTCGGCGCCGCCGTACATGATGCGCAGGACGTCGGCGTCGATCAGCGGGCGCAGGGCCTTTGCCAGCGCCGGACCGATCTGCTCGTTCACCGGGTTCAGCTTCAGGACCACGCACTCGCCCGCGGAGAAGAGTCTGTGCAGCACATCCATGGGCCCGATGGAGGTGACGTTCCCCGCCCCGAGGACGAGGGCGACCCTGGCCCGACGCGACGCCGCGCGCTGGCCTCCAGCCATGCTCTCCGTGAGCCCGTCGAGGGCGACGTCCGGGTCCAGCCAGACCTCCGCCGTGATCCCGCGGAGGAGGATTCGGTCCAGGGGGTCGGTGGGGAAGACCGGCGCGGCCACCTGGCCGTTCGAGAGGACCTTCGCCACGCCCGGGAGCTGCGGCGCGCCACGGTCCGCCAGGTCCTTGAGAGATCGAATGAGCTGGCGGACGGCGCGCAGCACCGTGTAGGGGCCGCCGAGCCACTCCTCCGTCTCGGCGTGGGCGCCGCGCTGGACCCCCTTCAACGCGCAGCCCGCCGCCACCCACTCCTCGGAGGTCGCCGCGATGGTGGGGATGAGCGCCTGGAGCAGCTCAACCTGCTCGGCCAGCGTCGCTTCGCGCCAGCGGTCCGCGGCGCCACGGAGGGTCGCGATGGCGGCGTCCTGCTCGACCGCGGAGGTCGGCGCGCACCGGGGCGTCACGGGTTGGGGAGAGCCAGCGTGGTTCTGCATCGCCTTCGAGCGTAACCGCGCGCAGCGGGCGGACGGGCTGCGGCCCCGCCCACTCAGGCCGGCGGGCCCTGGTCGCCGGCCAGCACGGCCTCGATCAACGCGACGGTCTCAGGGAACGGGACCGCCGCGGCGACGCCGCGGGCAGGGATCCACGCCCGGTCGCGGGGCTCTTGCGCGACCTCCTCGCCCCCCCACTCCATGGCATAGAAGCCGCAGCTCACGCGCGCCCCGTTCACCTCGAACTCGACCCGGCCAGCCCAGCGCGGGGCGAGCCCGAACACGCCCGACTCCTCGCGGACCTCGCGGAGCGCCGCCGCCTCCGCGTCCTCCCCCGGCTCGATGTGGCCCTTCGGCAGCACCCAGGGGGCCTCCGGTCGGGCGAGAGGGCGGACCAGCAGGACCTCACGAGCGCCGCGGGCTCCGCGCAGCACGATCCCCCCAGCGTGAGTCAGCGTCTCGGCGTTCATGACGGCGGCGAGCGTAGCCCATTGCTCGGGCAGAGCGGCATGGCGGCGGCTATCCTCTGCGCGCCCCATGTCCGGATCCTCCAAGTCGCCCCTGCTCCGCCTCCTGGCCCACGTGCGCCAGCACCGCGGGCGGGTGAGGATCGGCATTGTCTTCTCGATCCTCAACAAGCTCTTCGACCTCGCGCCGCCGCTGCTCATCGGCGCCGCGGTCAGCATCGTGGTCGACAAGGAGCACTCCTGGGTCGCCCGACTCGGCGTCGAGGATCCCTGGCAACAGTTCCTCGTGCTCGCCGCGATCACGGTGGTCATCTGGGTGCTCGAGTCGCTCTTCGAGTACCTGCAGAAGATCATCTGGCGCAACCTCGCCCAGAGCGTGCAGCACGACGTGAGGCTCGACGCCTACCGGCACGTGCAGGGCCTCGAGATGGGCTTCTTCGAGGATCAGAACTCCGGCGAGCTCATGAGCGTCCTGAACGACGACGTGAATCAGCTCGAGCGCTTCCTCGACGGCGGCGCCAACAGCCTGATCCAGCTCTCGACGACGGTCCTCGCCGTGGGCGCCATCTTCTTCTGGGTCTCGCCAGCGGTCGCGTGGGTCGCCTTCCTCCCGATGCCGCTGATCATCTGGGGCTCGATCTACTACCAGCGCAAGCTCCAGGCCCGGTACGTCGACGTGCGCAGGAACGTCGGCGCGCTCAACGCCGACCTCGCCGGGAACCTGGGTGGGATCGCGACGATCAAGAGCTACGCTCGCGAGGAGGCGGAGGCGGCCCGGATCGACGAGCAGAGCGAGCTCTACCGGGCGGCGAACCGCAAGGCGATCACCCTCTCCAGCGCCTTCTCGCCGCTCATCCGGATGTTCATCCTCGCGGGCTTCACCGCGACCCTGCTGGTCGGCGGGCGGATGGCGCTCGACGGCGACCTCGACGAGGCGGCCTTCGCGATCCTCGTCTTCATGACCCAGCGGCTCCTGTGGCCGCTGACCTCACTCGGAGAGACCCTCGACCTGTACCAGCGGGCGATGGCGAGCGTGCGACGCATCTTCGAGCTGATCGACCGCCCCTCGACCATCCGTGACGGCCCGCGGCCCCTGCCCGCCGCGGCCGTGAAGGGGCAGATGCGCCTGCGGACCGTCGACTTTGCCTACCAGGGACACGCGCCCCTCTTCGAGGGCCTGAGCCTCGACTTCCCGGCCCGCGAGACCACCGCTATCGTGGGCGCGACCGGGTCGGGCAAGTCGTCTCTGACCAAGCTCCTGCTCCGGTTCTACGACCCGACCGCCGGCACCGTCGAGCTGGACGGCAACGACCTCCGGGAGCTCCGGCTGAGCGACCTGCGAGAGGCCATCGGGCTGGTCAGCCAGGACGTGTTCCTGTTCCACGGGTCCATCGCCCAGAACATCGCCTACTCGCGACCCGAGGCCCCCATGGATGAGATCCGGGCAGCGGCGCAGGCGGCGGAGCTCGACGAGTGGGTGGCGACGCTCCCCGACGGCTACGACACCGTCGTCGGCGAACGTGGCCAGAAGCTCTCCGGTGGACAGCGGCAGCGCGTCTCCATCGCCCGCGCGGTGATGAAGGACCCCCCGATCCTCATCCTCGACGAGGCCACCTCGGCGGTGGACAACGAGACCGAGGCCGCCATCCAGCGATCCATGGAGCGCATCGCCCAGGATCGGACCACCATCGTGATCGCCCACCGCCTCTCCACGATCCGCGGCGCCGACCGCATCCTCGTGCTGGACGAGGGCGGGGTCGTCGAGCAAGGACGCCACGAGCAGTTGATCGAACAGGGCGGCCTCTACGCTCAGCTGTGGGGTGTCCAAACCGGGGATCGCGGCAACGCTGCGAGCGCCGGATGAGCGACCTCCTCATCGGCGAGGTGCAGGCGGCCGTCTCTCGACTCGTCGAGGCCGAGGACGCCGCCGCTGACGGCGCGCGCCGGGCCGCCGTCGCCCTGCTCTTGCGCGGCGGATCGACGGCTGAGCTCGAGGTGCTGCTCATGCGGCGCGCGGTCCGAGCGGGAGATCGTTGGTCCGGCCAAATCGGACTCCCGGGCGGTCACGAGGAAGACTCCGACGCGACCCTCGAGGCCACGGCTCGGCGAGAGTCCGTCGAGGAGGTCGGCGTGGACCCAGGCGCCACCGGTGGACGGATGCTCGGCCGCCTCCCGGCGGTGCAGGCGCGCGCGCGCGGCGAGCGCCTCGACCTCTTCATCACGCCGTTCGTATTCCACCACCCTGCGCCCTCGACTCCGGTGCTCGGACCCGAGGCCTCGGAAGCCTTCTGGCTCCCCCTCGCGCCCGCGATCTCCGGCGCGTTCGATGAGCCGTACCGCTACGAGCACGGAGAGGTGATCCACAAGCTCCCCTCCTGGAGCTTCGAAGGGCGCACCATCTGGGGGATGACGCACGGCATCGTGAGCCGCTTCGGACGAGCATTACAGAGCCCCTAACCGAGGGTGTGCTTCGTTTTGAACCACACCCAGGGTGATCTCCCTGGGGCTCGCCGGGCTTTTTGTCACACCCTCAAGGAAGAGCCAGGTTGACGTGCCCAGGGCCTGATTCGCCATCCACGATGGGCGTAGAGGACGTAGCTGCCTAGCTCGCGGCCTCGCCTAGCAACCTCTTCCATCTCCTTCCCTACTCCCATGCTTCGTTCCCTCACGCTCTCGATCGCGGCCCTCGGGCTCAGCGCGACTGCCTCGGCACAAATCATCCCCGTGGCCTCGGACTCCTTTGAGTACCCGGTCCCCGGCCTCCTCTACCAGCAGGCTGGCGGCACGGGTTGGTCCAACGCCTGGTGGGTCAGCGGCGCCGCCAACGATGAGTTGGTGATGTTTGACCAGTCGATCCAGCCCCCCTTCACGGCTGCGGACAACCTCGGCGGCTACGCGGGTCAGACCGGCGTCTTCGGCGCGGCCTACCGTCAGTTTGACCTCGCGGCGCACCCCGAGCTCATCGACCCGATCACCAATCGCTGGGGCGCCGACGGCGAGACCATCTGGATCTCCTTCAGCACCGTGAACTTCCAGGGCCAGCCCCAGGATCACTACGGCGGCCTCTCGCTTTGGCGAGCGGGACAGAACCCGGCCGAGTCTCTCTTCCTTGGCTCCCCCTGGAACTCCCAGGGTTGGGGCATCGATGACGAGGGCGACCTTGGAGGCTCCGCTCCCGCCGTGATCATCCCGGGGTCGAACGACCAGGTCGGCGCGCGCATCGTGGTGCGCATGGACTACATGGCCGGCCAGAACCGCTGCCGCATGTGGATCGACCCCGCGGCGGACTACCCCACGGGTACCGCTGACCTCGATGAGATGGTCACGGGTGGCGACTTCGACGAGATCCGCCTCTCGAGCGGCGGCAACAACGGGGACCTGTACTTCTGGGACAACATCGTTGTCGCGAAGGGCACGCCGACCGGCGGCCTCGGGGTCAGCTACTGCACCGCGAACCCGAACTCCACGGGCGTGACCGGCGACATCTCCGCTACGGGCTCGGACCAGGTCGGCCTCAACGACCTGACCCTGACCGCCGGTGATCTCCCGGCGAACTCGTTCGGCTTCTTCCTCGCCAGCCAGACCCAGTCCCAGGTAGCGAACCCCGGCGGCAGCGCCGGCAACCTGTGCCTTGGCGGCGCCATCGGCCGTTACGTCGGCCCCGGGCAGGTCCTGAACTCGGGCTCCACGGGCGCCTTCTCGCTCGCCCTCGACCTCACCAACACGCCGCAGCCCACGGGCACGGTCGCGGTGCAGCCGGGCGACACCTGGAACTTCACCACCTGGCACCGCGACGCGGTCGGCGGCACCACCACGTCCAACTTCACGGACGGCCTCTGGATCACCTTCAACTGATCTCCGGATCGACCGGGCGGAGGAGGTGCTCGCCTCCCCGCGCGGCCGATCATGACGAACGGCCCCGGCGTTTCCCCCTGGAACTCCGGGGCCGCTCGCGTTCCGCGCCACTCGGCAGCCACCTCAGGGCGGCTGTGCCCTCCAACACGCGGCCCCCAGGCGCGGCGGCCCGAAGGCGCTGTGCCCCGGAGCGCTGTGTGCCAAAGCGGCGGGATACCAGAGCGGCGGGTCCCGGAGCAGCGGGTCCCGGAGGCTGAGCGCCTCAGTCGTCTCCGTCGCCGCCCGCGTAGCCGTTGGCCGCCAGCGATCGCTGGATGCTCGCCGGGATGTCCGCCGCGGCGGCGCCCGCTGGCGCCCTCTCGAGGCCAGAGATGATCTCCTCGGCGGCCTCATCGTAGAGGCGCTTCAATCCAGCGCCGCCGCCGACGCCCGCCTCATCAGAGACCATGAGCGGCTGCAGCTCGCCGGGGTCGGTGGAGAGGTCGAACCAGGCGCTCCCGCCGTTGTCGTGGTTGACGACGAACTTCCCGTCCGCCGTCCGCAGGCTCCGGAGGTTACGCCCGACGCTCATGAGCTCGGAGACCGCGGGTCGGCCCAGGCCCGTGGACTGCTCACCCCGGAGGAAGGGCCCGAGGGTCTCCCCCATGGTCGTCGACACCGCCGGCAAGCCCGCGAGATCGCGGAGCGTCGGGCCGAGATCAATCATCCGCGTCTGTCCTGCGAAGCGCGCCGGCTGGACGACACCGGGGAAGTGGACGATGAGCGGGATGTGAATCTGCTCGTCGTACAGGGTCGTCCGGTGCCCCTTCCCCCCGTGGTCGAAGAGCTCCGTACCGTGATCGGCGGTGATCACGAAGACCGTATTCTCGAGGAGCCCCGCTGCGCCGAGGTCGTGTCGTATGCGCCCGACGATCTCGTCCGTCCAAGCGATCTCGCCGTCGTAGAGCGCGATGATGTGCTCCTTGTCGCGCGCGGGGATCGCCGCGTTGATGGCCGGGTCGTAGAAGAAGTCACGCCCGGTGAACGGTCCGTCGTAATCAGGGTCGAAGAGCGTGTCGTAGGGAGGCGGCGGCGTGAAGTCGAAGTGCACGTCCCACAGGTGCACGAAGGCGAAGAAGGGCTCGGCCTCCTCAGCCGCCTCCGTGAAGAAGCGCTGCCACTCCGCGTAGACCTTGTCGTTGGTCACGCCGTGGTGCGAGGCCCGCAGGACCGGGTCTCGCATGGACCACTCGTTGTCGGCGTCCACCTGCCCCTCGGGAACCGTCTGGACACAGTCGACGTAGCGATCAAAGCCCTGCCCGAGGCCGAAGGCCGGGTGGAGGTAAGGGCCAGCGAAGAAGCCCGCGGTGGAGTAGCCCGCCGTCTGGAAGGACTCCGGCAGGGTCTCGAAGTCCTCGGACAGGCGGAACTTCACGGCGTCCACGACGCCATGCACGCTGTCGGGGACCGAGGTGAACATCGCCGCGTGCGCCGGCAGGGTCCAGGGCGCGCTGCTGATGTGCTGCTCGAAGAGCGCCCCCTGAGCCGCGATCGCGTCGATGTTGGGCGAGGTCGGCCGCGCGTACCCATAGCACCCCAGGTGGTCCGGCCGCAGGGTGTCGATGGAGATCAGGACGATGTTGGGCCGGTCCTCCACCACCTGACCACCGCAGGCGAGAGACAGCCCCAGGAGCGGCGCCACCAGGAGCGAGGTTCGGTCGGCGGCGCGGGGGGGCATCATCGCTGTGGAGTCATCGGCTGCGTGTACGGTGACCCGGAGCGATAAAGCTCGAGACGGGCCTCGATCTCTGTACGGAGCGGATCCGCCGCCGTGAGCGCGGAGGCTGCCTGCGCCGCGTCGTCGGCGGCGCCGTCGAAGTCTCCCGCCCGGGCGCGGGCCGCTGCACGCACGTCGAGCCGCTCAGGATCCGCCCCAAGCTCCTCGACCAGGGCCTCAGCCAGCGACAGCGCCTCGACCCCGTCCCGCGCGGCTGGATCAGCGCTCGTGGCGCGGGTCCAGGCCAGCAACGTCCGCGGACCGGGGAGCCCCCGCACAGAGCCTGGCGCTGCCGAGAGGGTGTCCATGGCCTCTGCGTCTCGGCCGAGCATGAGCAGGAGCATCACGACCCGGCTCGTGGCCTCCGCGTCCTCCGGCGCCAGCGTCAGGTCCTGTCGTAGAAAGCGGAGCCCCTGATCGTGCCGCTCCAGCCGGCCGAAGGCCGCCGCCATCCTGGCCGCGTGGCGTCGCTCATGGGACTCGTGCTGATCGAAGCCGACCTCGGCGTTGATCCCGGTGAACAGCGCCCCGGCGGCCACGGCCACCAGTGCGGGCCACGCGCGAGCCCGGTCACGCACCACGAGCCCGAGCGCCAGCGCAGCGAGGGGCAAGAGGCCTGCGCTGGCTGGGAGTCGATACCGCGGCGTGTACCAGAACACCACGCACACCGCGAGGGGAACCGCCACGATGAGCAGGTAAGGACCGGCGCTCCGGAGCCCCCGGCGCCGGGCCAGCGCGAGGAGGGCCCAGAGGCCTGCGGGGAGGATCCAGGCCAGGGTGAGCGGCGCGAGCCAGAGGCGCGTCGCCACGCCGTCCCGCCGCTCCATCCAGGGTTGATAGACGTCGCCATACCGCCGCCCCGTCAGCGTGTACCAGAGCTTGAGCCCCGCCACTGAGAGCGCGCGTCCCGGCTCCTGCTGCCACCACTCGAGCCCCTGGCCAAGCCAATAGCGACTGGCGTCATTCCACCCGGCCCCCTCGTCCCCGAGCGCAGCGCGGGCCTTCAACAGCGAGTCCAGCGCCTGCTCCTCCTTGCTATTCACCACCCCCACGGCGGCGAGGGTGCCGTCCGCTGCCGGGTTGTTGCCGTGATAGAAGGTGAGCCCCGCCTGCGAGCTGATGGGGATGAACTCCCCCGAGGCCCGTTGGTTGTGGAGCGTGGCGGGCGCGATGGTCACGAGGCTCACCGCCACGGCGATGAGCGCCGCCCGCTGGCCGCCGACGCCGCTGCCGAAGAGCCACAGCGGCACGAGGGGGAGCAGGGCGAGATAGGGCGGGAAGGCGAGGCAGCAGAGCCCAGTGAGCGCCCCCACGAGCGCCGCCCGGCGCGGCGACGCGCTCCGCCCGGCGCGGCTCTCGATCCCGGTCAGCATGTCGAGGAGCCCCGCTGTCAGCGCGAGCTGGAGCGAGCCCGCGAGGACCCTGCTCGTGGCGGCTGCGGGCTCGTCCAGCGCGAGGAAGAGCCCCGCCCCCAGCCAGCCGACCCACGTCGCGAAACGCAGTGAACCGACCGAGGCCGCGAGCCGCCGGCTGAGCCGACCGATGAGCACCAGCGTGACGAGGTAGAGCAGCACCTGCGACGCGGCGAGCGCGCCAAGACCGCCGCCCATCGCGCGGATCAGCGCGGCCCACCAGAGCATCAGGGGCGCCGTCTCGAAGGGCGCCTCGTCCACGAGCGCCCCCCCCGCAATCTCTCCTGCATGGGACCACACGACGGCTGCGTCGACCTGCGGGACGAGCACCATGGGGTTCTCGCTGAAGGACTCCGCCGCGATGAGCAGCTGGAAGGCTCCCGCCAGCACCAGGAGCAGGAGCAAGCCGCGCTGGAACCTGCGCAGCTCCGGCGCCGACTCCGGGCGGACGAGCCTTGTCCCGGACGCAGCCTTGGCCTCGGCAGCCGGCTGCTTTGCTGAGGGAGTTGAAGCCATGATCCGCGAGCCTAAGCCCCCTTGCCCACCGCCAGGCGCTCCGCGACCTCGACGATCTCGGCGGCGACGGAGAGGGCAATCTTGCGCGGCTCCTTCGAGCCTTTGGAGAGGCCGATGGGGCAGGTCACCGAGGCGAGCTGCTCCGCCGTCGCGCCCCGCTGCTCAAGGCGTTGCTTGAAGCGAATCCACTTCCGGTCGGAGCCAATGAGCCCGATGTACGGGAAGGTGCCGCGGCGCAGGGCGCGGGCAATGACGTCCTGATCGATGGAGTGGCTGTGGGTCATCACCAGGAGGAGCGAGTCCGCGGGGATGCTGTCCACCTCCTCCTCCGGCGCGTCGATGAAGAGGACCTCGTACGGCCGCGGCTCCGGGAGCGGCGGCTCCACGTCCTCAGCCGACCGCGAGTCGATCAGCTGAACGTCGAGCCCCATGTAATCCGCGAGGCCTGCGATCGCCTGGGCCACGTGACCGCAGCCGAAGATCACCAGCCGACGTCGCGTCCAGCTGAAGGACTCCAGGAAGAGGCTCACCTCGCCGCCGCAGCATTGGCCGGCCTTCTCGGAGAGCGGAACGGTCTCCGTCACGGTCGCAGCACCTCCCGCCTCGAGCAGTTCGCAGGCGCGCTGGATGGCGAGGTGCTCGAGCTGCCCGCCGCCGATCGTGCCCCAGGCCAGCTTGCCGTCCGCCACGATCATGCGGGCCCCGACCTCTCGAGGCGCTGAACCCTTCACTCCGGTCACCACCACCTGACAGCAGGAGCGCCCCTCGTCCCGGAATCTGGCGAGGGCCTCGAGCCACTCTTGTTGATTCACGGTCATGCTGCGCTCCTCGCCGCGCTTCCGCGCGCGTCCCCCCCGGTGCCCGGCGGGGCGGGATGGGAAGGGGAGAGTGGTGGGCCAAGCTGGGCTCGAACCAGCGACTTCCACGCTGTGAACATGGCACTCTACCAACTGAGTTATTGGCCCACGCAGCGAGGCGGAGAGGATAGCGAGGCATCGGCCCCAAGGGAACCCGTCGCCCCCACTCCAGCGAAGAGAAGCGCGAGGAATCCAGGACCAAGACCTCCACGGAGGGCTGAACGCCGGAGGGGCCCAACTCCGACAGGGTGAGATCACCTTGAGCGCAGCGCGCGAGGACAGAGGCGCTTGACCGGACGAAGCGCACTGGTGGATCGAGAACTAGGAACCCACCCAGTGGGCGCAACTTGACCTCGAGCGCAGACCCCTACAGGTATCCACTTAGAGATCCCGCCTCTGCTGCGTTGCCAGCAGGGTGAAGCGCAAGACCCGAGACGGGGCAACCGGAAACATTCCCGACCCAACCTTCAGCCGGAGCCCTCACTTTTCGCCCGTTCTGCTAGGTTCATTTTGCCTTCCCGGCCAGTCCATTCCGATCGACCTCATTCCTTACCCCCCCTCCTCGATGAAGACGTCTGCCCTTCTAGTTGGCCTGGCCTTGACCGCAAGCGCCAGCGCACAGGACCTGGAGTCCGCTGTTAACCGCTCCCTGGGACTGACCGAGAGTCACGTCCAGAAGCTCGAGTTGTTCGGCGACCCCGCTACGGGGCTGACCGTGCCGTTCGAACTGAACGGGACCGCCACCCAGCTCGCCCTCAGCGCCCACTCCGTACGCGCCCCTGGCTTCGAACTCGTGGAGCAGCGCGCCGACGGCTCGCTGGTCAGCGTGGCCCCCGGCCCGGTGGTGACCCTGCGCGGCACCGTGGAGTCGATGCCGGACGCCCGCGTCGCAGGAGCGCTCCTCGAAGATGGCCTCTATGCCCGCATCATGATCGCCGGCGGCTCCGAGTTCTGGATCCAGCCGGTGCCCGCGTCCATCGAGGGCGCCAGCCCCCTCCACCACGTGCTCTACGAGCGCGGCGACGTCCTGCGCACCAACCACTTCTGTGGCGCGGATCTGCTGGCCAACAACTTTGGGCAGCCCGGCCTCGAGGAGGCGCCCGGAAACAACACGGCCATGGGTACGTCGCTGTTCACGGCCGAGCTGGCCTGTGACGCCGACTACGAGTTCTACCTGGACTACGGGTCGTCCATGACGAACGTCGGCAACCGTATCCAGACGGTCATCGGCACGATGAACCTCCAGTACGAGAGCGAGGTGTCGATCACTCACGAGATCACTCAGATCCTCGTTCGGACCTCCTCCAACCAGCCCTACACGTCCTCGGACGCCTCGACGCTCCTCAACCAATTCCGCAACGAGTGGAACGCCAACCAGGGCGGTATCCAGCGGGACGTGGCGCAGCTCTTCTCCGGCAAGAGCATCGTCGGCGGGACCATCGGCATCGCCTGGGTCGGCGCCATCTGCACGAGCTACGGCTACGGCATGGTCGAGACCGACTTCAACAACAACTTCGCCAGCGCCACTGACCTGTCAGCCCACGAGCTTGGACACAACTGGAACGCCCAGCACTGCTCGTGCACGTCGTACACGATGAACCCCTCCATCACGTCGGCGAACACCTTCAACCCCAACGTCACCCGCGGCTCGATCTCCTCCTTCCGTGACAGCCGAACCTGCCTCGATAGCGGCGGTGGCGGTGGCGGTGGCCTCAGCAACGACGACTGCGCCAACGCCGAGGTCATCACCGCGGGGAGCACTGCCTTCAGCACGACAACCGCCACCAACAGCGGCCTCGCCTGGTCCTGCGCCGGCGGCGGTGCGGCCGACGCGTGGTACTCCTACACCGCGTCCAGCTCCGCCGACGTCACCATCGACACCTGCGGGTCTGGCTACGACACGGCGCTTCAGGTCTGGGTCGGGAGCTGCGGCTCCCTGACCCGCATCGCGTGCAACGACGATGTGTGCGGCCTCCAGAGCCAGATCGACCTCACCGGCCTCTCCGCGGGAACGACGGTCCTCATCCAGGTCGCCGGCTACTCGGGGAGCACCGGAACGGGCACCCTGACCCTGACCGAGGCCTCGACCCCGCCCCCGGGCCAACCGGGGAGCCCGACGCCCTCCAACGGCGCAGGCTCGGTGTCCATCAACCAGGACCTCTCCTGGAGCGCCGCCTCCGGCGCCGCGAGCTACAACGTGTACCTCGGAACCAGCTCCTCCCTCGGCGCCGGTCAGCTTCTGGGCAACCAGGCCGGGACCTCACGCAACGTCGGAACGCTGGCGTTCTCGGCGACGTACTACTGGCGGATCGACGCGGTCAACGCCAGCGGGACCACCACCGGCTCCACCTGGTCCTTCACCACGGAAGCCGATACTCCGGCGCCCCCGGGCCAGCCCGGAAGCCCGACGCCGTCCAACAACGCGACCTCGGTCTCCATTGACCAGGACCTCGCCTGGAGCTCGGCCTCTGGCGCGGCCAGCTACGCCGTGTACTTCGGAGAGACCACCTCTCCGGCATTCCAAGGCACCCAGGGCGGCACCAGCTTCTCCCTCGGCCAGCTGGACTACGACACCACCTATTATTGGCGGGTCGACGCCAGCAACGGAGGCGGCACCACCGGCGGCCAGCTCTGGTCCTTCACGACCGAGGCCGACCCGAACACGGGCGGCGGCGAGACGGTGATCTTCGCTGACAGCTTCGACGGCGCGGCCTCCACGGCCTGGGTCTCCAACGACGGGATCCGGACCCGCAGCAACTGGGCGTACGCTGGATCCGGCGGCACCCGGATCCGGCGGGGTCGCTTCCTCGAGGTGACCGTCAATGCGTCGGGCTATACCGGCCTCCGGCTCGAGTGCGCGCGTGAGACCAAGCGCCTCGACAACGGCGAGTTCCTCACGATCAGCGTCAACGGCAACACCGTTGAGCAGATCACCGGGACGTCTGGCTGGATCACCTCGGACATTGACCTGTCGAGCTACGCCGGTCAGGGCTCCGTCAGGATCCGCTTCGCTGTCAACGCGAACCGAAACAACGAGAAGGCCTTCCTCGACGAGTTCGCCGTCATCGGTATCAACTGATACCCGACGTGGGCTGACCCACTGCAGGGGGCGGCGCGGGGATTCCCCGCGCCGC
>CALLKX010000003.1 GCA_938083085.1 uncultured bacterium
GCGTAGGACTCACTCGTTATTCCCGGGTGTCTCCTGAGGGCAGCGGTGAGGCGACCCTTCAAGCTGGAGGAGTCCGCCAGGCGTAGCGTGGACATCAGGGAGAAGTCGTTCACGTCCCAGTCAAAGAAGGGCTCCATGGCCTTGTCGAGCTGACGGAGATCGAGGCGTCTCCCGAGGCCCTCCTTGAGGCCGTCGAGCCCGCCCGACGGCGACTCCGCCATCAGGTGCTCCAGGGCAGGGAAGTCGAGGGTGTTCATGAGACCGGTGGACGAGGTACGGAAGGCCTGCGCATCGGGTGAGAGGACCAGGTAGGGAAGCAGCCTCGAGGGGATGTCGTAGTTCGCCTGCAGGAACTCGTCGAGCTGCTCGTTCCCGATGACACCCTCGGCGCTGCGAGGCGCGATGGGAGACTCGGAGCAGATCAGCAGGAAGTAGCCGGATCGCAGGTATGCCAGCCAGCAGTGATCGAAGGCGGAGTCGATCGACCGCAGGATGATGTCGAGCCCCTCGTCGTTGAGCTTGCCGTCGATCCAGGTGATGTAGACCCCATCGGGGGTGAGCTTCTTACGGACGTGCTGGAAGAAGTCCGCCGTGTAGAGCTTCGAAGAGCTGAAGTAGAGCGGCGAGGTGACGGTGTTGAGGATCAGGGAGTACTGGCGATCCACCGTGCGCACGAACCTGATGCCATCACCGTGGATCAGCTGGGTGTCCGGCTGATCGAAGATGTCGAAGTTGTGCGCCTTCATCCGGTGGAGGTTGTCGAGGATCACGCGATTGATCTCCACGGCGTCCGTCCTCTCGAAGAGGAGCCCCACGGTTCCGGCGGTAGCGCCGCTGCCGACGCCGAGGACGAGGGCGTCGTCCAGACGGGGGGCGAAGATCGACGAGACGGCGCCGACGGCCTTCTCCGCGATGGAGTCGAGCGCCATGCTCACGTAGCCGTTGATGAAGAAGCTCGGCGAGCCGCTTCGCTCGATGATCGCGAAGGTGTCCTGCGCTCCCTTGAAGCGCTGCGTTCGCTGTCGATCCTCTCTCGTGGACTCCAGCGCCTCGGCGCTGCTGAATGATCGGTGGCTGACGTAGAGCAGCATCTCGTCCCAGGCGGGCAGCGCGAAGAGCGCCGTGGTCAGGGCCAAGCCGCCGGCGAGCGCGATCTCCTGGATGCGCCAGCGCTGGAGCACCAGGGCCAGGGTCAGCGTGGTGATGACAAAGAGCAACAGCTGGCCGTAGTCCAGGTGCGGGTGGAGCACGAGGGCCATGAGGAGGAAGCCCCCGGCGTTCGCAAAGGAGGCGCAGGCGAGCACTCGGCCTGACTCGACGGCGACGTCAGAGTGGCGGCGCAGCAGCGCAGGGACGGTCGCTCCGAAGCCGATGGAGGGGAGGAGCATCAGGGCTAAGGCGAGGCAGACCTTCAGGGCAACCAGGGCGCCGTTGTGCGCTGCGGCACCCGGGAAGATCGCCGCGTAGATCGCGGCGGAGGTCGGGAAGGTCCCCAGAAAGAGGACGACCCCGACGGCGGCGGTCATGAGCGCGGCGTTGAAGGAGAGCCGGAGCTGCGACACGGCAACCGAGCCCAGAGTGATGCCGATCAGGGTCACAGCGAGGACGATGGCGAAGGTGTCATTGAAGGGGCCATAGACCGCCTCAAACACCTTGATCATGGTCAGCTGAAACACCGCGGAGGCGGTGCTCGCAAGGGCCAACGCGACCATCACCCTGCGGCTGATCGAGAGCTGCGGGAGGGACCTGGGGGCCTCGGCGCTCGCGGTGCCTGCGCGATCGATCAGGTAGACGCCCGCCGCCACGAGGACGTTCAGGGACGCGAGCCCGAGCGTTGTGGCGCGGAGGCCGAACGAGCGCAGGACGATGAAGTGGAGCCCCAGCGCGGTGAGGGCTGCGCCCAGGTTGTAGAGGCCGTACGCGAAGGTGAAGACCTTGTCCGTGCGGACGCTGGCGATCATGGCCGCAAAGATCGGGATGCTGCACCCGATCAGGAGCGCAGGCGTCACCAGCAGGGCGAAGGCGGCGGCCATCGGGGTCACGCCGAACGCGTCGACGGCCGACACGGCGTGGACCACCTGGTCGATCTGCTCGTACGCGAGCGCGAAGAAGATCGCGTACAGGCCGATGCCGAGCTCGATGGCCCAGAGGTATCGGCGCAGTCGGTGGGCGTGGAGGGTCCCGAGGCCGATCCCGAGCAGGAACGTCAGCAGCACGGTGGCGTTGACGGAGAAGGGGCTCCCGACCAGGTTGGCGAGGAGCCTCGCGTAGAGGATCTCATAGCTGATCCCGCAGAACCCCGAGAGCAGGACGAGTGGCGCGAGAAGCCACGGAGCTCTACGGGAGCTCACGATGCGCGACCCATGCGGGGCTGCGGGGGGTGGAGGGCAACCCTGGGGAGGGGCTTCGGGGGGAAGGGACTGCTCGTCAGGACTCATCTTGATCGTTCTGCGGGGCAGGCGCAGGCAGGGGGGCGCCTCGACCGATGCGGGGGTATCGGCGGATGTCAGCCCGACGGGTTAGGCTAATTCCTAGTCCTTCGCCAAGCGCAGCGAGTCCTCCTCCTTGCCCGAGGTTCGCCTGGCCTGAAGGGCTATCCTCGGCATCTACGCTCGCAGAATCGTGTCAGGTTCCACCCGAGATTTGGACGAAGTCGATCCCATGAGTAAAGGCGAATCCCGCGCCGGGCACCGAGCGTCCTTGGGGGAGAGGTGGGGAGTCTTCCTGTTCCTCGGCGCCACCCTCGTGGTGCCGCTGGTGGCCTGGGAGTGGTTCCCTTTCTCGGCGCCCACCATGTTCTCGGAGCGGACCGCCTCTTACTGCCACTACCGAGTGTGGGACGAGAGTGGCGACAGGGTCTCCCGGAGCGAGGTGGGACTGCAATGCAACAACCCACACGATCCGCCGCTGACCACGTTCGGGCGCCGGGGGTATGGCCGGCTCTCGCCGGAGACCCTCAATCACTACGACGCCGTGCCGACGGTCGAGGAGATCCGTGAGCACGTCCAGGCGCGCGCGGAGGGGCGACGGCTGGTCGTGCGACGCCGGGTGATCGGTGCCGTGGACGAGGACCGCATCGGCATCGTGCAAGAGGACACCTTCGAGGTCGAACCGCGATGAGGGCTGGAGACGAGCTGCGCAGAGAGAGCCCGCTCTCGAGGTTCAGGGGCTCACTCTTCAGGCCCGCCGAGCCGCTCTTCGGCCTGGTGTCGCTCTGGGCCCTGTTGGCGGTCGCCGTGTGGGTGTCGACGGAGACGCACCTCGACCATGTGGACTGGGAGAAGGGGAGCCCCGTGTCGGTGCTGGGGTCCATCCTCCCCGAGTCCGTGCTCGCCAGCCAGCTGCTGTTCGACGTGAGCCGGTGGACCCTCTGGATCGCGGCCGGGTGCTGGGCACTGCGGCTCCTGGTCCCCGTGTCCGGGTGGGTCACCTTCGCCGCCTACACGCTCCACGCCTCGATGTTCTGGGAGAACCTGCCGTGGTTCCGCCACAAGTTCGTGCTCCCTGCGCTGCTCCTCTTCATCCACGCGATGTGGTTCCAGTGCTATCGCCGTGAGTTCCGCGCGGCCCGCGGCGCGCTCCTGAGCGCGAAGATCTGCCCAGCCTGGGTCCCCTTCCTCGGGATCTACAGCGTGGCCACCTTCTACGGTCTCGCCGGGGTCATGAAGCTCTGGCGCGGCGGCCTCGAGTGGGGGGACGGGGTCTCCCTGCAGCTGTGGATCTACCGCTTCGGCGACGAGGACTGGCTCCTGACCCGGTGGATCCTCGAGGACCGGACCGTGGCCATGGTCTTGCAGTCAGGGGCCATGGTCATCGAGAGCCTCTCGTTCCTTGCGATCGTGCTCCCCCGTGTCCGCACCGCGTTGGCGCTGAGCCTGATCGGGATGCACATCGGGATCGAGTTCACCTTCGGGATTCCCTTCGCGAGCAACGTCGTCCTCGTGGTGGTGTTCCTCCTCCCATGGACCCGGCGGATAGTCGAGCGCCTCGCAGGGGGGAAGGCGCTCTCTCGCGTGTGCGAAGGCAGGCCGGGGCCAGGGGTCGACGAGGCGCCGGGGCAGGGTTGACGGCGGTCCCGAGTCCGCCCGGGGAGCCCCGCGCGGCTCCAGCCCGCCCTGCCAGCGTCGGACGCACCTGCGCTCAGTCCGAGTCGTCTCGCGGGGGCTGGGGCGCCGCTCGGCGATAGATCCACGCCATGTTGGTGGACGTGATCCCGTTCGGGTCATGGCCGCCGAAGAACGTCGAGCCATCGCCCGCGAAGGGGGACGGGGCGTAGCACCGGGTCGCCACGAGGGGGGCGTCGTCCGCGCCGTCGGGCCCGCCGACGCGCTCCATTCGATAGCGCCCTTCGGGGTCACGGACCGCGTAGAGCGCGCCCCGGTAGTAGCCCCTCTTCCAGATGGGCAACTCCGGGCCAGCGCCCCGGAACTCGAGGCCAACGAGGTGCTGCTTGGCGCCGGTACCCGTGCCGCCGGTACCTGTGCCGCCGGTACCTGGGGCATCGGTACCTGGGGCATCGGTCCCCGGAGCGTCGACGGCGAGGAGATCGTTGTAGGCGCCGAGGACGTACTGCACCTCCGTCGCGCCCGTGTAGTCGCGGATCAGGTCCGCGAGGGCGACCTCGCGGTGCCGCGTGAGCGGGCCCTCGGAGCTCCGGTCCAGGCGGATCATCTCGCCCTTCGCTGCGCCGTCGGGGGACCACATGAAGAGCAGGGACTCGCCGTGCCCCTCCGGCGCGGCGATGGCCGTGAGTCCGCGGATCCCCCCGACGTCGGAGCGGACGCGAGGGGCGAGGTCGGAGAGGTCGTGGGCGACCACGTAGCTCGGCTCCGGGCCATCCACCCGCCTGTAGATCCGGGCGCCCGATGAGAAGACCAGCGAGCCGTTGGCGGTGGTGATCCCGAGGGGGCGGACCTCCACCGGCCCAAACTCGGGGGCGCTCTCCCAGGCGATACCCCCGGGGACCTTCGGGTCGTAGACCCCCGAGAAGATCCCGTGGGTGCCGATGGTCAGGAAGGCACGGTCGACGCCCGTGACCGAGTCGCGGTGGATGTGGAGGTCGCGGACGGAGAAGGCCTCGGAGCGGCCGCGCGGCCCCGCGAGGACCCGGACCTTGGTCCATCCCGGGGCGTCCTCCCCGCGCACAAAGCAGTGCACCGCGGTGCCGCTGAAGCCCGTGGCAAAGGCGCAGGCCACGAGCAGCGTGACCGGCGACTCCAGCGCGTCACCGTCGCCGTCTGTGCCGAAGGTCACGCTCGCCAGGACCTCGGGGCGCAGGTGGCCAGGCCCGAGCTCGAGGTCGACCTCCCACTCCCCGTCCGGCGCATCGAGGCGCAGGATCCGGGCCCAGCCCTTCCGGGGGTCACGCCCGCCGTAGTAAACGTTGCCGCTGTCTTGCCAGTAGCCGACCGCCGCGAAGAGACGGCCGCCATGTCCCGTGAGGTGCAGGACCTCCGAGCCACCCCGTATCGAGGTTTCTGGTGAGCCCTGGCTCGCGATGAAGGACGGGGTCCACTGCTGGCTGGCTGCAGAGGGTGGAGCGAGGAGAGCGAACAGGAGGAGGCCCAGCAAGAGCGCCAGCGAGCGGCTCCAGGGGAGGCGCTCGCCTCGGGTCCCGTGAGCGCCTTCGGGTCCCCGCTCCCCGCTCGGCGCCGTTCTCCCGCTGGCTCCGGGGAGCGATTCGTTGGACCCCCGACGACGAGGGCGCGCTTGAAGAGGCGTGGTCATGGGGGGGCGAGGTCGCAGGGCAGCGGGCGCTTGGAGCGTCGCGCTCAGGGGGTGACAGGGGAGGCCTGCCGGGATCCGAGGCGCAGGAGGGCCGCGGCCACGAGGGCGGCGATCCCCCCGATCAAGATCGGGTACTGGGGCGCGAAGCCCGCGAGGACCCCGCCGCCGAAGCAGAGGAGCGCGGACCCGAGCACGCGAATCGAGTGCGCCACGCCGAGCATCCGCCCCTGGGCCTTCTCGCCGGCCGTGTCGGAGAGCAACGCGGACATGTTGGTGGTGGCCAGGGACATGGCCGCGCCCACCAGCGGGAGGATGAGCAGGAGCCACTGCCAACGGTCGGGGACGACCTGGAACGCGAGGAGGGCGCCGAGGACGACAGCGCTCGCGGCGGTGGCGGACCGGGGCGTGAGGCGCTGGCCCACGGGGCGAATGAGCAGCCACTGCGTCGCGACCATGGAGACGCTGGTGTACGACATCAACCAGCCCACCTCGGACGAGGTGAGCGACCACTTCTGGACGAAGAAGACCGGGTTGAACTGAAAGACGAAGTCGATGCCCAGGTAGAGAAAGAAGTTCACCACGAGGAGCGTGCGGAAGGAGGGCAGCCGGAAGGCATCGCTGAACTCGGCAAGGGGACCGGGCCTCGGCGTCTCGGCGCCGGGGACGGGTCCCTGCGGAACCGATGCCGGGAATCTCCACAGCACCACCAGGGCGCACGCGATGGAGATCACCCCGGCGACCGTGAAGACCAGCGGGTAGGACGCCCACGCGAACTGCTTGCGATCCGCCAGGTGTCCGCCGATCGCAGGCGCGAAGACGTACGCGAGGCTGCTGGCGAGATAGACGTATCCAAACCGGCGGGTCTTCTCAACGCCCTTGAAGCGCCCTGCGATCTCGGCTTGGGCGAGCACCAGCAGCACGCCGCTGAAGCCGATCAGGAACTGGCTCAGCACGATGAGCCAGATCTGGTCCACGCCGATGGACCACGCGATCGCGAAGTTGCCGAGGCCCGTGATACCCATGGCCGCGGCGAGGACCGTGCGCCTGCCGAGGCGGTCGGAGAGCCGGCCGAGGACGGGGGAGCCGAAGAACTCGCCGAGGCGCATCATCCCCATGGCGACGCCGAGGAGGAACGCCCGCCGGGCCATGCTGGTGCCTTCGGGCAGGACCCCGTTCTCCACAGGGTGGAGGAACATGGGGGAGAGCGCAGGCGACACGAGCGCCCCGCCAAAGAAGCCGAGGAAGACCAGCGCGTAGATGATCGTCGTTCCGCCGGTGCGTGCGTCTGCGGAGGTGCTGAGCATCGGGTCAAGCGCCATGGTGGTGGACGGGGCTCACATGCGGGAGGGGGGGCAGGGCGCGCGGGGCGCGACCCTGCGCACCGAATGAGCGGAGCATAGGATCGGCTGCGTAACGAGAGCCCGGGGCCCTGCAGTACAGCGTAGCGGACCGGTGCCGGCGTCCTTCAGGAAGTCCCGACTTGCAGAGCCGCCTGCGCTGAGTCGGTCCCGAGATCCGCGAGCCCGAGCGGTTACCGCGAGGCCGTGTGACCGACCCCTTGAAGCAGGCGCTGGGCCGCGGCGAGTAAGAGGAGCGTCCCGCCCGCGATCCTGAGCGTGGGGGCGTAGAGCCAGTTGGCCGTGCTTCCGCCCAGCTCGTTGATCGGGAGCGCTACGGCAAGGAGCACCACGCCCATGACGCTGGTCCAGAGGAAGCTCGTGGTCCCGGGAAGGGCAGGCGGTCCGGTCGAGGCTGCGCGACGGCTTGACCGAAGCAGGGCTCGCAGGAGGACCACGACGCAGGCTGCAGTCGAGATCAGGAACAGGATCCCGGGGAGCTCGAGGGGCTCGTGCATGAACGTCATCTCCTGCGCCACGGTGGCGGGGAGTTGATCCTCGACCAGGCTGTTCAGGGTGCGGAAGCGCGTCGCGCGCAGGGCCTCGCCGACCCCGAGGATGGCGAGGTAGGCGCCCAGGAGCAGGGAGCCGCGCCGGGGAGGCCCGTTCGGTCCTTCACGGGAGGCGAGGGCGAGCAGGAGCGACGAGATCCAGAGCAGCACGCACACCAACCAGCTATGCGGGCTGCCCCAGTTCTGCCTCATGCGGCTGTCCCAGGCTCCCGCTTCCATCCCCAGGGGATCTCCAATGAGGTCATCTCCGAGGACGGCGAAGCCGAGGGTGAGGACGGCGGCGAGCGCCGCGACCGCGAACCCGACGCTCATGTGGGTCGGGGCGGCTCCCTCCTGTTGAGCTCCGCGGGCCTCGAGCGTGAAGGCCTCGCAGGCCACGAGGAAGAAGCCGGACGCAGAGAGGACCTTGAACGTCTCCTCCCAGATGTCCTTGCTGGCCGAAGGGGGAAAGATGCTGTCGATCCCCGTGCTGATGGCGGCCAGCGCGCAGGCGGTGATCCCGAGCCACCGGAGCTGCCGGGCACGCCAGAGCTGGGGGAGGCGCCAGAGGACGAGGCCGGCTGCGACCACCGCATACGCGAGCACCGCCGCGTCGCTCCAGTTGCGCATCCCGAGGGGAGCGGGGGCCTCCACCTCGTGGGAGAGGAGCTCGTGGCCCTGGAAGCGCTCGTCGATCCCGAGGAAGAGGAACCCCAGCGAGGCCACGAGCCAGAAGGGCCGTAGCTTCGAGCCGCGGCCCCTCGCGCCCGCGAGGCCGAAGAGGACGGAGGCGCCGAGGAGCCACACGCTGCTCCCGAGATCGATCGGGCCACCCTCGCGGAAGAAGAGGTTGATCCGCTCTTCCGGGCCAAGCACAAACCAGAGGACGGACCATGCGAAGGTCACGCCGTAGGTCGCGAGGAGCAGCGTGCCGAGGTCCTTTGCTGCGGGTCGGTAGTTTCTTGTGTCCACGGAATCCAAAGCTAGCGTCCCGCGAGATGGTCCCCAATGAGTTTGGTGTTGTCCGGGTGTCAGAATTGTCCTGTCCCTACGAGGGAGGACGCCAAGGGGCTCCGGGTGGCGCCTGGCTGCCAAGCTCGAGCCGCAGGTTGGCGAGCTCCGACCTGGCGCTTGGGTCTCGTGCCTCGCCGGCGCCGCCCCGCTGGACTCCCTGGACCGAGGAGCACGGTCGGTTGGAGTGATCCATCCGGGGTGAGGCCGGCGTGACGGCTTCGGGGAGCTGTCGCTCCGGGGCCAAACGGCTCCCGGACGCCCCGACTCCCGGACGATCGGGCGACCGGGCTACCGGGCCAATGAGCCAAAGGTCCTCGTCGGACGTGTCGACCCGCAGGGGGTCAGCTGCGACCCGCCCAGGCGATGGTCCGGCGCGTCGCCTCGTCGAGGCCGACCGGCTCGTGGTAGCGACCCCGGCAGGCACTCTTGAACGGGGCCATGTCATAGGAGTGCGAGGTGGCGAGCTGGCGGGCCACGAAGCGGGTCATCGGGGGCTCGCCGGCGAGGCGCAGCGCGCCGTAGGCGAGCTCGAGGCACGCGCCCACTGCGTAGGCCGCCGCGGCCGGGACCCGCCGGCTCACCGGCGAGCGTCCGGTGCCCTCGAGGATGCGGTTGATCCACTGCCACAGGCGCACAGGCTCGTCGTTGTTCACGAAGAACGCCCGCCCGT
Source organism: uncultured bacterium (assembly GCA_938083085.1). Classification (GTDB taxonomy): domain Bacteria; phylum Planctomycetota; class UBA1135; order UBA1135; genus Saltatorellus. The sequence continues at coordinate 9,300 of CALLKX010000003.1, forward strand.
GAAGGTCCGCGGGGTCCTCCCGCAGCCCGTCGGCGGCGGCTAGGTGCGCGGCCGCCGCGTTCTCCACGTAGGTGAGGCTCACCTCGCTCATCCCGTCACCGACGATGCGCAGCCGCCGGGCATCGGCGCGCTCCAGCAGGCGGGGGATCAGGTTGGGGTCCTGGGGACCGAAGATGAGGTGCGGGCGGAGGGATACGGTCGCGAGCTCGGGAGCGTCCGCTGCAAGAACCAGCCGCTCGGCTTCCGCCTTGGTGCGGGGATAGTGCGCCAGGTAACGATCCGGGTAGGGTAGGTCCGGCCCCGCGTTCACGTGGTCGCCGCCGTCGAAGACCACGCTCGGCGAGGAGGTGAATACCAGGCGCGGGACGCCCGCGGCGCGGCAGGCCTCGAGGACCCGCGCGGTGGCGTCCACGTTGGCGCGCTCGTAGTGGCGGGCCGGGCCGAAGACTCCGGGCCGCGCAGCGCAGTGATAGACGGTGTCGACCCCCCGTCGCTGGAGGAGCTCGGTGAGGGTGCTTGGGTCGTCGGCGAGATCGGCGCGGAGCGTCTCGACCCCGCGCGCCTCGAGCTCCGGGTAGGCGCCCCGGGAGATGCTGGCCACGCGCTCACCGCGCGCGAGCAAGGCGTCGACGACGGCGCCGCCGAGGAAGCCTCCGCCCCCGGTGACCGCAGCGCTGCCACTCATCGGACCTGCTGCTCCGCCCAGGCCTTCAGCTCCTCGCGGTGGATCTTCGCGTTGTGCCGCGGGTCCACGGGAAAGCCCGGGTGGAAGAGGAAGTGCTCGATGTCCGCGGAGCGGGCGACCTTTCGCCCGATCTTGCGCAGCTGCATGATGAACCCCTGGGTCATGACGTCGCTCTTCGGGTGCTCTCCGGGCAGCGCCTCGACGATACAGAAGGGTACCTCCTCGCCGGGGGGGCCGACGCCCACCAGGGCGGTGCGTGCCGCGCGCGGGTGCTGGTTGAAGATGTTCTCCAGGGGCACCGGCATGCGGACGCCCCTGGGGGTCTCGATGCGGTGGGACTTGCGGCCCATGAACCACAGGCGCCCGTCGCTGTCGAAGCGACCGACGTCACCGATGCGGTGCCACACGGTTCCGTCATCGCAGGGGATCTTCGCCGCCGCGGTGGCGGCGGCGTCCTCGGCGTACTCGGCGGTGACCACCGGGCCCCGCACGCAGATCTCGCCGACCTCGCCCGTACCCAGCGCCAGGTCATCGTCCCAGCGTTCGATGGACCCATCGGTGATGCCGATCAGCTGGATCTGGATCGCGGGACTCGGGTGGCCCACGCAGGTCCCCGCCCCATTCTTCAAGGCCTCGAGCAGGCCAGGGACCACCTCGCGTCCTGCAACGCTCGCCACGGGGAGGGACTCGGTGGCGCCGTAGGGGGTGTAGACATCAGCGTCCAAGGAGAGCACCGCGTGGGAGTCCTGGATCAGGTCCGGCGGCACCGGCGCGCCGGCCATGAGCAGGCGGTCCAGGCCCGCGAGCTTGATCCCTTGCTCACGGCAGTGGGGGAGCACCCGTCGCCAGATGGCGGGTGACCCGAAGGCGGTGGTGGCTCCCTGCTCCTCGATCGCACGGATGATCTTCTCGGGCTCGCACTGCGCGGGCCGGGTGACGTCCATGTCGGGGAAGACGCTGGTCATCCCGAAGGCGATGTCGAAGAGTGCGAAGAGCGGGAAGCAGGCGAGGTCCACCTCGCCCGGCTTGAACCCGTAGATGGCCTTCAGGGCCGTCACCTGTGCGTGGAACATCCCGTGGGTGTAGAGCACGCCCTTCGGCGGCCCGGTGCTCCCGCTGGTGAAGAGGATCGCGGCGGGGTCGTCCCGGCGGGTTGCCTCGAGCCTCGGTTCGGGCGAGCCGGCGCGCTCCAGGCGGGCCAGGGTCGTCCCGCCCCAGGCGAGGCGGCGCCCCACCGTGACGAACACCTTGACGCTGCGGAACGGCGCGCGGAACAGGGTCCGGATCGCATGGGCAGCGGGGACCCCGATGAAGACCTCGGGGGCCATGCGCTCCACGGCGGCGAGCAGACGCTGGCGGCCCATGCCCGGGTCGGCGAGCACGGGCACGGCGCCGAGCTTGAAGACGGCGTAGGTGATCGCGATCAGGTCGGCGCCGGGGCGCACGAAGAGGCACACGCGCATGCCCTTCTCCACGCCCTCTGCAGCGAGCCCGGCCGCGATCCGATTGGAGCGCTCCTCGAGCTCGGCATAGGAGAGGACGTCCCACCCGCGCCCCCGCGGCCCGGGTGAGATCACGGCCGCGGCCTCGGGGTACTGGGCCGCGCCCGCCGGGAGGAACGCGGCGATGTTCACCTCGTCCGGCACGCCACCGAGGGCAGCGAACGGGTCAGCGGCGCCTTCGGGCAGGCGCGGTGGACGAGGTTCCTCGGTCATCCCTCGGGCGCGTCAGGGTGAGCGGGCTGCTGGCAGACGCGGCGGATCGCCTCGAGCACCTGCTCGGGTGCGTCCTCCATGACGTAGTGCCCCACGTCGTCGAGGCGCGTGACGTTCACCCCGGGGAAGCGCTGCTCCCAACCGGCGAGGAACAGCGGCGAGAAGCACCAGTCCTGCATGCCCCACACGATCTCCATGGGGAGGCCGCGCAGGCCCGCGAGGCCGTCCGCGATCCCTGCCAGCGGCGCCCAGGAGGGGTGGTCTTCGCGCATCGGGATGTCCGCCACGAAGCGCCAGGTCTGCTCGCGCTCGCTCCAGTTGCTGTAGGGCGCGAGGAGCGCCGCGCGCACCTCTGCCGTGAGCGGCCGCTCGGTGGTCATGCGGGTCGCCGCGCGGGCGAAGGCGTTACCGCCCTGGACCGCGAGCCTCCCGAGCCCGGGCACCCGGCACAGGGCGATGCGGCGGGGGATGCGGGAGGAGGGGAAGGCCGCGGTGTTGGTGACCACGAAGCGGCTTACCCGGTCCGGGCGCGCGAGGGCCGCGCCGAACCCGATAGCGCCGCCCCAGTCATGCACCACCATGGTCACGTCCCGGAGGTCGAGCTCATCCATGAGCGCGACGAGCGCGGCCACGTGTTCGGCGAGACGGGTCCCGCCGGCGACGCGGTCGGAGAGGCCCATGCCCATGTGGTCGGGGACGACGATCCGCGTCTCGTCCTTGAAGCCGTCGACGACCGCCCGCCAGTAGAACGACCAGGTGGGGTTCCCGTGAACGCACAGGATCGGGCCGGGCCCTCCCTTGTCCACCGTCCCCTCGTCCACGTAGTGCAGGGCGCGTCCCTGGACGTCGAGGAAGTGGGGCTCGTACCCGAACAGGTGTCGGAAGGGGCGCGTCCGTTCCCGGGCGCGCGCCTCGAGCGCTTGCAGTTGGAGGGTCAAGGGGCCGTGCGGGTGGGGGATCCGTGCGGGAAGATCCGTGCGGTGGAGGGCGGGGCCCCGGAGGGGGCGGCGGACACGGCCCAGAGGATAACGCTCCCCGCCGCCTCGGGCCGGATGTGTCCGCGGACCCCGCCTGAATCGCGCAGGGGCTCAGCGAGACCAGCGGAGCCGCAGGGTGCGGGGCGTCGGCGGGCCGTGGACGGCGTCTACGCGGACGGGGGCGGTGAGGCTGTACGACTGCTCCTTCGGGTCCTGCGCGCCACCCGAGGGAATCGAAAGCGTCTTCCCCGCTTCGGCTGGCAAGGACGTTGGGGAGTCGCCTGCGGGGGCACGGAACTCGACGGACCCGAGGGGGAGGTCATGGAGCTCGAAGACGTCGCGACCGACGGGGTGGTAGCCCGCGTTCCAGGGGCCCCGGGCAGCGGTCGGCGCAGCAGGTGCACCGGCAGGCGGAGGCTCCGCCAGCGGCAGGCTCCAGCGGATCCAGCGCACGGCCGCTTCGGCGTCGTGCTCGCCGCCGGGCGGGTCGAACTCGATCCGGATGGCCACCTTGCCCCGGGGCTGAAGCGGTTCGTCGAGGTGCACGACGGACCGGTTCGAGAGGCGACTGGGCTCGATCCGCGTGCAGGACCACAGCCCGTCTCGGGTCACCGCCCGGACCTTGAAGCCCTCCACCTGCATGGTGTTGCCGATCGAGCGGATGCGCGCGAGCGCGAAGCCCTCGGGGGTAGGCCGGGCGGCCGCCGTGCCCCCCGACCCGCCGAGCATGCTGGAGCGGGGAGAGATGGTGGCCTGGGCCTCGATGATCAGGTCCTCGGCCCGCACCCCTGGCGGGAGCCCGCCGCGGTAGATCACCGTGGGCCCTACCTGCACGTCGAAGCGAGACCAGACGCCGGGCCGGGTCCTCCGGGCCGAGCCCACCCGTGACTTCGCCCAGGGATCGAAGCCAGCGCCGCCCCAGTCCACCGGCCAGGCATGGATGTCCCAGGGGCCATCGCCAGCGAGGTCGGTGATCGCCACGCAGCCATCCTGCCCGGTGACCCACGGACTCTGTCGCCCCGGAGAGACGAGGGGGCTCGTGCCCACAGGCAAGGCCCGTACGTGGTAGCCCCCAAGGGGCTGCTTGGTGTCGCCAGCGACGAGCAGGACGCCGACGCGCAGGGGACGATCGTCCGCAGGAAGCACCGCGGCTGCAGCCGCGGCCTGGAGCGGGTCACGGTTGGCGCCCGCCGCCGGGGCGGCGCCGCCGACGGGGAGCGGCGCGGTTCGGTCCGCGGCCTCGCGCGCGGGGCTCCTCTGCACGAGTCCGGGGTCGCCAGCCGTGGAATCCGGGGGGAGAAGCAAGGCGGCGCCAGCGGCGAGGAGCATCGCTGTGAGGAGGAGCGGGAGGCGGCGGCCCATGTAGGAATGGTATCGGCGGCGAGGATGGCGAGGCAGCCAGCTACCCTGGGTCCATGCAAGTCCTCGCACTCGCCGCGCTCCTCGCCGCTGTCGCCTCATCAACCGGGCCCTCACCGACCGGGACCCAGGAGCCCACGCGGCCCCCCCACGTGGTGGTCCTCATGGTGGACGACCTCGGCTGGCGAGACTGTTCGCCCGCCTGCTGGGGCGACCCCGAGGGGCCGGGGGCGAGGCACTTCCAGACGCCCAACCTTGAGCGGCTCGCGCGGGAGGGCATGCGCTTCGCGGACGCCTACGCCTCCGCGCCCGTGTGCACGCCGACGCGCACGAGCTTCATGACCGGCGTCACGCCGGCGCGGAACCAGATCACGTACTGGACGCGGTTCTTCGGCCGGGATCAATCCGCGCGGCACCCGCTCCTGAAGGCGCCGAGCTGGGACGTGGACGCGCTGCAGCCGGGGGATGTGACGCTGGCCTCGCTGATGACGCCGGAGTACCGGACCATCCACGTGGGCAAGGCGCACTTCGGTACGAGCCCCGAAGGCGGAGCCGGCGGCGGCGACCCCACGACCCTGGGCTTCGACGTGAACATCGCGGGCTGGGCCGCCGGCGGGCCGGGGAGCTTCTATGGCATCGACGACTTCAGCGCCGCCAAGCGCGAGGAGCGCCGCGGCAACAAGGGACGCAACCGCAACTGGGACATCCCCGGGCTGGAGGAGTACCACGGCCAGGACGTGTTCCTCACGGACGTGCTGGCGGATGAGGCGGAGCGCGCCCTGCGCGAGGGTGTCGCCGACGGCGAGCGCGTCTTCCTGCACTTCGCGCCCTACGCGGTGCACGCGCCGATCATGGCCCACGAGGAGCTCAAGGCGCGCTTCGAGGGCAGCGGTCTCACCGGGCCTGAGCTCGCCTACGCCACCATGGTGGCGGCGGTGGACGACGCCACGGGGCAGCTGCTCGACGCCCTCGACGACCTGGGCATCGCGGACGAGACTCTGGTGATCTACACCGGCGACAACGGCGGCCTGTCCGCCCACGCACGGGGCGGCGAGCGCCACACCCACAACCGCCCCGCGAAGAGCGGCAAGGGCAGCGCTTACGACGGGGGCCTGCGCGTGCCCATGGTCGTGCGCTGGCCCGGCGTGGTGGAGCCGGGCACCCTCGTGCGCGGGCCCGTGGTGACCCACGACCTCTTCCCGACGCTGCTCGGCGCGGCGGGCATCGAGATCCCCGCGGACCACGCGGCGCGGGTGGCGGGCATCGACCTTCGCGCGGTGCTGGACGGCCGCGAGGCGCCGCCCGCTGGCCGCTCGCTCCTCTTCCACCAGCCCCACTTCTGGGGCGTCAACGGCCCGGGCATTGAGCCCTTCAGCGCCGTGCGGGTGGGGGACCACAAGCTGATCTACTTCCACTCCGGCGCCCTGCTGGACGAGGCCACCGGCAAGCGAACGGGCGGCCCCCGCTTCGAGCTCTACGACCTCTCCACGGACGTGGGGGAGACCAGGGACCTCGCCGCCGAGCGGCCTGCCACGCTCGCCGCGCTCGCGCAGGTGCTCTCCGCGCGCCTCGAGGCCGCGGGGGCCTCGATGTCCATCGACCTTCGGTCCGGCGAGCCCGTCCCTGTGCCGCGAGCGGCGCTGCGCTAAGGGGGGGCCGGGGGACGGCGTCAGCGCAGCCGGTATTCCTTGCGGAAGCGCTGCTCGAAGGAGGCCCATGCCTCTTCGTTCATGGCCCCGAAGGTGGACTCGAAGGCCGCCGTCGTCACCCGCTGGTGCGCCGCCTGCATGTCCTCCATCGAGGTTGGGCCGGGGTCCTCCGCGGACGCCTCGGCCTCTGCCAGCCCGTCGCGGATGGCCACGAGGAAGCGAAGGAAGGTCTGGCGGACCTCGTCCGACGCCTTCGACTTCGGCGCGAGGAAGTGATCGACGAGGAGGAAGCCGAGCGCGCCGGGAACGATGGGATCGTCTGGATCGAAGGACGGACTCGCGGCCGGTATGCGGGTCACGGTCAACGCGGCCCGAAGGTCGAGCGCCTCCCCTTGCTGGCTCGAGGCTCGCACGGAGTCCACGAAGATGTCCTTTGGCGCCGGCGTGACGCGGCGCCCCTTGAACCTCGACTGCATGACCCAGCTCCGCAGGCCGAGGTTCAGCTCGCCCGGCAGGCCGAGCACAAGGTCGGGGCAGTGCTCGTCGAGCCAGTAGGACAGCAGCTCGCTGTTCACGGTCAGCGGGAACAGGGCCGGGAGGTCCGGTGACATGCAGGCGAGGCGCTCGAGCACCGCAAACTCGGCGCTGTCCTCGGGCTCGTACGCGGCGAGGGCGTCGGGCGTCTCGAAGATCCGGAGGATCGGTGCGCGGGTGTAGGGGACGGTCCTCAGCTCTCCGAAGGTCGCGTCGAGCCAGTCGAGGGCGGCGTCGGCCTCGCGACCCGCGGTCCTCAGGGATCCGCACTGCTTGGAGGCGATCAGCATTGCGCGGTCGGCCGCGAGGGACCTCCAGCCCGTGGACGGCATGGTCTCGAGGGCGAGGCGGTGGAGGCGCTCTTCAGAGGCCCGGGCGCGCTCGACGGCTTCGTCCTCCGGATCGTCGCGGCCTGGTTCGCGGCCCTCAGATGCATGGTCCTCAGGTTCTCCGCCCAGCGGCGGCAGGGCGAGCTCTCTGGACGCTGACGTTGACGGGCGCGAGGCCAGACAGGGGGCGGCCTCACTGGGCGCGAAGGCCACGAGGAGCAGCAAGGTGATTGAGTTCTCGAACATGGCCATGATCCCTGGAGGGCAAGTCGCGCAGGCCGTCATCGTGCCAGGTGCGGCTCAGCCCACCGCAGCGCTGGCGCCTTTTTGGGACCATGTGCAGCGGGGCCCGGCGCTCCGCCGGAGCCGGCGGCTCTCCTTGGACGAGAGCGGCCACGCTCGCTCGCTGGGGCCCGGTCCATTCGCGCGTACGGCGGAGGTTCTGGCGGGGGCGATCCGTTCCATGTCGAGCTCGATGCGGCCCTCGCCGTGCTTGCTCTCCGTCGGCCCTTCGTCAGGCGCCTGCGAAGTCAGGCCCCCCTGCTCTCGGTGCTTCAAGGCAGGGCGGTGCCCCGGGTTCATCGTTGAACCTCTCCCACGGGCTCTGCGGGGAGGCGTTGACGATCTTGAAGGGGACCTCTAGCGCCGTGGAGGTCCAGGCGCCTTCGATGACGGGGACCGTCTGTCGGGTGAGGCCGAGGCCGAGAGGGAGCGGCTGCAGTGTCCTCCGCCGCAGCTTCCGCCGCCGCAGCTTCCGCCGCCGCAGTTTCCGTCGCCGCAGTGTCCGCCGCCTCAGCGGCCCCCCTCTCCGTCCGTCCCCAGGTCCTCGTCCTCTGAGCCCTGTTGCTGGCTCTCGGCGTCGCTCTTCATGCGGGCAAGCGCTTGCCGGTAGGGGTGGTCTCGGCCTCGTTCCGCTCGCTCGAGCGCTCGGGTCATGGTGGAGATCGCCTCATCGGTCTGGCCGCAGGCGAACTGCGCCCAGCCCAGGGTGTAGAGGGGGACCGCGCTCTCGGGCTCCCTCTCAGCTGCGATCATGGCGAGCTTTAGTCCCAGCTTCACGTTCGTCTCGGCGTTGTCCCGGTCGGGGTCCACGAGCGTGAAGGCCTCGCGGAGCAGTTCGCCCAGTGTCGGTCCGCCATAGAGGACGGCGGCGTCGAGGGTCGCCTGGCGCAGGGCGCCGGTGAGGGAGCTGTCCCGCTCGAGGTCCTCTCTCCACGAGGTCTCTCCGGGGTCTCGCAGGTAGCGCGCTCGAACAATCTCCAGGGCCTCCGCGCGTATCCCTTCATCGGCCTCGCGGAGCGACTCTGCGCGCCAGCCTGGGAGCGCCTCCGCGACCTCGCTCTCAAGGATCAGCAAGTCGCCGTTGGTGGTTCCTGCGGCGAGACGCGTGCCCGCCGCGTTCCATTGCAGGCACCGGGTGGCGCGCGCTCCGTCATAGAGGTTCAGGACCGGCTCTCCCCGCTCGCTCTCCACGACTCTCAGGTCGCCGCCCAGGGATGCGGTCGCGATGCGCCCGCCCTCTCGCGACCAGCTGACGACCCTCGGATCCGAGTCCGCGCGGAGGACCTCGAACGCCTCCCCGCTTCCCAGCGGCTCAACCCACTGGAGGCTACCGTCAGCGCCGGACACGGCCAGGCGCTCTCCGTCCGGGGACCAGGAGATCCCAGCGACTCCCGATCCCGTTGGTACCGGGACGCGGGTCCTCGTCTCCAGATCCCAGACCGCGACTCCGGACTGCAGGTCATCCTCGAAGATCGCGGCCAGGAGGCGTCCGTCCGGGCGGACCGCGAGGGCTTGGATCTTGGGACCGCCCATGATCGTGGATAAGAACCCGCGGTTCTGCTCGGTGACGTCGTCCCCCTCCAGCGTCCACTCGACCTCGAACTCGGGCGCGTCGAGGTCGGTGGGCAGCGTGAGAGAGCCGAGGAGAGCACCGCTGATGGCGTCGAGGAGTAGCACTGCGTGCTCGTCGGTTCCCGCGAGGAGCATGGACCCATCCGGAGTCCAGGCCAGCCCCGTGATCATGGCGCTGACCTGCTCCAACTCGCGCACCACCTCGCCCGTCGAGCCCTCCCGGATGACCAGGCCGCCCCCCGGACCCTTTGATACGAGGTCGGTGCCAAGGGGAGACCAGGCGAAGGGCGAGGGCTGCCCCTCCGGCATGCCGAAGGTGTTCAGGAGACGCCCCGTCTCGCCGTGGAAGACCCGCAGCGTTCCGTCCAGCGCGCCGGTCGTGACGAGCCGGGTGCCATCCGGGCTCCAGGCGAGGTGCCCGATGGGCCCCTCGTGAGCGCTGAGCATTAGGGTGGCATCGTTCCCGGGCAGGCTGAAGACCTTGACGTTGCCCTTGCTCGAGATCGACGCGACCTGAGTCCCCGTGGGGTCCCAGGTGAGGTCAACGGGCGGCTCGGTGGGGCTCCTGAAGGTCTGGATCACCCGGCCCGTGTCGGCGTCTCGCGCCGTGGACTCGCCGCTGTTGATGGAGAGGACCCGGTCACCGGTCGGGCTCCACCTGGCGACGGGGCTGTAGTACTCATCCGCGACGGCCCACTCCGCAGCGCCGGTCCTGGCGTCGATCGAGTGGAGTGAGAAGTCCGCGCAGATGAGCACCCGGGACCCGTCAGGGCTCAGGTCGATCCTGCGCAGCTCCTGGGGCTTCTCGAAGAGCCTCTTCGTCTGCCGCTCCCTGGCTGGACTCCACGACAGGAGCGTGCTCTCTCCGAGAATGAAGAGTTCCTCACTGTCCTGCGGGTGCCACGCGAGGTCCGCCACCGGTTGGAGCACCTCGACGGTCGAGGTCTTCCGCCTCGCCACCACGTCCCAGACCTGAACGGTGCCGTCGGGGCCACCTGCCGTGGCCACCCGCCGGCCATTGGCGCTCCACGCCACGGCCTCGAGTGGCGGCCCTTGACCCTGATCCGAGAGGACCCTGGCGCCGGTCGCGACGTCCCAGGCGATGAGCCCCCCTTGAACGTCAACCGCGGCGACGCGGGTCCCCGCAGGGTTCCATGCGAAGGCGGTCACCGTCTCCGAGAGCCCCTCCAGGGCGCCGATCACTTCGCCCGTGGTGGTGTCCACGATCTGAACTTGCTGGTCACCGAAGTTCGCGGCCAGCAGAGAGTTGTTCGGGCTCCATTCGATCCTGTGGCTGGACAGGAACTCCGCAGAAGGGGAGAGGCTCGAGAGCTGAGTGGAGGAGAGGCTGGGATCCAGCTGCAGGTTCAGGTGCCCCCACTCAAACCCTCGAAGGTGCTCGGGGGTCCGCTGGAGCCACGCGGTGGCGCCCACTGGATCGCCCCGGTCGAGGGCCGAATGGGCTGCGAGGATGTTGGCGGTGTAGGCGCTGCGCTGGGCCGCATCGCGATCACGCTCGGCCGCGGCCAGCGCCACGTTCGCTCGTGCGGCCGAACGACTCGCGGCTGCGGCGTTCAGGTGGGCCAAGACCCCGAGCCACGAGATCAGCGCGATCGAGAGCAGGGTGCCGGCTGCGAGGAGGCTCCGGGTTGGGTGGCGCTTGATCCACTTTCGGGTGACCTCCAGCGCGGTGGGTGAGGTCGCGAGGATCGGCTCCCCCGCGAGGTAGCGACGCAGGTCTTCCGCGAACTCGGCCATGGTCGCGTAACGCCCATTGGGGTCCTTCTCGAGGGCCTTACCGCAGATCACAGCGAGCTCTTCGGGGACCTTGGAGCGAACCTCGTTGGCTGGCGGTGGGTCGACGACGAGGATCTTCTGGGCGATCTGCTCGGTCGTGTCCCCGACGAAGGGCCTGATCAACGTCAATAGCTCGTACAGGACGACCCCGAGGCTGAACACGTCCGTGCGATGGTCGACCCCGGCGCGCTTGGCGGCCACCTGCTCGGGGCTCATGTAGAAGTACGTGCCGAACAGCTCACCAGCCGACGAGATCGAGCGCTCGTCGACCACCTTGGCGAGGCCGAAGTCGGTGATCTTTGGGAAGTCGTCCGGGGTGACGAGGATGTTCGCAGGCTTGAGGTCGCGGTGGATCACGCCCTCTGCGTGGGCAGCGTGGAGCGCCTCGGCTGCGCGCGCGATGAACAACGCCACTTGCGGGTAGTAGTCCGCGGTGAGGTCCTGCGGCTCACGGATGGAGTCGAGGGACTGGCGCAGGTCGCACGAGTCCTCGACGAGCTCCATGCAGATCCAGTACAGCCCATCGTCTTCTCCGCTCCCGTGCACCGCGACGATCCCCGGGTGGGAGAGCCGCCCAGCGGCGCGGGCCTCCCTGGTGAAGAAGTCGATCCCGCGCGCCGTGACCTGGTCCGGGAGGAGGAGCTTCAAGGCGACCCGTCGCGAGAGCGACCGCTGCTCGGCGATCCAGACCTCGCCCATGCCGCCGCGACCGAGGAGGCTGAGCAGCCGGAAGTCGCCGAACACCTTGCCCTCGTGGGCGTGGTAGGCGCTGGCCTTGGGCCGCTCGGTCCCACCATGGTGGAGGACCGAGTCGCCCCAGTCAGAGGCAGATGAGGGGGGGGAGCCCAAGTCAGTTCGTCATCGTGGGGGGGGGGCGAAGCTGATCCTCGAGGCACCTGCGCCTGGCGAGGAAGAGGGCGGTGATGCGTGCGGGACGCGATGGATTAGACGCACTTCCGACACCCTAGCAGGGGTGGTTTCCACGGTCGAGATCAGCGCGGTCATCCTGCGCCTTCTTGAAGACCACGAGGATCGGGTCGGCGGCGCTGGGCTCGACCCCCCGGACTCGGGGCCACGGAGTCCCATGGCGTAGCCCCCCGTTCCCTTCCCCGTGTCAGGCGGGGTCCTGGACGCTGGGGGAAGGAGCAGCCGGTGGACCTGCGGCGCGGGGGACCCAAGCCAGCGGGCGAGCGGGCCTGGGCGAGAAGACGAGCCGCAGGCGGGTCGCGGCGACGGCTCCGAGCGCGGCGGCCAGCAGGGCGAAGGCCACCACGAGGCACCAGGACAGGAGCGGGGAGTGCTGCGAGTCTCCCGACCACGTGACGACGCCTCCCAGGACGCTGAGGCCGCCACAGACGAAGCTGCCGAACGCGAGGAGCTCCGCCAGGAGCAGTTGGATGAAGCGTTGCCGCATGGCTTCGCTATCGGGGCTCGGGCCGTGGGATCTGAAACCTTGGTCGTGGATCGAGCGGATGCGGATTGAGACCGGGGTGCTCTTGCCGGGTGCCCTCCCTTCCATCACAGCCGGTGGGCGCCGACCCGTCGCGGGCGGGACCCGCCCTCTTGGCCTCAGGAACCGTCGGGGGCCGCTGGGTCAGGTTGGGTCAGGTTGGGGCAGGTTGGGCAGAGCGCGACACCCCCCTCGGCCGTGGGATCGCCTCCTCGGTGGCCTTTGAGAGTGCACCCCGGACCCGGCGCGGCGTTCCAACTCAGGGGGGGGCGAGGTGGGGTATTATTGGCCACAGGTCCTGTCGTTCCTGCCCCTGCTGCCACCCTGCCGTCATGTCACCCCGTCTGTCGCTCGTCCCCGCTCTGGGACTGCTCGCTGCCGCTGCCTTGGGCTCGCGTGTCGACGCTTGCCCGCAGGTGCCCCGCCCACTTCCTGGCGTCGGGCTTCGGACGCTCCTGGGTCGGCCTGGCGGCAACCCCAGGTCGATGTCACCGCAGCAGCTGCGGACGAGTCAGGCGACCACTGCGTGGCTCACGAGCATTGCCGCGCAGGCCCTCGCGGCACCGGTGTTCATCCCTGGCGTCGGAGGGACGGCCTATGTCCTGAAGTTGTTCGTGCCCCAGACGGGCAACGAGGAGCTCTTCACCCTTCACGTGCCGGACTCTCCCGCCGGACAGGCTCGCCCGCTCCTGGTGGGCTTCCACAGCTACGGGGTCTCCCACCTCGACTTCTCCTACTACAACACCTCGTTCCTCAGCGAGGCGGACGCGCGGGACTGGTTCGTCCTCGCGCCGATCCAGATCAACCCCCTCGTCCCCAACGGCAACGGGGTCCCCACCGGGGACCTCAGCTTCGGAGCGGCCGAGAGCCAGCTCAACGTCGAGGCGGTGATGGACTACGTCCTGAGCCACTGGCCCATTGACCTGGACCGCGTCTATGGGGTCGGCTTCTCCATGGGCGGTGGCAACGCTTTGAGCTACGGGGCACGCCACCGGAACCGGGACGAGGGCGCGTTCGCCGCCATCGTGAACCACACCGGCGCCACCAACGGGGGCGTGGTCTGGAACGAGGAGCCCGGACTCCAGCCCGATCTGGAGACCACCTTCGGCGGGCCTCCTCCTCGCTTCGAGTTCCAGCGAGCCTCGTTGATCGACGTCTCACTCGCGCCTGCCGCGAACTACAGCCTCATCCCTGGCGGGCGCCACATGGCGACCAACCTCGTGGGCGTTCCGGTGCGGACCTACTACTACGCCGGGGACCCGTTGGTCTACCTGCGTACCCTTTCGGATCGGCTCGACACCTTCATGTCCGGGGACCCGACGCTCTCCCACGAGCTCCTCGTCGAGCTCACCCCGCCCTGCCCCCAGAACAGCAACTCGCCGAACCACTGCTGGGAGCTGATCGATGAGTCCAGCGTCTGCAATTGGCTCGCGCAGCAAGCGCTCGGGAGCTACCCGCTCCGGGGCAAGGTGCTCGCCGACCGGGACGAGCGCTGGAATGGTCTTCAACTCGAGCAGCACGTGGTGGGGAGCTTCTCTGCACTTGAATACGACCTGATCCCCGGCTCCTCGGCGCAGCCCGACCTGATCCTCACCGGCCGCGAGAACGTCTCTGGGATCGGGCTCGATCTCGGGGACTTCAACCTCGACGCCTCGGTCGGGTTGCAGCTCCTGACGGACGCGATCGACGGCGCGTCGGTGGATCTCGTGGTGCAGGGCGTGCCCCTGAGGCCCACCCTCGTCCTCCGGAACAGCCTCCAGCTCATCGAGGACTGCTTGGGGACGACGACGGGGCCGCGGTGGTGCCATGACAGCGTGACGGGCACGCTGGAGTTGCATGAGCCCGACGGTTCCGTCGGGCAATGGTCCATCACGTTCTGAGCCGCCGTGCCAGCAACCGGGCCCGACGAGCTCTGGGTCGCTCTGGCGGCCGGCGCCTCGCGCCCCGGCCGTAGGGGCTCGACCGGCGCGCGCGTCCCTGGCTCAGCCCAGCGCACCGATGAGCTTGCTGATCGCCAGCACGCAGACCGTGATCAGGACCCATGCCGCGGCCGCGTTCTGTCGGCCGCGATTGCGATAGCCGTCCGGCAGCAGGCGGCTGTTGGCGATCGCCACCAGCAGCAGGGCGATCAGCGGCAGCAGCAGAGCGTTGGTCACCTGGGCGGTGACGATCAGGGCGGCGGGCTGGTCCGTCACGATGGCGAAGAAGGTGCCCGCGATCACCACCAGCAGGGCGACGGCCTTGAAGCTCCGGCTGCCCGGCTCCGTGGACCAACCCAGGGCCCCGCATACGGCCCAGCTGGCGGCGACCGGGGCAGCGATGGCCGAGGTCAGCCCGGCGGCGAACAACCCGATCCCCACGGCGATGGCGCCTCCGCCAGGCAGGTACCCCTCGATCGCCATCATCACGGCGGGGAGCGCGGGCTCTGAGGTGTCGGCTGAGACCAGCGCAGCCGCGACCACCACCACCGCGACGGTGATCATGCCGCCGATCACGATGGCCAGGAAGGACTCCCTTCGGGTGCCCTGGAGGGCCTCCGCGACGGACTCACCCTGCCAGCGCCGCCGCGCCGCCGTCGCATGGAGGAAGAGGTTGTAGGGGACCACGGTGGTCCCGATCAGCGCCAGGACGAGGTGGAGGCTCTCGCTGGAGAAGGCTGGCAGGAGCCGCTCTGCAGGTTGGGCGCTGAGGCGCGGCGCGGCCAGGACGGCGAGGCCGATGAAGAGCACCGCCATCACCCCAACCAGGCCCACCAGGATGCGCTCCAGCCAGCGGTAACGATTGGCGAGGATCAAGCCCGACGCTGCGGCCGCAGACAGCAGGACCACGCCCTTTGGATTCACTCCCATGGCCGCGTTCAGGCCGATCCCCGCGCCCGAGAGGTTGCCGGATTGATAGGCGGCGTTCCCGACGCCAATCGCGATGACGATCAGCATGAGCAGCGGCGCGCCCCACCAGCGGCCGGCGCCAAAGTCGCGGGTCAGCGTGGATAGGTCTCGATCGGTTGCGAGGGCGCTGCGCACGGCGAGCTCCTGGAGGATCAACGTCGCGATCACCGAGAAGACGATGGCCCAGACGAGGGTGACGCCGGTCTCCACGCCCGCAATGCTGGCCGCTGTGATCGTCCCCGGGCCGATGAAGGCGGCCGCGACCATGGCGCCGGGACCTAGGCGGAGCCGCATGGGGACCGCTTGGCCTTGGAGGTGGGTGAGGGGTCCAATCTTGGAGACGTGCAGGGGCCTGGTGCCGGGGGGGGGCCGTGAGGCCCAGCGGATGCGTGGCGTGCGCCCGGAGAATCTACCACGGGCCCATGCGGCCGTCGGGGGAGTGAGGGCGCGTCCGAGGTTCGGCGAGCCCGAAGTGACGTGGACCTCGCAGCGGAGTCGAGCCTACAGCGAAAGGTCGCCGTCCCGCGACCGGGGCGCTGCCATGGGGGCCGGCTCAGGGAAACGTGGGCATCATGGCGAGCAGGCGGTCCTTGATCCCGGTGGTCCCAGGCCCAGGCTGGGTGACCAGGAGGTCGGCGAGCTCGAAGGGGTCCGACGCCAGGTCGTAGAGCTCGAAGCGCTGTGAGCCCGTCCTGTGGATGAGCTTCCAACGCCTCGTGCGCAGGGCGCGGACGTCCGGCCCAGGGAGGCCAGGGAACGGGAATTTGTGCACGAAGAGGGTCTCTCGGTCGCCGCGCTGCAGCGGGTTGGTCAGCTGGTCCGCGAAGCTCACCGAGTCCTCGGCGCCCTGGCTCGGCGGACCGAGGCCGCTCAGCTCTCGTACGGTGGCGAAGAGGTCGGTGACGTGGACCAGTTCAGCGCACTCCGTGCCGCGGGAGACTCCGGGGCCAGCGACGATGAGCGGGACCCGTACGCCGCCCTCGTAGACGCTGCCCTTGGCCTGGTTCAGCTGGAACGGCGGGAGCACGGCCTCGCCGGGAGATCCGTTGTCACCCATGACAAAGACATAGGTCTCATCGAGATCGACGAACTCGAGCAGACGGCCCACGACGGTGTCGATGGACTCGCTCATGGCGGCGTGCTGGCCCGAGATCGTCCCTGGATGCCCCTGCGAATGAAGAGACTGCGGCGGCACGTGGTAGGGGGAGTGCGCCATCTTCGGGCAGTAGTACACGAAGTAGGGTTCGGGGACGCGGCGGAGCGTCTCGACCGCCTGGCTGGCCAGCTCCGTGGGGAAGTAGCCCGCGCGTTGAATCAGCGTCCCGTTGAGGTTCCAGCTCCAGCTCAGGTAGTCGTTGGACCCGAGGTAGCCCGAGACCGCGTCGAAGCCGCTGTCGATGGGGTGGGTGTCCGGGTCTCCCAGGTCGCGCAGGTGCCACTTCCCAAGTGCGACGCTGGTGTAGCCGGGCAGCGCCTCGGGCAGCGTCGTCTCCGAGAGGGCAAGGGGCGAATAGACACCGTCGCCGCTACGAATGACCGAGCCGATGCCCGTCCGATCCGCGTGCCGCCCGGTGAGCAGGGCGGCTCGCGTGGGGCTGCACGCGTGATAGGACCACGCGTTGCGGAAGAGCACGCCGCGGGCCGCCAGGGCGTCGAGGTTGGGCGTCGGCGGCGCCACCGCGCTATCGCCGTAAGCCTGCACCTTGTCCCGGCCCACATCGTCCAGGAGAACGACCAGGATGTTCGGGGCCGGAGGGCTGCCGCCCTGCGCGAGGGCAGCGGTGAGGAGGGAGCAGATCCACATGGGAGGTCGCGAGCCGGGCGGCGCGGTGCGCCAATCTCAGCATACGGCACCCTGGAAGACGTCCGGCAGCTTCCGGCTTCGACCGGCCGCAGGGAGGCGCCCTGCGCGCCCCGGCACCAAAGATCTCGATCCGGTCCCCCGTTCACGGCGCATCGGAGCGCCCCACGGCCCCGGTGCCGGGCTCCATTCCTGAGCGCGACCGACCGCGAGAGCCTCCGGCCGCGCGACGGCGTGCCAGGCGCAAGGGACGGCTAGGGCCGGGTCTTGCGCTTCATGATCTCGGCGGCGTCTCCATCCACGGTGGGCAGGGGGAAGCCCTCCGATGGTTCGTGCGAACCGTCCATGAGGGCCTCGAGAGCAGCGACGATGTCGGGCTGCGAGGTCGAGAGGTCCTCCGACTCGGCGGGGTCCGCGGCGAGGTCGTAGAGCGCGAGCCGTGGGGCGCCCTTCTTCAGCCCGGTGCGTACCAGCTTCCAGTCCCCCTGGCGCACCGCCTGGGCGCCGGCGGGGCGGTACTCCCAGTACAGGTACGGCCGCGCCGGCGCGTCAAGCTCGCCCCTTGCCGCGGCCGCGAAGGAGACGCTGTCCGTGGCAACGTGCGGGTCGGTCGCGGCGGGCGCGCCCACGAGGTCGAGCACCGTCGCCGTCACGTCGACGGTGGAGACCACGTGGTCGGACACGGCCCCCTCGGGGAAGTGCCCGGGCCAGCTCGCGATGAAGGGGACGCGCACGCCGCCCTCAAAGAGCTGCCCCTTGTGTCCGCGGCGCTCGTCGTGGCTCTCGAAGAACTCCGTGTCCACGCCGCCCACGTAGGTGGCGCCGTTGTCGCTTGTGAACAGGACCACCGTGTTCTCCGCCACGCCGCGCGCCTCGAGCGTGTCGAGGATTCGCCCGACCTGGTCATCGAGGAAGCTGATCATCCCCGCGTACGCGCGCCGCGGGCTGGGGTGAGGCAGGTAGGACTGCTGGCCCAGGTAGGGCTCGGCGTCCCACTCGGAGGGGTAGCGCTCCACGTACTCGCGGGGCACCTGCAGAGCGAGGTGCGGGATGACGGACGCGTAGTAGAGAAAGAACGGCTCCCCCTGCTCGGCGGCCTCGTCGAGCCAGCTGATCATGTCGTCGGCGATGAGCTGCGGGGCGTAGCGTTCAGCTTCGCCCTCCGGTCCGTCCCCGCCGAAGCGCGCGTAGTACTCGTCGGCGCTCGCGAGGGGGGCCTGGAGCTTCTGGTGCGCCTTGAAGTGCTCCGCGCCCGCGATCGGCGCGCGCTCGCCGTCGTTCCACAGGTGGGTGGGGTAGTAGTTGTGGGCGACGCGTTGGCAGAGGTAGCCGTAGAAGTGGTCGAAGCCCTGCCGCTCCGGGGCGCCGCGGGTCCCTGGCCCGCCGAGGCCCCACTTGCCGTAGCCCGCCGTGCGGTACCCGAGGTCGCCGAGGCGCTCGGCGAGGGTGACCTCCCCGTCGGAGAGCGGCCACTGCCCCTCGGGCTCGTCCGGGCCCCAGCCCCCGTTCTCCCAGTTGGCGCGGACCTCCGCGTGCCCCGAGTGCTTGCCGGTCAGGAGGACGCAGCGGGCGGGGGCGCAGACCGGGGAGCCGGTGTAGGCGCTGTTGAAGCGCACGCCGGCCCGGGCGATGGAGTCGATGCGCGGGGTCTGGATGTGTTGCTGGCCGTAGCAGCCGAGCTCGCCGGCGCCCAGGTCATCCACGAAGACGACCACGACGTTGGGCCGGGCGGCGCCGGTGGCGTCGCTGGTGGGTGCGGGCGAGGAGGCGCAGGCGGCGATGGAGGCCGCGAGCGCGAGCGGGATGAGGGCACGAATCATGCCCCGCAGCCTAGGGCAAGAGCGGGCTGCGAGCGACCGAGCGCTCGTCGAGGGGCTCTCAGTCGTCCTTCAGCTCGAGCGCCTTGCCGGCCTGGATGAGGTAGCCCCGCAGCTTCAGGCTCGCGTCGGCGATCTGACGCCGCTCCTCCATGTCGATCAGCGTGTAGGGCGATCCCTCGACCCCCCCCGTGGAGAACTCGCCGGCCACCGCTTCGATGGCCTTGCGGTAGGCGCGATCGATGCGCTCCGCGAGGAGAGCGTCCTCCGTGCGGACCGCGCCGGCGAAGTACTTGTACTGCTCGTAGCAGCCGATCCAGGCGTGGTGGATCACGAGCAGAGACTGGTTGCTCCACATCTCTTCCTCGCTGGAGACCATGCGTGTGGCGACGTCCATGCAGCGGCGCTGCATGCCGGCGAAGGTCTCTGGCGCGCTGAAGCGACCGCGCTCTCCGAGGACCTCCCGCAGCTCCCCGGCATCCTCCAGGAGCTGGCGCGCGTAGGGCATAGCGGCGCCCGTGCGCTTGCGCGCGAAGAGGAAGATCTCGATGCGGTGAAAGCCACGGAACTCCGGGTCGAACTCGCCTGCCGCGAACTCGGAGGAGCGTCCATCAATGGCGCGGTCAAGCTCGGGGAAGGCCGCGGCGAGCACCTGGATCTCCTCGTAGGGAGCGCGCGCCGCCGCGTAGGCGTGCCATGCGCCCTCGAGGGTCCCTGTGTCCAGGGCGACGATGAGCTCCTCGATGCGCAGGATCAGCTCATCGCAGCGCTCGATGGCCACCGAGACGCCGCTGGTGACAGGACTCGAGAATGGTTGGCGGACCACGGCGGCTGGCGTGGCGACCGGTTGGGAGTCCATCGTCGTGGACTGGCAGGCGGCGGCGAGGCCGATGAGGAGGACAGAGGAGGCTCGCTTCGTGGTGCTGCTGATATTCATCGCTGGTCGTGCGGCGAGTCCTCCGGCGTGGAGCCATCGCGGCAGTGCAGCTATCGGCGACCGCGCCGGAGCGCCTTTGGCCAATCCAGGAATCGGGCGGGAGTCTCCGACCGCGTCACCCGGCGAGACGGTCCCGGCCTGAGAGCGTCAGGGGAGCAGGTCGCCCGCGGGGTCGAGCGGCGTGCGCAGGCGCTTCAGGAACGTCAGCACCTCGACCTGCTGCACCGCAGGAAGAGCGGCAAATGCGTCCCTGGAACCCTGGGCCTCGCCGCCGTGCAGGAGGATCGCGTCGGTGAGAGTCGTCGCGCGGCCGTCGTGGAGGTACGGCGCGGTGTCTGCCACGCCCCAGAGGCGGGCCGTGGTGTAGAGCGCGTCGTCGGGGTTGCCGAACGTCTCAGCGAGACCGGGTCCCATGTCGTGCAGCTTCAGGTCGCTGAAGAGCGGGACCTGGAGACCTCCGCCGGGGGCGGGGTCAAACCCTGCGGTGGACTGGGTGAGGTCCACCCGCAGGAACTGGTTCAGCTGCGGCGCGGTCTCGACTTCGGGGAAGCGGAACGGCAGAGAGCGGCTGCGGGTGCTGAGTGAAGGGATGTGGCAGGCGGCGCAGCCGATGGCCTCGAAGACGTCGAGGCCCCGGTCAGCCTCCGGGGTCCAGTCACGGACCTCGGGGCGTTCGAGGGTGGCTCCGAAGACGTGCATGGCGGAGATCTCGCCGGCCAGCACCTCGTCCGAGACGCCGTCACCGTCGGCGTCCACGCCGCCGCCCACCAATTCCGAGGGCTCGATCCCGAAGTGGAAGCGCATCGCCTCCACGTCAAAGCCCCGGACGGTCTGGAACGAGCCCTTCCGACCGAAGGGCCGGACGACGAGGTCCTGACCGATCCCGTCGAGGAGGGAGTAGTCGAACGCCCCTGAGGCGCTGTCAAACCGGATGGAGCCGAAGGAGACGCCGTGGGTGACCAGCGGGATGTCGCTGTCGGGCGACGCGAACGCGGCGCGCGGTCCTTGCTGGAGCGCCGCGGTCATCTCCAGCGCGAGGAGCTCGAGGCCCCCGGAGCCGAAGAGAAAGGGAGGGTTGATGAAGCGCCCGTTGAAGCCGGCTATGCCCTGGCCGGCCGCGTCGATCACGTCGATCCGGCGCGGCTGGAAGATCACGTTGGTACTCGAGGGACCGACGCCACCGACGGCAAAGGTCGCCGGGATCGTCGCCGCGCTGCCGATACCGTGGCACTCGAGGCAGGACTGGGCGTCCAGCCCGTTCACCCGCAGGAAGGTGCCGTTCCCCTGAAGGGTCGGCCGCCCGCCCGGTGAGATGGGGTCCAGGGGATTCATCGCGCCGTCGCCATAGCCGTCCATCTGGTTGAACGGCGTGCAGAACACGCGCAGGCCCTCAGCGCGAATCTCATCCACGGTCATGGCGCCGCTCTCGATGTCAGCCTGGAAGATCCGGTTGGTGCCGAGCGCGGGGCCGTCCGCCTGAGCGGAGGCGAACCCGCACAAGGCGGCCGTGAGGGCCAGGTTCCGTGCTATGGAGAGGGGCAGCATGCTTGGACGGGTCTCGGGGGGAATGAGTGGAGACCGGGGCGACCGCTCTTCGAGCCTACGCGTCTTGGCCAGATCCGGTTGGCAGGGTCGAGCCTCCGTCAGACCGAAATCCATGAACAGACATCAGACTGCGACATTCCTTTGCGCGGGGCGTTTCCTCACGATGCCCTCATGAGACCGAGACTCGATCTCCTGGCGCTGGCCGTGCTGGCTCTCCAGGCGCTGACGGCGTGCCTGGCGCCCAGTCCTGGGGAGGCGGTGGGGCCCAACCTAGGTGCGTTCACCCTCGTCCTCGTCAGCGAGGGAGAGGGGACCGGGGGGAGCGACCGCTTCGGGGCGCGAGGGGTATTCGAGCGGCACCGGGCCTTCCTCGAGCAGGAGGCCGAGGCCGGGCGGCTGCTGGTCTCAGGCCCCTTCGTGCAGGCTCGGAGCGCTCAGAGGGGGCTCCTGGTCTTTGATCTGGAAGACCCTGATGACGTGGCGCAAGTCCTTGCGGGTGACCCCGCCGTCTCGGCCGGCCTGCTCCGCCCTGAGTTCTATCCGCTTGTGACGTTGGGCTCGCTCCGCGACCTCCCGGGTATGGAGCAGCAGCGCGTGCGCGCGAGCGGCGGCGAGGGCGGAGATTCCCGCCGCTTCCTGGTCGTGATGGTCGAGGATGGACAGTCGGCGATCGAGGCCCTTCAGCACCCTTCGATCGCGCCCACCATCCTCGTGCTTGGCCAGCTCGGTGAACCGAGCCCCGGGGGGCTCTTCGCGATCCTTGATCTTGAGAGCGCGGGCGAGCTCTCCGCCCGGCGCCGCATCGCGGGGCCCGTCGCGCAAACCGGCCGTGGGGCTTGGCGGGTGTGGGAGTGGTTCTCTACGCCCGCGCTCGAGGGGTTCGCCTTCGGGGGCGTGGCGCCTCAGCCGCCGAGCAGCTCGGCGTCGAAGTAGTTGCTGCCCATGCCGGCGTCGACCACGAGGCCCTGACCGTTCAGCCCGCTGGAGCGCGGCGAGAGGAGGAACAGGGTCGTCGCCGCCACCTCCTCGGTCTTCAGGCCCTCCTTGCGGAGCGTGGCCTTCTCGGCGTGCATCCAGGAGTCCACGTAACCGGGGATCCCTGCCGACGAGCTCGTCTTCAAGAGACCGGCGCGGACCGCGTTGAAGCGGACCTTGCTGAAGGCACTGAAGGACTTGGCGAGGAAGACCACGGCTGAATCCAGCGCCGCCTTGATCGGGGCCATGTACCCGTAGTTCTCGGCCGCCATGGTGGTGCTCGAGATGGAGATGGTCACCACCGAGGCGTCTCGGTCGAAGAGGTCCTTCAGGGCATTGGAGAGCGCCACGAGGGAAAACGCAGACACACGAGTGGCCTCCAGGAAGTCCGTCTCATTCGTCTCGTGGAAGGGCTTCCACCCGTCCGAGTAGTTGGCGAAGGCGATGGAGTGCACGAGGCCATGGATGGTCTTGCCTGTCTCCGCGAGGGCCGCGCGGAGCCCCTCGATGTCGCCAGCTTCTCGCACGTCGCAGGTCAGGACCCGCCGCTCGCCGGTGAGCTTGGCGAGCTCATCTCGCCGCGCCTCGGTGCGGACCACGAGGATCACCTCGGCGCCGACCTCCTCCAGCTGGCGCGTCACGTGCCAGGCGACGCTCTTGCGGTTCTTGAGCCCGGTGACCACGACGGTCTTGCCGGCAAGGTCAGTCCAGTCGCCCGGGGCTGCGTCGGCGCCCATCAGCCTTCCTCGGCGGGAGCCACCGCGAGCACGCACTGCAGGCGCAGCACGGCCTTCCCGTCGCTCGTCACCTTGGCGGTCACATAGCGGGCGTTGGACAGGCGCTCCGTGAGCTTGATCTCGGCCCGGAGCTTCTCACCGGGGCGCACGATCTTGCGGAAGCGCGCGTCGACGATACGGGTCAGGACGGGGACGCCGACGGAGTCCTGGTCCTCCTGGCTCGTCGCGTAGATGAGGATCGCGCCGCTCTGGAAGCAGAACTCGGAGATCAGGACGCCGGGGAGCACCGGCTGGCCAGGGAAGTGCCCCTCGAACGCCGGCAGGTCCTCAGGGACGTCCCACTCGGTGACGAGGGTGTCGCCGTCGTGCTCGACCACTCGCGTGACGAAGAGGAACGGGGGGCGGTGGGGGAGGAAGTCGGTCAGGGGCCGGTCGAGGACCGAGCCGCTTGTGGGGTTCGAATGGGACTCGCTCATGGTGCTGGTCTCAGAGGCCGCCCGTCACGTCGAGGGTGGCGCCGGTGATGTAGCTCGCCTCGTCCGAGGCGAGGAAGGTCACGGCGGAGGCGACCTCGGCCGTGGTGCCGAAGCGGCGGGCGGGGACGGACTTCTTGTAGGACTTGACCAGCTCGTCGGGGAGGTCGTCCAGCAGGTCGGTGGCGATGAAGCCAGGCGAGACGCAGTTGACCGTGATCCCGCGCTTGGCGACCTCCTTGCAGAGGGAACGCATGAGGCCGACCTGGCCGGCCTTGGAGGCGGAGTAGTTCCCCTGGCCCTCGAAGCCAAAGCGGCCGGCGGGGGACGTGGTGAAGATGATTCGGCCGTGGCGCTGGCGCATCATGTTCTGGACCGCGAACTTGGACATGGTGTACGAGCCCGTGAGGTTCGTCCCGATGACCGCGTTCCAGTCGCCGGGTGACATCATCGCGAGGACCGCATCGCGGCGGATCCCCGAGTTGGCCACGAGGACGTCGATGGGGGTCTCACCGAGGCTCTCCCAGAAGGCCTCGGTGGCGTCGTGGTCGGAGACGTCGAACTTGGCGAGGTGCACCCGCTCGCCCGCCTCACCGGCCTCCTCCACGAGGGACTCAGCCGCGGCGTCGTTGCCCCGATAGGTGGCATGGCAGATCGCGCCCTCGCGCAGGAAGGCGAGGGCGATGGCCCGGCCGATGCCTCGGGTGCCGCCTGTGACGACGACGTGCTTGTCCTTGAATCTCATTCGTGCTGCTCGGAAGTGCTGGGGTTGTGCGGCCCCCATTCTCTTCGCGAGGCATGTCTCGGTCGAGGCGTGGTTCCGATGAGTTGCCGTCTTTTTTGGCTTCGTGCGAATGGCGCGCCCCGGGGGAGCCCGATTTGCAGGGAGGAGCGGAGCGGAACCCCCTCGTGGGCCAGCGTTGGCCCTCAGCCCCGGATCCGCCTCGACCACGCTCGTCTGACCATGCCCACGGACCATCACCCCACGGACCACCACCCTACGGGCCAGCACCCAACGGGCCCTCACCCCATGGATCAACACCGCACCGACCCCAAGCAGCGCATGCGGCTGGTCTACACCGGGGAGGTGGGGCAGCCGGGGGACGCTGCGCTAGAGAGGACCGACGAGGAGCGCCGGGCCGCCCAGCGGCGGGTCATCCAGGTGGCCCTGGGAGCCCTGGGGCTGGGCGTGCTCCTTGTCTACCTCATGTCCCTGGGTGGAAGCGCCGCCGACAGGGCGGGCCCCAGGTCGAAACGTGGCCCGGTCTTCGGCTATGTGCTGGACGAGGCACGTGGACCCGGCGTGACCCGCTGAGGGGCCTGGTCTCGCCGCCCGACCCCGCGCCTGTCCGCGCGCCGGCCTGCCAGCGAGCCAGGCCTGTCGCCAGCGGGTCGCTCGGCTCCTGAGCCGGTGAGCCAGCGAGCCCGTGAGCCAGAGAGCCCGTGAGCCCGTGAGCCCGTGAGCCCCTGGGGCGGAGGCTCACGGCCGAGCGAGCCGGCCAGCTGCGGTTGAGCACGAGGCCGCCCGCTCGGCCGTCATCGTCCCGAGGAGCACCCCTTCACATTGGCACCCTTCCACATCGGCCCCACGTCCCTGTCCGCCCTCTTCTCCACGCCGGGGCCCGTCTCCGCATGGGCGCGGTTGAATCGGACCGCGCGGGTCGTCACCCTCTTTGACCATGGCACGGATCGTCCACGGGCCGCCCTTCGCGGCGGTCGTCTTTGACTGCGACTCCACGCTCTCCAGCATCGAGGGCATCGAGGAGCTCACCGCGGAGCACCCAGAGATCTCGGCGCTGACCGCCGAGGCCATGGCGGGACGCGTGCCGCTCGAGGAGGTCTATGGCAGACGGCTCGAACTGGCGGGCCCCCTCGCCGCGGACATGGAGCGCATCGCGCGGCGCTACGAGGCGACCGCCATCGCGGGAGCGGCGGAGCTGATCGCTGCGCTGCACCACCTCGGCAAGCGCGTGGAGATCGTCTCCGGTGGGCTGCTCCCCGCGGTGCGTCCCTTCGGGGTCCAGCTCGGCGTTCCTGCCGCAGGGATCCATGCGGTGGACGTGGAGTTCGACACCAGCGGCGCGTACGTCGACTACGACCGGGGGTCCCCGCTGGCCCGGGCGGGCGGAAAGCGTGAGCTGCTCGCGGAGCGGTTCCCTGCCGGCGACGTCGTGCTGGTGGGGGACGGCGCCACCGACCTCGAGGCCAAGGACGCGTGCGCGCGCTTCATCGCGTTCACGGCCGTGGAACGCCGCCCCGACGTGGTCGAGGGCGCGGACGTCGAGGTGAGCCAGGCCGACCACGCGGCCCTGCTACCGCACCTCGTCTCCGCCGAGGAGGTCGAGGTCCTGCGGGCTGCGCCTGGCGGTCGCTTTGAAGGACTGCTGGCGCGCCTCGAGGGAGAGCAGCCGTGAGGGCCGAGCTCTGGATCCCGGGTCCGACCGAGGTCCGCGAGGACATCCTCGCGGCCATGGCGGAGCCCATGATCGGCCACCGCTCGGCGGAGATGCGGGAGCTGATCCACGCCCTCGACCCGCACCTTGAGGCGCTCTTCGGCGCGTCGGCTCCCTCACACCGCGTGGCGGTGCACTCTTGCACGGCGACGGGGCTCATGGAGATGGCCCTGCGGGCCACGGGGCGGCGCGTCCTCTGCCTGGTGAACGGAGCCTTCTCGAAGCGCTTCGCGACCATCGCCGAGGCGCTCGGGAAGGAGGTGGTCCGGATCGAATCCGCGGCCGGGGCCCGGCCGGATCTGGCCGCCGCGCGGCAGCGGCTCTCGAACGAGGCCTTCGACGCGGTCACGGTCTGCCTCAGTGAGACCTCCACCGGGGTCGCCGTGAGCCCCGCTGAGATCTCCCTCGCGCTGGGGGAGCGCGGAAGCGCCATGCTCCTCGTGGACGCCGTCACGTACCTCGGCGCGGCCCCCATCAACGCGTCGACCAACGGGCTCGACTTCGTGCTGGCGGGGACCCAGAAGGCCCTGGCGCTACCACCAGGGCTGGGGCTCTACGCCGTCAGCGCGGCGATGCTCAGCGGGGCCGCGGCCGCCCGCGACCGGGGCTTCTTCCTGGACCTGATCCGGATCACCGAGGCTCACGCGGACGGTCGCCCGCCGATGACCCCCACCATCTCCCTCCATCGCGCGCTCCTGCGGCAGCTCGAGGACATCTCGACCGGAGAGGTGGAGCTGGGGCTGACGGACGAGGACCCGGCGGACCTCGGGGGGCTCGACGGGTGGCAGCGACGCTACCGGCGGCACGCCCGGATGCGCGACATGACCGGTGGGTTCCTCGCTGCGCGCGGCCTCGCGCCGCTCGGGGGTGGACCCGCGTCGCCCTCGGTGACGTGCGCGGCGGTGGGAGGACGCGACGTCCCGGCCCTGCTCCGGGGAATGCTGGACCGTGGCTTCCAGCTGGCGTCAGGCTACGGCGACCTCCGGGACTCGACGATTCGGATCGGACACATGGGGGACCACGGGCTGGGGGCGCTCGCGGGCCTGCTCGCCGCCCTTGGCGCGGAGCTGGACGCGGATTGAGCGCGCGGGGCGCAGTTCTTCCGGCAGGGCGCGGGGCGGTTTGCTAGAACATCGCCGGACGGGAGTGGATCGGTGCTGGTGTGCCGCCCGGTCTTCAAAGCCGGTTAGGGCCTCGTGAACAGCGTGGGCCGGTGGGTTCGATTCCCATGCACTCCCGCCATCTAATTTCACTGCCCTCTCGCTGCTCTGATACCTGGCTAGCCCCTTCGATGGGGTGAACCGCTCCGGTGTCACGTAGGAGGAGGTCAGAGCCCACCGGGCCCCGGTCATGTCTCTCGCCGCATGGGGCGGGGCTCCTGGGGCGAGCGTGGGGCGCTGGCCTGAGGCCGCGGCCGGGTCCCTGTCCGGCGGTCTTGATCGGTCCCTTCCGATGGCGCCAGCGGGCACGTCGCGGCCCCCGGGCTCATCCATTCTTGCTCGCCAAACCCTCTCCTGCCACCCGATGACGGTCAACGCACACCCCGCCAGCCAGCGCGGCGTGGACCAGCTGAAGCTGCCCTGGTCGCTGCGCGCCATGCGTCTGGGCTTCCGGGTGTTGAGGGTGGTCTCGCGGAGGGCCGCGGGTCGCCTGGCGCTGCACCTCTTCGTGACGCCGCGAAGGCATTCGCCGCCTGTCCGGGAGCTTGAGGTGCTGGAGCTGGGGGAGCGCTTCACCGTCACCGATCGGGGGCGGAGCCTCGCGGCCTGGCGCTGGAGCCGGGAAGGCGGGGGGCCCGAGCGGGGGACCGCGATCCTGGTACACGGCTGGGAGGGCCGCGCCGGCCAGCTCCACGGCTTCGTGAAGCCGCTCCAGCGGGCAGGCTTCGATGTGGTCGCCTTCGATCACGTGGGGCACGGCGAGTCGGACGGGAAGCGCTGCTCCCTTCCAACGATGCGAAACACCCTGCGGGCGGTGGCGGAGCAGACGCTGGATGACCCCGCGAAGGGGCCTGCATGCATCGTGGCCCACTCCATGGGGACGTTCGCGGCGAGCTTGCTCCTCGCCGAGGGGTGGCGCGAGACGCGCGCTTGCTACCTCTCGCCGCCGGACGACCTGCTGGTCTACTTCTCTCACTACCTCGAGCTGATCACCGGCTCCGACGAGCTCTTCGACGACCTCATCCGGCTCATGGAGGAGCGCTTCGGAGAGCGGGCGGAGGAGTTCGAGTTTCGGCGCCTCGTGGAGGTCCTGGATCAGCCGCTGCTCGTGCTGCACGCCAGCGACGATCAAGACGTGCCGATCGAGGCGGGAAGGTTCGTCGCGGCTCACTGGCCAGGGGCGCAGATGATCGAGCTCGATGGACTCGGGCACCGCCGGATTCTGCGTGATCCTGGCGCCATCAGGGCGGCTGTGTCGTTCCTCACGGAGTGAAGCTGGGCTAGCGCTTGCGTCGCCGTACATCGTGTCCCACGGTACTGGAGAAACCCATGCACTCCATCACCAAGCTCGCCTGCCTCGTCGTAGCCTCTGTCCTTCTCCTCACGGAGAGTGGCGCGGTCCCGGCGGTGGCCCAGCCGGCGGTGGCCTTCCCGGCGGCGGTGTCTTCGGCTGCAGTGTCTTCGGCTGCGGTGTCTTCGGCTGCAGTGCCTCCAGCAGCCGTGCCGTCAAGCGCAGGACCCATGGCTGGCGCGCTGCCGGTCGTGCCGCAGTCGACCGAGCCAGAGGGCGAGGCCGAGACCGAGACCGAGCCGGACTCGGTGCTGATCATGCGGATCGACGGTCCCATCGACGCCGGGCACCAGGCGCTCTTCCGCCGGGCGGTCATGACGGCCAAGGCGACAGGGGCGCCGCTGATTGTCGCGTTCGACACCCCCGGCGGTGAACTGGCGCGGATGCGTCAGTTCGCCGGCGCGATCGACGCGGCTGTGAACGACGGGGTCAGGGTCATCGGTTGGGTAGATGACCAGGCCCTCTCGGCGGGGACCTGGCTCGCGATCGCGTGCCAGTCCCTGTACGTGCGCGAGCGCTCCTCCATCGGCGCGGCTCAGGCCGTGCAGCTCACGCCCACGGGCATGGTGCCGGCGGGCGAGAAGATCGCCTCGGCCTATCGGGCCTGGGTGCGCGGATGGGCGAAGACCCACGGGAAGAACGAGCTGCTCGCGGAGGCGATGATCGACCCGGGGACGGAGGTGCGGCGCGTCCGGTTGGACGGCGTTGAGCAGGACATCAGCGGCGCCCGTTGGGACGACCTGGTGGCCCAGGGCAACGCGCCTGAGCTCATTCGCACGGTGGTCCCCGAGGGCACCCTGCTGGCCCTCACCGGAGCCGAGGCCATCCAGTACGGGTTCGCGGACGCCATGGCAGAGTCCCCGGAGGCGCTGCTCTCCAAGGAGGGCCTCGCGGGAATGCCGCTCGAGCCCCTCGACAAGACGCGCTCGGAGGATCTCCTGGCGTCGCTGCACGGCATGCGGCTGCTGCTCCTGTTCCTCGGCCTCTTCTTCGGGTACGTCGAGCTCAAGGTGCCCGGCTTCGGGATCCCTGGCGGCCTCTCGATCCTGTGCTTCATCGGCCTCTTCGTCGGCCAGTACCTGATCGGGCTCGCGGACATCCCGCACGTCGTTCTGGCCACCCTCGGGGTGGTCCTGGTGGGGACGGAGATCTTCGTGGTGCCGGGCATGATCTGGCCGGGCCTCGTCGGGGCGACTTGCCTCGTCGTGGGCCTGCTCATGAGCCAGGTGGGGCCGGACCTCTCCATGGGCGATGCCTGGGACAGGCAGCTGCTCTTCGACGCGACGTTCCAACTGGTGGCGACCGCCGCGGCCGGCGTCTTCGCCATCTGGACCCTCTCCCGGGTCCTACCCCAGACGCCGCTTCTCGGGCGGATGGTCCTCGCGGGGGCTGGTGGGGCGGCGGACGCGATGCCCGAGGCCCACGACGCCGGCCGCCAGGCGCATGCGCGCCCCGGCGCCCTCGGCACGGCCTCGACCGACCTCCGCCCCGTGGGCAAGGTCGCGCTCGACGGCGAGGAGGAGGGCATCTACCACGAGGCGCGAATCGAGGGAGGCGTGCTCGAACGGGGCGCCCGGGTGACCGTGCTGGAGGTGGCCGCGGGGCGCCTCCTGGTCGCAGCGCTCGAGGGCTCCTCTCCGGAGGCCGCCTCCGCGTCCGTCGATCATGGGGGGAACGGGTGACCCAGATCATCCTCCTGTTCAGCGGCGGACTGCTGCTGATCCTGGTCGAGGTCTTCGTGCCTAGCGGGGGCGTCCTGGGTCTCCTCGCCGCCCTGGCCCTGATCGCCTCCATGGCCCTCGCGTTCATGGAGGACTTCACCCTCGGCTTCTCGCTGCTCGCGGCGACCGCCGTGCTGGTGCCGGTCATCGTCACCTACGGGCTGCGCGCCTTCCCGAAGACGCCGTTCGGCCGCAAGCTCACCGCCCGCGGCTTCAGCTTCGAGGACGGCCGGGCGGTGGACCGCCGTGACTCGGGGCTGATCTCCAAGGCTGGGGTCGTGGAGTCGGACCTGCGGCCTGCCGGGATGGCGCGCATCGACGGCCGCCGCGTCGACGTGGTCAGCCGCGGAGAGCCGATCGAGAAGGGCGCCCCGATCCTGGTGGTCGAGGTCTCCGGTAATCGGGTCGTCGTGGCCCGGGACCCAGCACATTCGAATTCATGACGTGGGTGGGCTCAGCCCCGTCCTCGTCGACAACGTTTCTTCAGCCGCTTTCCATGCTTAATCCCCACATCGCGCTCCTCCTTGCGGACGGCGACGAGCCCAGCATCTTCGAGGTCATCGGCCTTGTCGTGCTCGGCCTCCTCCTGCTCGGCTTCCTGGTGCTGTTCCTCCGCTACGCGAAGCTTTACATCCAGTCCGTCCTCTCGGGCGCGGGCGTCGGTCTCTTCGACATGCTCGCCATGAGCCTGCGGAAGGTCGACCCGTCCGTGATCGTGGTGGGCCGGATCAATCTGGTTCAGTCACGCATCGACGGGATCTCCGGGAGCGATCTGGAGGCGCACTACCTCGCGGGGGGGAACGTCCCGCGCGTCGTCCACGCCATCATCTCGTCCAACCGAGCGGGGCTCGACCTCGACTACAAGGCGGCCACCGGGATCGACCTGGCGGGGCGCGACGTGCTCGACGCGGTCAACACCTCGGTGACGCCGAAGGTCATCGATTGCCCCGACCCCGCCAAGGGGAAGAGCGAGGTGGCGGCCGTCGCCAAGGACGGTATCCAGGTGCTGGCCAAGGCCCGCGTGACCGTTCGAACCAACATCGCCCGCCTGGTGGGTGGCGCTGGTGAGGAGACGATCATCGCTCGTGTGGGCGAGGGCATCGTGTCCACCATCGGCTCCATGGACACGCACAAGCACGTCCTCGAGAACCCCGATGAGATCAGCAAGACGGTGCTCAACCGGGGCCTCGACGCGGGCACGGCCTTCGAGATCGTCTCCATTGATATCGCGGACGTGGACATCGGCCACAACATCGGCGCCCGCCTCCAGGCGGACCAGGCCGAGGCCGACAAGCGCGTGGCCCAGGCCCTCGCCGAGAAGCGCCGGGCCATGGCCGTGGCCGCGGAGCAGGAGTTCAAGGCCGGGGTGCAGGAGAACCGCGCCAAGGTCGTCGAGGCCGAGGCCCAGGTCCCCCTGGCCATGGCTGAGGCCCTCAAGTCCGGCAACCTCGGGGTCATGGACATGCTCCGCCTGAAGAACCTGGAGTCCGACACGACCATGCGCCGCAGCATCGGCGGCGAGGCCGGCGGAGGCACCAACCCCACCTCCTGATGCTGGTCGACCCCCCGTTCCTCGGCGCGCTCCCCGTTCAGGGGGGCGTCGGCTTTGACGTCGACAACCTGGTCGGTCTGGCCATCGTGTTCTTCGCGGTGATCTGGCCCGTCATCCGCGGCCTGTTGAACGTCGCGAAGTCCAATCGGCAGGACTTCCAGGCGAAGTCGCGTGGCGGGCCGCAGGAGAATCAGTCCAGCGCGCTCGACCTCTTCCTGGAGGGGCTGCGTGAGGACGAGGACGAGGACGAGGACTTCAACTCAAGCCACCGTCGGGCTGCGCGCCGAGCGCAGGCGACGGGGCGCAACGCCGAGATGAAGGCCAAGCTGGACCGCGGGGGGGCGCGCGCTGCGACGCGCGCGGAGCGCCCCGGGCCGGCGGTTGACCCCTTCGGTGAGGCCGAGGCGTCTACCATCGCGCCGAAGCCGAAGCCGGTGCCGAAGCCGAAGCCGGTGCCGGAGGCGCCGCGCGTCGGGTTGGCGGCCGTCGGGCGCGGGTCGGAGCTCAGCGGTGGGCGCCCGGATGGACTCCGCGCGCCGGATCCTGTGGATGGCTTCCAGGTCGCGATCGATGAGACGCTCGACGATATTCCGAGTGAGAGCGCCCTCGAGGCCGGACGGTTTGAGCTGAGCGCAAGCGCGGGCCAAAGGAGACCTGAGCGGGAGCCCGACGAGGAGGGCCTTGAGGTCCTCGCTGGGGAGGGAGAGCGGGCAGCCTTCGCGCTCGACTCGAAGCGTTCTTCTCCGCTGGACCGAATCCAGAGCGGGCGGTCGCCCTGGCAGACGGCCATCCTGATGAAGGAGGTCCTCGGCCCGCCGATCTCCGTCACGCCTCACCACGACCAGCAGCGCTGAATCCAGACCATGGCACGACGCCCCGCCTACTGGCTCATGAAGTCCGAGCCCGACGTGTTCTCCTACGCGCAGTTGGAGGCCGCTCCGAAGCAGACGACGCTCTGGGATGGCGTCCGCAACTATCAGGCGCGGAACATGATGCGAGACGAGATGAAGGTGGGGGATCTGATCCTCTACTACCACTCCAACACCAAGCCGCCGGGCATCGCCGGGGTCGCGAGGGTCGTGGGAGAGGGGTATCCGGACCCCACGCAGTTCGACCCGAACGACTCGCACTTTGACCCCAAGAGCCAGGAGGACAACCCCCGCTGGTTCGTCGTGGACATCCAGGCCGTGACGCCCCTGAAGGAGTACGTCTCCCTCGACGACATCAGGGCCAACGGCAAGCTGGCCGACATGGCCGTGGTGCAGCGGGGTCAGCGCCTCTCGGTGCAGCCCGTGGGGAGCGCGCACTTCCGCGAGGTGCTCCGCATGGGCGGACTCAAGGGCGCGGACCTGTCCTGAGAGGCCAGGAAAGGGGGTCGAACGCCCGGCTGCCGGGATTAGGTAGTGGTGGCCCTAAGTGTCTGTCGTTGAGCTGATTGCGCTCAATGTGCGTGATCGTCACCCCCCGCTGGCGTGCTCCTGAGGGCGCTTCTCCCTTGATCCTGGGCTCCTTCTGTGTCTCCCTGTGGAGGTCGGGAACGGCCCCAGGTGGCCCGCTCCCAAGGTTCCAGCGCTTCACCTGGACTTCCCCTCCTGCTCCCGGGCATCCCTGCACGGAAGCCTTTCCCCCAAGCCCCAAATTCAACGATGAGCCAGAACTACGATCAGATGCTGGAGGCCATTTCGGCCTGCCGCGAGGACGTCGAGAAGGCCGAGGCCGGCAACAAGGCCGCCACCTCCCGCGTCCGCAAGTCGATGCAGGACATCAAGGCCCTCGCTCAGGAGCTCCGCAAGGAGATGCTTGAGCTCCGTGACTCGGGCGGCGCCCAGGGCTGATCCTCAGCCTCAGGACCTCTGCAGGGAGCGCCCTCCGGTCGACGGAGCGGCGCTCTCTGTGTGTTTGTGGGGAATGCTGCGCGGTCTCCGCGACTCCTCTAGCTGGACGCTGCCCACGCCGGGATGCATGGCGGCATAGATTGGCGCCGCTCTGATGCCGTCAGGCGGTCCCGCCCTGCACTGTCGGCCCCGGGGCGCCCTGCCGAACTGTCGGCGGAGGGGAGGCTGCCAAACGGGTTGCTCGGGCAGCCCGTGCTGGCTCTGACTGGCCCGCAGAGCTTCACCGGGGAGACTCAGGACCCGTCACGCGGCCCCGAGGCCCGCCGGCCCTGTGACGCCTCGGGGACTCGGAAGGACTCGCCCTCGCGCTCCAGGGTCCATCGCGCGCTGACGTCTTGGTCGAGGTCGAGGGGCCGGAAGAGGTGGGGGAAGCGGGCGCCCCCCCTCGACGTCTCGAATCGCACGGCGCCGGCGAGGCTGTCCCGGTCCAACTCCAGCAACGCCACCCTCTGGACGCCGTCGAAGTGGGCCTGGAGGGTGCCCGCGAGCTGGTCGGAGAAGGAGAGGTGAATGAAGCCCTCGCTGTCCAGCGAGGGGACCGGCAGGTGCCCCTCGGTCGCGAGACTCTCCGCGTCCGCGTTCGGGACGAGGTGGAAGAGCCGTCGTTCCCCGAGCGGCTCGTACACCTCGAGGCGCGTGCCGGGTGCCACGAGGCCCGTATGCGCCGCGCGCTCGGCGAGGGTCTCAATGGCGCGGCGGCCCTGCGCTCCGAGGTCACGGGTCCAGTCGTTCACGTAGAGGTCCACGTGGCTCCACAGGACCTCGTCGGAGAACTCTTGTGCGTACTGCCGCATCGAGTGCAGCGCGGCTTCAGGGTTCGCGCGGGCGAGCGCCAGGGAGCGCCGCAGGGCGTCCTGGACGGCCTCGACGGTGTCCTGGGGGAGCGAGCGCCGCGCGAAGATCCCGCCCAGGGGTAGCGGAGCGCCGGTGTCCGATTCCCAGCGAGCCCCCAGGTCCTCGACGAGGCCGAGGCCGGACTCCGCGTAGGTGAAGCGGCCCTCGTGGATGCAGACGCCGAGGTCGGCTCGGCCCTGCTCGAGCGCGGGCATGACCTCGCTGAAGATGACGTGCTCGGCTGCCGCGGCCTCGGGGAAGAAGAGCCGGTAGAGGAGCGCGGCCGTGGTGTGCTCTCCGGGGCAGAGGACGCGGCTAGACGGGGTCGGAGTGGGCGGCTCGAGGCCCGCTCGGGCCAGCAGGAGGGGGCCGTTGCCGAACCCCAGGGCAGAGCCTGTGGGGAGGGCCAGGAGCTCGTCGGCCATGCGCAGCGCGAGGTGGTAGCTGGCCTTCGCGACGTCAAAGGCCGGAGCGGGTCCTGGATCCAGGAGCCGTTGGTTGAGCTCCTGGACGTCCAGCAGCTCGATCTCGAGGCGGTGCCCCTCCACCTCGACCTCGCCGCTCAGCAGGCCGTGGAAGAGGAAGGTGTCGTTCGGGCAGGTGGAGATCCCGAGGCGCAGCACAGGGGCGCTCACGGCCTCCCTCCGGCGATCACCGCCCTGGCGCAGTTCGCCGCCGCCTCGAGGGCCGGCTCGACCCGCCAGCGGCCCTTGTCCCGGTCGCCGGCCACGTTGGAGATACCCCGCACCGCATGCAGAGGGACGCCAGCCATGCGGGCGGCGAGCGCCGCGCCGAAGGTCTCCATGTCCTCGGCGGCCGCCCCGTCGAAGCGCTCGCGGCGGAGCGCGGCCTCGGCCCTGCTCCCGGACGCCGCGCACACGGAGAGCAGCTTGGGGCCCTCGGCGGGCAGCGCGAGCTGCTCGTGGACCTCGCCCTCCGCGTCCTGCCACTGCGGGAACCCCAGGGCCGAGGGGAGCAGGAGCGCGGCGCCTGGCTCGGCCCCAGCGCCAGGCCCGGCCCCAACCCCGTCCAGCGCGACGGCGCCGAACTCAGCCGCCTCGCCCACGGGAGGCCCGCCCTCGAGGCCCCCGGCGATTCCCAGGAGGATGAGCCGCTCAGGGCCTCTTTGGGCGATGAGGGCCGAGGTGCGGGCAGCGGCGGCCACGGGGCCGAACCCGATGACCTCCACGGCGGAGGCCGCTTCGCCGGCGAACAGGTCCGGGGCCACTCGCTCGAGGATCGATCGCTCGAACTCCGTGGGGACACATAGGAGGGTCCCTCCGGCGCCTGAAGGTTGACTGGGCATGGCAAGAACCTGCGTCGGGAGCGGCCCGGGCTCCACCCTGGAGGCGCCGAATCCGGGGTCCTGGGAATATTGGCCCCGCTCGGGGGGGGCTGGACGGATGTTCGCCCGATGGCGCGCATCTTCCAAGAGAGGCCCCGCTCACTGGCGGCGGTCTTGCTGATCGCCCTTGGGGCTGGCATGAACGCCTCCTGCGGCAGCGGGGGCGGCTCGACCGCTGCGGCTGCCACGGGGGTTGACCTCGTGGCACTCGGCGTGACGCCGAGCGCGTGGTCCCTGGAGGCGGGCTCCAGCGTCGTGGTCACCGCCGAGGTCGCGAACCAGGGGATCTCCGCCTCGGCGCCCTTCGAGGTCGGCGTCTACCTCTCGGCGGATATCGCGCGAGACGCCCAGGACGTGCGCCTCCTCTCCTGGAGCCTGGGCACCCTCGCCGCGGGCGACACGTTCACCGCCTCCGAGAGCCTGCAGGTCCCGGTCACGACCCCGGCGGGGGAGTACTACCTGCTCTGCGTTGCGGACGACCAGGGTGCATTCCTCGAGGAGGCGGAAGAGAACAACGTCGCGGCCTCCACGGCCGCGCTCCTGATCCAGGAGGCAGAGCGCCCTGACCTCGTCATCGAGTCCGTCAGCTTCGGCGCAGTGGAGGTGCAGGCCGGGCAGTCGATCCTCGTCGACGACTCCGTGCGGAACGTCGGCGTCGAGACCAGCGGCGCCTTCCGCGTCGGGATCTACCTGTCCGACGACGCGCTGATCACGCCGAGCGACGTCCTCATCGGGCAGCGCCAGGTGTTGGACCTCGAGGTCGGCGCGTTGGACCCGGCCAGCGGCTCGCTCACGGTGCCCGCCTTCGTGATGGCAGGGAGCTACTTCGTGGGGGCCGTCGCGGATGACCTCGGCACCATCATCGAGATGGACGAGCTCAACAACGAGCTCGCCGCCCCTGGGACGCTCGCTGTGACCTCCGCGCCGGCACCGGACGTGGCGGCGGCCTCGATCAGCTTCACGCCGCCCTCGGTCGAGGGCGGGCAATCCATCGTGGTGGACGAGTCCATCCTGAACCAGGGCCTCGCCGCTGCGCCTCTGTTTCAGATCGGTGTCTACCTCTCCGATGACCCGACCATCGACCCTGCGACCGACATCCTGATCGGCACCCGGACCGAGAGCCTGCTCCCCGTCGGCAGCGTCTCCAGCTCCGGCCCGACCTCCATCCCCGTGCCCGCGGCGACGCCGCCGGGGGAGTACTTTGTCGGCGTCTACGCGGACAGCTCGGAGCTCCTCGTCGAGCTGGATGAGGGGAACAATGGGCTCATCGGGGTCGGCCGCCTGACGGTCTCGGCGCCGCCGCTCTCGGACCTCGTGGCCAGCCAGTTCAGCTTCTCGCCCTCGGCGGTGCAGTCCGGCACCGGGGCCGCCGTCAGCGTCGAGGATCAGGTCACGAACCTCGGGCTCGCGCCGAGCTCGACGGTGCGGGTCTCGGTCTACCTGTCCAGCGACGCGGCGATCACGACCAACGACGTGCTCTTGGGCTTCCACGAGCTCTCCCCCCTCGGCGTCGGGGTCGGCTCGTCGAGGTCGCTGAGCATGCCGGTCCCCGGGGGCATCGCCCCGGGCTCTTACAGGGTGGGGCTGTGGGTCGACGACCTCAACACCGAGCCCGAGCTCAACGAGGGCAACAACCTCCTGGTTGCAGGGGGGCTCCTCGACGTCTTGGAAGGCGGGGTCGCCGCGCCGAACCTCGTCACCGAGCTGATGGACCCGGCCGTCTCCACCGCGGAGCCCGGCGAGCCCTTCCAGGTGGTGACGCGCGTGGCGAATGCGGGCGACGCCTCGTGCGGCGCGTTCAGGATCGGCATCTACCTCTCGACCGATGAGACCGTCACCAGCAGCGACACGCTGCTGGGGGACCGGCTCGTTCCGTTCGGCCTCGGCGCGGCCTTCTCCACCGTCGCCAGCGCGCCGGTCACGGTCCCCCTGGGTACGCCGGAGGGGGAGTACACGATCGGTGCGCTCGCGGACTGGCAGGGCGTGGTCTCCGAGTCCGATGAGACGGACAACAGCCTCAACGCCGGGGGCGTCTTCCGGGTGCAGATCCCTCCGCCCCCCGCGCCCGATCTGGTGGCCTCGGCGGTCGACGTGATCGACGCGTCGCCCTTCACCGCCGGCGAGGTGATCAGCGTGGCGCACACCGTCACCAACTCTGGTGAGCTTGACGCGGGCTCCTTCAGGGTGGGCATCTACCTCTCCGAGGACGAGATCATCGACCCCCTCGAGGACACGCTGCTCGGCACCCGCGTCCTCTCCAACCTCAGCATCGGCAGCAGCAGCTCGGCCAACACCACGGTGCAGCTCCCGCCCAACGCGGCGCTGACGGCCTGGCGCATCGGCGTGATCGCGGATGACCTCGAGGCCCAGGCAGAGAGCGACGAATCGAACAACAACGCCGTCGATCCCGAAGCCCACGTCATCCAGTGACGCCATGAACCGACCCCTCGACTTCTCCTCATCGCTCCGCCGTCCCCTCGTGGTCGCCGCAGCGCTCGTGGTGGCCGTCGCGGCCGGAGCCGAGGAGCTCACCCGCTGGGGCGGCGGCGCGTCGACCGCCGAGGTCCACGACGAGCGATCCCTGCCCACCCCGCTGCGGGCAGTGGGCCGCCACGACCGCGTCCCGTCGGAGCCCGGCGGCTACGTGGATGTGTGGGGGCCGCTCGCCCCCTGGGAGGTGCGGGTCCTCCAGGGGCAGGGCACGTCCCGAACCGGGCGCTGATTACCCCGTGACGCCGACCGTCGCGGGCCGCAGAATCGGCGCGATGCAAGGCGAGGGAGTTGAAGGCGGGGCCCGTGATCCGAGGGTGCTCGAGGCCCTCCGGGAGGTCTTCGGGATTGAGGACTATCGCGGCCCGCAGGAGCGCGCCATCGACGCCGTGCTCGCGGGGCGTGACGTCCTCTTGACGATGCCTACCGGCGGGGGCAAGTCGTTGGTGTATCAGCTCCCCGCGGTCGTGGCGGAGGGCTTGACGCTGGTGGTCAGCCCGCTCATCGCCCTCATGAAGGACCAGGTGGACGCGCTCAGGGCCCGGGGGGTCCGGGCCGCCTATGTGAACTCCTCGATCAGCGCTGCGGAGCGGGCGCGCCGGCTGGAGGCCGCTGTGGCGGGGGAGCTGGATCTCCTCTATGTCACCCCCGAGCGCTTCCGTCAGCCGGACTTCGCGGGGGTGCTCCCGGACCTGCCGGTGCGCCGCCTCGCGGTGGACGAGGCTCACTGCATCAGCCAGTGGGGCCATGACTTCCGCCCCGACTTCTCGCGGCTGGGGGAGTACCGCCGGCGCCTTGGCGGGGTTCCGGCCATCGCGTTGACGGCGACCGCCACGCCGGCGGTGGCGGAGGACATCGCCCTGCGCCTGGAGCTCGAGGATCCCCTCGTCCTGCGCACGGGGATCGAGCGCGAGAACCTCTTCATGGCGGTGACGGAGGTGGGGAGCGAGGAGGAGAAGGTGGACGTCTTGGTCGAGCGCATCCGGGCCATCGATGGGCCGGGCATTGTCTACGGCGCGCTCATCAAGGACCTGGAGCGAATCCACGGCGAGCTGCGGCGGCGGGGCGTCGAGACGCTCGTGTACCACGGCAAGCTCTCCGCGGAGGAGCGCCGCGGGATGCAGGAGCGCTTCATGGGGTCATCGGGGCTGGTGGTCCTGGCGACGAACGCCTTCGGTATGGGGATCGACAAGGCCGACATCCGGTTCGTGATCCACACGCAGATGCCGCGCACCCTGGAGGCGTGGACCCAGGAGGTCGGGCGGGCCGGCCGGGACGGCGCGCCGGCCTGGTGCGAGCTGCTGTACTTCCCCGAGGACATCGCGATTCAGGACACCTTCGTGCGCTGGGCGAACCCGACGCTTGAGTACGTGGTGATGGTCTACGAGACCCTCGTGGGCTGGGGGGAGCGAGTGCAGCTGAAGGACGAGGGCGACCTGCGGGCGGAGCTGCTCGTGAAGGAGCGACGGGACAACCGGGTCGGGATCGCGCTGCGCTGGCTTGAGGTGCTCGGCGTGACGTCGGGGTCCTTCGAGAACCATGACCTCGAAGTTCGCCGCCCGCTAGACCCTGGCAAACTTCCGACCTTCCTGGCCACCGGCGAGAAGCTGCAGGACGACCTGCGGGCGCTGCTCTCGATGGTCGAGTTCGCCAAGAACGACGCGCGGCCTCGCCGAGAGCTCCTCGCCGAGCACTTCGGTCTCGAGGACGAGGTGGGGCGCGGCTGCGATAACACGGAGGACGCCGTGGCGTGGCGGGCCGCGAACCTCAGCGAGCGTCCAGGGGCGCCCGAGGCCCCGGCCGCCTCCGCGCCGCTCGCCGCCGACCCGGACGCGCCCTTCGCCCGCGGAGACTGGGTCGAGATCGACGGTCGACACCTCGGGCAGGTGGTGAAGGTCGAGGGCGAGGGGCGCCGCACCCGCCTGGTGGTGGAGAGCGCCGGTGACTTCCGGCGGCGGACGGTCGACCCGCGACGCAAGCAGGTGCGGAAGATCTGAGCGGCGCCGGCCTCAGCGGGCCCCCGCGAGGGGGACCCGCTGGAGGGTCATGGGCAGCTCGGTGGAGACGTCGAAGCGCGCGGCGGTCTTGACGCCAGCCCGCGCCAGGGCCTCTGCGTCCACGGCGGTCTCGCTGGCCACGCTCATGGCGCCGAGGGCGAACTCCGCGCCAGAGCCGAAGGCGTAGAAGGAGCGGAACTCCTGGACGGAGCGCTGGGGGTAGGCGCCGAAGATGCCGCCGGGCGAGGCGATGATCAGCTCCATGCGCATAGACTCGTAGTCATCCTGGTTGTCCTCCTTGCCGAGGACGAAGTAGTCATCTCGGAGGGAGCGCTGAAGCTGCGTCAAGAAGTCGAAGATCTGGTGTGTGTCCCTGAGCTGCGGGATCTCCTTCAGGCCCCGGAGGTGGTGCCCGAGGATCAGCTGCGCGGAGGCGGGCCCGGTGGGGGCTACCCAGGCCTCGCCCACCTGGACGAGCTTGTCGCTGGACGCCACGAGGTCGGCGGGCTCCTTCAGGTCGCCGTAGGTGGCGAGGGTGTCGGCGGCGATGCACGCGACTCCGTTCTTCTTGGTGACGACGACGGTGGTCATGGGGTTCTGGTGGTCCGGGGTGGAGAGGCGCTGGTGGAACGCGAAGTGGACGCGGTCGTGGCGGACCATAGCGCAGCCCACCGAGGTTCCGCGAGGATCCGCTCTCGTTCGCGCGCGGCTCTGCAGCGCGCGGGGCGCGCCGCACGGGTCGGCGCCATTGCTGGTGCTGCCTTTATCGTTGCGTGCGCAGGGCCAGAGCCCGTCCGCGAAGCGGCCGAGGTTGCCCCGGCGCCGCCCTGGCAGGAGCTCTTCGACGGGCGTGACCTCTCGTCGTGGAAGGCGGGCGTGTTCGGAGAGTTCCCGGAGTTCGACCAGGTGGAGAACGGTGTCGTCATTCCCCAGGGCGTCCCGCTGGCGGGGCTGACCTACCAGGGGGAGCCGCCCACGCCGCCGTTCGAGGCGGAGTTCGATGTGACCAAGGAGTTCGGCGCGGACTTCTTCTTCTCCGTGACCTTCCCCGTGCGCGGCGAGCACCTGACGCTCGTGCTCGGCGGCTGGGGTGGGGTGGTCTGCGGGCTCTCTTGCCTGGACGGCGAGGACGCGTCGGGCAACGACACCCGGACCCTCCGGAACTTCCCCGACGGCACGCGTTACCGGGTCTCGCTGGTGGTGAGCGACGACCGGGTCCGGGTGGACCTCGACGGCGAGCGCCTGATCGACGCGGACCTGCGCGGGCGTGAGCTCGAGCTGCGTCCCGAAGTTGACCCTTCCGTCCCGTTCGGAGTCGCCGCCTTCGCCACACAGACCGTCCTGCACCGTGTGAGAGTGCGACAGCTGGGCGCGGACGGGTTCAGCCCTTGACGGCTCCGAAGGGTCGCGGCGACTATTGAAGCATGTCCTGCACTCCGCTTCGCGCCGCCCTCCTCGCGCTCCTCGGCCTCTTTCTCGCGTCGCCCGCCAAGGCGACCTGGTCGATCGTGGTCATCAACCGCGAGACCGGCGAGCTCGCGGTAGCGACGTCCACCTGCATCGCCGGCTTCGACATCGCGACGGCGGTGCCTGTGATCCGGGTGGGCTACGCGGCGGGCGCCGCGCAGTCCTTCGTCATCTCCCAGGCCACCAACCGCCGGCGGATCTTCCGCAACTCGCTCCGGGGCGCCACGCCACAGCAGCTCCTCGACCTCATCGAGGCGAGCGACGGCGGCTTCCAGAACCGTCAGTTCGGGATCGTGGCCTTTGCCGGGCCGGCGGTCACCCACACGGGGAGCTCGAACGGCGACTTCGCAGACGGCCTGACGGGGACCTTCGGGCCCTACGAGTACGCGATCCAGGGGAACGTGCTCACGGGGGCGAACGTGGTGCTCGACTGCGAGGCGGCCTTCCTCGCGACGAATGGCGACCTCGGCGAGCGCATGGTGGCGGCCATGGAGGCCGCGCGGGACGCGGGCGGAGATGGGCGCTGCTCCTGCGCGCCGGGCACGCCCACGGGCTGCGGCTCGCCCCCGCCGAGCTTCACGTACGCGTCCTACAACGCCTTCATGGCGATCGCGCGACTGGGGGACTCCGACGCGCCGTGCCTCGGGAACACAGGCTGCGCCGCCGGGGACTACTACCTGCGGATCACCTACGCGGGCGGCCCCAATGGACAGGAGCCGATCGCGCGGCTGCGCGCCGAGTACGACGCCTGGCGCGCTGGCCAGGTGGCGCGGCCGGATCATGTGCTGAGCGAGGTGAGCACCTCCGTACCGCGGCTTCAGGCGGACGGACAGACGTCGAGCCGGGTAGAGGTTCGCCTCCGGGACGTGGACGGCAACCCCCTCGCCATGGGCGGTCAGGCGGTGACCGTCACGAGAGCCTCCGGGCCGAACGTGGCCCAAGCGGCCAACCTTGTGGACAACGGCGATGGGACCCACAGCTTCGACCTCGTGGCCACGCTGAATCAAGGGGTCGGGACGTACCACATCACCGTGGATGACGGAATCCGCCCTGTGCAGCTCTACCCCGCGCTGGTGGTCGAGTCCGCCGCCCCGGCGCAGCTCCACATCGGCCAGGGGGAGCTGTCTGCCGCGGCGGGGACGCCGCTCCCGCTCGTGCTCGACCGCGGCGCAGCGGACAGCGGGGCCTCGTATCGCGTCCTCGCCTCACTCTCCGGGACCCAGCCCGGATCGATCTTGGCCGGCGTCAACGTGCCGCTCAACCGCGACCGGGTGTTTGACTTCACCGCTGGCTGGCCCGGCGGCGCGCCCTTCACCGGGAACACGGGCGTCCTGGATCAAGACGGTCGGGGCGCGGCGGTCCTCGACCTGCTCCCTGGGGCGCTGGTGCCCTTCGTGGGCTCGACGCTGTCCTTCAGTGCCGTGATCGGGGGACTCGCAGCCACTCCGGCGGCGTCGATCCTGGTCGGGCCCTGAGCCCCGCCCCGGTGATCCGGCCTGTTCTGCGGCCCAGGTGATGGGGCCGTGCTAGGGTCGACTCATGGCCTCAGCGCTCCTCCG
Source organism: uncultured bacterium (assembly GCA_938083085.1). Classification (GTDB taxonomy): domain Bacteria; phylum Planctomycetota; class UBA1135; order UBA1135; genus Saltatorellus. Next base: position 52,646 of record CALLKX010000003.1, read on the forward strand.
GCTCGCGATCGCCGGGCTCCTCTCTCTGGCCGTCGTGGATCACGCGGCGGCCACCTGGTCCATTGTCGCTCTCAACCGTGCCACGGGTGAGGTCGCCGTGCTGGTCTCGACTTGCATCAGCAACTTCGACGCCGGACAGCGGCTCCCGGTCATCCGGGTCGGCGTCGCGGCTGGCGTCACCCAGGGCCTCTGGCAGAGCAACGCGGTGAATCGGCGCCGGATCTACAGGAACTCGCAGCGGGGGGCCACGGGGCAGCAGCTCCTCGACCTCATCGAGGTGCTCGACGGCGGCTTCGAGAACCGGACCATCGGGATCGTCGCCTTCGCCGGACCGCCGGCATCCCACACGGGGAGCAACGGCGGCCCCTACCTCGGCAAGCGCGTCGGGGTGATCGGCGACTTCGAGTACGCGATCCAGGGCGGAGGCCTCAGCGGCGCGAACGTCCTCGACGTCTGCGAGGCGGTCTTCATCAGCACGCAGGGTGACATGGGCCAGCGCATGCTCGCCTCCATGGAGGCGTCGAGGGATGCGGGCGGCGACGGCCGCTGCTCCTGCGATACGGTGCAGCCCACCAGCTGCGGCTCGCCGCCGCCGAGCTTCACGCACGCGTCCTACTGCGCGTTCATGGCGGTCGCCCGTCCGGGCGACACCAACGCCCCGTGTCTCGGGTCCACCGGATGTGCGGCAGGGGACTACTACCTGCGCTTCAACTACTCAGGGACGCCCACCTCCCAGGAGCCCATGGCGCGCCTGCGCGCCGAGTACGACGTCTGGCGCGCCGGCCTCGTGGCTCGTCCGGACCATGTGCTGAGTGAGGTGACCTCCTCCGTCCCGCGCCTCCAGGCGGACGGCCAGACGTCGAGCCGGGTGGAGGTTCGCCTCCGGGATGTCGACGGAAATCCACTCGCCATGGGCGGTCAGACCGTGACGGTGACCAGGGCCTCCGGTTCGGACGTGGCCCAGGCCGTCAACTTCGTGGACCACGCAGACGGGACCCACAGCTTCGACCTCGTGGCCACACTCAACCAGGGGGTGGGGGCGTACCACCTGACCGTGGACGACGGGATCCGGCCCGTGCAGCTCCACCCACCGCTCACCGTGGAGTCGGCCGTGCCCGCCGAGCTGCACATCGGCGAGTCGCTCTTCTCCGCGAGCGCCGGGACGCCGCTGCCCCTGGTCCTTGACCGCGGTGCCTCCGATAGTGGCGCCTCCTACAGGGTGTTCGCCTCGCTCTCCGGAACGCAGCCGGGGACGACCGTGGGAGGGGTCCACGTCTCGCTCAATCGAGACCGCCTCTTCGACTTCACGGCTGGGTGGCCGGGCGGGCTCCCGTTCACAGGGAACGCGGGCGTGCTCGACCTCGACGGCCGCGCCGAGGCTCGCCTCGCCCTCGTCGGAGGGGTGCTGACCCCATTCGTGGGATCTACCTTGGCGTTCAGCGCGGTGATCGGTGGGCAGTCGGTGACCCCGGTCGCGTCGATCCTCGTCCACCCCTAGCGCGAGAGCGGGGGCCGGGCGCCGCGAGCCCCCTCGCTCGCCGGTCGGCCCGCGTCGCGGTGGGACTCTTGGCGCAGCGACGCCGGCACCGCGGTCCCGCTCGAGCCGACGTGAGGACCGCCCTGCCGGCGGCTCCATACGGCCATCTGAATCACCACGCGCGAGACTCGTCCCGCGGGGGACCTCTCTCCGCCCGGCTCGCCCTAGATGTGATGCACTGGGCCCGTGCCCGCCGCTGCGGCGAGGATCGTGCGCCGGACGTAGACGGGCACCATCTCCCGGCGGTACGTAGCATCGCCGGGGATGTTGTCCATCGGCTTGGCCTGCCGGTGCGCGAGGTCTCCAACCGCGGCGGCCGCTTGTTCGAAGCCAGCCGTCCCGATCTTCTTGCCAACCAGCGCGTCGGCCACGCCCTTGACCCGCAGGGGCCTGGCCACCAGCGCGATGCACACCACGTCGGCGTCGGTCACGGCGTCGCCGTCGAGGTCGAGGCGGATGGCGCAGCCAAACAGGGGGTAGTCGATGGAGCCGCGGTCGCGCAGCTTCCCGTACGCCCCGCGGTGCCCCGGCGCCTGGGCGGGGACGTTGATGTGCGTCAGCAGCGCGCCGCGCCCGACGCCCTTGTTCCAGATCCCGTCGGCCTTCCAGAGGTCGTCGATCTTCAGGGTCTGCGCCCCGCCTTCACCGGCGAACTCCAGGTCTGCGCCCAGCGACATCAGCGTCGGGGCCGTGTCGTTCGACGCTGCGGCCACGCACTTGCGGCCGCCCGCGACAACGTGGCAGACGGTGCCGTCCTTCTTGAGGCAGTAGCCCAGGGACTTCCGCCAGAAGTGGGTCTGGTTGTACCACTGGCAGCGCGTATCCAGCATCACGTTGCCGCCCGCGGTGCCCATGGTCCGCAGCTGCGGACCGGCGATCAGGGAGGCCGCCTGGGCGAGGGCCGGGGCCCTGGCGATGACGGCGTCGCAGGCTGCCATGTCCGCGAGGGTGGTCATGGCGCCGATCCGCAGGCCCCCGTCGGGGGTCTCGGTCACGCCCTTCAGGTCGGCGACCTGGGCGAGGCTCACGACGACCTCGGGCTCGAACAGCCCGTGCTTCATGTTCGGTAGCAGGTCCGTCCCGCCCGCGACGACCATGGCCTTCTCGCCGTGCTCCTCAAGGAGCGCGGTGACGCCGGCGATCTCGGTGGGCTCCTCGAGCCTGAACTTGGGGAGGCGCAGCATCAGCCCAGCCCTCCCTGGGAGTCCATGGCCGTCGCCGCGCCGCCGCCCGCCTCGCGCTCGCGCTCGCGCTTCTCGCGCAGGGCGGCCAGCACCTTCGCCGGAGTGAACGGGAGCTCACGGAGGCGGATGCCCACGGCGTCGTGGATGGCGTTGGCGAGGGCTGGGATGGCCGAGTGAAGGGGTCCCTCGCCGGCTTCCTTGGCGCCGTAGGGGCCCTCAGGGTCGATGCTCTCCACGATGAACGTCTCGATATCCGGGGTGTCGATGGCGGTGGGGAGGCGGTAGTCCAGCAGGGACGGCCCGCTGTGGAGGCCGAAGCGGTTGACCTTGTGCTCCTCGAGGAGCGCCTCGGCGATCCCCATGTAGACCGAGCCCTCGATCTGCCCCGCGACCAGCCGCGGGTTGAGGGCGCGGCCGCAATCGTGGGCGCACCAGACCTTGGGGACGGTGATCCGGCCGGTCTCCTCGTCCACGTCGACCTCGACCACGTGGGCCGTGAAGGAGTAGGCGGGGGAAGCGCCGATGCTGCCGCCGCGGTAGTCGCCGCCGAGGGTGGGGGTGTTGTAGGAGCCGGTGGAGCCAAGGGTGTCGAAGCGCACCTCGGCGAGCTCGATGGCCTCGCGGGTCGTGAGCACCTTCTCGGGGTCCTCCAGGTCGATGGCGCGACCCTCCATGAGACGGACGCGGGGCTCCTCGACCTCCCACTTCTCGGCCACCGCGGTGACGATCTTCGCGCGCAGCTTTCGGGCCGCGTCGATGGTGGCGTTGCCGACCATGAAGGTGACGCGGCTCGAGTACGCGCCGAGGTCGACGGGGCACAGGTCGGAGTCCGCTGCGATCACGCGCACGTCCCCCGGGTCCATGCCGAGCTCCTCCGCCACGATGTACCGGACGACGGAGCTCGAGCCCTGCCCGATGTCGTTGGCGCCGCTGAAGACGGTCACCAGCCCCGACCGGTCGACCTTCAGCTGGATGCCCGCCTGGGGCATTTCGTTGGGATAGATCGGGTAGTTGGTGCCGGAGATGTACATGGAGCCCGCGACGCCGAGGCCGCGGCCGCGGGGAAGCTTGCCCCGTCGCTCTGTCCAGTCGGAGCCGCGCTCGACCTTGTCGAGGCACTCCATGAAGCCGCTCGACGTGATGCGCTGACCGTTGACGGTCTTGGTGTGCTCGCCGTGGAAGTTCTTCCGGCGGATCTCGATCGGATCGAGCCCGAGCCGCTCGGCCACCTCGTCCAGCTGGCACTCGAAGGCGAACCGCGGCTGGACCGAGCCGTGCCCGCGCTTCGGCCCACAGGGCGGCTTGTTGGTGAAGACGCGCGTCGAGTCGAATCGGTAGGCCGGGAAGTCGTAGGGGCCTGACAGGAGCTGACCCGAGTAATAGGTCGTGACGAGGCCGAACGAGCTGTACGACCCGCCGTCGATCAGGATCTTGGCGTCGACGCTGGTGATCTTGCCGTCCTTGGTGGCGCTCGTCGTGTAATCGAGCTCCATGGGATGGCGTCCGCGGTGGGCGTAGAACACCTCCTCGCGGGTCCAGAGCATCTTGACGGGCCGGCCCGTGATCTGCGCGAGCTTGGCGACGCAGAACTCCAGGCTGAACGGATCAGACTTGCCGCCGAAGGCCCCGCCGAGGCAGGGCTGGATGACGCGGATGCGCTGGGGCTCCCACTCGAGGACGCGCGCCAGCGCCCGGTGCACATAGTGGGAGATCTGCGTTGCGGACCAGAGGGTCAGGACCCCATCGGCCGCGACGCGGGCGACGGCGCAATGGGGCTCGATGGCCGCGTGGGTGGAGCCGTGGAAGCGGTACGAGCCTTCGACCACGAGGTCAGCGCTCTCCTGGGCGCCGTCCACGTCGCCGAAGTCCAGCTCCACGTGCTTGGAGACGTTGTTCTCCTTGCGGCTCGCGTGAATCTGCGGCGCGTCTCGCTCGAGGGACTCGCGCGGGTCGAAGAAGGCATGCAGCTCCTCGTACTCCACGTCGATCAGCTCGAGGGCCGCGTTGGCGGTGTCCTCGTCCACGGCGGCCACCGCCGCGACCTCGTCGCCGATGAAGCGGACCTTCTCCGTCGCGAGGGCGGTCTCGTCGGGCGTCCAGGGGATGACCCCGTACTGAATCGAGAGGTCTGCGCCGGTGATCACCGCGTGGACGCCGGGGAGCGCCAGGGCCCGAGAGGTGTCGATGGAGACGATCTTCGCGTGGGCGTGGGGGCTCCGCAGGGTCTTGGCGTGGAGCATCCCGGGAAGCTGGATGTCGTCCGCGTAGACCGCCTCGCCGGTTGCCTTGGAGACCCCGTCGATCTTGCGGTGGCTCTTGCCGACGACCCGGAAGTCCTCCCAGGGCGCATCGACGCCGTGAATGTCGCGGGCAGCCATCAGAGAGCCTCCTCGCGCAGGTGCACGCGGTCCTCGACCCAGCTGGGCCGCGGAGCGTCGGCGCCGACGGACTCGGCCACGGCGGTCTCCACGGCCTCGATGATCTGGGTGTACCCGGTGCAGCGGCAGAGGTTGCCGGACAGCGCCTTCTGGATCTCCTCGCGGTTGGGGTTGGGCGTTCGGTCCAGCAGCGCGCGCGCGGACAGCATCATGCCCGGCTGGCAGAAGCCGCACTGGAGAGCGCCGCAGCGGTCGAAGGCGTCCTGGACCGGGTCGATCCCGCCGGTCGCTGTGCCCTCCACGGCCTCGCTGCGCTTGAGGTGGGCTGGCCTGAGGCCCTCGATGGTCTGGACCGAGCACCCCTGGGCCTCCGCGCCGAGGGTCAGGCATGAGAGCACCGGCTTGCCGTCCACGAGGACGGTGCAGGCGCCGCAGTCGCCCTTGTCACAGCCTTGCTTGGAGCCGGTCAGTCCGAGCCGATAGCGAAGGATCTCGAGGAGGGTCCAGTGGTCGGGCGCCGCAGTCTCCTGCTGGTCGCCGTTGACGTCTAGGGTCAGCACGCGCATGGCGAACATTGTCCGGATCCGGCGCTCGGAGGCACCCCCAAATCCGGGGCTCGATGAAGGTCCGTGCAGCGACCCCCCCAAAATCGCCACCTCCCCCGGACCCGCGCAGGGGGCCGGGGGAGGCGGAGGTGGGGGGCAGCCGAGTCTCGGTCGTCCGCGTGGCCCCCTCAGGGGCGATAGTCCCGACCCTTCTTGAGGGCGCGGGCGATCTCATCCCGACCCGCGAGGCCGAGGTGTTGATCGAGGGCTCGGTGCTCAGCCTCGTAGCTGGGGCGGGTCTCGTCGGGCTGATTGTGCCCCAGATCTGTGACGATCGACCCGAGGGCGGCCTCCTGGTATCGGAAGAGGTAGGCGATGATCGCCATGGCTTCGGCCTGCATGACCGCGTCCGCGTCCATCCCGCCGTTGAGCCTGAAGAGGTCGAGCTCCCAATCCGTCACCGAAGCTCGCTTCGAGACCTCCTGCTGGACCGAGCGGAGGGTCCGGAGTTCGCCGTGGATGAGGGCGCGGCTCGAGGACCGTTCGGACACCAGGCTCGCGATGCCATCGGTCATCCAGCGAGAGAGGAAGGGTTGCTCGGCGCTGATGATCTCCGAGGCGATGCACTCCACGAGGCGCGCGTCCACCTCGCGCCGCGCGGTGGCGTCTCCGTCCTCGAGGTATCCGTCGAAGTTCTGGTCGACGTCCAGGGCGCGAGACCCCTTCAGGGCGGTGTCGAGGTCCCGCTGGCTGGTGGCCCGCAGGATGACCACGGGCTCGGCGCCGGGGCTCATGAACGGGGCCAGGGAGCGGACGGTTCGCTCCACGAGAGCTGCGCTGGTGGAGAAGCGTTGGAAGCGCTCATGGTCCGAGAGGAGCACCACCCGCTGATCCCGGTCCACGTCGATCCGGTAGCCGCGGCGCGTCGCGAAGTCGTGCCAGCGGCTGATCGCGACGCGGGTGGCCGCGCCAAGAGCGTTGCGGCGCTGCTCGTCCTCGTTGATCGCCTTGCCGTCCCAGCGGACCTCGGCCGGCGCGACTTCACCGTCCAGGAGCTGGGGGGTCGTGACGTTCGCCGCGGCCTGTGCCCGGTTGAGGTCATGCCCGAACTGCTGGAGCAGCGTGGCGGAGAGCAGGAGGAGGCCGGTGAGGAGGATCGCCCTTGTGAACATGAGTCTGAGGAGGTTGCTGAACGTGGCCTGGAGTCGGCCCTGGTGTCGGCCCTGTGTCGGCCCTGTGTCGGCCTGGTGTCGGGGTGGGCGCCTGCCCTGGGGTCGGTGCGCAGGACGGCTGCCGGTCCCGCTATCGGACCCGTGGACGGTCGGGCTGGAGCCTGCAGATGGACTCGCTCTCAACCCGGGCAAGCGACCGCCACACCCTCTCGGATCGGGACACGGAGACGCCACGGATCGTGCGCCTCGCCGTGAGACGGTGGCCCGCGGGAGGGGCGGGTCTTCGCGTAGGGCGGCCCCCCCGAGGGGGGCGCGGCTCAACCGGTGACCTCCCCGCGCCACCAGCCTCCCTCGAGCACAAGTGAGTCCCATTGGTCGTCGAGTCCCAGCCGCTGGCGAGCTGGGGAGACCCCTCAGCGATGTCGCCCGACCGTCAGCAGTCCCCATTCACCTCGCGCAAGGCCGCGGCAGCGGCGAGAGATGCCACGCCGGCGCAACGAGGGGGCCGCCAGGGGACGCCGGCGGAGTCCGGGGGCCGGCCTGGGGACGACGGGCGGCTGGAAGGCACCGCGGCCCGGAAGGCCCCGCGGCCCGGAAGGCCCCGCGGCCCGGAAGGCACCGCGGCGCGGAAGGCACCGCAGCCCGAATGGCACCGCGGCTCGGACCGGCGCCGGCCCAACCCTTGGGGACCTTCTCCTCAGGGAGGCGCCCCTGGCCTCAGTCCCCGTCCTCGTGCTCCGCGATCGCCGCGAGGAACACCGGGCCGAGGTCCGCTGCCTTCTTCTCGCCCACGCCCTTGAGGGCCAGGAAGGCCTCGGGGTCGCGCGGCTTGTGGGCCGCCATGTGCGCGAGGGTCCGGTCGTTGAACAGAATGTAAGGCGGCACGCCGCGCTCCGAGGCGAGGCTGCGCCGGAGCTTGCGGAGGGCCTCGAACAGGGAGGCGTCCACGTCCAGAGCCTCCTCGCTGGCCACCGCTTCCACTGAACTCCCTCGGCGGCGGGAGCCCTTCTTGGCCTGAATCCGTGGGACCAGGAGCGTGACCTCCTTGTCGCCACGCATCACCTCGACGCCCGAGGCCGTGAGATGGAGGGTCGGGTAGTTGCCAGACGCCACGCCGATGTGCCCCTGCGCCACGAGCTGGTCCACCCAGGCGCGGATCTCGCTGGAGGCGTTGTCGCGCATGATGCCGTAGGTGGTGAGCTGGTCATGGCCCTTCTGTCGGACGCGCTGGGTGTCGGCGCCCCGCAAGACCTCGGTCACGTGGGCGGCTCCGTAGCGCTGGTCGCAGCGGACCACGCAGGAGAGGATCATCTGCGCGACGCGCTGGCTGTCGTCGACCTTGCGCAGCTCCCCGAGGCAGACGTCGCAGGCGCCGCACTCGCCGGCCTTCAGCTCTCCGCCGAAGTACTCCACGAGGAAGCGGTGCCGACAGAGGCCGCCATTGGCGAAGTTCCAGAGCTCCCCGAGGCGGTCGAGGATGCCGCCGAGCTCGTCCATGGCGCCCTCGACGCCCTCCATCTCGGCCTCCTGGGCGCTGCGCTCCATGATCCCCTTCCAGCCCTGGAAGTCCGATCCGCTGTAGAGCATCAGGCACTCGGCGGGGAGCCCGTCGCGACCGGCGCGACCGGTCTCCTGGCTGTACTGCTCCACGCCCTTCGGGAGGCTCGCATGCACCACGAAGCGCACGTCGGGGCGGTCGATGCCCATGCCAAAGGCCACTGTGGCCACCACCACGTCGAGGCCCTCGCCCAGGAACGCCTCCTGAATTCGCGCGCGCTCGCTGGAGTCGAGCCCGGCGTGATACGGCATGGCACGGACGCCTGCGCGGGCCATCTCGCGGGCCAGCTTCTCGGTGTCCTTGCGACGGATGCAGTAGACGATTCCGGCCTCATCGGGGTGCCGTCGCACGACCTCCATGACCTGATCGAAGAGGTCGAGGCGCGGGACGACGCGATAGGTCAAGTTCGCCCGGTCGAAGTCTCCGACCACCCGGACCGGGTCCTTCAGTCCGAGTTCCTCTTCGATGTCGCCGCGGACCCTGGGCGTCGCCGTCGCGGTGAGCGCGATGATCGGGACCTCGGGGCAGCGTGCGCGGAGCTCACCGATCTGGCGGTACTCCGGGCGGAAGTCGTGGCCCCAATGGCTGATGCAGTGCGCCTCGTCCACGGCGATGGAGGTCAACCCCGCGCGCTCCAGCTCCCCGTGGAACCCGTCCACCGCGAGCCGCTCCGGGGAGACGAACAGGATGTCGAGCTCGCGTCGGTTGAGGGCACCTCGGACGGCGGAGCGCTCATCGTCCGCCAGCGCGCTGCTCAGCATGGCGGCCCGCACCCCGTTGGCGAGCAGGCCGTCGAGCTGGTCCTTCATCAGCGCGATGAGGGGGCTGATCACGAGGGTCAGCCCGGGCCGGACGAGGGCGGGGGCCTGGTAGCAGAGGCTCTTGCCCCCGCCAGTGGGCAGGATGACGAGCACGTCTCTCCCCTCGAGAGACGCCCTCATGGCCTCGTCCTGATAGGGCCGCAGGGCAGGGAACCCCCAGGTCTCATCGACACGGTGGAGGAGCTCCTCCATCGCGGCGTCCACGTCCTCGATGGCCTCCGGCGGGGCGGTGGCGCCCGTCCCACCAGCGTCGGCGATGAACCAACCATCGTCGTAGTCTCGCGCGCTTCCAGCGGCGGCGGGGCCCGCGGATTGGCTGGCCTCGTCCTCGAAGAGCCCGGCAATCTCGTGGGCTGAGGGCTCCGGCTCTGCGGCACCCCCGTCGGTCTCCCAGGGGCTCGCGCCCCCGCGGTCTGTACTGTCGCCGCTCCCTCTCATTTGAACCCCCTCATCACTGGGACCGATCCCAACGCATGCTGGTGACGGTTCAAGACAATCCGCGCGGAAGTCTTGGCTGTCAGTCGGATTCGGGCGTCGGGAGCGTCACTTCGACGCGCCGCAGGGCGCCGGAGCGCCCCCAGATGGCGCGACTCGTTTCCGGGTCCAGCTCGGCGGCGTCATGGCTCGTTCGGCTTCCGTCGGCGGAGATCAGCTCGACCTTCGCCGCGGCTCCGCGCTGGATCACGAAGGGGACCCCGCAGTGAGAGATGGCCATGGCACCGGTGGGGACGTCGACGAGCTCACCCCTGGGTGAGCGCAGCATCCCGGCGTCCAGGCGGAGCTCGGGGTCGTGCAGGAGCGCGCCGTCGAATCGAATCCGCCCGTCCTTGATGCGGAGGCCGACCTCGCCGATTCGGGAGAGCAGGTCCTCCTTGACCTGCCCGCTCATGCCAGGCTGCCGCGCGCCGCCGTCCGCCTGGGAGTGCGAGTAGGGCTCGGTGGGGAAGGCGCCGAACTCCTCCGGTGACTTGTGCGTGCCCAGCCCAGCGCGTGCGGCGCGATAGTGCCGCCTGAGCGCCGCGCAGACCTCCTCGGGCTCACCGTGGTCGATCGCGCACCAGAGGGTCTCCTGGACCGCGAGGATGAGCTTCGAGGTCATGTGCCAGAACGTGCAGCCGAGCCCCTCGTAGCCAAAGAAGGTGCCGGAGCGGCCGGTGAAGGCGGCGTGGTCAAAGACCGCCTCGTACTCCTCGAGGAGCGCGGCGCGGTCGCGCTGGACGGAGGCCGACATCGGGCCATCCTGAAGCGCGTCGAGGGCCCCCGAGAGGGCCGCGGCGCTGTGGAGGCTCGGGGCGAAGCGGAGGCACTCTGCCCCTGCGCGGACCACCGAGCGGTCGCCGGATTCGATCAGGTCCCTGATGAGCGGCACGCGCTCCTCGGCTTCGTCGTGGAGCACGCCCTTGTCCAGCAGGCCGGGCAGGTCTCGGTCTGGATAGAGCAGGTAGGTGTCGAGATCCTCACGGTGGAGGGAGCTGGCTCGGAGCGCATCCAGGAGGGCCACCGCCTCCGCGCCGCGCACGATCCCGGCAGAGAGCGCAGCCACCTGGCCCTCCAGCATGAGGGGGAGGTGTCGAACGCGAACCTCGGCCTCTCCAAACGCCACGAGGTCGTAGCCGTGGAAGAGTCCGTCCTCGCGTACGTTCGCGTCCGCGGTGGCCTTCAACCACTCTGCCGCCGCGGCGAAGAGGCGGCGCAGGGTCTCGGCCGGCGCCGTCTCCAGGCCGTCCTCCGTGTCGCCGTAGACGGCCACCCGGTGGCGCTCGCCGGCCCGGCCCAGGGCCTCGGTGGTGCTCCACCGTGCGGCCGGGTCTGACGTCGCGACGTCCACGTCTCCGGCCTCGAGGGCGGCGACGATGTCGTCGAGAAACTGGCGCGTCCGCGTGGAGAGCGAGAGCGACTCAGCCCCCCCGAAGACACCGGCGAGGACCTCCGTGTGGCGGAACATGGCGCAGGTCGTCACGATCGAGGCGCCGGAGCCCACCAGGGCGTTGTTGGCGTCGTTCCACTCGGGGCGCTGGGTGTTCATCCAGATCCCGGCGCCGGGCACCAGGTTGGAGAGCTTGGCGAGAAAGGGGACCAGCAGCTTCTCCTCAAGTGTGGCACGCACCAGGCCCCCGTCGGAGTCATGGACGAGCTTGCCGTCGGCGCCCTCGCGGTCCACGCGCTCGCCGGCGACCCACGCGCGGTCGTTGTCGTAGTCCACCGTCGTCTGTGGACTGCGGACGAGGTCGTCGAAGCCGCGGATCCGGTAGGGGACGTCGGCGTGGACGAAGATGCCCCTGCCAAGGAGCCCGGCCATGCGGCCAGGGTAGTGTTCTTCGAGCCGCTCGATGAGGCGGGTCAGGTAGACGAGCTGGTGGTCGCCCCAGTAGCCGATGTACGACCAGGGATCGTTCTGGTCGTGCACCTCCCAGTCGAGGCCCTCGCTCGTGATGCGGTAGGGGTTGTAGCCGTCCGCGGTGCTCGCGTTGAGGAAGCGCACGATGAACGCCTCCAGGTAGGTGGGGTTGGCGAGGCCCAGCGCCTCCCAGTTCTGGAAGATGTCCCGCCAGTTGCCCTGGTACCCGAAGGTCAGCTCGCCGTGCTCTCCGCGTACGTCGATAGAGAACGTGTTCCACGGCCGGCTCGGGTCCCCATGCCGGCGGCTGAAGGCGAGGGGCAGGAACTCGCGCAGGTGGCGCTCAAGGTCGGGGTCGACCGAGGCGTCCTCGAGGAGCTCTCCCACGGTCCACTCGTCGGGCCAGCTCGAGATGCGCTCCGCGTGGCGCGCGAAGACCGCCGGAGCGGCGGCGGACAGGTGGTCGACGAAGGCCTCGCGAGGCTGGCGTGTTCCAAGGGGAAACAGGCCGCCGCGCATGGTGTTGTAGAGGGTGTTCGCCGCGTGCCGTGCATCCTCGGCGTCGCTGGCGGTGCACTGCAGCCCGTCAGCATCAGCGAGGAGCTCCAGGAGTGTCTTGCGGCTCCTGCTGACTCCGTCGAGAACCTCCTGGGTGGGGTCCGCGGCCTCCAGCTGCCAGGCGAGTAGGGCCTCCACGTCATCGGCGCTCCGGTCGACCTCCAGGGTCATGAGCCAGGAGGTCTTCTGCCCCGGCTGGAGCTGCAGCGACTGCTCGATGAGGAACGCGCTGCGCTTCCCGCGGACGAGGTTCTCCTCCACCAGGGCGTCGCCGCGGCGGAAGGCTACCTGCTGCTCTGTGCTGAGCAGCCGCGTCCCCGGAGCCGAGCACCAGGCGCTGGTGGACGCGAGGCTCTCGCTGGGCTCTGCGCGATCCACGGGGATGGAGCCGAGCCCGAAGAGCGCGACGCCGTCGGCGAGCTCGGTGAAGCGGTAGGCGTCCACCAGGACGCTGTAGGCGTCCATCATCGACTTCTCGATGGCCGGCGGCATCACATCGAGCACGCCGTCGAGCACCTCGAGGCTCTGTGTGGTCTCACCGTTGTTGGTCACTCGGACCGTCCGGACGACCCCGTGCTCCTCGCTGCTCGTCCAGCACTGGCGGACGGACAGGCCGAGGGTGTGGTTGTGCTCGATGAGCGCGAGGGCGCTCCCGAGGGTGCAGCGCTCCAGATCCTGGGAGACGTCGAATACGCCGGCGCCGCGCTGGGAGAACGGCTCCCAGATCGTCCCGTCCGGCAGGCGAACGATGGTCGAGCCGCCCACGGAGCCCTCCGCGTCGTGGATTCGATCCACGGTGCGGTACGGGAAGAGCGCCTGGTCGACGTTGCGCCGGCCGGCCGTGAGGGCGCCCCTGCTGGAGATGAAGCCCCAGTGGTCCGAGCCCGAGGCGAGCGTCGTGAGGAACGGCGCCATGCGGTCGGCGGATCGAATGCGCGCCCAGCGGAACCCGTCGCCGGAGTCCTGGGCGCCGGCGGCGTCGCTGGTGACGAAGTCGCCGGCGATGGCGCGGCGATTACTGACGAAGGGTCTCATCGCTTTTCTAGGACGCGGACGTAGTCCACCACGACCTGTTGGGGTCCGATCTCGGGGGCGATGGGGCCGCCCATTCCCCCGCCCATGGCGAGGTTGATGATGATGTTCTGGGGACGGTCGAAGGGCCACGCTTCGGGGGACTCCTTCTTGTCGTAGGTGTAGTAGTGGACGCCGTCCACATACATCCGCACCTCGTCCTCATCCCACTCGCACGCGTACACGTGGAAGTCGGTGCTCATCCCGTCGACGGGGAGCACGTTGGTGATGTGGTTGCCCTGCTTGAAGTAGTACGCGCGGGTGTGGCAAGAGCCGTGGTTGATGCCGTTCCCCGTGTCGTCACTGATCTCCTTGCCGACGGCCTCCATGATGTCCACCTCGCCGCAGTACGGCCATGAGATCTCGTCACGGTAGTCGTCGCCGAGCAGCCAGCCGGCGGCCCACGTCCCGTCCGCGGCGGGAACCTTGGCGCGCATCTCGATGCGCCCCCGTAGGAAGCTCACCTTGCCGCGTGTTGTCAGGCGCGCCGAGGTCCAGGGCATCCCGTCGTCGCCCGGGCGCGCCTCGATGATGAGGTTGCCGCCCTCCTGGCGAGCGTTGTCCGTGTCCGCGACGGTGTAGTACTGCGGCTCGAAGTTGCCCCAGCCCCAGTTGCCCACGTCGTGGAGCCACTTGGTCTGGTCAGGAAGCCCGTCTCCATTGAACTCGTCGGACCAGACCACGGCCCACTCCTCGCCCGTCATGGACTGGGTCATGGAGCTGGGGGTGATCTGCTGGGGACGGATCATGGTGAACCGCACGCCGGTCACCGTCACGGCACCCCCGTCATGGTGGAGGCGCATACGGTGGAGCCCCGCGTCGAGGGGGGAGCCGTCCTTCGATGGCTTCGGCGCGGTCTCGGACGCGACCATGGGCCCGGTGACGTTGTACGACCGGCCGTCCTTGTTCCCAACGCGGTCCTCGACCCAGGCCGTGATCTCTCCGTCCGGTCCGTCGGCGAACATGACCTCGGTGCGCCAGCGGCCGCACTCGGGGAAGGTGGCGACAAAGTCGATCCAGCCGGAGGCCTCGGGGTGGCGGACGCCGCCGATCCCGCCCTCGAGCGGGCCAGCGGAGCTGGCCGAGCCGGCGGGGAAGATGACCTCCACGGAGACCGCGTCGTTGGCCACGGTCGCGGGGATGGACCAGGCGGGGGCGTCGACCTTGACCGCGGAGGAGGAGGCGCCGGCACAGGAGGCCAGCAGCAGGGGGACGAGGATAGCGTGACGCATGATCAACCGATGAGCTGGGCCTCCAGCTCCTCCAGGGACTTGCCCTTGGTCTCGGGGACGACCTTGAGGCTGAAGATGAACGCCAGGGCGGCGAAGACTCCGAAGAAGAGGAAGACGCCAGCGGGCCCGAACTCGGCGAGGCCGGAGGGGAACAGCTTCTGGACGGCGTACGACACCAGCGAATTGAAGAAGCCCGCCGCCGAGATCGCCACGCCGCGCATTCGCGCCGGGAAGATCTCGGAGAACATGGCCCACATGACCGGCCCAAGAGAGATGGCGAAGGCCGCGATGTAGAGCAGGATCGCCGCGAGGATCAGGTTGCCGTTCACCTGCAGGGCCTTCTTGGGGAGGTCCTTCTTGGCCGCCTCGATGGCCTCGGCGAAGGGCGTCGGCGCGGCCGCGGCCTCGTCCAGGGCAGCGAGAAATGCGCTGCGCGAATCGAAGCTCGCGGTGAGCGGTGCGAGCGCCGCCGCGGCCCCCTCCAGGTCCAGCGCCGCAGCGGCGTCTGCGGGGTCGAGGGTCGAGAGCTCATCTTGCGGGAAGACCTGGATCGCAAGCGACATCTCGGCCTCCGTCAGGTTCTCCCCGGTGAGCTGGTAGGTGCCCGCACTGAAGGCGTACGCGTTGGTAAAGAGGGCGACGGCCATGGCCGATGTCCCCACCAGAAGCAGGGGCCTGCGACCGGCGCGGTCGATCAGGCGCATGGCGATGACGGTGAACACGACGTTCACCAGGCCCACGTAGATCGCTTGCATCAGTGCCGCGTCCCTTCCCGAGCCGGTCAGCTCGAAGATGGTGGTCGCGTAATAGAAGATCGCGTTGATGCCGGTGATCTGCTGGAAGAAGCCCAGTCCGAGGCCGATGAGCATCACGCGGCTCATTCGCGAGGCGAAGAGCTCTCCGAAGCTGGCGTCGTTGCTGGCGGAGCTCAGGTTGTCGCGCACCTCGGCGAGAGCCGCGTCCGCGGACTCCTCCCCGCTCGTCCGAGCCAAGACTGCCCGGGCCTCGTCGAAGCGGCCCCGGAGCGCGAGCCATCGCGGGCTGCGTGGGACCCGGGTGAGAAAGAGCAGGTAAAGGGCGGCGGGGATCGCCTCAACCCCGAGCATCCAGCGCCAGGCCACCGGGTCCACCGACGTCGCCTCTGGATAGAACACGGTCGGTGCGGGGGCCTTGAAGTACTGCTCGAGGAAGTAGTTCGAGAAGAACGCCGCGGAGAAGCCCAGGACGATGTTGAGCTGGTTAAAGGACACGAGCCGGCCGCGCTTCTCCGGGGGCGCGATCTCCGCGATGTACATGGGCGCGATCAAGAGGGCCCCGCCCACGCCGAAGCCGCCGATGACGCGGGCGACCACCAGCTCGGTGTAGCTCCCTGCGAACGCGCTCCAGAGCGCGGACAGCGAGAAGAGCGCCGCGGTGCAGATCAGTACCGGTTTCCGGCCGAAGGCGTCCGCGATCCTCCCCGCGATGGCCATGGCCAGGGTCGCGCCGGCGGTGAGGCAGGCCACCGCCGTCCCTACCTGTCTATCCGTCAGGTCGAAGTTGACCTTGAGGGGGCCAACGACGCCGGAGATGACCGCGCTGTCGAATCCCATCAGGAAGCCGCCGAGGGCGACGGTCAGCGAGACCAGGAGCGTGTAGCTGGAGCGATCGTTCATGATGGCCGGCGATCTTAGTGGATCGAGGGTGCTGGCGCGTCAGGAGGGCGCCGCGCCAGAGCAGCGACGGCGGGCGCGGACGGGCGGCCCGAAGGGCGCCAAGGGCTCGGGATTTATGAATACGCTCATCGCACCCTTTGGGGGGCACGATGAGCGCGCTCGATCTCTCTTCTTCAGCTCCCTCGGGGAGGGAGCCAGCCGATCACTGGAACGTGACCTCGACGCCGTCGGTGAAGTTGCTCGTCGCCGAGCCGCCCACCGCGTCGCGGTACCATGTGGTGAAGTTCCAGGTCTCGCCGGCCTGAGCGGAGACCAGGCCCGTCGGAGTGGGCATCTGGGTCAGGTTCAGGGGCAAGCTGAAGGACCCGACCGATCCGGAGTTCAGAATCTGACCCGGACCGACGTAGCGCCCGATTGCGCCGCTGAGGCAGAGGTTGCCCTGGCTGCCGCCGGGGTTCGCCACGAAGCCCTGCGCCCGGCTGGTGAGGTAGAAGCCGAACGAGTTGTTCGGGAGGCTCGACGCGATGAGGGACATGTTGTTGTCCGCCACGGTGAGGCTGCCGCTCGCGACGATGTTGCCGATCACGCCGGTCGAGTTGGCCGCGCCGGTGCAGTAATTCACGCCCACGTTGTTCGAGGGCTCGCCCCTGGCGATGACCAGGTCGTCCCAGAAGAAGTGCGTGCCGGAGCCGCCGGAGTTGAGGCGGATCTCGTCCCAGCGGAGGTCTCCGATGAGCCCGTCGAGGTTCGGCAGCTCCGAAACGGGGAAGTCCGCGACCGGGTCGACCCACATACGGACGCGCTCGTCGCCGGGCTGGTGGTCGATTCGGAAGACGAGCTTCGCGCACTGCGAGGCGTCGGTGGTGAAGTCGTACTCGGGGGGCAGGCCCACGCCGCCCTCGTCGTCCCAGCCCCAATTCCAGGAGCTGGTGCCCCAGGGCGAGCCAAGGAGGAGTTGCTCGTTGCTCGGGTCCTGGGTGCTGAAGAGCTGCACGGCGCCGAAGGAGCCGTTTCCGAACTGCTGATACATCTGGGTCCGGAAGGAGATCCAGATCGTGGAGCCATCGGCCCCGAAGAAGCCGCTGTCGACGACGCTGGAGTGGCCGGTCTGGTCAGGAACGCGGGCCGCCGCGACGAACTCCTGGGCCTGACCCGCGTAGTTCCCCACGGAGTCGGCGCAGGTCATCGGCGGGTTGACGGACGGGTCGAAGATGACGACCTCATTGCCGCCGCCCAAAGGGAGGTCCCACGCGGTGCTCCAGCCGGTACCAGTGTTGGCGTTTTGGAGCAGGCCGGGAGCCGTGTAATCAAACTGCTCGACGGAGATCGTCGTGACCTGCGCGGTGGCGGCCGCGGTCAGGGCGACCGTGACAGGGAGGATGCGAGAGATAGAAATCATGGAACCAGTCGGGGGGGGGACGAGTCGGTAGGGTGTTGCTAGAGAGTCGAAGATCGAGCGATGGGGAGACGACCGAGCGTCAGACGCCTGATCGAAAAATACTCGCTCCGCAGAGGTGATAGTGGGGGCCGCGCGTCGACATCACGGTTAGGTCTCGAAACCGAACCGGATTCGGGCCAAGAAACTGCGTCCGCTTGTCGCAGTGCGGGCTTCAGGGGCCTGTGGCGCGGTTCTGCCTGGGTGGCGACTCTGGATTCGCGGAGCGACCAGCGAGATGGCGCGGTGAGCCGGTAGAACCGGGGCGCCATGATTCAGATGATCGAAAAGAACGTGCTCGGCGCCCCGCTGGCCCCGTGCTGCACCGACCCCATGACGGGCTTCTTTCGCGATGGTTCCTGCCGGACCGGTCCGGACGACCGGGGACGGCACACGGTCTGCGCGCGGGTCACGGAGGAGTTCCTTCAGTTCAGTCAGGCCGCGGGGAACGACCTCTCGACGCCGATGCCGGAGTACGCATTCCCCGGGCTCAAGCCGGGTGACTGCTGGTGCCTCTGCGTCCTGCGATGGAGAGAGGCGTTGGCGGCGGGGTGCGCACCTCAGGTGCGCCTTGCCGCCACGCACGCGAGCGCCCTGGAGCATGTTTCGCTAGAGGATCTCCAGCGGCACGCGCTTGACTAATCAGTCCTCGGCCCAGTTCCCGGAGGGCTGGCCGTCTCTCGAGAAGGTGCGGCTCTTGCGCGAGTTGTAGACGCTCACGAAGTAGGTGCAGCGCTTGCACACGTCCGGGTAGTCCCCGGCTTCGTGCTGCTCAATGAGCCCGTCGATGCCGTCCCCCGCCCAGACCTCGGCGAGCGGGGTCTCATTGACGTTGCCTACGACGAGCTCCGCCTCCACATCGCGGCAGGCGCAGGCGTTGACGTCGCCATTGGCGAGCACGACCGGCTTGGTGAAGAGGAGCTCGCAGGCGCCGCGCTTGTACGGCATCTTGCGTGGGGTGAGGCCCACGCTGTCGAGGGCTTCGGGGGTCACCTTGCCCGCCCACGAGTCGTAGTCGGGCATGTCCGCGATCTCCACGAGCCCCTTGGATTCCAGCGCGCGCAGGCGATCCCAGAGCTCACCGTGGCACGCAGAGGGGGGGCAGCGGAGGGCGAGGGTGAAGGGGATCGCCGTCGCCGTTGTCTCCTTCAACTCGATGAAGTCGAGCACGGCGTCCCTCGCCGCCTCGAACTTCGCGACGCCCATGATCTCGTTCCACGTGGCCGCGTCGAAGCCGCCCCAGGACACGTGGACGTGGAGCTTCTCCGCATAGCTCATCAGGCGCTCGGACTTCTCCCGCGTCATCAGGATGGCGTTGGTGTAGAAGCTCATGGAGCGGACCTCTTCCCGGGCCATGAGGTCGTCGAGGCGCTCGAACATGTGCTTGTCCACGAAGGGGTCCCCGACGATCGGGGTGAGCGAGACGCTCCGACCGCCCATCTCGACGTAGTCGTCGACCACCTTGCGGAAGTCGTCCATGGACATCGTGGTCTTGCGGCGCTCCATCTGCGGGTAGGCGCAGAAGACGCAGCTCGCGTTGCAGATGTTGGTCCCCTCGACGTGTAGCCCGCGGGGGAGCTTCCGGAGCTCCTCAAGCCGGCGGCGGATCGCCTTGCGGTGAAAGAGGTGGTGCCACTCGGTGTCCACCACGTCGAGGACGTGGCGGAGCCGCGCCCTCAAGGAGGCCGGCAGGAGGGCTCGGACCTGGCTTCGGATGGACATGCGACTGGAGTCTACCCCGCGGTGCCCCCGGAGTCCCTGGAGTCCCCGCTGTCGCCGCGACTCAGCCTGCGACTCTCCGCTCGGGCCTCGGCCCTGGGAGCCAGGTATGGCTGATCGCGGAGGCCAGGCGCAGCCCCCGAAGCGTCGCCGCCAAAGCGTCGCCTCAGCCGGGGGAGCTCGAATAACAAAGGCAGCGCGGACCCGAGACCGGATCCGCGCTGCCTCTTGAGAGGGGGGGCTCGGGCTTACTTCTTGGGCATGACCTGATCGCGGAGCCACGACGAGGTCGACGTCTTGAGGCGCTTGTCTTGGAGGATCGTCGCCGAGTCGTTCTTGAGGGCGTTGATCTCCACGAACTCGAGGCCGTCGTTGGCTTCGTGGGCGGAATCCCGGATCTCATCCGCGGCCTTCCTCGAGGCCTTGGGGGCGAGGATCAGGGTGGGGAGTCCGCCGAGGTCGCCGACTCCGCCGCTGACGTCGTAGCCGAGGGACTCCTTGGCCGGGTCGATCAGCACGATCGCGCGCACGTTGCCGTCCTTGGCAGCGCGACGCACAACGAGGGCTGCGCCGGCACCCACACCCACGAGGGAGAGGTTGGACGCATGGACGCCGTCCTGTTTGAGGAGGAACTTCGTCGCTGCGTCGACGTCGCGGGTGCTCATGGCCCACAGGGTCTTGCGAGCCTTCTCGTCCGCCTTCTCGAAGTTGGTGTCCTCGGTGGCGCTCGCGCCGTGCCCGCGGAGGTCGAGGGTCAGGACCGCGAAGCCCTTCTTGTGCAGGTAAACCGCCATCTCCGCGAGCTCCTCACGGGAGGACCCCGCGTCATGCAGCAGCATCGCCGCAGGTGCCGGGGTCGAGTTCTTGCGACGCTTTGGCTCGTAGTAGCTCGCGGAGAGGAGCTGACGGTCCTTCGTCTCAAGAGAGACGGAGTTGGACGAGTCGATCCGCTCGCTGATGGCGCCGGTCACCAGCGGCGCGGCGACGGAGGGGCAGAGCGACATGGCAGCGGGGTCGGACGATGCAGCGGCAGCGACGACCAGGGCGAGGCTCAGGAGCATGGAGTGGAGTCTGCGGGGCAACGAAGAACCCGGTGACCGGCAGCCCTGAAGGCGCCTGCATCATCGGGTGGAGGAGGATCAGTTGGAGAAGCTCAACCCGTGGGCTAAGCGACGCGGGCGGAGACCATACCAGACCTCACCACGCGATTGCCTCCACTAGGCACGCTCTGTCCGCGCGGGTACCCATTGATCTGTCACTTTTGGCGGTGAATCCACCTCAGGGACACTCGGTGGGGCCGACAGGGGCGCTTCTTGGACGCTCAGGCCCCGGGGGCGAGGGCTCTTCTCGTGTCCGCGCTCCCCCTCGGGCGCCGTTTAGAGACGAGCCCGAGGGGGAGGCTTGGACCAAGCCTCTGGTTAGCCGAGGGCCAGCTGCTTGCGAGCGTCGACCTCATCTCGGTTCATCGCCTCGATGGCCTCGTCAAGGCGGTCGACGATGTCCCAGTCCCGGTCCACCGAGCGCCGGACGTTCCGCATGAGCTGGATCGCCATGCGGAAGACGCGACAGACATCCCCGGGGTTGACCTCCAGCTGCTCCTCAAGCTCATCCATGGAGAGCCCGCCAAACCAGCCCAGGGTCGTCGGAGTCAGGCCCCAGTCGGGCCGCTTCATCGGCGGCTCGACGCCGAACCGCGCCTCGGCCTGGCAGATCTCGCTGACCACCGAGTCGATGTGGCGCCGGGTGCCGCCGAACATCGAAGCCGGGACCCACGGTCGCTGCGCGGCCCGCCGCTCCTCGTGGATCATGGCCACGAAGACCATGGCCAGTGCCTTCGGCGGGAGGGTCTCGAGGGTGCCCCTGAAGAGCAACTCGGTGATCTGGAGCTCGTACCCACCGAGGCAGCGGGCGATCTCGCCTTTGCCGGTGACCGCCTGGTCCTTGATGTAGCCGAGCTCCTCGAGGAGGTCGAGGTGCCGGCCGATCAGGCGCATCTGCTCCCGGCGCTGACGCGCCCTCGCCTTGGCATTCTTCTCGCGGTTCTGGAAGGAATGGAACGACTTTTCCCAGGCCTCGTGCACGCGATCTCGGCCGACCCGGGAGACCAGGTGGAGCAGGGTGGAGTAGTTCATCCGGAAGCGGCTCATCACCGCTTCGGGGCGGCCGCCCACCCAGCGCTCCACCGGCGCGTCCTTGAGTTCCTGGTCAGGGAGCAGCTGGAACACGAAGCCCTTGTCGTCGATGCCTTGCCGGCCGGCGCGGCCGGCCATCTGCATGTAATCGCGGGTTCGGAGCCAGTCGAAGGAGATCCCGTCGAACTTGCGCAGGCCCGCGAAGACGACCGCCCGCGCTGGCATGTTGATGCCGAGGGCGAAGGTCTCCGTCGTGAAGAGCATCTTCAAGAGCCCGGCGGTGAACATGCGCTCGACGACCTCCTTGTAGATGGGAAGCATGCCCGCGTGGTGGTAGGCCACGCCCGAGCGCGCCATGCGGAAGACCTCGCCGTCCAGGTGCCCGCGGCCCAGGTCAAAGGAGGTCAGGAGCTCCTCCTGGAGCTCAGCCATGCGTCTTGACTGCTCGGGGGACAGCAGGTCCCGCTGCTCGTTCTTGCGCGCCAGCCGTTCACAGTCCTTGCGTGAGAAAGAGAACACGAGGGCCGGCAGGAGCTCACGGTCCACGAGCTCGTCAAACAGCGGGCGCGGATCGGGCGGTTCCGGGCGGCCGAAGCCGCGTCCTCGTCCGCGTCCACCTCTGCCGCGCCGCCGACTGCGCCTGGCCGGCGCCTTGGCCGCTGCGGTCTCGGCACGCTGGCGGGCTCGCTTGATCCCGGACGGCTCGAAGGTGCTCGCCTCTGGCGTGTGCACCCAGTGGGAGAGGGGGACGGGACGGTTGTCGTCGATGATCACGTCGACGTCCTGGGGCCGGATCTCCTCCATCCACGCGCCGAGCTCCTCCACGTTGGCGATCGTCGCCGAGAGGGCGATGACGCGGGCGTTGGGGGGCATGAAGATCAGGCTCTCCTCCCACACCGTTCCACGCTCCCGATCGTCGAGGTAGTGCACCTCGTCGAAGACGACGTAGGCCACGTCGTCCAGGAGCCGGGGGTTCTCGAAGATCGCGTTGCGCAGGATCTCCGTGGTCATGATCAGCACCCGCGCCGACTGGTGGATCGTCACGTCGCCGGTCATGAGCCCGACGTCGATCATCGGGTCGTCGCGGAAGTCCCGGTACTTTTGGTTCGAGAGCGCCTTGATCGGGGCGGTGTAGATGCAGCGCTTGCCCGAGCGCACCGCAACCTCGATGGCGTACTCGGCCACGAGCGTCTTCCCCGCGCCTGTGGGCGCCGAGACCAGGACGTTCCGACCCTCGCGGATCGCGTCGACGGCCTTCAGCTGGAAGTGCGAGAGCTTGAAGCCCTTCCAGCCCACCACCCGTCCGTCGGGACCGAAGACCTCGGTCGGCGGCGGGAGCTCATCCGGCCCCTTGGGCCCCGATGGGTCGGCACGCCTCGCGGTCAGGGCCGGGGCGGGCGTTGAGGGCGGGGCCGCGGGGACCGTCGAGGATGGTCTCGCAGAGGTCCCCCTCTCTGTCGATGTCGCGACCTCTTCACGGTCTTCGCGCGGACGGCGGCTGCGCTTGCGGCCCCCTGAGGCTCGGCGCCGGGAAGCGCGCCCGCTGGGGTCGCTGCCCTCTGAGTCTGAGCCAGCCGGGTCTGAGCCAGCCGGGTCGGATTCGGCCGGGTCGGATTCGGCCCGGTCGGGTTCAGCTCGGTCGGATTCCGCGGGGGAGCTCCCTTCAGGGTCGTCCGGCCCACTCGCTCTCTCGCTCGCCGGCCCACTTTCCTCGTCGCGCCGGCGCGCACGCGGGCGGCGGCGCCTGCCTCGCCTGCGGCCACCGGGCTCGCCGTCTGGCGCTCCCTCGGAAGGCGCCTCGGGCGCAGCCTCGGCATCGGGATCGGGCCCGAGGTACCCGAAGGGAAGCTCCCCGCCAGGGGTCTCGCCGCCCTCGCTGGGCGGTCTCTGGTCGTGTTCTGACATCGTTGACTGGAATGTGCCGCTCGGCTCCTCTGGCCGCCACCTTCGAGTCGCCGAACCCTCCCGGCCTATCTCAATCCCGCCTTCTTCTCTCGCTCAAGGCGCCATCGGGGTTGCTCGACGCGCGGTCCTGGCCGGGGGTCATTCGGCGTTCAGGTGACCTGTGCGCACGAAGATGACGGTCTCCTCTTCCACATGTGGGTGGTGAACGGACAGGTGGGGGCTCCGCAGCCAGGTGCCGGCGGGGTAGCTGCCGTGCTCGTCCTGGAACGTGCCGGAGAGCACCAGGATCTCCTCGCCGCCGAAGTGCTGATGTCGTACGAAGCGCTCATTGGTTGGCCAGTGGACCAGGGCCGCGCCGTGGCGCGGGTCGTCAGCCAGCGGCTTGACGCGGAGGCCCCCGTGGCCGGGGAGCCAGGGCTGTCCCGCAGAGGCGATGTGTAGGTGGGGGAGCTCGGCGCCAGGGTCACCGGCGGGATAGCTCTTGACGAAGAGCGTGCAGCCCTCGGCGCTGGCTGTGACCTCACCGGAGCTCGACGGGATGCGGCCATACTCCCCGGGCGCGAGCTCGCCGTGGGAGGTGGACCAGGAGCCCTCAAGCACCAGCACGGCGACGCCATCGTCCGGAGCCCACAGGGCTCCCGCCGCTAGCCGCACCCGCGTGGTGCGGGCGGAGTCCTGAGCGTCAGGAGGCGCGAGGAGCTGCACCTCGACGCCGGGCGTCCCTCCGGGTGCCCAGGGGAGGTCGCCGGTGTCCTGTCGCAGGTGCTCGAGCTGGGTCATGGGGCGTCCATCTTAGGACATTCCGCCGGCGCCCCCTTGCCCCACGGGGCTTCGGGGGCCGCGCCGACGCCCGGCGTTTGGAGCCAGGCTGCTGGAGGGTTCAGCGCCCCCCCGGCGCTGGTCGATACCAATCCCACGATGCCCCGTCGCCGCCCGCCCGCCTCTTCGCCGACCGATGAGCGCCGCCCCGCGGTGGCTCCGGAGGCGACTCCTGCCCACTCGGAGCCCGCCGAAGGGCAGCCTCTTGGGGCCCCGGCCGCTGCCTCGCCGGCCACGCGGTGCCAACCCCCGCCATCGCCGCCTGCTCCCTTGCCTGCGACGGCGGGAGGCGCCGCCGGCCTGGGAGCAGGAGAGCTGCTCGCGCCGGGGGCCGACGCGGCGCAGGAGGCCGGGCGGAGCCTCGGCCGAGCGCCGGCGTCCGAGTCCAAGGAGGGAGGCTCCTCCCGCTACATCGTCAGCCCACGCTACGACCTCACCTTCTTCCTGCTCCCGCCGGCTCTCGCGCTGATCGTGGGGGCCGCGATCTCGGGGACGACCTTCAGCGACGGAGAGGTCGAGCTCCTCGGCGAGGAGTTCTCATGGGCCTCGCTCCTGATCGGTGTGTTCATCCACGCCCACCTTGTAGCCGTGTTCTTCAGGAGTCATGGGGACCCTCAGATCCGCCGGCTCTACCCCGCCCGCTTCCTGGCGGTGCCGGTGGTCCTGTATGCCGCGATGCTCGCCTCGCCCTGGGTCCTGATCTCGGTCTCGGTGCTCGCCACCTTTTGGGACGTCTACCACTCGGGGATGCAGACCTTCGGGTTCGCCCGGATCTACGACATGAAGGCTGGCAACGACCGCGACGCGGGCCGGCGGCTCGATCAGCTCTTGAACCAGCTCCTGTACGCGGGGCCGATCCTCGGCGGCGTCACGATGATCGATCACTTCGAGGACTTCGAAGAGTTCGAGGAGGTGGGGGCCACCATGTTCAACGCGGTGCCCGCGTTCATGGAAGGCAACCAGGCGTGGTTCACGTGGTCGCTGGTGGCCCTCGGGACGGCCTTCCTCGGGTACTACGTCCTTGCCTACGCTCGGTTGCAGCGTCAGGGATATCGGGTCTCCATGCAGAAGACGTGGCTCCTCGCGAGCACGGGCGCGTGCTCCATTTACACCTGGGGCTTCAACAGCTTCGGGGAGGCCTTCTTCATCATGAACCTCTTCCACGCGCTCCAGTACTTCGGGATCGTGTGGTGGTCTGAGAAGGGCAACATGGCCCGTCTCTTCCGGCTGCAGGGGCGCCGCCTCGCGCAGCCCATGACGCTGGCCCTCTTCGTGGGGCTGACGGCCGCCTACGGCCTCGGCGTTCAGGTGATGGACACCAGCCTCACGGCGCTGTGGGCCCTGACCCTCGTGGTCTCGGTCATGCACTTCTGGTACGACGGCTTCATCTGGTCCGTCCGCCGCCAGCAGGTCTAGGCGTCAGCCTCCGGCGGCCGGTACTCGCCGGGCCGAGCGCGTAGACGGCGGAGCGACCCGCACATCCTCGAGGGTGGGGCGCCGGTGAGCGGGCCCTTCGGGTGCGACGCCGGGTCGCACCTTGGCGTTGGTGCCGCGTCGACGTGGACTAGCGCGAGTCCCAGACTGGCCCGGCGGGGCTGCGATCTGGTTTGGGCAGACAGTCGCGAGTCGGTGCCGCGTACCCTCTACCGGAGGGCCCCCGCGCGCCGCAGGTACGCGCCGGTCCTCGCTCAAATCTCCCCGAATCCACCGGCCTGACCCCCATGAAGCTCTCCGCGCCCGCTGCCATCCTCGCCCTCTCCAGCTCCCTGTCCGTCGGCGTGGCAGCGGCCGCCCCGCAGACCGAGCTCACCGTCAACGGTGGCTTTGAGACGGGGGACACCAGCTCGTGGGTGTCCTTCCCCACTCCCAACTCCACCTTCGCTGCGACCTCGGATGCCAGCAGCGGCAGCTTCGGGGGAGAGGTCTTCAACCCCGACCAGACCACCGCTGCCGTCATCAAGCAGGCCAACCTGGGCGTCGGCGCTGTGAGCCCCGGCGACGTGGTCACCATCAGCTTCTCGGCCAAGGGCACCTTCGCCAACGGCGGGGTGGCGTTCGCCGAGTTCTTCTCCGAGATCAACGGCGGCGGCGTCTCGTCGGCTGAGATCCTCACCGGTGGGCCCCTGAACCTGACCGGCTCCTGGCAGCCGTTCACCTTCACTGCGGTGGCGGGGGCGGACGTCAGCGGCGGCGTGACCCTGCAGTTCGCGGTGGTCAACGGTGCGAACAGCGGAAGCCTGGCCCAGTTCTTCGTGGACGAGGTCTCCGTGACGCTCCCGGGGCTCGGCGCGAACTACTGCGGCGCGAACCTGAACAGCCTCGGCCTCGAGGCGTCGATCAGCGCCCAGGGCAGCTCCGTCGCGGCGGACAACGACCTGGCCCTGACAGCCAGCGGCCTGGCGCCCAATTCGTTCGGTTTCTTCCTGACGAGCCAGGCCACCGGCTTCGCCCAGAACCCCGGTGGGAGCCAGGGCAACCTCTGCCTCGGCGGCTCGATCGGCCGCTACGTGGGCGCCGGACAGATCCAGCAGGCGGACGCCGCCGGCGGGATCTCCCTGCCCCTCGACCTCACGGCGATTCCTCAGCCGACTGGTTTCGTTGCAGCGGCCTCGGGAGACACCTGGAGCTACCAGGCCTGGTACCGGGACTCGGTCGCAGGCCAGGCGACCTCCAACTTCACCGACGGTCTCACCATCGACTTCCAGTGATCCAGCCCCGCCCCTCGGCCCGTGAGCACGGGCAGGGGGCGCGGGCGGAAGCCGAAGGGCCCCCGGCCCCCTCACGCGGGGGGGGGTGGACCGAGTGGTCCGGGTCATGCCGGCCGGCGGTGGTCGGGCTCTGACGGCCTCTTCGGTGATTCGGGGAGGGGCTCGCCTTGGGCGTGCGGTGGCGGATGGCGGATGGGGGATGCGCGGGGAGTTTCGAGGGTGCAATGGCTGCTCGACCGGTCGAAGGGCGGGGGCTCGGAACCGACTTCCTCCGCAAGCTCAGGCCTCGTCCTTGTTCCGGCCTCGGCCATGGGATAGACCAGGGGTCCGCACGCCCCCGGAGGGACCATGAATTCACAGCACAAACACGGAACTCACCTCGAGCGCCACCTGGCGCAACTCAAGCTCGTCTCGCGCCTCCTCGGCCACGAGCTCCACTCCCAGGGCGGCGCCAAGGCCGTCGCGCTCTCACGGGAGCAGGTGGTCGAGATGCAGGTCGCCCTCGACCTCTTCATCGAGGAGGCCACCAAGCGCCTCGGTGGCCGCTCTGGCGGCAACTTCGGCCCGCAGGCCGTCTCCGAGGGCCCGAGCGCCATTCCGATCGAGGTCCCCGGGGCCACGATCGACACCCAGCTCGCTCCGACGCGGAACTGAGCGGGGATCGAGTTCGGCGCGGGCGACCGGTGCCGCGCTCGTCCCCCGGGACCGTTGATCGCTCACCCGCTGCTTCGGAACATGCACGCATCGCGCCCGGCCGGGGGCGAGGGGGTGACGTGGAGTTCCGAGGCCGGTCGAGTGCCAACCTGGGTCCCCTTCGCGCTGCTCTTCCTGTCGCTCTTCGTCGGTCTCCGATGGCTCGAGGCGGACGCCCGGGACCGCGGTCTGGCCCGAATCGACGTCACTCGCTACGGGCTCCAGACGGACGCTCCCTGGCTGAATGACGAGTGGTACGAGGCGCTGGAGCAGCTCCTGCTCGAGGCCGATGCCGTGGACGCGGATGACCAGGAGGCGATCGCCGAGCTGGCGGCCCGGGTCGAATCGCTCCCCTTCATCGAGGCCGTGGGGACGCCGAGTGTCCGTTGGCCCGATGGGCTGAACCTGCCCGTCCGGCTTCGGGAACCCGTGGCCTGCGTCCGCGTGGGCGGGAGGGACTTCCTGCCCGTGGCGAGCGACGGGACCGTGCTCGGCGGGTACTCGATCACGCCTCACCTCGCGTATGGAGGCTGGCTGCCTGCCCTGGGCCCCCTTGACCTCCTGGATCGCGAGCAGGGCCAGGTCCGGCCCGGCGACGCGGTGAGCGTCCCCGAGCTGCTCGCGGCGCTGGACGTGGCGGACTCCATGTGGAGGCACCTCGGCCCCGACGATCTTCGCGAGCTGGGCCGGGTGGTGATCGACGCCTCGGCGGCGGACGCGCCCATCTTCGATCGTGAGGGAGGCTCCGTTTCGCCCCGGCGACTCCCCGGCGGGGTCGTGATTGAGCTGGAGGAGGGCCGGCGTGTGTTCTTCGGTCGCCCGCCGCACCCGCTCCATGAGGGCGAGCTGCCGGTCAACCTCAAGTGGGGTCACCTGCGCGGAGCGCTCGGTCAGGGTCGAGATGGTGATGGCTGGCGGCTGCTCGACGCGCGCTTCGACCACCCGGTCCTGCTGTCCGAGGAGGACGTCCTCGACTTCAAGGCTCGCTGGGAAGGGAGCCCGGATGGGGGCCGTTGAGCCCGCGGGGACGGCCAGCTCTGGACCCAGATCGGGGCTCCCCCAACGGCCTCGATCGTGACCCTGGCCAGGGGCACGGCGTGGATGGAGGCGATGACCGCCGCCAGGGTGCTGCGCCCACACCATTGGGCGGAGGCGCATTCACGCTCCGAGCCCTCCTGTTCGGGCTGATCGCCACGGTCGTGCTAACGGTCCCGGAGGCCCTCGGACTGAGCCTGGCTCCGTGGCGTGGAGTCGATGGCGCCGTCGTACTGCTCCTGCTGGCGGGGGTCGGGTGCTTTGGGTGGCCGCCTCCGACGCGCTCCACCCTCGCTCGGAGCTCGCTCGACCTCTCGGTGGCGACCGCCTCGGTGGCGCTGTTCGGCGTTCTGGCAGCGTCCACAGCCAGCGCCGCCGCCGCGGAGTCGGAGCCTGCCGCAGCCGCAGTGGCTGGGGTCGCGCTGGGTGGAGTGTCGGCCGCGCTCGTGCTCCTCGGGAGGCTCGGTGGATGGGCAGGAGCGGCGGCTGCATTGGCCTTTGCCGGGGCGGTCGGACTGCTCGGCGCTGGAGGGCCGCAGCAGCCTTCCTCCTTGGCCTCCGGTCTGGCGGTGGAGGTACTGCCCATGGTCCTCGACCTGGAGGGTCCGCTCCGCTCCGGTCAATTGCGTATCGGCGACGCCCCTCCCGTGGAGGTGCGCGCCGATCTGGTGGAGGGAGCCTCGCGTCGTCTACACGCCTGGATCCCGGCTCCCGTGGACCGGGCGCCTGGCGCCGTCTCGGCGGAGATCGACGGGGTCCAGCCGCCCGGCTCCGACGGGCGGATCCGCGCTGAAGTCGGTCCTGCTTGGGTCCCGCCGACCACCCTCGCCGGGCGCCAGCGGCCCCCCGTGCCCCTCGGATCGCGCCCGGCACCGCCCTCCGCCGGTCTCCTGCTGGCGTGGGGCAGCCTCCTTTGCCTCCTCGGCGTGCGGGCGAGGTCCCGTGCGCTTCGGCCCCTTCTGGGCGCCGCCCAGGGGGCGGCGCTCGGGCTCCTGTTGGCTCTCGGGCTCGCGCGGCTCGTCGTCCCCTCCGCTGGGCTCGGGGAGCCGGCGGTCCTGGGCGAGCGGGCGCCCGGGGTGCCCCATGTGCGGTGCCTCGAGGGGGCCGTGGGGGCCGAGACCTGGCTGCAGGTGGATCGGGTGAGGCAGCGGCTGGTGATCGAGGGGCTGGGGCCACGCGCTGCTTCGATCCAGCTCTGGGGCGCGGGGCTCCGGCGGTGCTTGCTGGACGCGACAGTCTCCCGGGGGCGCTTCGAGATGGTCCTCGGGGAGGGGGTGGTTGCGGATCTTGTGCGCCCACTGGACGTCGGGCTGAGGGTCCTGAGGCCTGCGATCAACGGTTGGGGAAATATGGACTCCGCCTGGGTCCGCGAGGGGCCCGCCGGGTGGCGAAGGATCGGCTCCTGGGGCATGGGAGACCGCGGCGACTTGGCGCCGCATGAGGGAGGGGTGGGCCGGCTCCCTGAGCCGCCCGCGGGCCCTGAAGGCCCTCAGGGCTCCTTGGGGAGGCCCCCGGCATGGGCCCACGGGGGGGCGGATGGGGCGGACTGGATGATCCTCGGGAGGCTGTCCGAAGGGGCCTTTGGAGGCCTCGTGGGCCCGAGGACGCGCTCTGGGAGAGCGGGCGACTCCCCAGGCCCCTCTTCAGGCCCCTCCCCGGGCCCCTCCTCCGCCAGCTCCCACTCCAGCTCCCACGCCCGCTCCCATGCCCGGGGGCCGGAGGTGTGGCTGCGGCTCACCGGAGCCGCGCCCTCCGGGGAACGTTGAATCGACCCAGTGGGGGAGTCCAGTGAGGGAAGCTCTTGGAGGAATCGGCTCTCGACCGTTGCGGCGGCGTGGCCGGACCTCTAATCTTCTCGCCCTCGTGCTGCGCTGAGACCTGTGTCCCGGCGTTGTGCAATGCGTCTGGCGGTCTACGCCAGCGCCGTCCCCAGGGGACGGCTGCCCCTCCGGCGGTCGCCCTTCCAGGGCCCCCCGCGCCGCTCCTGATGCGGCCCCGCGACCCATGACCACCACACACGTACGACGCGACGACGTCGAGGAGCGCTGGCTCCTCTTTGACGCCACAGAGAACAACCTTGGCCGCATGGCAGCCAAGATCGCCACCGTCCTTCAAGGGAAGGACCGCCCGACCTGGACCCCGAGCGAGCGCACGGGAGCCCACGTCGTGGTGATCAACGGGGCGAGCCCGAAGCTCTCCGGCTCCAAGGGCACCGAAAAGATCTACCGGCACTACTCGGGGTTCCCCGATGGCCAGAAGCACGTCGCGATCGAGAAGGTCGCCGAGCGTCGTGCTGCTGACATCGTCACCCTCGCTGTGCGCCGGATGCTCCCGAAGACCCGTCTGGGCCGGGACCTCCTCCGTAACCTCAAGGTCTACGCTGGCGAAGAGCACCCGCACGGGGCTCAGATGCCGGTCAAGGTCGAATCCCTCTGATCCAAGGACCAGATTCCAATGGCAGTCATCAATCCCTGGACCTGGGGCCTCGGTCGCCGCAAGACCGCGATCGCCCGCGTCCGTCTCAAGCCCGGCGCCGGCGGCTTCGTTGTCAACGGCAAGCCGATGGACAACTACTTCGTCACCACCCAGTCGCGTCAGCGTGCCGGCCAGGCCCTGGTCGCCACGGGCTCGACCGAGATGTACGACGTGTTCTGCAACGTGAACGGCGGGGGCCCCACGGGCCAGAGCGAGGCGGTCTCGCTCGGCATCGCTCGCGCGCTGAAGAACATCAACCCGGCGTCCTTCGACGTCCTGCGTGAAGAGGGTCTGCTGACCCGTGACTCACGTATGAAGGAGCGGAAGAAGTACGGTCGTCGCGGCGCCCGTCGCGGCTTCCAGTTCTCGAAGCGTTGATCCGCGCTGCGTCCTCCCGGACGCGCCGCCCCACCACGCCCGCCCCTGCGCGAGCCCTGGCCTTCGGGCTGGGCTTCCCGCAGAGGCGGGCGTGACCGTTTTGATCCCATCGGGAGTCCTGCACTCCTGTCCCGCTACCATGTGGGAACCCGGCGCACTGGCGCTGGTCTCCCTCCGACCCCCTTCCTCTCCGAGCGATGGCAGGCCACTCTCACGCATCAAACGTCAAGCACCGCAAGAACGCGGTGGACGCCAAGCGAGCCAAGATCTTCAGCAAGCTGGCCCGGAACATCATTTCCGCGGTTCGCCAGGGCGGCTCCGAAGCCGACACGAACATCAAGCTGAAGTACGCGGTGGAGAAGGCGCGGGCAGCCAACATGCCCAAGGACAACATCCAGCGCGCGATCAAGCGCGGGGCTGGGTCCAAGGACGGCGACGACTTCGAGGAGCTCATGTACGAGGGGTACGCTCCCGGCGGCGTCGCGCTCCTGATCTCGTGCCTGACCGACAACCGCAACCGAACGGCGCCGGACGTCAAGTTCGCCCTCGAGCGCGGTGGCGGCAACATGGGCACCAGCGGCTCGGTCTCGTTCATGTTCGACTTCCGGTCCATCTTCGTGGTCGACATGACCGGAGAGCAGGCGGCGGACGACTTCGACGGCAAGGTGCTGGACGAAGAGGCGCTCATGGAGATCGCGCTTGAAGGAGGCGCGGATGACGTGCTTGTGGAGGGCGACGTGGCGACGGTGTTTGGGGGCGCGTCCGACTTCCTGGACGTGAAGACCGCCCTCGAGGCCGGGGGTGCGGTGCTCCTCTCTGCGGAGACGGGCTACGTTCCGCAGAACACGATCGAGGTGGCGTCGAAGTCGGACGCCGAGAAGATCCTGAAGCTCATTGATCGCCTCGAGGACAACGAGGACGTTCAGAACGTCTACGCGAACTACGACATCCCTGAAGAGTGGATGGAAGAGCTCTCCAGCTGAGCGCCGCGACCGCCTGAGCTTCGCCAGGGCCCGGTCAGCCTCCCCGGTCAGCTTCCCCTTTCTGGGTTGCCCCCCCGAGTCCTCGGCGTGGGGCCTTCGTCCCAGCTCAGGGTCCCGACGCTCTGGCCCGGGCCAGCGGCGTCCGTGGCCGGCGGATCGCGGCGGCCGCGCACGCCAGGTGATGCGGCGGCCAGGAGCCGTCCAATCGTCGATCCATGGCGTTCAGCCACGGACTCCCGGCGACGGACTCCCAGCGACGGTGGGGCGGCGTGGAGGAAGGGGCCGAGGCCCGATTGGGAAGTGCCCATCGGGAGGGCCTCGTCGGAACGCCAACGCTCGCGCGGCGGCGATCGGTAGGGCTGGATCCAAGGATGGAGATTGGAAGCTCCAGGTCGGAAGACCCAGCGCGGAAGACCCAGCGCGGAAGACCCAGCGCGGAAGAGCCCGCGCGGAGGATCCAGCGAGGGGGATCAAGCCAGGCGGATCCGAACGGTGAGGCCCGAGTAGGAAGGTTCGGATGGGAAGGCCTGGCCAGGGCGTTGGGGGCCACGGGGCCCAGATTTGAGGGCTCGGGGCGCAGGCCCTGCGGTCGGAGTCGCGGGGATGGACCCGGATTCGCCCCCGTGTCGTTTGAATCCGAGGTGCCAGATCTGCACCCTCGTTCAAGAGCGGGCGCCAGCCCCGCGACGAGACCCCAGATCGTCCCCTCGAGAGAGGGGCACTGCAACGACACCTCCCATGGGCGACGGCCTCCGTTCCATCCGCATCGCGACCCACGACGACTCCGTGCTGGCCTCAGCCAGGGCGGCCATCGAGTCTTCCTCGCTGAGGGACGACGCCCTCGCCGGGTGGAGCGTCGCCCAAGTGGAGAACTGGAGGGAGCTCATCGAGGCGCCCCCGGCCCCTGGGGACCTGGTCATCGTGGACGCCTGGATGCGGACCACGGGGCCGGACGACCGCAACGTCTACGAGGTTCTCCGTCAGCTCTCGGGTCGGACGCGCTGTCGTACCTTCCTGCTGGTCGATCAGAACAACGCGGAGGCGCAATCCATCGCGCGTTTCTGCGGCGCGACCGGGTCTCTCTCGCGTCCGATCAGCGCCAGCAAGCTCACGTCCCTGCTGGGGCTCAACGGCGGGCCGCGCCCGACGCTGCCCACCCAGGACCGCGGCACGGCGCGTGAGGACCAGCTCCCCGAGGCGCTGCTTGAGACCCTCATCACCGGGGCGGCCTTCTCGAGCACCGAGCCGCCCCAGCGACAGAGCCGAGATGACGCCTTGCTCAAGGCCGTCATCGACCCCGTGACGGGGCTCTTCAACTTCTCGTTTCTCTCCTACAAGCTCGACGAGGAGTTCAAGCGAGCGCGTCGCTTCCACGCGCCGCTGGCCTGCGCCATGCTCGGCTTCGAGAGCCAGGCCTCCGACGACGTCCTACGCGAGCTGGCCGCGATCTTCCTCGACGCCTCCCGCGACACCGATGTGCTGGGGCGCTTCGACGAGAACTCCTTCCTCTTCCTCCTCCCGAACACGGGACCGGACGGTGCGGAGATCATGGCCCGACGCGTGGCGGACAGCGCCGATGAGCGCCGCCTGCTGGACCTGGTGGGCGACCGCATCGACATCGCCATCGGTATCGGGAACTACCCGAGCCCTGACATCGACCAGCGCGAGGACCTCTACGGCGCCGCCCGAGAGGCGTTCCTTGAGGCGCGCGAGGCGGGCGGCGGCATCGTCGTCTCCGCGCTCTGAGATCACCCCGCTGAGTGACTGCTGCCGAGTGACTCCCACTGAGTGACGCCAGCTGATTAGGTCTCGCTGAGCGCAGGCCGCGTCGATGGGGGGCTTGCGTGAGGCACGCCGGGCGGTGGGGCTCCCGCAGTCTTGGCTTCGAGGCGGCGAGCCTCAGGGCCGCCCTCTCCTCGGGTCGACGCGCCGCACCCGCGGCCCGAAGCTCCTGAGGCCGGGGCACGGCCGCAGAGCTCCGATCCTGGAGCGCGTGCCGCAGCCAGGACCCCGTGCTCGAACTGGGCCGGGAGACGGCTGAGGAGGCGGGACTTCCGGCAGGCGCGTGCTTGCACGTCGCGTTCGGGCTCCTTCCCCGCTAGCCTCGTCTTCTGACATGGATTGGGAGGCGTTCTACAACTCGTTCCGTCAGCCGGACTTTATCGCCGGCTATGAGATCGAGAACCGGCTGGGCGGCGGAGCCTTCGGTGACGTCTACAAGGCTCGGAAGACCTCCATCGGGAAGCCGTACGCCATCAAGTTCCTGAAGGTGGACGACGACGACCAGCGCGCCGCCATGGAGCGGGAGCTCGACCTGGTCAGCAGCTTCGCGGCCATCGATCACCCGAACCTGGTCACCATCGAGGACCTCGGGTCGGTGATGGGGGTGCCCTATCTAATCATGGGGTACGCCGGTGAGGAGACGCTGGCGCGGCGGCTGAAGGAGGGGCGGCTGACGATGGATGAGGCGTTGGGCCACGTGACCCAGGCGGCACGCGGGCTGGTCGCCCTGCATGAGCGCCGTATCGTTCACTTCGATCTGAAGCCCAGCAACATCTTCATCCGTGGGGAGAGCGCGCGCCTCGGGGACTACGGGCTCTCAAAACTGCTTGAGGGCGGGCGGATGACGCTGACGTTCGGACGGGGTACGCCGCTGTACATGGCGCCGGAGATGCTCTTGCAACGGGCGGACCACCGGGCGGATATCTACAGCCTCGGCGTCATTCTCTACGAGTCGCTGGTGGGGCGGGTCCCCTTCCAAGGCCGCGCGGGCGGTGCCTTCGTGGTCCGCGACAACGACGACCCCCCTGACCTCCCCGAGGGCTTCCCGGAGGTCGCGCGCGAGGCCACGCTGGCCTGCCTGCGCCTCGATCCGAATGACCGGCCGGAGAGCGTGCTTGAGGTGCTGGGGATGCTCGGCCAATCCGCGCGCGCAGGGGACGAGATCACCTTCGAGGTCCCTCGCCTCACGGTGGGGGGCGCCCCCTCGCTCAGCCCCAACCCGGAGCCGGCACCGCTCGGTCGGTCGCTCCTCGAGGGCGGGTTCGAGGTCGACGCGGGAGCCGACCAGGCGGCGGATCAGGCGGCACCGGGATCCGGTCCAGCGGAGACTGGATCCGGCGCGGAGCGCGGCCCCGCGAGCCGCGCCCGTGCCCTGGTCGCGGAGCTGGCGGCGGAGTCCCGAGGCCGGGACGCCGGCCAGAAGGTGCCGACCCTGGAGGAGACCTCTGCGGTCTCTGTGCCTGCTGTGATCCCCGTGCCTCCGCGGGTGACCGGCGGCCTGACGGGGACCCTCGCCGAGACGAACCGCGTCGCCTTCGATGTGTTCGTGGGCTCGGTGGTGGCCGTGATGCGGGGCGTGCTCGCGGGCTACCGCTCCATCTCTGATCAGCTCGTCCGGAGCCGGCAGGGCGGCTGGCTCGGTCGTTCCTCTCGCTTCGCCCTCTTCCTCCTCCTCATGGCGACCATCGGGTTCGGCGCCACCGTGCTCGGCCTGCTGGGGATCAACGCGGTGGAGCAGCTGGGGTGGGGATCATGACGGACGCCGACTGGAGCCCCGATCCCACGCGGCTCGCTGCGTTCGACGAGGGCGAGTGGTCCCAGGTCGAAGCCGCCTTCGCGGGACGGCTGCTCTCCTATGTCTCGCGCCGCGTCGCGGACGCTGAGGCGCGAGAGGACGTGGTGCAGGAGACGTTCCTGGGCGCGGTGCGCGGCATCGGCACCTTCAATCCGGCCTACAGCTTCGAGCAGTTCCTCTTCGGGATCTGCCGGAACCGGACGATCGACCAGCTCCGCCGCCACGAGGTCCGAGGCCGAGGTGGCGGGGACGACGGGACCGCCGCGAGCTTCGACGTCGACAGCTTGGCGAGCGACGATCAGACCCCGAGCCGGATCATCCGGCGGACGGACCTCGCGGACCGGGGGCGAGACCTGCTCGCCGCCGCGCTCCAGGAGTGGGTCGAGCTGACCTGGTCGGCGGGCGAGATGGATCGGCTGATGGTCGTGGAGGGCCTGCTGCGCGGCGGTATGCGGAACCGGGACCTCTGGGAGCCCCTGGGTCTTCGGGACGAGGTCTCGGTGGCCGGGATCAAGTTCCGTGCGCTCAAGAAGATCCGTGAGCTGCTCCTCGCCAAGGACGGCGCGGCGGAGATCGCCGCCTCCCTCGACGGGCTCGCCGCGGACGCCGACGCGCCCATGGACGTCCAGTCGGTCTGGGGCGAACGCCGGGTGTCCTGCCCGTCCCGCCGCTGGATCGCGCGCTGGCTGGACGGGGGCCTTGAGCCTGGCGCCGCGCGCTTCATCGCCTTCCACGTGGACGAGGTGGGGTGCGAGTGGTGTGAGGCGAACCGCGATGACCTCACCCGCGCCCGAGAGCAGGGGCGCGGAGAGGCCCTCGAGGCCGTCCAGGGATCCTCGGTACGCTGGCTCCGATCGCGGGCGAAGTGATCGCGGCCGGCCAGGGGCGCGTCTGTCCCGTGGTGTCGAGGACCGGGTAGGCTTCTTGCCGTGTCGCTGCCGCTCCGTACGTTCCTCCAGCTCTTCTGCCTGACAGGCCTCCTGTGGGCCGTGGGGGCGCTCCCGTTCCAGTGCGGCGGGACGAAGGTGGTGTTCCGGAGCGACCCCCAGTTCCTGTTCAACAACGTGCGTCATCTCCCCGGCGCCATTCGGGGCCGTGTCGCTCTCGAGGCAAGGCCGGAGGGGGACGGCGAGGCCGGGGTCGCGCGCCCGCTGGACGGGTTGAGGGTGGCGGTGAAGGCGCAGGCCCACGACGGCTCGCTCGCGGTCCGCCGGGTGGTCGAGGTCAGCCCGACCGGGGCCTTCGAGGTCGTCGGCTTGCCGGAGGGAACCGGCTCGGTGGCGGTCCAACTTGGCAGCGGGGCGGAGGTCTGGCGGGCCGAGGGTGTGGTCTTTGGGGAAGAGGCCCCTCTGGACCCGCGCCTGGATCCGATCCGGCTCGGTGCGAGCCTTCACTGGTTCGACCTGCGCGTCTTCGACGATGCGGGAGCTCCCTCTCCGGCGGGGCATCTGGTCTGGCGGGAGGCGCGCCCGGCTGGGAGCGCGAGCAGCACCTTCACCGGGGACGCGGTCATCGAGAGGGGGCGCGCGATCTTCCCCGCGACCGGGCCCTGCCTTGACGTTGTCCCCCTCGTGCCTGGAGCGGCGACCGAGCTCTTCGAAGGGATCTTTGAAGACCAGGAACTCCACCTCGGTCCGGGGGTGAGGGCCGTGTTCGAGCCCGTCGGACCCATGCCGGATCCCGCGGCGTGGAGCGTTCGGCTCTCTCTCCGCCCCCTGGAGCTGAGCCCTACCGTCGACTACGCGGAGGAGGGGGAGTCCATCGGCGCCCTCGCCGGCCCCCAGGTGGTGGAGTTGACGGGGCGAGAGGCGGAGCTCGCGCTGGCCCGCGGCGGCGCGTACTCCGTGGCCTGGTGGCTGGCACCCGTCGACGTGCGCCGGGCCATCACCATCCGGCTCGATGGGAGCCCCGCCCTCGTGGAGATCCCCGGCGAGCCGGGGCGCCATCCCATCAAGGTGGACTTCCCCATGGAGGCGTTCCTTGAGAGGGAGGCCTCCAGCCGCTGACGATCACTCGATGGACTCGATGCCCTCGGGCAGCTCGTCCACGACGGTGAAGTCGTCGATCTTCCATTCCCAGCCGGCGGCGACGAGGTGGATGGAGTCGGGGTCTGCGCCCTCGGTTCGGGCGCCGAACTCGTCGACGATGACGAAGAAGCGATCGCCCTCCTTGTCG
The DNA here is from genome assembly GCA_938083085.1 of uncultured bacterium. Classification (GTDB taxonomy): domain Bacteria; phylum Planctomycetota; class UBA1135; order UBA1135; genus Saltatorellus. Next base: position 90,729 of record CALLKX010000003.1, read on the forward strand.
AACCAGAACAGCTGGGCTCGGAAGGGGTCCTCCACCTGATCCCCGAACTCTGGCTCGAGCGGGGTGTCCTCGACGGAGAGCTCCCAGAAGCCCTGGCGGCGGAGCGTGACCAGCAGGTACTGGTCGTTGACCCACAGCGGGCCGGGGACCCGTGCGACGAGCAGGGCCGAGCGCTCCTGGCGGTCCAGGAATTCAGCGGCGTCGGCGCGGTACAGGGCCCACCTGAGCTTGGGCACCTCGCTCAGCAGCTCGTCCCGGGCCTCACCGTACTTGAGGAGGGTGACGCCGTTCCTGGCCCTCCAGCGCCGGGAAAAGCACCGGTACTCTTCCACCAACAGGTCGCCCTGAACGGCCGTACGCCAGGATTCGAAGGCCTGTTTGGGGGTTCGAAATCCGAACTCCAACCCCTGTTGAACCGTGGGGGGGGGAACCCTGCAGGCCGTCGTGAGTCCAACCACCAGGAGTCCCAAGAGGGCCTTCCAGCTCCGCGCATGGCCCGTGGTCGATCCAGAGACCCCAATGACCGCTCCCTGCCGGAGGGCCTTCCGCGGAGGCGACACTTTGCCGCCCCCCGATTCTTGATGCTTCCGATTCATACCCGCCTGTGACTCCTGGTCCCGACCTGCCGATAACGAACGGGGGCTGACCCCCCGACACCCCTTGTAGCGATCCCGGGACCGACGGAACCTCAAAAAAGACCCGCTCCCCGTCGGTACTGCTGGCAATCTTCTAGCGCCCGAATCTCACTCGTAGAACCCATGCTCGATCACGCACCCCACAGCGCCGACGTTCGCCCCTCGAACCTCGGCATCGCCGCTCGACTTCTGACCCTCGCCTCTTTGGGGTTTGCCCTCCACCTGTGGGCCGCTCCAGCCGCCATGGCGGGGCCGCAGGACGACGCCTCGGCGCAGAAGCAAGTCGCCAAGAAGGAGTCTCAGAAGGAGAAAGCGGCCGCCAAGGGCCAGGACGCTCCGAAGAAGGGCGCGGCTCCGCAGAAGAGCAGCCCGGTCAAGCGGAGCCGCCTCTCCGGTCGCGGCGCCCCGCCCAAGCCGGCGTCCATCCCCGGCACGGCGCGGAGCTCGCGCGGCGGCATTGTCTCGCCCAAGGTTTCGGCCGGGCCGGTCCCGGTGAAGGGAGCGAAGGGACAGCCGGGCATGGACCTGAGCGAGAAGGCCGCCAAGTTGGGAGGCGCGCCGCTCGTGGCCCCGGGGGCCGGGGCTGCCGAGATGACGCCCGAGCAGATGGCTCAGAAGGCCAAGTACGAGGCGAAGATGAAGCAGGCGCAGTCCTCGGGCAAGAAGCCCGCGGCCGCGCCGCGCCCGCCGCGGAACCCGAACGCCAAGCTGGAGATCCCCTTCGGTATGGAGAAGCACGACTTCGGTCGCGCGCGGCAGGGGGACATGCTGATCCACACCTTCAAGCTCCAGAGCAACGGCTCGGAGCCGGTCGTCATCTCCCAGGCCAGCCCGACCTGTGGCTGCACCCTGGGGGAGGTCAAGATCCTCGCCGTGGGTGAAGAGACCCCCGCGCTCTACACGTTCGGGGACTCCATCGCGCCGGGCTCGGAGGTCCAGATCAGCGCGACGCTGGACACCAAGAGCAAGAAGAACAAGACCAACGTCCGGATCAACGTCTACTCGAACGACGGCAAGACCGGCGTCACGATGCTCTCCCTCGCGGCGAACGTGGAGCCGTTCTTGGTGGCCTCGCCGCCGTTCCTCCAGTTCGGCCAGATCCGCGAGGGCACCGAGCGGACCGGCACGATCGACTTCCGGACGTCGAACGGGGATCGCATCATGCTCGCCCAGGACCCCACCCGGCCGATCCCGCTGCCCGCGGGGCTGTCCATGGACTTCGTCCCGGTGAACGCGGATGAATCGGGCAAGGCCAGCGTCTGGCGCGCCACCTTCACCGTCGGGAAGGACTCGCCGGAGGGCGGGAAGAGCTACGCCGTTCGGCTCAACAGCGACGTCGAGCTTCCCAAGAACCCCAAGCTGCCGGACAAGGTCGCGGGCAAGGCTGGGGCTCCGACCGTCTATCAGGTCACCGCGAACGTCAACTACACGATCCTCGGAGCCATCTCACTTCAGACGCAGTACCTGTCCCTGGGCCTGGTCCGGCCGGATCAGCCGGTGGTCCGTAACGTCCGCCTGACCTGCCATGAGGACGACTTTGACCTCTCCAACGTCAAGGCCACGCTCACGGGCGAGGGCAATCAGCCGCTCCAGTGGGCCGACCGCTTCAAGGTCAGCGTGAAGCCGGTGAGCGGCAGCAACGCCGTCGACATCGAGCTGCGATTGAACGGACTGCCGGCCGACGCCGACGGCTCGTTCCGTGGCCGCATCGCGATCGAGACCGGGCACCCCACGAAGCCCTCGGAGTTCGTGCGCTTCTCCGGCGTCTGTCGTAAGACGGCCCGCAACGTCGCGCGCCCCGTGCCCAGCGAAAAGAAGGGGGGCTGAGCCCCGGGCGGGCCTCGGCTCGCAACAGGTCGTCGGGCGCGGATACGTTTCCGGCTCGCGGGCGGTACCATCGGGGGCCGCGGGGGATAGCCCCCGCGGCCCCCCTCCCTTCCCTCCGCGCTCTCGCGCTCTCAACCCCTCACTCGCAGACCCTCCGTGAGCCAGGACCTCGGTGAAATCCTCGTTGCCTCCGGAGCGCTCCAGGAGGTGGATCTCCAGCGCGCGAGGGCCCACCAGCGAAATGGTGGCGTGGCCCTGGAGGAGGCCTTGGCCTCGCTCGGACTCGTGGATGAGCCCACGGTCTATCGGGCGCTGGCGAAGTCTGAGGGCATGCCGTTCGTGGACCTCTCCAAGGGCAAGGTCGCCGATGCGGTCGTGGCGCAGGTCCCCGCGGACTTCGCCACCGAGCAGGGGATCATGCCGGTCATGGAGAAGGGGGGGCGGCTCATCGTGGCCATTGACGACCCCTTCAAGCGGATCGTCGCGGATCAGCTGCAGTTCCTCCTCGGGGAGCTCGAGGTGTCCTGTGCGATCGCCGCGCCCTCGGCCCTGAAGGCCGCCATCGCGACCGCCTACGGCGCCGGGGTCGAGGACGCCGTGGCCGAGTCCATGGGCGCCGTCACCGACGGCGACGACGAGGACAGCGATGCTCCGATCATTCGGCTGGTCACGAGCATCTTCCGGCAGGCCCTGGACCAGCGCGCCTCGGACATTCACGTGGAGCCGGGGCACGGCCGCGTGCGCGTGCGCTATCGGGTCGATGGCCTCCTCCGCGACGCGGCGGAGCACCCTGACCACCTCTCCGCGCCGCTCATGAGTCGCCTCAAGATCATGGCGCGCATGGACATCGCGGAGAAGCGCAAGCCTCAGGACGGCCGCATCGGCCTGAAGCTGGGCGGTCGAGACGTCGACGTGCGTGCCTCGATCCTCCCGTCCAACCACGGCGAGACGATGGTCATGCGGCTCCTCGACCGGGGGAAGAGCCTGCTCGGTCTGGGCGACCTGGGGCTCGGCATCGACGACCAGCGTTGGTTTGGGAAGATGATCACGCGGCCGAACGGCATCGTGCTCGTGACGGGTCCCACGGGGTCGGGTAAGACGACCACGCTCTACGCCGCGCTGCAGGAGCTGAACCGCGCGGACGTGAAGATCATCACGGCCGAGGACCCGGTCGAGTACCACATCCGGGGCATCAACCAGGTGCAGGTTGAGCCGCGCATCGGGCTCTCCTTCTCGCGCATCCTGAAGGCCATGCTCCGCTGTGCGCCCAACGTGATCCTCGTGGGAGAGATCCGCGACCTGGAGACGGCCGAGATCGCGATCCAGGCGGCGTTGACCGGACACCTGGTCTTCTCGACGCTGCACACCAACGACGCGCCGAGCGCCCTCACCCGCCTCGCGGACCTCGGCGTCAAGCCGTTCCTGGTCTCGGCGTCGGTGCAGGGAGTCCTTGCCCAGCGGTTGGTCCGTCGGCTGTGCGCCGATTGCGCCGAGGAGTACGCGCCGTCCGTGGTCGAGGTCAACGCCCTCGGGCTGGACCCGGACACGGTCCTCGCCGCGGGGAGTGACGTTCGCTTCAAGCGGCCGCGCGGCTGTCGCAGCTGCGAGGGGAGCGGCTACCAGGGGCGGGTCGCCTTGTACGAGCTCATGAGCATGGACAACACGATCCGGGACATGACGTTCCGGGGTGCGTCTCAGGGAGACGTCCGCCGGACGGCAGAGGCCTCCGGCGCGCTCCGTGGGCTCATCGAGGACGGCGCACGGAAGGTCTCCGAAGGCGTCACCAGCGTGACCGAGGTGCTCCGAGTCGTGGGCACCGAGGGTCTGAGTCCCGAGGAGGAGGCGTCCCTCTCGGCCTGACGGTAAACGCCGTCGAGGACGCAGCGGGCGAAGGCCCAACAAGCTCCCATGAATGCCAAGGAACTGATGACCCTGTCGATCGAGGTCGGCGCCTCTGACCTCCACTTGAACCCTGGCCGGCCACCCGTCGGACGGGTGGACGGCAAGCTCGTGTCGCTCTCGACGGAGGTCGTGGATGACGCGACAGCTGAGCGTTGGTGCCGCGAGCTCTGCGACGACAAGCACTGGGACGAGTTGCTGGAGGTGGGCACCACCGACATCGGTCTCGCCCATGAATCGGGGACCCGCTTCAGGGTGAGCTGCATGAAGCAGCGTGGGCGCTTCGGCGCCGTCCTGCGCCTGATCCCGAGCGACCTCCTGACGTTCGATCAGATCGGGCTGCCCGATACGGTCCAGCAGCTGCTGCGCCGGCCGAGGGGCTTGGTCCTCGTCACCGGGCCGACGGGGTCGGGTAAGTCCACGACGCTGGCGACGATGATCGACTGGATCAACCAGAGCCTCGACCGGCACATCATCACGATCGAAGACCCCATCGAGTTCTATCACCGCCACGGCCAAGGGCTGGTCACCCAGCGGGAGGTCGGTCAGGACGTGCCAGACTTCCCCGAGGCCATGCGACGCGCCCTGCGCCAGGACCCGGACGTGATCCTGCTCGGGGAGATGCGAGACCTGGACACCATCTCCGCGGCGCTCACGGCGGCCGAGACGGGCCACCTCGTCTTCGGCACCCTGCACACCACGGGGAGCGCCCGGACGATCAACCGGATCATCGACGCCTATCCCGCGAACCAGCAGGAGCAGGTCCGTGCTCAGCTCAGCGTCGCGCTGGTTGCGGTGGTGAGCCAGGTGCTCATGCCGAAGAACGGCGGCAAGGGGCGCGTGGCGGGCTTCGAGGTGATGATCAACAACCCGGCGATCGCGAACCTCATCCGGAAGAACGAGACGAACAAGATCCAGTCGACCATCCAGACCTCCAAGCGCATGGGCATGGTGACCCTGGACGACTACCTCATGGATCTCGTCCGCGAGGGCGAGATCTCTGCGCAGACGGCCCTCGACTACGCCCAGGACCCCAGGGATCTGGAGGGGCGGCTGTGACGGACGGCGGACCCTCTCCGGGCCGCCCGCTCCTCGGGCAGGTCCTCAAGACGCGCGGGATCATCCGTGAGAGCCAGGTGCAGGCCGCCCTCGGCGAGCAGCGCACCCACGGGGGACTGATAGGTCAGGCGCTGGTGGAGATGGGGGCGTGCACCGCCGGTGACATCGCCTTGGCCCTCGCCGAGCAGGCGGGTATGGAGACCGTGGACCTGAGCCAGGAGCGCCCGACGGAGGAGGCGATCGGCACCATCGACGGTTCGGCCGCACACGCGTACGGAGTGCTGCCCCTCCGCCTTGAAGGGGACGTCCTGCTGGTGGCGCTCGCAGATCCGATGAACACCGCGGTCCTCGAGGACCTCTCCTTCACCACGGGCTACGAGACCCGCGCTGTGGTCGCCGACGGCGAGCTGATCCGCTCCCTGGTCCTCGAGCTCTACGGCGAGGAGTCGACCCTCGCGGACGCCATCGCCGACGCGGCGAACGCCTCGATCGGCGGTGACGCCGAGAGCGCCGCGCAGAGCAAGCCGGTGGTGCGGCTGCTCAACTCCATCCTGCACCGTGCCATCCGGGACCGGGCGAGCGACGTGCACTTCGAGGTGTACGAGGACGTGTTCCGGATCCGCTATCGGGTGGACGGCGCGCTCTACGAGGTCGAGGCGCCGCCCCCGCACCTGGCCGTGCCGTTGGTGAGCCGCATCAAGGTGATGGCCGACCTGGACATCACCGAGGGGCGCGTGCCGCAGGACGGCCGCATCGAGCTGGCCATCGACGGCCGGCCCGTAGACCTGCGGGTCGCGACCTTGCCAGGGGCCTCAGGAGAGGGCTGCGTGATGCGGGTCCTCGATCGCTCGGCCGTCAGCCTGGACCTCAAGGCTCTGGGGTTGCAGCCCTATGACGAGGCTGCTCTGCGGGCCATGACCACGCTGCCTCACGGCATTGTGCTGGTCACCGGGCCCACGGGGTCTGGCAAGACCACCACGCTGTACGCGATGCTCTCGGAGGCCAACTCTCCGGATACGAAGATCATCACGGTGGAGGACCCGGTGGAGTACGACATCGCCGGGATCGTTCAGGTGCCCATCAACGATGAGATCGGCGTCACCTACGCGACCGTGCTGCGCTCGATCCTGCGCCAGGACCCCGACAAGATCCTCGTCGGCGAGATCCGCGATCGCGAGACGGGCGCCACAGCGGTGGAGGCCAGCCTGACCGGCCACACGGTGTTCGCGACCATCCACACCAACGACGCGCCGAGCACGGTGACGCGGCTGGTGGACATGGGGGTGGAGCCCTTCCTCATCTCCGCCACGCTCGAGTCCGTCGTCGCCCAGCGCCTGGTCCGCTCTGTCTGCGCGGATTGCCGCGTTGAGTTCGAGCCGGATGAAGACGTGCTGATGGAGCTGGGGCCCGACGCCGACCTGGTCCGGGGCCGCACACTCTCCTACGGCAAGGGCTGCGAGAAGTGCCACCACACGGGCTACCGTGGGCGCACGGGCCTCTTCGAGATCATGACGATCGACGATGAGGTGCGCCGACTGATCGAGGCCAACGCTTCGATCGAGGAGCTGCGTGAGGCGGCGCTCAACGGCGGCATGAGGTCCCTCCGGGAGTCCGGCCTGCGGGCTGCTGCCGAGGGGCGCACTACGATCGAAGAAGTCATCCGGGAGACGCTCGTCTGATATGGCAAAGAGAATCCAGCGATCCACCCCCGCGCCGAAGCGGGCCCAGGTAGCCGGCGCCCCCGGGGACGCCCCCGTTCGCAAGCGGCGGGGCGGCAGGGTCAGCGCCACCCTGGTCACAGACTTCACCGTGCAACTCGCAACGCTCTCCGATGCGGGGATCCCCGTGGTGAAGGCGCTCACCATCCTCGAAGGACAGACCGAGCCCGGTCCGTTCAAGGACATCCTCCGGGAGATCACCGAGGACGTCTCTGGCGGGGCGCCGCTGTCCGATGCGCTGGGCAAGCATGACAAGGTCTTCGACACGCTCTACTCCTCGATGGTGCGAGCCGGCGAGGTCGGTGGAGTGCTAGACCGCGTGCTCGATCGCCTCGCCGAGTTCCGCGAGAAGGCGGCCGACATCCGCTCGAAGATCAAGCAGGCGGTCATCTACCCGACGATCCTGATCATGGTCTCCGTGGTCGTGGTGTCCGCCGTGATCATCTTCGTGATCCCCACCTTCGACGAGATCTTCAAGAGCTTCGACGTGGACCTCCCCGAGCCGACGTTGATCCTCCTCGGCCTCAGCGGGTTCATGACGTCCTACTGGTACCTCGTCTTCGGGGTCCCCGTGCTCGCCTTCATCGGGCACAAGGTCGCCGCGGAACGCAACCGCGGGTATCGCAGGGGCTGGCACGCGGTGCTCCTCAAGGTCCCGTTCCTTGGGACGGTGCTGAACCGGTCCATGACGGCCATGTTCGCTCGGACCTTCGGGACGCTCGTTCAGGCCGGTGTCCCGCACCTCGACGCCCTTGGGATCGTCAGGGATGCGAGCGCCAACGAGGTCCTCGTGGACGCGGTGGAGGACATCCGGCGGACCGTTCGCGAGGGAGAGGGCATCGCTCGCCCCATGGGAGAGACGGGGCTCTTCGACGACGTCGTGACCAATATGGTCGACGTCGGCGAGGAGACGGGTGAGCTCGACTCGATGCTGCTCAAGGTCGCGGACGCCTATGACGAACAGGTGGACAGGAAGCTCGCGGCGCTCTTCAAGATCCTCGAGCCGGCGATCCTCGTGCTGATGGCCGTCCTGATCGGCGGCCTCGTGATCGCGCTCATCCTGCCCTTGACGGAGATGATGAGCACCATCGGCGCTCAGGGCTGAGCGGCCCTTTACCGTTCTCCCTTCCAGAGAATGACCTCGGACCCAGAACAAGGACCAGACCGTCAGCCCCCCGCCCCTTACGGAGCGGGGGGGGCAGGCGGTGCTCAAGCGGGGCTCCCGTGGCGTCGGTCGATCCGTGGTCCGATCGCGGCGGCGGTCATCCTCGCCAACCTGGTGTCCTTCGCGGTCCTCGCGGTCATCAACGAGTCTGCTGCGCGATCGGATCGGGAGATGATTGCCTACGACTACTCCCTTCAACTGAGCGACCACCTCGACGACGTGGTCGACGGGCTCCGGCTCCGCCCCGACGCCGTGATGGGCTGGAATGGTTGGCGGTACTTCGAAGACGTGATCGTCGCCCAGGCGCCAGAAGAGCTCCCGGACGGCACCTTCGACGTGGCCGGCGTCTACCTCAACCCCCTCGGGCGGGCGCAGCGCCCCGCGGACTTCCAGGAGAACGAGGCGCTCCGAATGATGGCGCTCGCCGTGGAGCGTCGCGAGCTGGTGAGCAACAGCTTCGGGGCGGCGGCGCCGGTGCTAACCACGAGCGGTGCGGCGTGGGGGGCGGCGTGGTTCCGGATCGCGCCGATCGAATTCGCGGCCTCGCGAACGCGGACCATCCTGCCCGGCTTCCTGCTCGTGCTCGCGGGCGTCACGTTGAGCACCCTGGTGCTGCTCAGGCGGACGGTCCTCGACCCGGTCGCGGGCCTCGCCCGGGCGGCCGGCCGCCTGGAGGCCGGCGACCTCTCCGCGCGGGCCAAGGCGCGGGATCGCCAGGAGGACGAGCTGGGTGGCCTCGTCCGGACCTTCAACGCCATGGCAGCCCGACTGGAACGCTACAACCGCGACCTCGAGGTGGCGGTCCAGGACGCCACGGAGCGGGTGAGGAGCGCCGAGGCCGCGGCGATGACGCAGCGCCGCCTCGCCGCCACAGGCGAGCTCGCCGCGGGGATCGCTCACGAGCTGAACAACCCGCTCGGCGGGCTGGCGAACGCGGTCGAGGCGCTCAAGCGGGAGGACCTTCCAGCGACGCGGCGACATGAGTACCTCGAGCTCGTGAGCGGCGGCCTGCAGCGCATGGGGGAGACGGTCGGTCGGCTGCTCCGGCTCTCTCCTCGCGAGGCAACCCTGGAGGAGATCCGCGTGGACCGGCCCCTCGCGGATGCGCTCGGTCTCATCCGCCACCGGGCAGAGGGGCTCGGCGTACCGCTCGAGCTTCGGCTGGAGCTGAGCGCGGGCATGGAGCCTCTTGACCCATTCCTCCCCGCGTCCATGGAGCGCGTCCGAGGCCTCCCGGTGCTCCGCGGCGCGGCGAACGAGCTGGGGCAGGCGTTCTTGAACCTGTTGGTCAACTCGCTGGACGCGATCGAGGGGGGGCGTGGGAGCGGGAGTGTCCCCGCGGGGCGCGGTCGCATCTCCGTGGATCTCGGGTTGACCGAGGAGGGGGGGGTGCGGCTGGTCTTCGAGGACGACGGCCCCGGCGTCGGGGCGGAGGTCCTCGAGCGCGCGGCCGACCCCTTCTTCACCACAAAGGAGCAGGGCAAGGGCACGGGGCTCGGGCTCGCCATGGTGCACAACGTGGTCGCCGCTCACGGCGGGCGCGTGCTGGTCTCCAGCGTCGAGGGCGAGGGCTTCCGTGTGGCGATCGAGCTACCCGTTCATCGGCCGGGGGAGCAGGCGACGTGATCTGGGTCTCGATCATGCTCCTCGTGCTGGTCTCGGGCACCCTCAGCAGCTCCGAGACGGCGCTGTTCAAGCTGGATGAGAGCGAGCGTGCCCTCGCGTCGCCCAGGGTCCGCCGCCTCCTGGAGGACCCGCGCTCGCTGCTGGTCACCATCCTGCTGGGCAACCTCATCGTCAACCTGGCCTTCTTCGCCGTGGCGCCCACTGCGCTCGGGCGCTTGATCGAGACCTCGGGCGGGCTCTCTGCGGACGAGGCTTCGTTCGCGGGTGGCTTCGGGGCGCTGGTGATCCTGCTGATCAGCGGCGAGATCCTCCCCAAGGCCGTGGCGCTCAGGGCGCCTCGGGCGGTGGCGAGGATCACCTCGGCGCCCGTCGCGGGCGTGATCCGCGCCCTCGGGCCCGCGCGCCAGCTCGTGAGCGGGGCGCTGGAGTTCTCACGCCGACTGATCGGGGAGGACGAGCGCTCCGAGAAGGGGGTCACGCCGGAGGCCCTCGCGGAGGTCCTCGAGAGGAGCCGCAGCGAGGGGGTGCTCGCCGCCAAGGAGGCGAACCTCCTCGGTGAGATCGTGGAGCTCGAGCGGCTGCGTGTGCGCGAGGCGATGACGCCGCGGGTCGACCTCGTGATGTTCGACCTGGGGGAGGAGGACGGCGCGGCCGAGCGACAGCGAGTGCTCAACGAGGCGCGACGCGGCCGGATGGCGTGGGTCCCGGCGATCCGCGGGGGCGCCGACCATGTCGCTGGCGGGATCGGGATCCGCGACCTGCTGCTGGCGTCGGGCAGGGACGCCGAGGAGCTCGTGATGCCGGTCAAGCTCGTGCCCGAGGTCGCGCGGCTGGGCGCGCTGCTGACCGACTTCCACCTGGACCGGGTCTCCGAGGCCGTGGTCATCGATGAGTGGGGGGGGACCGCGGGCGTCGTCACCCTCGAGGACGTCTTCGAGGAGCTCGTCGGGGAGCTGCGTGTTGAGGGCGAGGAGAAGGCACCGGAGATCGTCGGCGTGGGTGAGGGGCGCTTCCGGGTCTCGGGGAGCCTCTCGGTCCGCGACTGGAATGACTCCTTCGGGCTTCAGGTGGTGCCTGCGGCCTTCGAGACGGTTGGCGGATTCGTGAGCGCCGTGCTCGGGCGGATCCCGAGGGCGGGGGATGAGGTCGACCTGGGCGCCGGTCTCACGGGGGTCATCGACGAGGTTCGGGGGCGCCGGGTGGTGACCTTGACGCTCATGAGCCGGCAGGGCGAGGCGCCCGTGGGCAGTGATCGAGGCCGGAGCGACCGGGAGGCGGGCTCATGAACCTCCTCATAGAGACCGGACTGCTGCTCCTGCTTGTGGGCCTGAGCGCCACCTACTCCGGGTCGGAGACGGGCTTCTACAGCCTCTCTTCCGTACAGGTCGACATCGACGCTCGGAGCGGCTCGCGCCGCGCGGTGTTGATGCGCTGGCTGCTGCGGAACGAGAGCGCGCTGCTGATCACGATCCTGATCGGTAACAACCTCGCGTTGGAGCTCGCGACCCACGTGGCGGAGTCCATGACGGTGCAGCTGACCGGCTCCAACGATCCCGCGACGGTCGCGCTCGTTGTGACGGCGGCGTTGACCCCATTGGTCTTCCTGTTCGGTGAGGCCCTCCCCAAGGACGTCTTCCGCCAGCGGCCCCACGGCACCACCGCGCTGGTGGTGCCGATCATCGCCTTATCGAGGGTCATCTTCTGGCCCCTCGAGCGGGCCCTGCGGCTCTTCACGCTCGCGCTGGAGCGGCTCCTCGGGCTGGGCGCCGAGGTGACGGCGCCGGTGGGCGGGCGGGCAGCGGTCCTGGGCTTCATCGCGGAGGGGCGCCGACACGGGGTCCTCTCCGAGCGGGCGGAGGCTCTCGCCGCCAACGCCCTTCGCCTCCGCGCCATCCCGGTCTCCGAGAGCATGGTGCCCTGGGAAGAGGTGGCCTTCCTCGACCGCGGTACCCCGCGGGAGGAGCTCTTCAGCAGGGTCCGCGAGTCCCGCTTCTCTCGCTTGCCGGTGCTGGAGATCCAGGAGGGGCTGCTTCAGATCGAGGGTTACGTCCACCAGATGGAGATCCTCCACCGCTGGCATGCCATGGGGGAGGAGGGTGAGCTGCCGGAGGTCCTGGAGCAGATCCGGCCCCTGCCGCGCCTGGCCCGAGATGTCCCGGTAGATCGGGCGCTGAACACCTTCGCTGCCAGCGGGCGGCGGATCGCGCTGGTGGTCACGGAAGACGTGGCCGGAGAGTCGGGCCCGCTCCCCCCGGAGGCCATTCTGGGCCTGGTCTCGGTCAACGACCTCCTCGAGCGGATATCCCACGAGGTCGTCCGGTGAGCGGATTTGCCCGGGGCATGGCCGCAACCCGTTGTTCCCGTTAGGCTAGGCCCCGATATGCAGCCCCACGAGTCGAACGAAAAAGATCTCCCCGCCGCGCCTGGCAAGGCGCAGCGCGTCGCCTGGTTCGCCGCGGGCGCGGTCGCGTCCTTCGCGTCGCTGATGCTGCTCGGACCGGCGATCGCCACCCCGGGCCCCCAGGATACGACCGTGATCCGCCCCATCCCGATGGGCGCCAGCGGGATGGCAGCCGACTCCAACAACCGGATGATCGCAGTGACCGGTGTCGACATCACGGGACAGTCCGTGCTCTACGTCATCGACTCGGTCAACCCGCACCTCGCCGTCTATCAGGCTTCGGGCGGCGCTTCGGGTACCCAGAACATCAAGCTCGTCGCCGCCCGCAGGATCGACCTCGACCTGCAGCTCGACGGTTTCAACGACAAGACCACGCTGGATGGTCGACCGCTTCCCTATAAGGAACTCGAATCACGCTTCGACGTGGAAGTGGACGACCGCTAGCACGGGAGCATCCGCTCCCCCCCTCGATTCCCCGGATCCGGTTGTACCGGACCAGACCCCCGGTAGGACGGCGCTCGCGCCCAGTCCTGCCCCAGAGCCCCCCCAATAAGGAGTGCCCGTGGCCGACGATTTCTACAGCTTCGATGAAGCCCTCGACGAACTGAAGCTCAAGGAAGAAGAGCTCAAGCGACTTGTGTCGGAGGGCGAGCTCCGCGCCTTCCGAAAGGGAGACACCATGAAGATCCGCCGCGCGGACGTGGAACTCCTTCGCTCCGAGCTCGACTCCGACGTCGCTGATCTCGACGAGACCGTGGACGAGCTCGTCTTCGAGGACGACTCCGATCTCGACGCGGACGCCGGCATGGCCACTCAGGAGCTCGACGTCGAGACCCTGGTGGACGACCCGGAGCCCGAAGAGGCCGCTCCGGCGCCTCGCAGCAGCGCCTCCGCGCGCCCGATCAAGCGTGCCTCGGCCGCTGCGTCGGATGAGGACGAAGACGAAGAGCCGACGTGGGTGGCGGGCATGCTCATGATCTCCGCGCTGATGCTCCTGCTCTCCGCTCCGATCCTGATGTCGCTCTCGACCGGGAACGCCAGCGGTCTGGCCAAGGGCGTCGCCGGCATCTTCGGCGCCGAGTTCGACGGGGCCGCCACCGCTGCCTCCGCCTCCAATGCTGACGGGGCGGACGCTGACGGGGCGGACGCTGACGCGGCGGACGCTGACGCGGCGGACGCTGACGCGGCGGATGCTGGCGCAGCAGACGCTGAGTAGTCCCCCAAGGACAGGCGCGGCGCGCTGAAGATCCCGTGCGGCACAGGCTTTCTGTCCGCACCGGATCCCGCGCCGCGGCGGACCCAGAGTCGGGTAGGGCCCCGACCGAACGCATCCAAGGCGTTCGGTCGGGGCCTGTCATTGGGCTCGGTGAGCGGACGGGGAGGGGCCGCAGCGGGAGGGGACCCTGGCCGCCACGTCACGGAAGTGATGGAGCCGTGAACGTCGCTGGTTGGGGTCCACCAGGACCTCGATCAGGTCCACCCGGCCGAGGCTCGCTGCCAGGCCTCGATCTCCAGCGAGGTCTTGGGGCCGTTGGACCTCTCGCCCCCAGGCGCCTCCACGGGCGCCCGCGAGACGGCGGGCGGCCCGCTGTCGTCGCTCCACGGCGTCTGATCGAAAGCGGTGCCTGGGCAAGTGCTGGGGTGCCCAGCCGCCCGCCGGTTGCCGGCCGGTCTTGACCTCCACCACCACGGTGACCGCGCCGTCCATGCCGACGAGGTCCAATTCGGCCTCAGGAGCGCGCAAATTTCGAGCTCGGATCTGCCACCCGAGATCCCGCAGGGCTCGGCAGGCCAGCTCCTCGCCGATCCGGCCGAGCCGCGCCGGCCCGATCGAGGCTCCCCTCGTGGCGAAGAGCTCAAGCCAACGCGTCGGGGCCAGGCGGAGCCCGGTCGCTTCAAGCGCGACGCTGAGGCGGGCCCTCCAACCGCTCGACCGCCAGGCCGCCGGGCGAGGGGTGCAGCGGAGCGCGGTGGGGGGGCGTCCCCCCGCCGCGTTGCGGGAGTCGAGGTCGCTCAGTCGAGGATCTCGTTGACCGCAGCGCGGCTGTAGGTGAACCGGGAGCTTCCGGCCATGAGATCGACCTCGTGGTCCCTGATGGCGACGACCTCGGCGTGGAGTCCGCTGGTCGTCACGACTTGGTCGCCCTTCTTGATGGCATCGAGCATGGCCTGGCGCTTCTTCCTGGCCTTCTTTTCGGGAGCAAAGATGAGGAACCACAGGACGAGGCCGATCGCGAGAAACGGGAATATCCCGTCGAGCAAGGAGCCTTGCGAGGCGTCCGTGGGGCCGTCGTCGGGACCCGGCGGCGACACGACCGCGGCGGTCTCTCCGGGCGGAGCCGGGGTCTCCTGGAAGATGATGGGCGAGAAGGGGCTGTTCGGGGCTGAAGGCATGGTCATGGAGGGGGGCTCGTTGTTCATGGGGCCCAGGGCCGTGGGGGCAGTCCCGGGTCCTGGTCAGGAGGTTCAGTCGTGCCGGCCGGTTCGGGTGCCCACACGTGGGCATACGGGCTCAGGTCGAGGTTCCAGGCGGTCTGACGCAGATTGTGATCCGGTACAGCCGCGGTCGCAGAGCCCGAAAGTGGATCTCTGGGCGTGGTGGGAGAGATCCCCGGGCGCGGAGCCTAATAAGATGAGGGCCGCCCCGGCAGGACGGGGCTCCACCCCTCGCCATGCAAACACAGTTCAACTCCTCAGACAGGCTCGTCGTCGCCATGAGCGGCGGCGTGGACAGTTCGGCCGTGGCCTGGATGCTGCGGGAGGCCGGCCATGACCTCGTGGGCCTCTTCATGCGCAACGGGGTCGACATCAAGGAGTCCGAGGTCTCCAAGAAGTCCTGCTGCTCCCTGGGAGACGCACGGGACGCGCGCATGGTGGCGGCCCGGCTGGACGTGCCCTTCCAGGCCATGGACCTGAAGGAGGAGTTCGGCGATGTGATCGACTACTTCGTCTCCGAGTACGGCCGCGGGCGCACGCCGAACCCCTGCGCGGTGTGCAACCGCGACCTGAAGATGGGGAAGCTCATGGACTTCGCCGACGAGCTCGGCTGCGCGGGGGTGGCGACAGGCCACTACGCCCGCGTCTCGGTGGAGGATGGTCGCGTCCGGCTGCGGCGTGGCGTCGACCGGGCGAAGGACCAGTCGTACCAGCTATTTCCTGTCGCCGAGGCGAATCTCAAGCGTACGGCGACGCCCCTCGGCGACCTCGAGAAGCCCGAGGTGCGAGAGCTCGCCAGGGCGGCCGGCCTCCGCACCTTCGCGAAGAAGGACAGCCAGGAGATCTGCTTTGTCCCCTCCAACGACTACCGGCTGCTCCTCAAGCAGCGAGGTGTGGAGCTGCACCCGGGGCGGATCGTCGACGTCTTCGGCAAGGACCACGGACCACACACGGGCACGGAGAACTTCACGATTGGCCAGCGGCGCGGCCACGGGGTCGCGGTCGGTGTCCCCATGTACGTGGTCGAGATCCATCCGGAGGAGGGACTCGTGGTCATCGGTACAGAGGCCGAGTGCAAGGCGCCGAGCATGATCGTGGAGGACCTGAACTGGCTCGGCTTCGAGGTGCCGTCGAGTGGCACGTTCCGATGTGCGGTGCAGGTCCGTTATCGCCACAGCGCAGCGCCCTCGACGGTTCACATGCAACCGGACGGGACCTCCGCTCGGGTGGACTTTGACGAGCCGCAGATGGCGGTGGCGCCGGGGCAAGGCGCGGCGTTCTATGAGCTCGAAGCAGACGGTACCGGGGGAGATCTCTCCCTCGGAGGAGGCTGGATCCGGACGGCCCGGCGGGGTGGGCTGGAGGCGGCTGAGGAGGCCCGCACGCCCGCGACGCCGTGACGGCCCGCGACGCTCTCGCGGCTCGATCGGGGGACCCCTCCGCGCCCGCGTCGAGGCGACCGGGAGTGGATCTACTAGCGCTCGGCGTGGCCCTGGCCGTGCTCGCCGCGCTCTCCTCGCTCCTCGGGAGCTCCGGCCAGCCCGCCGCGGACCCAGGTGACGCGGCGGTCCGCGCGCTCCTCCTCGATCGCTCCGCGAGCGCGACGAGGGGTCGGCCGGGCTGGCGGCGCTGGGCGGTCCAGCGGCTGGCCGAGGAGGCTCGTGGGGCTGCAGAGAGCGGCGAAGACATCGTCCTGGTGGCCTTTGACCGGGGCGTCGAGCGCCGCTTCGGACCTGCAGGGGCGGACGAGTTCATGGCCGGGCTGCGAGGCGGCGACGCGGCGGGTTGGTTGAGGTCCTCGACCGCCGGTGATCTAGGGACCGACCTGGTGGGGGCGGCCGAGGTCGCGCTCGAGGCCATCACCGACGGTGAGCGGCCCCCCGGCGAGGTGGTGATCCTCGGGGACGGTCGAGCCGCAACAGGCGAGATCCCTGCGGCGCTGCTGGATCCGATGGTCCGGGGCATCCGGCTCGTCGAGCCCCCTGCATCCTTGCTGCCTGACGTCGGGGTCAGGGCCCTGCATGTGCCGGACCCCGCCGAGCCCGGTGCGCGGATCCCGGTGCGCCTGGACCTCTTCCTGGACGGCGCGCTGCCGGCCGGAGGCGAGGGGCCCGCCGTGATCGTCGAGTGGGAGCTCGGCTTCAGGAGCTCCACGCAGATGGAGGTCTCCCGCACGATCCGAGGACGCGAGGAGGCCGGGGTGCCGGTCACCGCTCGGGCCGGCGGCGGCCTGCGCTCGTTCTCGGTGACGTTGGAGCTGCCGCCTCTCTCCACCGGGGTCGGAGAGCTCGGGGTCGTCGTGAGGCTCTCCTCGTTGCCCGCAGAGGTCCCCGACGGCTTCCCCGAGAACGACCGAGCGACCGGGCTCCTGAGAGTGGGGGACCCGGTCCGGGTGCTCGTCGTCTATCCGGGAGCTGCCGGGCCAGGGGGCGGTGCTGATGGCCTCGGACCACGGCGAGGAGCGCTCGAGGGGAAGGCTTTCGACGGCATCGACTTCGACTTCATCAGGTCCCGTGACCTGCGCCCGCGGCTGCTCGGTGACAACCCGCCCGACGTGGTCGTGACCCTCGACGTCCCCCTCGATGGCCTGCCCGGCGGCGCCCTCTCTCGCTTCGTCCTGGAGGGGGGCGGATGGCTGCGCTGCGCAGGCTGGACCGCCCTGCGCGAGGATGGGCTCGAGCTCCAGCCGCTCCTCGCCCTCGTCCCCGACCGCGAACCCCGCCAGCCCATGGATGTCGTCTTCCTGGTGGACGGGTCGGGCAGCATGGGGGGGGCGCGATGGGAACGGGTGCGGGACGCGCTCGGTGCCGTGGTACCGACCACCGCGGCCCGCGATCGGATGGAACTCCGCTTCTTCACCCAGGTCGTGACCCAGCCAAAGCTGGTCTTCGAGGCCTCCGCAGACCGCGGTCCGGAGAGGGCCAAGGAGCGACGGGAGGCCGTCGAGGGGCTGGTCCGCGCGCGGGTCCCGGGGGGAGCGACCGATATCCTCTACTCCCTCGACGGGCTGGCCGAGGCACGGGAGCAAAGCCCGTCCCCGGCGCCCGAGGGGCTCATCGGGCCCGCGGCCCAGGGGATGGTGGTCCTCATCACCGACGGCCTGACCGACTCGGTCTGGAGCCTGCGGCGACAGGTCCGTGCCCGGGTCACAGCGGCCGGTGATCGCCTGGTGATCGTCCTGGTCGGAGAGGACCCTGAGGGCGTGGAGTTTCTTGCCGGCCTGCTCTTGGAGGGCGAAGCCTTGCTCGAGGCGGGCGAGTTGGAGGGGCTCGAGGACCTCCTGCACCAGGAGCTTCAGGACGTTCGACTGGTGGAGGGTGCCGCGGTGGTGGCGGTGGAAGGGTCCTCCGGGGGATCTTGGATGGCGGGGCTGGGGGATGCCGTGCTCGACGCCGCCGCCCTCGACCGCCCGCTCGTCCTCGACCGGGTGCTCCGGTCCCGGCCGGCGGAGGGGGCCGTGGCCCTCCTCGACGTGGACGTCTCGCCGGCGGCTCAGTTGGCGGGTGGAGCACAGGAGCGGGGAACGCTGATCGCGCTCGCCGAGCGCGGCCAGGGGACCGTCGCGGGGCTCGCCGTACCGGCACTGGGGTTCGGCGAGGAGGCCTGGAGCCCGGCGCTGCGCTCGCGCATCGCCTGGCTCGCTCCTGTATTGCGCACCATGGCGCGCCGCGCGGCGGAGGCCGCCAGCCGGGTCGTCGCGGGGGAGGATGGCCCAGGCGTTCGCCCGCGGGGGCGCCTTACCGCCGGGGGGGAGGTCGTCATACGTGGGCTCCCAAGGGGGCTCCCGGCGAGCTTCTCCGCGCCGGTCACAGGGGCTCCGAAGGTGGACCTCTTCGGTGAGCTGGGTGCCCGCAAGCGGTTCGGCAGCGTTGCCCTCACCGCCCCGGAGGTGGAGTTCGATCCAGACCGGGTCCGCCGCGGCCGCCGGCCTCCCGTGCTCGACGGGGTCCCGCGCGGGACCCCGCTGTTGATCGAGCTCCCGCCTCCGGCGCGGCCGGTTGCTGTCCGGGCAGACGGTCCGGCCGAGGCCTTCCCGTCGCCGGGCGGATCCGTGCCCTCCGTGCTCCGCGGCTTCGGCGGGGGCGTAGGCGCACCTCGCCTCCCAGAACCGGTCGCAGCGACGGACCGCGGCTGGCCCCATCCTCTGACGCCCTGGCTCCTCTGGGCAGCCATCGGGAGCCTGTTTCTTGGCGCCCTCGGGGGGCGCCCGGGCGTCGCTGCGCTCATGGGGGGAAGGAACCAGCATTCTCCTGTCGGACAGGGCTCAAGGACTGACCCCGAGCAGCCGAATGGCCCCCTGGGGCCTCGCGATGAGGCCACCTAGCCGACTGCCTACCGAGACTCCAACGCGCAAGCCACCATGCCGCTCACCACGACTCGCCGACTCCTCTCTGCTTCTCTGCTGGCCCTCGGCGCCCTCGCCTCCTGCGCGACCAACGCGAGTCTCTCGAACTCCGAGTGGCTTGAGGCCTCGTCGGTGCTGCAGCGCAAGATCGATCAGAAGGGGGCCGAGGTCACCATCTGTCCGGATCAGTTCACCTGGATCGGCCTCTCGGATTGGTTCCAGTCGGTGGGTGAGCCCACCTACTCGAAGCTCCTGGAGATGGTCGAGTACGGCAACACCCGCCAGCGCAGCTTCGCCCTGTGTGTGATTGCTGCGTTGCAGGACCGCCGGCTCCTCGAGCCGATGCGCGAGGCCATACCCACCGAGGCGCTCGGCTCCGAGGGCATCCGCCGCGAGTACGCCCGCGCCCTCGCGAAAATGGGGGACTTCTCGGAGCTCCCCGTCCTCATCGAGGCCCTCCGCGACAGCAGCTCGGAGCAGTTCGGCCGAGCAGCGCGCGCCCTGGAGACGGTGACCAACTCGGACATTTCGGTCAGCGCGAGCACCTCGTATGAGGACCGCGAGAAGATCGTCGAGGACTGGCTCGGGTGGTGGGAGGACCAGCAGCGCGACGCGCTGCTGCGCTAAGGGACCTCGCGTCAGCCGAGCTCTTCGAGGAGCTCCACGAAGCCGGGATGATCGCGCAGGACCGAGAGGTCCTCATCCTCGGCCATGAACTTGAGGTCGTCGTAGCCAAGCACCACGGCCGTGCGCAGGGAGTCCACCGCGGCGGAGGGGCGCCCGCACAGGGCCTGGCTGCAGGCCAGGTTGTAGCGGGCGGTCGGGTCCTCCGGGGCGATGGCGACGATCCGGAGGTCGACCTCGAGGCCGTCGTCGTAGCGACCGAGCTTGGTGTACACGTGCCCCAGCTCCGACAGCGCGTCGATGTTCTCCGGGCGGCGGCGTACCTCCTCGGAATAGATCGAGGCGAGGAACTCGGACCCGATCCGGTCCAGCTTCGTCGCGCAGGTTGTCGTGAGGTCCAAGCCGTCCATCGGAAACAGTCTATCGCGGGGTGCAAGTGGAGGCGCGGTGGTGGGCCGCTTGGCGGTCCAAGCTGCGGAGCAAGGCGATCCAGGCGTGACCGGCTGGGCCCGCGCGGGTACAAGGACAGGGCCCCCTCCCCTGCCCGTTTCTTCGCCCCAGAGAACCCCATGGACATTCGATTCTGCGATCTGTGCCAAGAGTCCGTCCCTGAAGCCGACTTCAGGAGCGGCCGGGCCAGCGCCGTCAAGGGGCGGGTGATCTGCTCTCAGTGCGAGAGGGCCATGGGCGGTGGCGCCGAGAAGGGAGCTGGGGACGGGAGCGATACGCTCCCCCGACCGGCAGGGGACGACGTGGCGGACTCCATGCGACCGGCTCCCCGACGGGCGATCCCGCTTCAATCCTCGCCGGCCGCGGCCGCTGGAGGCACCGTGGCTGCCCGCGGGAGCTTTCTGCTCGCCGTCGGAGCCACGGCGGCCATCGGGTTTGGCGTGCCCATCCTGCTCGACCGCATCGAGTCCCTGGAGGCGAGGGTTGATGCCTCTGCCCGGGAGCTGGAGGCCACCGGTCAGCGAATGCGGAGCGAGCGAGCCGCCGCCGTTGCGCCGCTGCAGGCGGACCTCTCTGGGCTCGATGCCCGGGTGGAGGGCCGGTTCGGACAAGTGCTCGCTGAGGTCGAGGCGAGCCTCGGCAAGCTCCAGGAGGCGATGGAGGCCACCGAGTCGCGCTCCCTGGATCGCGGCGATCGACTGCAGGCCTCGATCGACGCTTCGAGTGCGACGCTGGGCGAGCTCCGCGAGGGGCTCACGCGCGCCACGAAGCGGCAGAAGGAACTGGACGACCTGAAGCGGGTCGCAGAGTTCCACGGAGACATGCTCGTGGAGCTCCAGGAGCGGCTGCGGTCGGCCACGGTCGTGGCCGACGCGGGCGGGACGCCCGTGGCCGGTTCGGCGCCGCCCTCGGGCCTCGTCGGCAGCAACGGCGGCCCCATCGCCGCATGGTCCCAGCACCTCGAAGACCTTGAGAGCTCGGATCCGGGCCTGCGCCTTGACGCCGTGTTCGCCCTCGGTCAAACGCAGGACGGCGCGGTCGCCCCCCATGTGATCCCCATGCTCACCGATGAGGATGTGTTCGTCCGCATGGTGTCGGCGCAGGTCCTCGGAGCGCTGCGGGCGAAGCCCGCGGTCCCAGGCCTGATCGAGGCCCTCGAGGACGAGCGCTCGGCGGTTCGCGAGGCGGCCGTCGTCTCTCTTCGGAGCATCTCCGGGCAGCAGTTCGGCTTCGACCCTGCCGGCAAGGCTCCGGATAGAGGCCGGGCGGTGGTGGAGTGGCGCTCGTGGTGGAAGCGCTCCGGCGATGAATTCATGGGGTCCTGATCGCCCGCGGGAGACATCGCCAATGCCCCGCTCGTGCGCGCCCTCAGGTCGCGGAGTGGTTATCCTGTGCGGCCCGGCCTCGTGACGGCCGGCTCTCCAAGCAGCCAACCACACTCCACCCCCATGGGAATCTTCAAGGCCTACGACATCCGCGGCGTCCACCCCTCCGAGCTCGACGCCGACATCGCCCGCAGGATCGGTCATGCGTTTGCCCGCCTTCTCGACGCCAAGCGCTTGCTCGTCGGCCGAGACATGAGGGTGCATTCCCCCGAGGTCGCAGAGGCGGTCATCGAGGGGATGCGAGACGCGGGGGCGGATGTCGTCTGCATCGGCCTTGCCTCGACGCCGATGACGTACTTCGCCATCGGGTCCCAGGATGTGGACGGCGGGCTCTGCGTGACCGCCAGTCACAACACCGGGGAGTACAACGGCATGAAGCTGTGCTCTCGTGGTGCGCGACCGATCTCCCGCGCCAACGGCATCGCGGACATCGAGCGCATGTGCGCTGAGCCCTACCCCGGGGCCGTCGCTGCCCGCGGGTCCCTGGAGGAGCTCGACCTCAACGAGGCCTACGCCGCCCACGTGGCGTCCTTCTGCGACATGGAG
Source organism: uncultured bacterium (assembly GCA_938083085.1). GTDB lineage: Bacteria > Planctomycetota > UBA1135 > UBA1135 > Saltatorellus. Next base: position 112,845 of record CALLKX010000003.1, read on the forward strand.
GGGGACATCTCCCTGGCCATCGACGCCGCCAACGGGATGGCCGGGCACACGCTCCCCGGGATCTTGCCGAGGCTCCCGCGGCTGACCACCAGCACGCTCTTCATGGAGCCGGACGGGAGCTTCCCCAACCACGAGGCGAACCCTCTGAAGGAGGAGAACCTGGACGACGTCCGGGCGCTCGTCGGCTCGAGCGGCGCGGCCGCAGGCGTCGGTTTCGACGGAGACGCCGACCGCTGTTGCTTTGTGGACGAGACCGGCGAGACGGTCACGGCCGATCTCATGACCGCGCTGCTCGCGCGTGAGTTCCTCCGCAAGGAGCCAGGCGCCCACATCGTCTATGACCTCCGCTCCTCCTGGGTCGTCAAGGAGGAGATCCTGGCAGGTGGAGGCGTCGCCCACCGAGACCGCGTGGGGCACAGCTTCATCAAGGCGACGATGCGGGAGCACGGGGCGGTCTTCGGCGGCGAGCTGTCGGGTCACTTTTACTTCAGGGACAACTTCGTCTGCGACTCCGGCGCGCTGGCCATGGTGAGCGCCCTCAACCTCCTCACCCGGGAGGAGAACCAGGGCCGCACCCTCTCCCAGCTGGTCCAGGGCCTCCGTCGCTACCACTCCACCGGTGAGATCAACTTCGAGGTCGAGGACAAGGCCGCGGCCATTGCCAAGCTCAAGGAGCGGTACGCCGACGGTCGGCAGGACGAGCTCGACGGCATCACGGTCGAGTACGGGGACCTGGCCTCGGACGACTGGTGGTGGTTCAACGTGCGCATGTCGAACACGGAGCCGCTCCTGCGTCTGAACCTGGAAGCGAAGCGTGAGACGACCCGGGACGCCCGCAGGGACGAGCTCGTGGCGCTCCTGGGCTGACACGCCACGCACCCAGGGGAATCGCCTTCGATTCTGGATCTGGCTGGCCGATAGTATTCCTAGCCGGGCATCTCAGACCCGAAGATCATCGATGATGCCCCCCAAGCGCCGCCAACTCAGCCCCGACACGTTGTCCGGGTTCCCCGCAGGATTGACCCGTTGGGGGGCGGCGGTCGTGTTGACCACCGCTCCGCTGCTGGCGCAGAGCAGCGAGCCCGCTGAGCCCGACGGAGTCAAGCCCGCCGGAGCGCAGCAGGCTGAAGCGGCGCCGGCGGCGGGCGCAGGGGGGACGGCGCCTCGGACCTCCGACGGTGTGCGCTTCCACGAGCGTGACCTGAGGACCGACTTCGATCGCCGCTCCGTGACCCTCGCGCGGGCCGACCTCGAGGAGCTTGAGCCGGGCGCGCCCGGCTACGAGGCTGCACTGTTCACGCTCGGGGCAGCCGGAGCCCTTGATTCGCGGCGAAGCCTGGTGGAGTCCACCGCGGAGGCGGTGGCCACGGAGGATCGCCTCGCGGCGATCTTCGGACTCGGGGAGCTGGGTGGGCGGGTGGGACCTGCGATCGACGTCCTGGTCGCGCTCACCTCCGACGCGGCCCCCTCGGTGCGAACCGCGGCCATGGTCGCGTTGGTCCGTACGGGGACCTCGGCGGGCCGAGGGCATATCGCTGCGCTGGCGGGCGGCGCCGACGAGTTCGCTGGCGAGGCGCGCGACGTGCTCGCGTTCGCTGCCGATCCGGTCGGCCAGGGGATGCCCAAGGCCTTTCGACGCCTCTACCTGCTGCGCTGGGACGCGGCGCGCGCCTACGGCTTCGTCGATGGGGCGGTCTGGGCCTCCACGCTCATGGAGGAGCTGGGCGAGAACGAGGTGTTCCTCCAGGCGCTCGTCCTCCAGCTTGTGCTCGACCTGAAGATCGAGGGGGCGAGGGATCACCTGCTGGAGGCTCTCCTCGATGGTGAGGGCGTGCGCAGGATCATCGTCGGCGCCCAGCGCATGCCGATGGTGATCGAGTCGATGATCGCCGGCGGCGTCTGGCGCCCGGCGGACTGGAAGGAGTGGAAGTGGCTGATGCTCACCATTCTTCACGAGGAGCTCGCCTACCTCTTCCCCCAGACGATCAAGCTCGCCGTGGCGCAGCCCTCCGCGGCGGCGGCGGCGGTGGCGTTCCTTCAGAAGTCGGAGGGGCGCTACGGAGATCTCGTGGAGGGCTCCATCAGCAGCGAGGATCCCGTGGTCCGAGCCCTCACGGCCTTCGCCCTGGGGGCAGCGGGTAACCCGGACTACACAGCGCGGCTGACCGAGGTCGCGGATGACCCGGTGGCATGGGTTCGAGCCAATACCATCGGTGCGCTGATCCGAATGGGCAATGTCGGGGGGGCCATTCGAGCCGGACGAATCTTCTCGCTGCCGCCCGAGGATCGGGAGCCCCGCATGTCGTCCTACCTTTTCCAGGTCCTCGAACGAGCGGCCCCGGACGCGGACGTGATCGAGTTCCTGCAGGACGCCTCACGGCGGCTCGAGGGGCCGGATCGCGCGGCGGCGGACGCCATCCTTCTCCTGCACTCCCGAGCCCCCGTGGACACCAAAGTCCTGCGCAGGGAGTTGCCGGGAATGGCGCCGACCACCCCGGAGGCGATCTTTGGGGCCCGGGCGCTCGCTCGCCGGCCCGGCGCGCGTGACCTGCGTGTGATGGCGCGGCTGTTCCCGCGAGAGGGGGGGGATGACATGAACCTCGCCCTCGCGTCTGGACTCGCCCAATCGGGCCACCGGTCGGTGGAGCCCCTGCTCCAGAAGGCCGTGTGGGAGCTGCCCTGGAACATCTCGGTGCTCGCTGCTGGCGTGGTGCGGGCGACTTATGGCGAGCGAACCCTGATCTCCTGGGTGGCAAATCCGCCGGTGGAGACGACGGAACAAGATGTCCGTCGGCTCGGATATGCCATCGGCGAGTGGGGCGGGTTGCCCGCGGTCGAGGCGCTCCGCCGACGACTGAATTCTGCCGCCGGGGCCGACCTCCCTGCCCTCCAGGGCGCGATCCTCGGTGCGCTCGCATCGCGTACCCGTTAGCCCGAGCCTGCAGACCCTCGTCCCCGTCGCTTCCAGAACCATGACGACCATGCCTCCCGAATCTGTCGCCTTGATCGGCGTCCCCATGGACCTCGGCGGGAACCGCCGCGGCGTCGACATGGGGCCGAGCGCCCTCCGGATCGCGGGGATCGAGGCGGGCATCGAGCGGCTCGGCTCGCGCTTCATCGACCGGGGGAACATCGCCGTGGGCGACCCCCGTGGTGAGGCACCCTCGGACCCCTCGGCGAAGTACCTCGAGCCCATCGCGGCGTCCTGCGAAGCGCTGGCGGAATCAGTCCAGGAGACGCTGGGGGAGGGGCACTTCCCCCTCGTCGTCGGCGGCGACCACTCGATCGCGGTGGGCACCGTCGCGGGCGTCACGCGCCACTTCCAGGTGACCGACCAGGAGATCGGTGTGATCTGGTTCGACGCCCATGCGGATATGAACACCCCCGAGACCTCGGAGTCCGGGAACGTCCACGGGATGCCGCTGGCCTCGATCCTCGGGTCGGGCCCGGACGTCCTCACCAAGCTAGGGGCGACGGTGCCCATGGTGCGCCCCGCCCGGGTGGCCATGGTCGGCATCCGCGACGTGGACCGGGAGGAGGCCGCGGCGGTGCGCGAGAGCGGCGTCGCGTGCTTCACCATGCGGGAGATCGACGAGCAAGGGATCCGCGCCGTCATGGAGCAGGCGATCGCCCACGCCACGGACGGCACCGCGGGCTTCCACCTCTCCTTCGACGTGGACGGGACCGACCCCAGCGTCTGCCCCGGGGTGGGGACGCCGGTCGCCGGCGGGATCACCTACCGCGAGGCGCACACGGTCATGGAGATGGCCGCCACCTCGGGCAAGCTGGTGAGCCTGGAGCTGACCGAGATCAACCCGATCCTTGACGACGGCAACCGAACGGCTATTGCTGCTCGGGAGTTTGCTCTCTCTGCGCTCGGGAAGAGCGTGCTCTGATCCGCCGCTCGGCCCTGCCGAGTCGGCGCTCCTTGTCGGCGTCCTCCTCCAGCTCTTTCCTGGAGGGCCCCGTGGGCTCGGCCGGCAAGTCGTGTTGCGCTGTCCTGGCCCCGGGCCGCCCCGGCGTCCAGAGGGCGAAGTTCAGGGCGGTCACCAGGATCGCCGTGAATGGCCAGAACCAGGGGCGTTCGCTCCAAGGCTTCACGATCCAACTGCTGGAGCTCAACGGGACCTTGGTCTCGAGCGTCAGGAGCAGGAACACCACCGTCGCGGACAGGCCGATGCTCAGGATCGCTCGCCTCGTGGGGTCAAGGGAGGGAAGGAAGCGCATGGTGTGAGCAGACGGAGTCAGGCCGGCGGGCTGCGAGCGGGCCGGGCGGGGGCGGTCCGGATTTCCAGTCTAGGCAACGGCGCGGTGGGGCGCCGGTGTCGGGGGCTGTGATCCTCGGAGGTGTCAGAGGGCGAACGGCCACCAGATCGGAATGGCGATCGTGGCCACGGTGCCGGTGAGGAGTGCGAGGGGCGCGCCTACGCGGAGGAAGTCGCGGTAGCGGTAGCCGCCCGGGCCCATGACCATGGCGTTGGCCTGGTGGGCGACGGGGGAGAGGAAGGCGAGGCTCGAGCCGGCCACCACGGCCATGACCATGGGTTCGGGTGAGACGCCGAGCGAGGCCGCGAGCTTGAGGGCCACCGGCGTCATGATCACGGCGGTGGAGACGTTGTTCAGGACCTGGGTGAGCAGCATCGTCACCGTGAGGACCACCGCCAGGATGAGCTGGGGGCTGAGGCTGCCGCTGGCGAGGTTGGAGATGCCGCCCGCCACCACGTCGTCGAGCCCGACCTTCTGGAAGGCGTCCCCAAGGGACAGCATGCCGCCGACGAGCGCGATGACCTTGAAGTCGATGACGCGCGGGACCTCGTCCGCGCGGATCACCCGGGTCAGCACCAGGACCATGGCGCCGGCGAGGCCGAGGATGGCGAGGGGTTGTTCGGTGAACGCGGCGCCCAGGAGGACCGCGAGCAGGGTCAGGATCACGATCCAGGACTGGCTGCTGGCCACCGGTGCCTGGACCTCGTCCAGCGTCAGCACCTGGCGCTCTTGCCGGGCGCGGTCAATGTCGCGCAGGTGCCCCTGGACGAGCAGAGTGTCCCCGATCTCGAGCGGCAGGTCCTGGAGCCGGCTCAGCTGGATCTCGCCATGGCGCGACATCGCGAGGACGTTGAGCCCGGTCCGGGTTCGGAACGCGGCCGAGGCCAGGGTCTGGCCCACGTAGAGCGAGCCCGCAGGAACCAAGGCCTCGACGAGACGCACGTCGTCCGAGTACAGGCGGGAGTCGCCGGCCTCGACGGACTTACGCTGCTGGAGCGGGAGCACCTCTGAGAGGCGGAGCAGGTCGTCGGGCGAGCCCTGGAGGATGAGCGTGTCCTCGGCGCGGATCCGGTTGTAGGGGCCGGGCGCCAGCACAGGCCGCTCGCCGGAGCCGCGGACGATGCCCAGGACGGTCACGTCGAACCGGCTGAAGACCTCGATGTCGGCGACGTTGCGGTTGATCAGCTCGCTAGTCGGCTCGACCAGGACCTCGGTGACGAACTTCGGCACCTGGTAGCGATCCGAGAGTGTCTCCTCGACGTCGGAGCGCGGGAGCAGCCAGCGGCCAGGACCCACGAAGTAGAGCACCGTCACCAGCAGGAGCAGGAGCCCGAGGTGGCTGAACTCGAAGAGCCCGAACGGGCCGCACGGCTCGTTCTTCAGGATCTCGTTGATCGCGATGTTCGTGGACGTGGCGACCACGGTCACGAGCCCGCCGACGAGGCTCCCGAAGGCGAGCGGGAGGAGGAGCCTCGAGAGGGGCACCCGGAGCCTGTGGCTGACGGAATTCGCCACGGGGATGAGGGTGGCCACGACCCCGGTGTTCGACAGCACCGAGGAGAGCAGCCCAGATACGGCGGTGACCCGGAGCACCACCCCTGGCTCTCGACCCGGGTGGGCCGGCCCCGCGCCGAGGACTCGCCGGCCCATGCCCTCCGCGAGCCCGCTCTTCGTGAAGGCGTGCCCGAACATGTACATGGCGGCGATCAGGACCACTGCCGACGACGAGAAGCCGTCAAAACCCTCCTCAACGTCGAGGACCCCGGTCAGGACGAGGGCCACGACGACCGCGAGGGCCGTGACCTCGAACCGGACCGCGTCCGTGACGAAGAGGATTAAACTCCCCGCGAGGATCGCCAGAACGATGGACTGGTCGTCGAAATTGGGCATGACGTGACCACGGAGGCTCCCGCCTTCCTCCATGTGCTTTGGTTAGAGATGACCCGCCGACTCCCTCGGGAGGCGTGCCGGGCCAGGTCAGCGGGCGCGCGCCGTGCCTGCGCGTCCACCTCTAGTATCTTAGCGGGCTTCATCGATTGACGCCCGTGGGCTATAAGGGAAGCCCGTTGGCGTACCCTCTGGCGGCCCCCCTCTGCACGGACCCTCATCTTGGCTTACTCACCCATCGATCCCCAGGCGCTCGCTCGCCGCACTGGCTCCTGGCTCAGCAGCGAGGGGCCAGAGTCTGATGTGGTGGTCTCAAGCCGAGTGCGCCTCGCCAGGAACATCGAGGGCGCCCCGTTCATGTCGCGCATCTCGGGGGAGCAGGCCGAGGAACTCAGCCAGACGCTCCGCGGAGCGCTGCTGGAGGCCAGCATCGACGGGGAGACGCGCTGGGTCACCATGACCGAGGCGCCCGCGGTGCTCCGGCTCCTGCTGCTCGAGCGCAACCTGATCAGCCGGGACTTGCTGCCGAGGGACGAACACTCCTCCGCCCCGGGGAGGGCCATGGCCTTCGGGGAGTCCGAGACGGTCTCCGTGATGGTGAATGAGGAGGACCACGTCCGGCTTCAAGCCATGGCTGCTGGCCTTGACCTCCAGCTCGCCTGGGAGCGCGCCGAGGCCCTCGACCGCTTCCTGGAGGACCGTGTGTCCTTCGCGACGTCGGACCGACTGGGCTACCTGACAGGCTGCCCGACCAACGTGGGGACGGGGCTGCGCGCCTCGGTCATGTTGCACCTCCCGGCGCTGGGCATGGTCCGGCAGGAGCTCGACAAGGTCTTCGCCGCCGCCCAGCGCACTGGGCTCGCCGTGCGAGGTATGCACGGCGAGGGGAGCCGCGCCGCGGGGGATCTCTATCAGATCAGCAATCAGGTGACCCTCGGGCGCAGCGAGGCCGAGCTGATCGATGACCTGCGGGCGCTCGTGCCGGAGATCGTCCGCTTTGAGCGGCGGATGCGGGACACGCTCGTGAGCGAGATGCGACAGGCGCTCGCCGATCGCATCGCTCAGTCGTTCGGGACGCTGCGTACTTCCCGGGCCATGCCGACAGAGGCCGCGCTCGCGCACCTCTCTTCGGTGCGCCTCGGCCTGCACACCGGGATCTTCGGGGGCGCTCGCATGGACACGCTCAACGAGCTCGCGTTGCATGTTCAGCGCGGTCACATCCAGGTCCTCGCCTCCACCGGCGACGCGGAGGATCTCCTGGACACCTCGGAGCGTGACAAGCTGCGGGCAAGCTACCTGCGGCAGCGCCTCGCGGGCGTGAAGCCGTCTGGAACGGACGACGCGCCCGCAGGGTAGAAGACCCTGCGGACGCGCCGACCGAACCAGCGGACGGCTCAGTCCTCGAACTCGTCGAAGGAGGGGCGGTCGGCGGGGATCTCGAACTCCTCGACCTCGCCGAAGCTCATTCGAAGGGTGCCGTCCTTCTCGATGATGGCCACCGATCCCGGCTGCATCTGCAGGTCCACCTTGGGCGTGAAGCACCAGCGCGGCTGGGTCGCCGTCCCGCTGACGATGATCTTGCAGCGGCCCTGACCGAGGATTCGGTACTCGACGTCACTGCTCCGCTCCGCGACCACGCAACCCGCGTGGTTCAGGTCGTCCATGGAGAAGCCGCGCCACTGGACCGGCGTGAAGACGGCCGGCTCAGGCTCGGGCTCGGGCTCAGGCTCGGGGGCCACCTCCGGGCTCGGTCCAGGATCCGGGATGGGGCTGGGCTGTGTCTTGGCGGGTGCCGCCAGCGTGGACTCGGACTCTGTGGGCTGGGCCTCGATCGACTCGATCACGATCGGCTCATCACTTTGGGGCGCCTCGACGTTGATCTCGACGACCTCGATCGCAGGGGTGACGGGCTCCATCACGTCGCTGCTCGGTGCTGCCGGGATGGGCTCGACCTCGACGGTGAGGATGCCAGGGGTCACGGGCGCTTGACCGAGGGTGGCCTCGTCATCGCAGTAGGGCTCGAGGCCCTCCTGGCACATGGCGCTCTGGTCGTCCTCGGGGAAGGCCGAGAGGCGGGTGGTTTCGCGCTCGACCGGGCAGGTCACCTCCGACTCGGGCATCACCGTCACGGCCTCGCCGCTGGCCGGGACCGAGGCGCTCGTGGCGCCGTTGCCGCGGATCGGGTCGCCACTGAAGCGAACCTCGGCGGGGTGCCCGGGGCCCATCTCGGGGCTCCAGGGCCATGCAACCTGCTCGCCGGTGGTGGACCAGCTTCCGCTGGCATCACCCTTGGCGAGGGGGGCGTTCATGAATCGCGGTCGGTCGAGGCGAACGCTGGAGCCAGGCAGGACTTGAAGCGGCGGGAGCGTGGAGCGGCCGTTGCCGTCCCACTGAAGGGAGACCGGATCACCCGCCTGGAGGCGTAGCTCGCAGGGGCCCCCGGTGATGCCGCGGACGTGGAAGGCGCTTCTGCCGAAGGTGCCGTTCCATTCGGAGGGGAGGAACAGCTCGTGCTGCCCCTCGCGGCACTCGAAGTCCGCCCAGGCAAGCTCATGGAACTTCAGCCCGATCGTCGAGCCCTGGTTGTCCCACTCGATGGAGGACGGGCCGTAGACCCGGACGCTGCACGTGCCGGGCCAGGAGATCCGCGCCTCGCTCCCCGTGGGGATTTCCAGCTGCGAGCGACCAACGGTGCCTTCCCGGTCACCCTTGCGGAGGGTCTGGCACCCCGCGTCGCTTCCGATGAGCACAGCGCGACCGTGGGTCACCTCGACCCGGGCCGCGTCGTGTTGGTTGAAGGGGGTCGGGGCCTGCGCGCTGGTCGCGCCGGTCGGAGCGGACAGGATCGCGGCGACCGCCGCGACAGCTGTCAATCGAAGGGAATATTGGAGCATGGGTGGAAGCGGTGGATATCGAAGGGCGGTGGGGCTCCCGGTGGCGTAGCGATGCTCGCCGACGCCACCCTTGGGCAGGCAGCGGACCCCGTTTCAATGCGATATCGTCGAGCCGCTCCGGCCAAGTTGAGCCAGACCCTGGTGCGGGGCATGGATCGGAGGGAGGTGACCCGGACTGGGATCCGTGCCCCCCTCGGCGGGACTCACGCGCTCCGTCGGAGGACGGTCTGGTCTCGGGCGATCCACTTGATCGCGCCTGCCGCGCTCTCGGCGGTCATGTCCGGGTCGACGTGGAAGGCGCCGTCCTTCAGGCCGTTCCCTGTTCTGACCCCGGCGGTGCAGCATCCAGCGCGCCAGCCAGCGACCAGGTCCGCGGTGCCGTCACCGACGACCCAGGACAGGGACAGCGAGATCCCCTCGGCCTGGGCTGCGTGGTGCATGGCACCGGTGCCCGGGAGCAGGTAGACGGAGTCGCGATCCTGTCCCTTCACGCCCTCGGGATGGTTGGTGCAGGTGTAGTCACGGCGGACCGGGATCCCCTCCGACTTCAGTCGCGTGACGAGCCCGTCACGGAACCGGTCCCACTGGGCCTGAGACTGCTTCCCGAAGGCCACGGTCTCGACGTTCCCGATGAGGTAGAGGTGCCAGCCGGCCTGGGTGGCGTGGAACAGGGAGTCGAGGACGCCTTCGTAGAAGCTCGAATTACCGATCGACTTGAAGCGGCCGCCGGGCCCCGGTTCAACGAGCGTGCCGAGGACATCGAGGAAGAGGCCGCGGGGGGGGGGACCCCATCCACCGAGGGGGGATTGACCAGAGAGGCTGTGGAGAGCAGGCATTCGAAATGTTGGCGGGGAGTCCAGAGGGGAAAAAGCAAAGGGAGCGCCGCGCGTTCCCATGCCCAAGGAAGGTTTCGGATGTTCGAGGCTCGAATTGAGGCGAAAAAATGGACCGTTTGCGCGCCTTGCGAACGCGAGGGATCGGTCTCGGGGTCCGCTCCGGCTTCAAACCATGCGCGCGGAACTTCGAACCGCACTTATCGACCGCACCAGGGCCCCGCGCGGCCGGTCCTCATTGGGGGACGGCCGCACGATCGGCGCCAAGCAGGTCAGGTCCACGGTCACGCGGCGTCGAAGAACTCCGTGAGAAAACGCCTCCATGTCACTCCGAATCGCCCTCGTCCTGAATCCGCTGACGCTCCGCCGAATGGGTGGAGAGCACGCCCCGTTCCTCGCCCGTGAGCTTCTGGGCAAGGGGCACGCTGTCCGCGTCTTCGGGGATGTTGCCGGAGACGTGCCCCAGTCTGGCTTCGATGAGGAGGCAGGGGAGGGCGCGGCGCCGCTGGATCGGATCGGGCTCAGGGGGTTCGAGCCGGACGTGATCATCGCCTACGACGGGCACTCACCTGCCGCGTGGCGTGGAGCACGGGCCGCGCGCGAGCTGAAAGTGCCCCTGGTGCTCATCGAGGCGGGCTTCCCTCCTCACGGTCAGCCCGTCGAACGTGCGCTTCGATGGATCGGACGGGTCCTCTGGGGTCGCCTCGTGCGCCGGACCGTGGCCAGGGTCGTGGCGCTCGACCATGCGGCGGAGCAGCAGGCCAAGGCGCGGGGCTTCCGCGAAGACGCCGTCACGGTCCAGCCGTCCGGGGTGGACGGCGGGGTCTTCCGGCCCGGTCTCACCAGCGACGTCCTCCACCGAAACGGGATCCATGGCCGGGTCCTGCTCCACATGGGGCGGGTCGAGCCTGGGCGTGGGATCGAGGTCCTCATTCAGGCCTTCGGGCGCTCGCTCGGACGCCTCGATGGATGGAGCCTGGTGTTCTGTGGCAACGGGTCCTTCCGTCCAGGCGCGCGCGCGGTGGCAGAGCGCCTCGGCATCGGCGCGCACGTTCACTCGATCGGCATCAACATCGACGCGGAGCTGCCGGGGCTCCTCGCCTCTTCCACCGCGCTGCTCGTTCCCGTCCTCGATGACGACGTGGCGTCACTCAAGATCCGACGCAGCATGGCCTGCGGCGTCCCGGTGATCGCCTCCGACGTCGCGCGACTCTCGGGGCTCGTGCAGAACGACGTCAACGGCCTCGTGGTCGAGGCCGGCGACCTCGGCGCATGGCAGGCGGCCATCTCGCGGCTGGCCGCGGACCCCGCGCGCCGGGAGCGCTGGGGGCAGAGCGCGCTTCGGCAGGCCGGAGAGCGGTTCGTGTGGCCGGAGGTGGCCAACCGCTTCGAGGAGGTCCTAGAAGACGTCGTGGCCGAGCGGCGCGCCTCGACGGCGCGGGCTCAACATCAGGCGCCCTCGACGGACGCGGACACGGGCAGCGTAGAACTGCACATCGCCGCCGTGGAGGCGACGATCCTGGAGGCGGGAGTCCTGGCCGGCTCCGCCGAAGAAGCCGGCTAATCAAAAACAGCCCCGAGCCGTCGGAACGGCGCGGGGCTGATGGGTTCCCTGGAGCGAGGCCTACTGGGTGGCTCGCCGGAGCTCGTCCTTCAGGAAGGCCATGTCCTTGGCGTACTGGCCGACGGCCTCGCGGGCGTCGTCTCCGATCTTCTCGAAGGTGCAGCCCACCTTCACGCCGTCCTCTCGCTCCTCGAGGAGCGTCACGGCGACGGTCGCCTCGACGAAGCCTGACTTCAGGAGGGGGAGGCGGAACTTGGTCGTGACCTGGGTGCCCACGGCGAGCATTTGGCCCATGTCGAAGGCTGACAGCCCGGTGTTTCCGCCGTCCCAGAGGAAGCGGATTCCCTCGGAGTCGAGGCCAGACATCCGACCAAGACCGGCCCACTCGCCGCCGAAGGCATGGTTGTGCACGGGGTTGGTCGCCTTGGCCTGCTCCACGAAGTGGCGCAGCCTCTCCTGGTCCACGAGTCGGAAGATCACCGAGGACGGGTCAAGGTCGTCGGGGGAGGCCGTGGACGTGCTCTCGACGGTTTCCTCGCTGCTCAGCGCGGCCGCCGCCTCGGCGTCGCTCGAGGCCACCTGGATCACGCGGTCCAGGCCAACCTTCTGGATGATGTCCTTGCAGAACGGCGACGGGCTTGAGATCGCCAGACCGCCCCCGCTCTTGGCGAGGGCCTTCGAGGCTTTGATGATGGCTCCAAGCGCGGTGGAGTTGATGAACTTCACCTTGCGCAGGTTGAGGACCACGTTCGGGGTCCCCGACTCCTGAATCGCCGCGACTTCCTTCTCGAGGTCGGTGCAATAGAACGTGTCGAACTCTCCGCGGAGGTGAAGAGTGACGTGCTGATCACCGTGCTCTGCAGTGATGTGCATGTGGACTTGGGGTTGGGGGCCGAGGGTGCCCTGGAGCCGTCACCAGGGGGGGGCAGGAGTGTCGGCTCGGAATCCGTCCGCCGCAAGTGATTCCATTAGATGCGAGGCTAAGATCCAGCCATGTCCTTCTGGAACAAGCGGCCGGCGCGCCCCGCCAGCTCCGACCGACCCCTCGCTAGGCCGTCTCCCGATCCCTCAGCAGAGGCGGAGACCGCAGCGGACACCTCCACGTTCCTGAGCGGAGATACGCGGGAGGACACGCGCTCGCTCGGAGTCCTGTTGGACACGATCGCCCGGGTCTCCGCGTCCAGGGATCTCGAGACGCTCCTCGACTATGTCGTCGATAGCTCGGTGGAGGCCACGGGGGCCGAGCGAGGCTTCCTGGTCCTGATCGACGAGAAGAGCGGCAAGCAGGTTGTCCGGGTCGCGCGCTCGCTTAGCCCGTCCGGGGACGCTGGTTCCATCGGCCGGGATTCTCAGTACTCAACGTCGGTCGTGAAGCGAGTCGTCGACACGCAGGAGCCCATCCGCACCAGCGTCCAGAAGGACTCCGAAGAGCTCGACCTCGGGAATTCGGTCTTCGATCTGAAGCTCCGCGCCGTGATGTGCGTTCCGCTCACGACCCGCGGCAGCGAGGTCAGCACCGGGACCTCCTCCGCTGGGTCCGCGGGCGGAGCGCTGCCCAAGGGAGCGCTCTACGTGGACTCGCGCGCGGCGACCCGAGACTTCAAGCCTGAGGACCTCGCGCTCTTCCACGCGCTGGCCCAGCACATCGCGATCGCGCTGGAGAACGCGCAGCTCAACCTGCACTCGATAGAAAGGGCTCGGCTGGAGCGATCGCTCGAGATCGCAGCAGAGATCCAGTCGGGGCTCATGCCAAAGTCTCCGCCCCAGCAGGACGGCTTTGACCTCTTCGGGTGGTATCGCAGCGCCGAGCACGCCTCGGGTGACTTCTACGACTTCGTGAAGACGCGGGATGGCGGCATCGCGGCGGTCATGGGCGACGTGACAGGCCATGGCGTCGGGCCCGCGCTCATCACCGCCACGGCCCAGGCGAGCCTGAGAAGTTACGCCCGGGTGCTGGGCGACCCCGGTTCCGTGGTCACGATGCTGAACAGCGACCTCTCGGAGCGCATGGACGACGGGATGTTCCTGACGCTCTTCGTGGCGGCGCTCGGCAAGGGCGGCGAGCTGCAGATGCTCAATGCCGGACACACGCCTCCGCTGGTGTGGCGGGCGGCGTCGCAGACGATCGAGACCATGGGGGCCGACGGCCCCGCCGTCGGGCTCATGGACGACCTCGAGTACACGGTCGGCCAGCCCCTGCAAATGTCCGAGGGGGACATCCTCCTCGTGTTCACCGACGGTCTCGTAGAGGCCCGCCACCCAGACCTCCCCGATCGGCTCTTCGACGAGCACGGGGTCCGGGCGGTCCTGTCCGACCAGGGGTTCAAGGGCGCGAGCGCCCGTGAGTGCGTGGAAGCGGTGGCTGCGGCGGCGCTGGAGTTCTCGGGGAACGCCCGTGAGGACGACATCACGATCCTCGCGATCCGAAAGGTCTGACTCGGGCGACCGGAGGCCATGAACGGCTCGCCTGAACGCCGCGAGGTCCCGCCGCTCCCCTCACCTGGGGTCGAGCTACCCGGGAGCTTTCTGTCCCGGATCGGCGCGTTCGCGACTCAGCTCGCGGCGGCGCGGGAGCGGGAGGAGGTCGGACGCCGACGGACGCTCCAAGGAGACGGCCAGGAGTTTGTGGGCTACCGGCCTTACCGGCCTGGTGAGGATCTCCGGCGCTTCGATTGGGACCTCCTCGCGCGCCTCGACCGCCCCTACGTGCGCGTTCACCGCTCTGAAGCTCGCGAGGACTGGTGGGTCGCGGTCGACGCCAGCGCCTCCATGGGGGTCGGTCGTCCTGGCAAGCTCCAGTCGGCGGCGGAGGCCGCCGGAGCGTCGATCGCGGTCGGTCTGCGCCTGGGGGCCCGGATCACGCTCGTCTCCAGCGGCGGCGAGGCGACCGCGCGCCCCGTACAGCTCACGCGAACCGCGGAGCTCGGTCGGGGGCTGACGGCGCTCGGCGCCATGTCAGCGGGCGGGCGCGGGGGGCTCGAGGATCTGGTGGCGAGCCGCGGCCACCGCGCGGGGGCGCGGGGCTGCGGCCGATTGCTCCTCTTTGGGGACTTCATCGACGTGGACCCCGCCGACGTGCTCCGCCTGCTCGGCGGGCGGCGCCGCCTCCACCTCGGGCAGGTCCTCGCGCCGGAGGAGTGGAACCCCGCGATCGCAGGCCTCGGCAGCGATGGCGCCGACTCCTTCGTGGATCCGGAGTCCGGGGCGAGGCGGAGGGCTGGCGATGATCTCCCGCGGGGACTCGAGCGCTACGAGCAGTCCCTCGAGGCGTTCATCGAACGCTGGTCGGACCTCGCGGCCGCCCATGGAATTAGCCACCGCGCGTGGTCGTCAGCCGACGCCTTCGAGGGATTCCTGCCGGACCTCCTGCGATGATGGCCCTCGGGATTCTTGGCTGGGCGCTGACGGTGCCGGGCGCGCTCGCGGGGCTCGCGCTCCCGCTGGCGATCGTCTTGCTCTCCTTCAGGCGCCGGCGGCCGCAGCTGGTGGCGCTGGGAACGGCGCGCCTGTTCGAGGACCGCGGCGAGGCCGCCGCGTCCCGGCGCCGGTGGCGCCTCTCGGGCTCGCGTCTGTGGGCCGTGGTGGCGCTCCTGCTTGGGATCCTGGCCGCGGCGCGGCCTCGTCCTGCGGCGGAGGATGGAGCGGCCTATGTGCTGACCATCTACGTGGATCGCAGCCCCTCAATGTTCCTCCCGGTGGACCCCGACGCCCCTGGGGGCGAGCGCCGCATCGAGCGAGCGCTCGGCGCCGCCACCGCGTGGCTCGCTGCGCTGAACCCGGCGACGGAGCGGGCGGTGGTTCGCTGGCGCGCGCTGGAGGACGGAGGACTGGACGTCACCCTGGACGCCGAGGATGGGTGTCCGGAGGAACTCCTGAGGGCGCCTTCGCGGGTGCTTGTGAGCCCGCGTTGGGGGCGCCTCGTCGCGCCGGGCGTGATCTTTGTGACGGACACAGGGCTCGCGCCTTCAGCGCTGGAGTCCAGCGGCGTCGGGCTCTTCGCCTCCGGCGGCCCTGCGGTGCCGGGGCCCGTGGCGGCCGGCGGCGAGGGGCTCCTGATCTGGAGCGGGGAGGACGGCGCGCCGCTTCAAGCGGGTCCCAAGGGGGAGCCCCTGCGGGTCGTGTTCAACGAGGCGCTGGCAGCACCGCTGCGGTCGCTGGGTGCGCTCTGGGCCGAAGAGCGCGGGCTCGCGGTAGGGGGCGACAGGCGAGGGGCGGCGCTCATCCTTCAGCCCGGGGACGAGGCCACGGAGGGAGCCGCCGCTGGCCGGGGCTCGCTCACCGCCGGCCGAGACGGCTGGTCGGCGGCGATCGGGGGCCGCCTGGACCTGCGCGACGGGGGAGCTCAGGGGTGGAGCCCCTGGCTCGTCGGGGAGGACGGGGAGTGCCTCGTCCGCGCGCGTCGCGGCGAGGTGGAGGTCGGCTTCACGGAGATCCTGCCCGAGCCCGCTTCGGTGGAGGCCTTCGCCGTGTCTTGGGCCCGGCTCTTGGATGAGCACCTGGCGCCGCCGGAGGTCGTGGTCGCCCTCGAGGAGCGGCGCGCGGCGGGGCCAGCGGTCTCCCATGAGCCGGCGCTCGAAGGAGCCTTGGAGCCAGAGGTCCTCTCCCGGCGTGCGAGGCGCGCCTCCAGGGGAAGGATGGCCGAGCTGCTGCTCTCGGCGGGCGCCGCCGTTGCGGGGCTACTGGCCCTCGGCCTGAGGCTGCGCGGGTCGGCGTGACCCTACCGCGCGCTGGTGCCAGCGAAGCGCCAGCAGGCCGACGGCCATGGCGAACCACAGGGTGCAGAGCCGGGTGACCAGGGTCACGGAGAGGGCGGTCCCGCGGATGGCTCCGCTCGCGAGGCCCGCGGCCCGGTATCCGGACTCGAGGAGGCCCGTCAGGAGCCCCTCCGTGACGCCCAGGCCGCCCGGGGCGATGACCACCACCGCACCGGCGACAGCGGAGAGAGCGAAGGCGTAGGTCACCTCGGCGAGGGTGAGGCCCTCCACCAGTCCCACGCCCGGCGGCAGGACCGAGCGGGCGATGATCCAGCAGGCCAAGCACTCCAGGAACCAGCCGACCGCCGCCAGCAAGGTGGCGAGGGGGAGCTCCCGCGGCGAGAGCAGGCGCCGGGAGGCGTCCAGGCTCTCGTCGAGCCGGCCCGCCATGGGACCGACCAACGGGAGGCGCGCCACGGTGCGAGTGACGAGGCTGGAAGCACCCCGTGAGCCCACGAGCACGAGCAGGCCGGCGGTGAGGGCGAGTGCGGCGCCGCTGATCCAGGCGTGGTCCGCCGCCGTCGAGGTGAGCGCGATCAGCACGAGGAAGCCCAGCAGGTCGGTGAGGCGCTCCGCGAGGACGATGGGCGCGCTGCGGGCGATCGGGGTGCCGTCCTCTGCCCGGAGGAGCCACGACTTCATGGCCTCGCCGACCTTGCCCGGGGAGACGGTCAGCGAGAGGCCGGCGAGGTAGATCCGCAGGGAGCTCCAGCCGCGCACCTCGCTACCGGTCAGCGCCAGGTAGCGCTGCCAGCGCGGGAACCGGACCAGGTAGTTCGTCAGCGAAAGCGAGCACGCGGCGAGGGGCGCCCACCACGGGATCGCGCGCAGCGCCTCTCCTAGCCCGTCGAGGTCCGCCCACAGGGCCAGCGCCGCGTAGACGGCGAGGCCGAGGACGACGGCGACCAGGACGCGGCGCCTCAGACCGGGGGCCTCGGCGCGCTCCGGCGGTTGCTCGGTGGCGGTCAAGGGACGGAGCCGGCGTCGGCTGGCGCGTCGACGCGCTTGCCCTTCAGGAGGAGGATCAGCACCAGGGTGCCGGTCCCCATGGCGAGAGAGAGCGCAGGTGAGACGTCCAGGAACGTCACGGGGAAGTACCCGACGCCGAGGGCGACGAGCATGGTGACGATGGCGTAGGGGGCCTGTGTCCGGACGTGGTCGATGTGATCCGACGCGCAGGCGATGGACGACATGACCGTGGTGTCGGAGATGGGGGAGCAGTGGTCTCCGAAGATCGCGCCCTCAAGGACGGCGCCGATGCAGATCACCATGAGGGAGAGGCCGAACGCGCGCGGGTCCGTGTCTGCGGCGGCGCTGGCGAACCCGATGTCGTAGCTCAGCCCGACGACGAGCGGCAGGAGGATCGTCATCGTGCTCCAAGAGCTCCCCGTCGAGAACGCGATCACGCCCGCCAAGAGGAAGAGGATGAGGGGCAGGACCATGTAGGGGATGGCATCCGAGATCGTCGCGGAGAGGTACTCCGCGGTCCCAAGGTCGTCGCAGGTTTGGCCGACCATCCAGGCGAGGTAGAGGATGACGACGGCAATGAACATGGCCTTGATGCTGTTCGCTGCGGCGCGGAGGATTTCGATGGGCTTGAGGCCGCGGTTCATCGCAATCAGGCTGGCGGACAGGAAGCCGACGATGGCACCGATCATCAGCGGACGGTTTCCGCTCCCCGCGTAGAGGATGCCAGTGGACGCTTCGAGCCAACTGCCCTCGTAGCCTCCGGCAGCGGCCACGAAGGGGAAGGTGGCGGCCTGCTCGATCAGGCCGATGTCGAGGGCGCCGACCCAGACGATCATGCCCAGCACGGTCAACAGGAACAGGGCGAGGGGGACCAGGGCCGTGGACGCCTTGGCCACCGTGCCTTCTGCGGCCTCCAGCTCCGTGGCCGCCTTGCCGACCAGCGGCGTGGCTCCGTCCCGCAGGACCTTGCCCGCGCGCGCTCGGCGCTCGGCCGTGAGCATGGGGCCGAAGTCTCGGCCGCTGAATACGTTGAACCCGACAAAGATCAGCGTGAACCAGCAGTAGAAGCGGTACGGAAGAGTCTGAAGGAAGATCGCGTACCCGTCAGTCGGCGCCAGCCCGGCGTCGGGGAGCTGCGCGCTGAATGTGCTCACCTCGAAGGCGATCCAGGTCGAGAGAATCGACACGCCAGCCACCGGCGCCGCGGTGCTGTCGACGATGTAGGCTAGCTTCTCCCGGGCGATCTTGAAGCGATCCGAGAGGGGGCGCATGGTCGAGCCCACGAGGATGGTGTTCGCGTAGTCGTCGAAGAAGATCGCCAGCCCCATGAACCACGTGGCGATCTGGGTCTTGCGCGCGTCGCGCGCGAGCCCGGCGATCCGGTTCATGACGCCCCTGATCCCACCCGCCCGGGTGATCACGCCGACCATGGCGAGCATGAAGACGACGAACAGGATGATCTCGGTGCGCGCGTGATCCTGGAGCTGGCCCTTGAGGTAGACGGTGACCGTGTCCACCAGGGCGCCCCCGGCGGAGGCCGCGAGCCCTGCGCCCTCGCCGCTGCGCACGAGGAAGGCCCCCGCGATGACGCCCATGAGCAGGGCGAGAACGGGCCGGCGGAAGAGGACGGCGAGGAAGATGGCGACCAGGGGCGGCAGCAGAGAGCGCTGGGTGATCTCGAGGCGCGGGCCCGCGCGTTCGGCGAGGGGCTCACCGCCGATGTTCGCGGTCAGCGTTCCCACTCCCTCGCTGATGCTGAACTCGAAGTTCACCCCGTTCTCGTCCGGCTTCTTGAGGGCCGGGATCTCGATGGCGAGGCCCTCATCGGCGACGACCGACCGGAGCTTGCGGATCAGTGAGCTGCCGGCGGTGCGATGCCAGTTGAAGTCGAACCCCTCGCCTTCGCGCAGGGCGTCGCTCAGCACCAGGGTGCCTCCGATGAGCAGCTGCCGGGTCGCCTCGCCGTCCTCTCCGGGGACCTCCACCACGGCCGCGCTCTCCAGGACGTCCTGCCACATGGCGCGTGGCGCGCCGTCGGGCCCGTCGGGCCCGTCGACCTCCAGCATGAGGAAGTCCCCGGCCTGCTTGGCCCCCAGGAGGGTGGGGCTGGCCCCGTCGGCGGTGAAGAGGAAGGCCGCGAGGACGGCGAACACGAGGAGGGATGCGGCCCGAATCATGTTCGCATCCTAGGGAGCGTCGGCGGGCGGGGCCAACGGACAGCCCGGCAGCTCTCGGATCCGTCCCGAGGAGTTCCCAGGCGGCTCTGGTATGGTTCGCCCTGGAAGCCGCCTCCATCCTCTCCATGCTCCACCTCAAACCCTCCCTCCTGGCGCTGGCCCTCGTGGCCACGGCGTTCCTGCAAACGTCCGCTGCCGCCCAGGGGCCGGATCAGGGCTCCCCATTCGTGGACGCCCCGCTGCCCTTCGAGGCGCTCAAGGCTGCCCCGGATTCCTCCTTCGACATCCTGGTGGCCTCCCTCGGGGTGTTCCTGCTGGTCCCCATCACGGCGGCGGCGTTCATGGCGCTCGCCCGGCTGCGGAACATGGAGGAGGCCCTGCAGGGGGAGCTCAAGCAGCTGCGGGAGGTCGTGGGAGCCTCGGATCGCGCTGGTGATGGTGCAGAGGGCGTCAAGATCTCCGAGGCGGTCCAGTCGCTTGCCAGCGCGCTCGAGACCCGGGGGGACGGGCAGTCGTCGAACGAGGCAGACCGGGTCATCGCCGCGCTCGGCGAGCTGCAGGCCGCCCAGGCAGCGAGCGCGAAGGCGCTTGCCGACCGACTGCAGGAGGCGCTCGTGGCCGTCGCGGCCAGCGGCGCAGGCCATGGCGCGCCGCACGAGGAGCTCCTCAGCCCGCTCGACGCGGCCCGCCTCTTCCTCGAGGAGCTCGGCTACTCAGACGTGAAGATCGTGACCCCGCCCCAGGACCTGACTCCCGAGCTCCTCAGCGGAGGGGCGGTGATCGTGGAGGCGCGCCGTGAGGGCGCCACTCACAAGGGCAAAGTCCTCTTCGAAGCCGGCGCTCCCGCCGACGCTCAGCTCAAAGGCGGTCACGGGATGTTCCCCTGACCTCGCCGCCACCCCTGTCGACTCTCCTCCTCGCGCAACGCGACACCACAAGCTCATGTCCGCACCTTCCATGCCCGTCGTCACGATCGAAGACCTCAGCCAGCACGTCGGCGCCACCGTCGAGCTCCGCGGCTGGGTCCACAATCGGACCTCGAAGGGGAAGCTCCACTTCGTGATCCTCCGGGACGGCACCGGCTTCGTGCAGTGCGTGCTGAAGAAGAACGTCGTGGGCGACGAGCTCTTCGAGGAGATCGGTCGCGCGAGCCAGGAGTCGAGCCTCACGCTCCAGGGCGAGGTCCGCGCGGACGACCGCGCGCCCGGCGGATTCGAGATCTCCGTGGTGGGGGGCGAGGTCCTCCAGTCCGCCAGCGAGTACCCGATCTCCCCGAAGGAGCACGGCGCGGACTTCCTCCTGTCGCGCCGGCACCTGTGGCTCCGCTCCAAGCGTCAGTGGGCGATCATCCGGATCCGCAGCGCCGTGGAGTTCGCCCTGCGCCGCTTCTTCGATGAGCGCGGCTTCCTGTGCGTCGACTCTCCCATCTTCACGCCGTCGGCCTGTGAGGGGACGAGCACGCTCTTCGAGGTGGACTACTTCGGGGACGAGAAGGCCTACCTGACCCAGTCCGGTCAGCTGTACGCCGAGGCTACCGCCATGGCCTTCGGCAAGGTCTACACCTTCGGCCCCACCTTCCGCGCCGAGAAGAGCAAGACGCGCCGCCACCTGACCGAGTTCTGGATGCTCGAGCCCGAGATGGCGTACGCCACCCTCGAGGACGTGATCCAGCTCTCCGAGGACATGATCGTTGCCGTGGTCAAGGAGGTCCTCGAGCGCCGCCGTACGGAGCTTGAGGCCCTGGAGCGCGACATCTCCAAGCTCGAGGCCTGCACGGGCGGCTTCCCCAGGATCACGTACGACGACGCGTCCAAGATCCTGCTCGAGCACCCCGACTCCGAGTTCGTGGAGGGCGACGACTTCGGCGCGCCGGACGAGACGCTGCTCGCGGCCATGCACGACCAGCCGCTGGTCATCACGCACTACCCCAAGGACGTCAAGGCCTTCTACATGAAGGAGGCGCCGGACGACCCCACGCGCGTGCTCGCCATGGACGTCATCGGTCCGGAGGGCGCAGGCGAACTCATCGGCGGCAGCCAGCGCGAGGAGAACCTCGACGTGCTGCTCGAGGCCATCGCCAAGCACGAGCTCCCCATGGAGGAGTTCGAGTGGTACCTGGACCTTCGCCGCTTCGGCTCCGTGCCCCACGCCGGCTTCGGCCTCGGCCTCGAGCGCCTCGTGCGCTGGATCACGGGCATCGAGCATATCCGCGAGGCGTCACCGTTCCCGCGGATGATGACGCGCATCCGGCCCTGAGCGGGCGCGCGCCTGCTGCTTGTGGGCCGGCCGGGCCTGCCACACCGGGCCTGCCACTGCGGGGCTGCCACTGCGGGGCTCGCTCAGTCGGCCATCAGGATCGACTCAAGCCGGTCGGCTTCGGCCATCTGGTGGGCCCATGAGCCGTCCGGCCGGAAGCGCGGCACGGCGCCTTCGCCGGCCCCCTCGGTGATGGCCCCGTTGGCGGACCGCCACTCGGTCAGGGCGGCGGCCGCCCGGGTCATGGACTCCGCGGCGCGGGTCTTCGACCAGGCGAGGGTGGTGATCCGGTCCCAGGTCCTGGGGCTCTTGGCCTCATCGGGCGTCTCGGCGCGGAGCACGCTCAGCAGGAGCGCTGCGGCTCGCTGCCGAGCCGCACGAGAGCGCTCGTCCTCGGGAGCGACCATGCCCTCCTTCAGGGCCCTGCTCGCGCTGACGTCAATCCAGCCGACGTTGCCCTCCAGGACCACCGCGGCGCACTCGGTACGCACGGCGAGGACGGGGTGAGGATCCTCGCCCGCGGCGAGCTCGAGCAGGCGGTCTGTGACGTTGGCGAGGGTCGCGCGCCGATCTAGCGCGCGGGCGGCGACGACGTCTGCACCCAGGTCGCCGCGGACGTCGGTGGTGTGGCGAGCCTCGAGGCGCGTGAGCAGGAGCGCGGCGAGCTCGACCTCGGAGAGGGCGGCAGTCCCTGGGTCGAGGGGGGCGCGATCAAGCGCGGCGCCGAGGAGCACTGCGGCGCGGGTCGCGGTGGTGGGGTCGCCCTCCTCGAGCAGGCGCGCTAGCTGCGCGCACTCCGCCTCGCCCAGGCCAGCCTCGACGTGCTCGAGGGCGAAGTCAGGGAAGGCGGCGGCCGAGACGGTCTGCCAGGTCACCGCGTCGTCCGCCGTGCGTGTCCACGCGAGGGTCGTCGCGGCAGCGGCGCTGAGCAGGAGCGCCAGGTGCCCGAAGTGGAGGGACTGACGCTTGGGGGGGAGGGCGGACATGGGTCAGATGAGCGAGCGGAGGATCGGCTCGAGGGCGTCAGCGTAGCGAACCATCCCGAGATCCGTGGGGTGTGACCCATCGACGGTCGCCTCGCCGTCCTCGCCCAGAAAGGGGGCGTCTTGAACATAGGTCAGGCCGCGGACGCCGGAGGCGGTGAGCTGGTCGAAGGCGGCGCGGAAGGCCGCGTGGTTGTCCGCGTGGTGTCGCGCCCGGCCCGGCAGGAAGCCTGCGTTCGCGTTGACCCGGTCCTCGACCATGACGATGGGGGTGCTTGGCCGCTTGGCCCGCAACGCCCGGACGAAGGGTTCGGTGCGCTCGGCCACCTGACGGGGGCCAAGGTTGGGGAGGCAGTCGAGGACGTAGGCGCTGGCGTCTACCTCGGCGAGCAGCGCGGCGAGCTCCATCTCGAGCCGCCCGTTGCCGCTGAAGCCGAGGTTCAGCACCGGCACGTCGAGGCGGCGACCGAGGATGTTGACGAAGGACATCCCGGGGCGCGACGCGCACGCGCCGTGGGCGATGGACGTGCCGTAGTACACGAGGGGAGGGTCCTTCCTTGCGGCGACGGGCTCCAGCTCGACGCCGTCGGGGACGGCGATCCGCAACGCCTTCACGCCGTTATAGAGCGGGAGGTACAGCCGGTAAGTGCGAGGCTCGGGGGAGAGCCCCTTGAGCTCGGCGCTGTAGTCCTGCGCGCCAGGGCGAGGGCAGAAGACCCAGCGCCACGGCCCGTCACCTTCACGGGCGTAGAGGTCCACGCCGCTCACGCCCGTGGCGGGCATGTGCGGCATGTCGAGCTGGGCCTGTCGGAGCTCGACCTCGAAGCGCAGGGCCGGGGTGGCCGAGCGGAAGGTGACGAACATCCCGGAGCTGTCGGTGGAGAGTCGCCAGACCCGCTCACGGACGAGCTTCTTCGCCCGGGCAGGGAGGCGGTCGAACGGAGTCTCCACATCGCTCCAGCCGCGCCCCTCCAGGCCGAGGTCCTGGGCCGCGTACCGGGTCCACCCATCCGCCTTCGGCGCGGCGGGCTCTTGCATGGGCGCCGCGGCGGGCGCCGGGGCGCTGGAGGCGAGGCCGGGGCGCTGGCCCAGCACGGCGGCTCCGAGGCTGGCCGCGAGGAGTTCTCTGCGCGCGATGTTCATGGCTCCAGGGTACGGTGCGTGACCCCCGCTCCCCAGGGAGCACCCCAACTGTCCGTGAGCACGCCATGAGCAAGGTCCCGTCCCTCCTGATTCCCGCTGTGGCCCTCGTCGCGGGCTGTGTTGGCCCCGGCGCTCTGGTGGCCGAGGGGCCGGGGCCTGTCGCAGCGGGCCCCCCGAACGTGGTGCTCTTCTTCACGGACGACCAGGGCTACGGCGACCTTGGCTGCTTCGGCCACCCGACGATCGCGACGCCGCACATTGACGGGCTGGCGGCGGACGGCCTGAGGCTCACCCAGTTCTACGTGGCGAGCCCGGTCTGCTCGCCGTCCCGCGCGGCGCTGCTCACCGGGTGCTACCCCAAGCGGATCGGCATGGAACGGCACGTGGTGTTCCCTGCCGATCAGTGGGGGCTCAACCCGGACGAGGAGACGCTGGCCGAGGTCCTCCGCGAGCGCGGCTTCGCCACGGGGTGCTTCGGCAAGTGGCACCTCGGCCACTGCGATGGGCTGCTGCCCACCGACCAAGGCTTTGACCGCTTCGCGGGGGTGCCGTACTCCAACGACATGGCGCAGTTCCACCGGAAGGCGGGCACGAAGTATCGCTTCCGCTTGCCCTGGATGGAGGGGAAGGAGGTCATCGAGTGGGAGCCGGACCAGGCGCAGCTCACGCGCCGGCAGACCGACGCGGCGCTCGAGTTCATCCACGAGGTGGGGGAGGACGAGCCGTTCTTCGCCTACGTCCCGTTCTCCATGCCGCACATTCCCATCTACGCGTCGCAGGACTTCGCCGGCGGGAGTCGTCGCGGGCTCTACGGCGACGTGATCGAGGAGATCGACGCCAGCGTCGGCCGCGTCCTCGAGGCGCTCGACGCGCGCGGCCTCCGGGAGGACACCCTCGTGATCTTCACCTCCGATAACGGTCCCTGGCTGCCCTACGGCCTGCAGGGTGGATCGGCGGGTCTGTTGCGGGACGGCAAGGGGACGAACTGGGAGGGGGGGCAGCGGGTCCCCTGCGTCATGAGGTGGCCGGCCCGGCTGCCGGCAGGGGTGACCCTGCGGACGCCGATGAACACCATGGACCTGCTCCCGACGATCGCGGGCTGGACGGGCGCCTCACTCCCCGCGTCTGAGATTGACGGTGTGGATGTGGGTGCTGCCCTCGAGGGTGATCCCGCGGCCGCAGCGGCGCTGGAGGAGCGCCCCTTCGTCTACTTCGCCTCGAGGGGAGCTCTGGCCGGCGTCCGACGGGGGCCGTGGAAGCTGAAGCTCCCTGAGGGCATGCTCTTCGACGTCGAGCGCGATCCCTCGGAGACCAACGACATGGCGGCCAAGGAGCCGGCGCTCCTTGCCGAGCTCCAAGTTCTCGCCACCGAACTCGCGGGCGAGATCGAGGGGGGCGCGCGGCCTCGGCGTGAGGGGGCGCTGCGGGTCTTCGACCCGGAGCGGCCCGACCCGCCTCGCTAGCGGCCCGTGATCGTGCGCTTGGTGTTGGGCGGCAAGAAGGCGCGCAGGCCCAACTTGTCGGAGATCCACAGGACCGGCGGGTCCCCTTTGATCGAGGGCGCCTCCCATGCCACGTAGGCCCAGCTGCCTTCCCGGCGGATGAGGAACGGCTCGTTCTCGTGGTCGTCCTCGCTGATCCGGTACCAGCCGTCCTCAACCTTGATGGACCAGCCGGTCCCATCTGCTGTGGTGCTGCGGAGGGCGGAGGTCCCGCTCGCGGTGGGGCGCTGGACGGTGAAGAGCCCCTCGAATCCGTGCTGAAGCGAGTCATCGACGTCGCTGGAGGCTCCGGCAGGGGTGAACTCCGGCCTGAGGCTCGAGGTCCACGACGCCACCATCTCGTTCCCGAGCAGGAGCTTGGCCTCGTCTCCAATCACGACGGGCCCAGACACCGGCTTGGAGTTGAGCTCGAGGGGGCCGCGGAGCGTCCCCTCCTCGGGGTTCAAGAGCCAGGCGCAGCCGCTCTCCGTGATGAAGAGTTGGCTGCCCTGGAGGCCGGGCATGGTCACGGGACGTCGGGCGATCCCCGAGACGTCATTGATGTCCAGCTGCCAACGCATCTCGCCTCCCCAGGCCATGCGCGCGATCGCGCCCGTGCGATCGCAGACGATGTACTCGCCGGTCGTTCCGTCGCCGATCGGAGCGGGGATCGCGTCCACGCGGCCCCCGTTGACATCAAAATGGACCGCAGGCGATCGTGACAGGGCCACATCGAGGTCCTGTGGACCGCGGACACTCATCTTGCGCGAGTCAAAGCCCTCAAGCTCGAAGTGGAGCGTCCAGACGTCCGCGAAGGTGCCCTCGAGGGCGAAGGGCGTCACGAATTGACCTTGGTCATTGTGGTCCTCCCCGTGGCGCTTCACCGTGACCCGGACACCTGGCGGCGTGGTCTTGATCTTCCAGGGAAGCATGATGCGCTCCGCATCTTCAAAGGTCCCATCGAGGATCTCGAGAGCGAAGATGTGGTCACCTCGGGCCGCGGCGTCACGCGCTCGGTCTGCCGCATCGAGCTTGCGCCGCGTGAAGGCGACCTCCTTCTCGAGGACCCGTCGGACCTTGCCCGCAGGATCATTCTCCAGGATCTGCTCGTAGTGGTTGAGGGCGTCACCGAAGCGCGACTCTGCGAGCGCGTCGTGGGCGAGCGCGAGGAGCGCGTCGTTCTCCTTGAGGATCCGCGCATGCTCCGCTTCGAGGCGGTCGACAGAGCGGACCCTCTCCCGGTTGATGACCTCTTCAGTCAGGATCGCGAGCTCTGACTGGAAGCCGTCGAGCATCGGGGCGGTGAGCTCGTCCTCGGTGAGGGCGTCCTGGAGGGCCTCGATGCTCCCGGCCACCTGCTTCTCGACGGTGATCTGCCGCGGGGCGTGGATCGTGGGTGGGCCGAGGGAGGTGATCTGTGCCTTGAGCCGCTCTGTGATCGCGCCGAGGATCTCGGTGCCGCTTCGCCAGGGGCGGCTGAGCACCCGGAGGACGGGCGGGTCAGGCAGGACTCGGTACATGTCGAGTGCGACGAGAAGCTCGCCCTCCACCGCCTCTCGGCGGGCGCGGTCGAAGGTGGCGTCCCACTCCTCGGTGAGGAGCGACTCCTCCTTGCGGAGCTGGTCCTCCAGCTTCATGCGCAGGTCCAGGACCTCGACCGAGAGGTCGGTGCGGAAGCGCCCATCCAACCGTTCGAGCGCATCGCCGGGGCGGTTGAGCATGCTGCCGATGGTCTCGATCTCCACGCGCCGCTCTTCGCTAGCGCGGAGCTTGGTGACCCCCATGGTGACCATGGTGATTAGAACCGCACCCGCGACGGCCGCCTGCTGACGCACCTTCTTGGAGCGAGTGGAGCGACGCCGCGCTCGGGTCAGGAGCTCGCGAGCCTCGCGGTTCCGAGGGTCGAGGTCGAGGAGGGAGCGCAGCGGAGTGAGCAGCCGGTCCGCGTGCCCTTGGGCGAGCATGTCGGTGCAGGCGGTCAGGATCCACGGGGCCGCGTCGGGGACTCGACCGGCGCCGAGCAGGCCGAGCCCGAGCTCGAGGCGCTCCGAGACCAGGGCGGGCTGGAGGTGGGCCGCGATGGCGAGGGCGGGGCCGCTGCACACGGGGGAGTGGTGATCCCGCAGGTCCCGCGCGAGATCGAGGGCCTCGCGGGGCTCCATGCCGCAGGCATCGCCCTCGTCACGGAGGCGGGCCGCGGACAGGTGCAGGCGTACGATCCTGTCGCCCGGGCTGATTCGGTGAGCCTCGGTCCAGTGCACGACGGCATGGGACGGGCTATCAAGGGTGGCGTCGATCCGGCGCAGGAGGGTCCGGACGTCTCGCATCTGCATCGTCCGCAGGGTCGAGATCAAGCGGCCGGCGAGCCACTCGTTGGTCAGGGCATCCGCGTCAGCCGGAAACAGCGGGCCAGGGGAGCCGTCGCGGCACCACACGGCGAGGCGGCTGGCGGCGCGCGAGAACTCCGTACGCTGCATCTCCTGCAGGGCGACGTGAAGCTGCTCGATCGGGTGAGCGAAGCGGAGGCCGCCCCCGCTGATGCCCTTGAGCAGGCCGAGCTGGACCTGGCGCAGGGGCTGGGCCAGGCGATCGGCGATCTCCTGGATGGTGGAGGAGCCATCGCACTGCTGCTGAAGATCCACGGGCATCTGCCCGAGGTCTTGCTGGGAGGTGATGCAGGGGGTGTTGGCTCGATGCGGGAGCCTTGGCGAGTTGGCGAGCTCGACCTCGTCAGCGATGCGCGCGTACTCAAGGAGCAGGAACTCGACCTGGGTGGGTGAGCAGTGCACGCGGACCTTCTGGTGCTCCGTGGGGGCGAGGACCGTGGTGCGTTCGCCGATGCTCCCGGGGTTGAACCTGAAGTGCACTCCCCCGCCGTCTAGAAGCTCGTACAGCGTTTCCAGGCGACCGGCCTTGGCGATGGGCTCGAGGCGCTCGACGGTGGTCTCGTACGTCGGGTCGTCTGCCCACGCATCTCTTGCTCGAACGGCCCAAGTGCTCGGGTCCTCGTCCGGGTCCGGCAGGAGCCACGCCTTGCCCTCCTCGATTCCGAGGACCGCGCGCTGTGACCCGGCCGCCGTCAGCGTGAGGATGCCCTCCTTCTGGCCGCGTGCCAGACCCTGGAGTAGCTCCGCGAGACCAATGCCTCGTACGTCACCTTGGAAGCTCATGAATCAGTCGCGTGTGCTGTGGCAGTTCGGCATGGGATCGGGATGACGGATTCCGACGTCGTCCAGCCTGCCTTTCGTCTACTGGGCCGCGACTCCTGTAGCCGAGGGGCACGCTGCTGACGGAAACGTTTTCTGCCCGTCGATTCCCCTCGCTTGGCCCGTTCGGTGCCCGGCGTCCGGGTGCGTCGTCCCGCTCCGGGAACGCCGGCGACCTCATGACCTGGCTCCCTTCCGGCTTGAATACCGGGCTCATGGCCGTGCCCTCTACCGGATCCTCTAGTGGCCCCGTAGCCGGGACCGCAGGCGGCGGAGATCCGCGGGGGTATCCAGGTCGTCGAGGATCGCCGGGTCGGTGGTCTCGACGGTTGCGGTGGGGGTCGCCCTGGCGCGTAGCAGGCGCAGGGGGGCATCAGGGCCCAGGCCGCAGGCCTGAGCGGCGAGCTTGGCGCCAAGGATGATGGGGTGACCGTATTGGCGCCCCCCGCTTGCGGGGAGGATGATCGAGGGCGCGAGCCACCCTGCGCCAGGGCAGCCGAGCTCTTGCCATCGCTCCGCGAGGGCCTCCATGACGCTCGCTCCGACGAGCGGGACGTCGGCAGGGCAGATCAGGAGGTCTGCCCCTGGGCGTCGAGCGGCCGCGAGAGCGACGCCCGAGGTCCTCCCCTGGGACCAGGAGGAGTTGAAGGCAACCTCCACCGCCGGCACGAGGCGCAGGGCGTGGTCTCGAATCTCGGGATCATGGCAGCCCGTGATGACCAGCTGCTCGGAGGGGATCCCGCGGAGGGCGCCCGAAAGGCGCTCGAGCACGCTCTGGCCGCCGAGGTCCGCCAACGCCTTGGGCTCACCCAGGCGCCTGGACGCGCCGGCCGCCAGGATGACAGGGGCGAGGTTCACGCGCCGACCCAGCGCGCGACCACGGCGCGGGCTCTCGAGGTGTCCTCTGTACCTTCCACGAGCGCCCGCCCGTCCGGAAACAGGGTGACTCGGTGTCCCTCTGCCGTGAACCGAAGGAGCGGGCCGGCCTGGCGGACCTCGATGCCTGCGGACCGGAGGTTGGCCGCCACAAGGTCGGCGACGGGTGCCGGTGCTCCCGCCGGGGCGAGGACCTGGACCGTGTTGCGCCCACAGAGCGAGACGGCCTCGTCGGCCGTCGCGCCCTCCAAGAATTCGAGGTCGCCGGCGACGCAGCACGGGCACTGTGGGGCGCGAGGGACCGGGAGCCGCCGGACGCTCCCCGACCACACGTCGAGGTCGATCAGCGCCGGCGTGGGGGGCTCCTCACCTGCCAGTTGACGGAGGGCGAGCCCAGCCTGCATGGACGCGATGGCGCCCACCGCGGGTCCGATCACCCCCGCTGTATCGCAGGTCGGTAGCGCGCCTGGAGGCGGCGGGTCGGGGAAGACGCAGCGCAGGCAGGGGCCGACGCCTGGCTGGATCGCCAGGACGAGGCCGCCCGAGGAGACGACGCCAGCGTAGATCCAGGGGATCCCCTCCCGGACCGCGTAGTCGTTCACGAGGTAGCGCGTGGCCATGTTGTCGGTCCCGTCGAGGATCAGGTCCACGTTTGCGCCGAGCTCGAGCAGCCGATCCGCGTTCAGGTGCACGGCGTGGGGGATGAGCTGGGTCGGTCCGCCGATGAGCCCGAGGGTCTCGGCTGCGGCGCTGACCTTGGGGGCCCCGGTGGCGGCGTGTTCGGCCGTGAAGAGGACCTGGCGGGGAAGGTTCGTTTCCTCGACCACGTCACGATCCACGAGGATCAGTTCGCCGACCCCGGCGCGGGTCAACCACTGGGCGAGCACGCCCCCCAGGGCGCCGCAGCCCACGAGCAGGACTCGCCGCTGCGCGAGGCGAGCCTGGCCCTCGGCGCCGAGCGGGGCGAAGCGGGCCTGGCGCTCGAAGCGGTGCGGGATGGGGGGGCCGGTCACGGGAGGATCAGGAGAATGAGGAGGATGACGAGGGCGATGGCCCCGAGGACGATTCCAAGCGCCAGGGCCAGGGCGGTGCGGTCGCGCGCGGGGACGCGGTCGATCTCCACCCAGTTGAAGTACCTGCGGGCCGAGCCCTCGATGGCGGCTCCGCAGTGGGGGCATTGGTCCCCCTTGAAGTCATCCCACGGGACCACGCCGTCGCACTCCATGCAGTAGAAGTTCCGGGCCGTTCCACCCTCCTCGACGCCTGGGGCGTGGTTCCGCCCGCGGTAATAGTCGAGCGCCTCCGCGTTCACGGCGTCCCTGGTCCTGGACCAGTGGTCGTCGGACATGTTGCCGTAGCTCTTCGGGGGGGGGGTGTTCTCTTCAGCCATGGGGGCCGCCCCGGGCTCGTCCAGGGGGCTCCTGAACATAGCCCCCGAGTGGCCAGTCTGCGACGTCGGCGGAGTCGGGCTTGACAGGAAGGACGCTGATCCCGATCCTCTCCGGCCTGTTCGCCCCTCGGGGCCGGACGGACTGGTGGGCATAGCTCAGTTGGTTAGAGCGCCGGATTGTGGTTCCGGAGGTCGGGGGTTCAAGTCCCCTTGTCCACCCCACCCCCCCTTCCTTGCTTCATGCAGGGAGATCGAGGCCGAAATGGGGGCCCCCAGAGGCCGGGGCGAGAGAGGACCGCGCGAGCGCCCGCCAGCGGGCGAGCGGTCTGCCTGGCGGAAGTCGCTTCATCGGCGCCGCCCAGGCTCGCCGGGGCCGACGTTCGGATCGTGGCCTGCGCCAGGCCCAGGGGTGAGGGACGGATCCCGGTCACGCCAGGGAAGGTCGTCCCCCGAGAGCGCAGCTCAGCCGTTGATGAATTCCTTCGCGAGGGCCATCTCGGCCTCGAGCTGTTCGGAGAGCAGGGTGAGATCGCCGAGTTGCAGGCCGGTCAACTCGAGCGCCTTGATGTTGATGGAGTAGCGCAGTTCCTCGGAGCCCGTGGCCTTCGCCAGGTCCTGGGTCAGGATCTCGGCGAGGTGGATGGTCGCGGCGAGCGCCGCATCTGACCCGGCGAGTTCGGGCTCGTGGTGGTGTCGAATCACCTCGACGAGGACTTCCGGCAAGGACCAGCGGGCCGTGAGTCGGGCTCCGATCTCTGCGTGGTGGAGGCCTAGCACCTGTCGCTCGGCCTCGATGAGATCGGTCCCGCTCAGGGCCATCCCACGGATCTCGTCGATCGCCTCATCGAGGAAGCGGTCGAGGACGAGGTGCCCGATATTCTCGAGGAGCCCGGCGGTGTAGGCGCGGTCGGGGTCGACCTTCATATGCCGCCTCGCGATCAAGCGAGCGCCGATCGCGTTGGAGACGCACTGTTCCCAGCGGTTCTCCATGGAGCGGTCCTTGGCGCTGCCGTAGTCCCGGAAGTACTTGCTCGCGCTCGAAGTCAGGACCAGGTTCACCAGCGTGGTGACGCCCAGGAGATTGCCCGCCTCGTGCAGTGAGGCGATCTCGCGCTGGAATCCGTAGTAGGCTGAGTTGCAGAGCTTGAGGACCTTGGAGGTGATGCCCGGGTCGGTCTGGACCAGCTCGATCAACTCGCTCGGGACCACCTCTTCCTGACCGGCGACTTCGAGGACGCGCGCGGCGACGCCCGGAAAAGGCTCGAGACTTCGCATCTCGAACATGAGGTCTTTGAGGGGCACGTGCATGGCAGATTGGTTCCCGAGAAGGAGCTCCGGCTACCTGACTGTCGGGTCTAGCGACCACGGATCTGGAGCGAAACGCCGCAACCAGCGGGGCCCTCTGAAGCGAGCCTCCTGCCGGCTTGCCCCGGCCCGGTGCGATTTCTCAATACGCACCAGCGTCGTCGAACAGGCTGGCCGCGGTCCGGAACCCCTTGAACTCGAGTGCATTCCCCGAGGGGTCCCTCAGGAACAGGGTGCCCTGCTCACCCCGTTGCCCTCTGAAGCGCACCCGAGGCGGAACGAGGAACTCGCAGGCCTTGCGGTGCAGCGAATCCGCGAGCCGCTCCCATGCTTCCATGGTCAGGACGAGGCCGAAGTGGGGGATCGGGACCGAATCTCCGTCCACGGGATTCGAGCCGCTGTCCGGCGCTTCGCCGCGACCGCTGCCCGTCCTTGGGACCAGGTGGGCGGTGATCTGGTGCCCGCCAAGGTCAAAGTCAATCCAACGCTCGGACCGTCGGCCAATCCCGGCCCCCAGGACATGGGTGTAGAAGTCCTCCGCTGCCTCGAGGTCGTGGACCGCGATGGCGAGGTGGAACGGACGGGGGGCGCCGCCGTCGGCCCGGAGGAACGAGCGGCGGTCATCGGGGGGCTCGCTCAAAGGTAGGTGTCGTGGCCTTCCTTCTTCTGCTTTCCGAGCGTCCGGTAGATGGTCTTGGCGGCGTCGGCGTCGCCCTTTGCGAGGGCCGCCTCGAGGTCCACCAGGGTCGAACACACGGTGAGCATGCGCTTGCGGAAGTCCGCGCTGAAGTCGACCTGGGCGTCAGCGTCGAGCTCGGTTTGCGGCTTGGGGGGGTGCTGGAACCCCACGAGCGCGGCGGCCTGCATCTCCTGGCAGAGGGTCACCGCGGCGGCCTTCTGCTCCGGCTTGCTGAGCATCTTGCGGATCCCCTTCATCCCCTTCTGGATGACCTCCATGCTCTCGTGGAGGGGGCCCCCCTCACCGTCGTCGTCGACCGCGATCGCGGCGCCGTCGCTCGGGGATGCCGAGGAGTGGTCGGCGTTCTGGATGGCGAGGGCCAGGACCGCGAGGCCAGGCAGGGCGAGCAGCGTGAGCTTGGAGCGTTGAATCATGGGGTCGAAGCGATGGACGCCTTTGGCGGCTGGTTGGGAAGGGACCGAGTTCAGGCGGCCTTGGGGTGAGGCGGCCCTGGACGGGAAAGTGATCGGAGCGTCGTGATGGGGATCGCGACGGCCCGCAAGGGGGCGGGGCGAGTGGCTACGGTAGGCCGTGCCTACCCGCGTTACACGCCCCTGAGAATAGTCTCCCACGCAGCGAGGTGGGCCCTCGCGCAGGCCTGCCAGGTGTACGGGGCGGCATTCCTCATCCAACCCTCACGAATTCCGGGCTCCATGGCCTGCTGCAGGACCTGCTCCAAGGCCACGGCGACGCTCGCGGGATCGTCCGAGTCCACGAATCGCGCCGACGCCGAGAGGGCCTCCTCGAAGGCTGGCGTTGGCGAGGCCACCACCCCCAGGCCGTGCCGGCAAGCCTCGAGCGGGGTCACAGGCGTGGCCTCGTCGTCCGTCAGGTGCAAGAGGATCATCGAGCCGGCGACACAGCGGGGCATGAGCGCCTCGTCTGGCTCGGCGATCCAGCGGACGTGGGCCGCGGCAGGTGAGGCCTTCAGGGCCGCCCTGAACTCCTGGGCGGCGTCCCCCGGCCGGCCGACCATGAGCAGGCGGCTGGAAGAGCCCCGCTGGCGGAGGGCCTCGAAGGCCCGGAGCACAGCGAGAGGCCGCCTCGAACGTCGAATGGAGCCAAGCACAAGGATGTCCCGTGAGGGTCGCTTCCCAAGCGCGGGGGGCAGGTCGCGCTGCCAGTGGTCCGTGCCCACCGGGACCTGGAAGACCCGCGACGGCGCCGTTCCGAAGTCGCGCTGGAGCCGCGCCGCAGCCTCGGCGGAGAAGACGATCAGCCCGTCGGCACCCTGCACGGCCGAAGTGAAGGCTCGAAGCTCGGGCCCCCCGGGGCCCGGAAACCCGGAGACGGCCAGCGTCTGGCTCGGGGCCGTGGCCGGGGGCCAGGCGGGAATGGCGCGGTGGAACAGGTCGCATCCACCTCCGATCCAGCGCCCCAACCCGCCGTGGACCCTCGCGGCGAGGGCCACGGCCCGTCGCGGGAGGCGGACGCGGCGGAGCTCAGGCGCGAGCCGGACGGCGGGACCGGAGAGCCCTAGCGGGGGGCCAGCCATGGGCCGGGGAGCGCGACCGACCTCCACCAGGCGCAGTCGCCGGAGGGATGGAGCCGGCTCCCTGATCAGAGCTCGAACCAGCTCCCGGGCGTAGCGCCCCGTCCCGGGTGCGTGCCCCGCCGCTGGCGTGTAGTCCATGGCCACGCTCGCTCCTGCACCTCGGGGATCCTGATCACCGCGATCCATCCCCTGTAGATCCAGGCGAGGCTCGCTCACTGGGTGTCCTTTCCGCCGTTGCCCTTCTTCTCCCGGAGGTGGGCGAGGACCTCGTTGACGAGCAGATCGGGCTCACTGGCCTTGCGCTCTTGGATCTCGCGCAGGGCGTCGGGGGACGGAGGGCTTCCGAGGAATCCACCGTCCTCTTCGAAGGCCCCGTACAGGTCCTTTATGAGGGCCCTCACGAACGGGATGACCCAGGGCAGTGAGATCAGCACTCCCGCGTACTTGATGATCGACTTGGTGGTCTCGTCCATGGGCTCCCCAGACTTCCATCGTACGAAACGGGGGCCGTTCCCCCGCTGGCCCCGGGAAAAGCCAGGGGGTGTCCGATCCTGCGTCAGTCCAGCTACATTCGGCGCCTCCCCAGATCTCACCGAATCACCATGTCAACAGACAACCTCAACGTCGCGCTCCTCGGGCAGCGCTTCATGGGCAAGGCCCACTCCAACGCGTGGCGTCAGGCGCCTCAGTTCTTCGACCTCGCCGTCCGCCCTGTGCTGCACACCATTGCGGGCCGGGATGCGGCTTCCCTGGAGAGGTTCGGGGCCCGGTGGGGGTGGCAGAGCACCACCACCGACTGGAGCACGATTGCGGCAGACCCCGACGTGCAGCTGGTGGATATCGGGACCCCCAACGATGTCCACGAGGCGCCGGCGATCGCCATGTTGGAAGCGGGGAAGCACGTGGCCTGCGAGAAGCCGCTATCCGCCACGCTCGACTCGGCTCGGCGGATGCGGGACGCCGCCGCGAAGGCCACCGGCAAGACCTTCGTCTGGTTCAACTATCGGCGCTGCCCGGCGGTGGCGCTGATGCATGAGCTCGTGCAGGAAGGACGGATCGGGGAGGTGCTCCACGTCCGAGGGACCTACCTGCAGTCGTGGGGGGGGCCTGAGACGCCGATGCTCTGGCGCTTCGACAAGGACCGTGCTGGCTCCGGTGCCCACGGGGATCTCAACGCTCACATTGTGGACATGGCTCGGTTCGTCACGGGCCAGGAGGTCACCCGCGTTCACGGCGGTATTGCCGAGACCTTCGTCAAGGAGCGAGCCGCAGCGGACGGCACCAAGCACGCCTCGACAGTGGACGATGTGGTGGTGTTCCTCGCCAGGTTTGCGGGAGGCGCGACGGCCTCCTTCGAGGCGTCGCGCCTCGCCCACGGCCACCACAACCGCAACACTCTTGAGGTGAACGGGACCAAGGGGTCGGTGCGGTTCGACTTCGAAGACATGAACGTCCTGCACTTCATCGACGGGACCGAGGACGCCCGGCTGCGCGGTTGGCGGCGCATCATGTGCACCGATGCCGAGCACCACCCCTACGCCTCGGCGTGGTGGCCCGACGCTCACGTGATCGGCTACGAGCACGGCTTCACCAACATGGTGGCCGACATCTGCGCCGTCCTCGGCGGAGGGGAGCCGCGGGTGCCGCTGCCCGATTTCGCGGACGCGTTCGAGACCCAGGTCGTGCTCGAGGCCGCGCTCGAATCCGCGGCGTCCGGCGCGGCGGTGGACGTGGACAGCCTGCGCTGACCTGTTGAGAGAAATCGGTGTAAAGGCGGGCTGAGCGCTGTCGGGTCAAGGGTTCTCGGCCTGACGGGACGGCGCTAAGCTCTTTCCTTGGCCACGCGCCACGCGCCTCGCTCCTCTCCAGCCTGTTCCCAATCATGATCCGTCTCGTTTTTGCCTCCGCGCTGCTCTCCGCCGGGGCCAGCGCCCAGTCGTTCACCTACTCGCTCGATCCTGCGCTCAGTGACGTTTCCGTCAACGCCGACGTCTTGCTCGATCTGACCGGTGACCTGAAGGGGGTCTTCGACTCGACGGCGAACCCCGGCGGAACGCGGACCATCTCCGGACTGTTCGGCGACCCGGGCACGAACGCCGAGATCCCGCTCTCCCTCGGGCTCGGCGTCAGCCTGGACCTGGGCGGCGCAGGGGCTGGCAGCTTCACGCTCATCTACGACCCCCTGACCGGAGAGGTTGGGGTCGACGAGCTCTTCGCCACGGTCGGTGCCGGTACCACGTCACAGGTTGATCTCAGCGTGACGTTGGCGTACGACACGTTCCGGACCGCGGCGCCAGGAGCCCTCTTCATCGGGGGGATCCCGCTGACGCTTCCGCTGGGTGCCGCCACCGCGTCGGATATCACCCTCATCCAGTCCGCCCCGGCGGTCGGGACCGCCACCCCCTCGGCGACTCCGGGTCTCTTTGATGTGACGCTGGTCGTTCCGGTGGATCTCAGCCTCGTGGTGGACCTGGGCGCCCTCGGCGGCGGGACGCCGACGCCGGTCGGGCCGATCCCGTTCGCGCTGCCGATCAGCGGCGCCTTCGACCTCGGCGCGTGCGACACCCGGCTTGAGGCGGTCTCGAGTCAGAGCTTGAGCCAGTCGATCCCGTCACCGTTCCCGCTGGCGTTCGACGACCTCCCCCTGGACCTGCCTACGATCCTGCCCCCCGGCAGCACGGCGAACCTCCTGCTCACCGCGGGGCTCGACACGCTGACCCTGGACGGCACGATCAACTCGACCCTCGTCGCGACCGCTCCGGACGGCCGCGTCCAGAACGTCTGCTTCGCCCAGTCCAACTCCACCGGGCTCGGCGCGGTGCTCGCGGCCGGCGGAAGCCCGAGCGTGGCGAACGAGGACCTCGCCTTCACGGTGTCCTCCCTGCCGCAGAACTCCTTTGGGTTCCTGTTGATGTCGCAGAGCGAGGTCGCTCAGCCCGGTTTCGGAGGCGGTCAGGGCACGCTCTGCATCGGCGAGCCCTGCTTCCGCTTCTCGAACACCGTGCAGAACAGCGGGATCTTGGGCGAGGTCGCGTTCGCGCCGGACTTCGGGAACCTCCCCATGGGGCAGCAGTTCATCGAGGCCGAGTCGTGGGTCTTCCAGTACTGGTTCCGCGACGCCAACCCGCAGACGACGTCCAACACGTCGAGCGCTCTGCGCGTGACCTTCTGCCGCTGACCCGAAGAGGCTCCCTCCTCGGCTACCATGAGAGCGCGAGCGCCCGGACGGGCGCCCGCGCTCTTCTCATTCCATCCCGACCCCCGACGACGCTCCCCATGACGCGCGCTGTTTGCCTCTTCACCGGTCAGTGGGCTGACCTTTCCCTCGAGACTCTCCTCCCCAAGGTCAAGGCCATGGGCTTCGACGGCGTCGAGCTCGCCTGTTGGGGCGACCACTTCGAGGTGCAGCGAGCCCTCGCAGAGGACGACTACTGCGCCAAGAAGTGGGCGCTCCTCGAGGCCCACGGGATGGCCTGCTACGCGATCTCGACGCACCTCGTAGGCCAGGCCGTGTGCGATCGCATCGACGCGCGCCACGAGTCCATCCTCCCGCCCGAGGTCTGGGGCGACGGGGACCCCGACGGCGTCCGCACGCGGGCGACCGAGGAGGTCAAGGACACCGCGCGCGCCGCGCGCAGGTTCTTCGACGCGGCGCCCCAGCACGTCAAGGATCGCATGGCGCGGCCGGGCAAGGCGGTGGTCAACGGGTTCACCGGCTCGGGGATCTGGCACCTGCTCTACTCGTTCCCGCCCGTGGCCAAGGAGACCATCGACGCAGGCTTCAAGGCCTTCGCCGACGCGTGGAAGCCGATCATGGACGTGTTCCAGGAGCACGACGTGCTGTTCGCACTCGAGGTGCACCCCACGGAGATCGCCTTCGACATCGCGTCCACCCGGCGCGCCTTCGAGGCCATCGACCATCACCCCGCCTTCGGGCTCAACTACGACCCGAGCCACTTCGGCTACCAGCGCGTGGACTACCTCGCGTTCCTCGACGAGTTCGCGGACAAGATCCACAACTGCCACATGAAGGACGTGTGGTGGTCAGACCAGCTCGGCGAGGCCGGCGTCTTCGGAGGCCACACCGACTTCGGCGCCCCGGAGCGCACGTGGGACTTCCGCAGCGTCGGCCGCGGCAGCGTGGACTTCGAGGGGATCATCCGCAGGCTCAACCGCATGGACTACCGGGGCCCGCTCTCGGTCGAGTGGGAGGATGGCGGCATGGACCGCGAGCACGGCGCGACCGAGTCCGCTGCGTTCCTCCGCAAGCTGGACTTCGAGCCCTCGGCACGTGCCTTCGACTCCGCGTTTTCAGAGGATTGACCGCGCCGGCCCCGGCCAGCTCGAGCTCCACGCCCCTTCCCAAGATCTCCGATGAGTGACTCCACCGCCGCCCCGCTCTCGTCCAGCCTGAGGGTCCGCCTCTCGCTGATGATGTTCCTCCAGTACGCGATCTGGGGGGCCTGGCTCCCGTTCCTCTGGAGCTTCCTCGCCGACTATCGGGGCATGGAAGGGGCAGAGATCGGCAACATGTTTGCCTTCGGCGCGGTGGGGGCCATCGTCGGGCCGATCAT
Organism: uncultured bacterium; assembly: GCA_938083085.1. Taxonomy (GTDB): domain Bacteria; phylum Planctomycetota; class UBA1135; order UBA1135; genus Saltatorellus. Next base: position 151,637 of record CALLKX010000003.1, read on the forward strand.
CTTCGGCCCGCTCGCGGACCGCTTCGTCTCCACGGAGAAGCTCCTCGCCGCGAGCCACCTGATCGGGGCCGTGCTGGTGTGGCGCATGGCGGAGATCCCCACGGATCAGTTCTGGCTGTACGCCCTGCTCTACGGGCTGTTCTACATGCCGACCCTGTCGCTCACGAACAGCCTGGCCTTCGCGCACCTGCCGGATCGCGAGCGCGACTTCGGCAAGGTCCGGCTCTGGGGCACGCTCGGTTGGATCGCGGTGGGCCTCGCCATGGGCCACTGGCTCGCGAGCCAGCACACGCCGGTGGACGCGAGCGCAGCCGACGTGCTCCTCGCCCAGGCGGAGGGGAAGGGCGACGCGTTCAGGCTCTCGGGGATCCTCGGGCTGGCGATGGCTGCCTTCTGCCTCTTCCTCCCGAAGACGCCCCCGGCGGGCTCGGCCGAGAAGAACCCTGCCCTCGCGGCGCTCGGCGCGGTCAAGGCTCAGCCGCTCCTGACGCTCTTCCTGCTCGCCGTCCCGGTCAGCATCATCCACCAGTTCTACTTCGTCCACACCGAGCCCTTCCTCGGGGCCCAGCAGGTCGCCGCGCCCGAGTGGTCGAAGATGATCTTCGGCGCGGGCGGCGGCGGCGTCATGACCGTCGGGCAGATGAGCGAGACGCTCGTGCTCGGCCTCGTCCCGCTGCTGATCGCGAGGGGCCTCTCCAAGAAGGCCTTGCTGGGGATAGGGCTCGTGGCCTACGCGCTGCGCATGGCGCTCTTCGCCTACGTGGACGCGATCCCGCTGCCCCCGGCCCTGACGCTCATCCTGGGGGTCGCGCTCCACGGCTTCTGCTTCGGCTGTTTCATCTTCGTCTCGTTCATGGTCGTGGACGAGTACACGAACCACGAGGTGCGGGCCAGCGCTCAGAACCTCTACAACCTCGTGATCGTCGGGATCGGCGTCATCGTCGGCAGCATCATCGCGGGCAAGATCTCGACGTGGGCGACCACGGACGGCGTCCTCGACTACACCCGGCTGTTCTCGGTCCCGATGTACGCCGCGCTCGCGTGCCTGGTCTTGCTCATGGCGCTGTACCCGAGGGCCTCGGCGTTGCCGCCGTCCGCGGACTGACGGCGGCTGCCATGACCCCGCGCCTCGAACGGCTGTTCGGCGAGTACCACGCGTACCATCGAGACCCGGTCAACGTGGCGATCCACAAGGTCGCGGTCCCGGCGATCCTGTTCCACATCGTGGTGATGTTGGACTGGATCTCCCTCCCGGTTCGAGTGGCCGGGATGCCCCTCGGCCTCGGCCTGGTGGCGGCCGGGGCCGTGGGGGCCTGGTATGTCTTCGTATGTCCTCGGTATGCGGCGGTCCTCGTGCCGTTCGCCATCGGGTGCGCGGTCTTCGGCCGCATGGTGCCGAGGCCGGTGGTGGTGGGGGTCGCAGCGGTGGCCTGGACGGCCCAGTTCGTGGGCCACGCCCGCTTCGAACGCAGGGCGCCCGCCTTCACGGACAACCTCCTTCAACTCCTCGTCGGCCCCGCGTATGTGGTGGCGCTGATGATGGGGGACTGGCCCCCGGCGGGTGAGCGAGATACCGGCGGACGCCAGCGCGATTCCGACCGTCACCGGGGGCTGCGCGGCGAGTAGATTGGGCGCCCACGATTCGCGCCCTCCCGGCCCCATCGCTCCTCTCCCATGACGCGCTCGCTCCTCGCTCCGCTCGGCCTCGGTGCCGCTGCCCTCGTCCTCTTCACCGCGCTGGGCGTGGCGGGCGCTCCGTCGCCCCAAGAGTCCGGGACCTTCCGCGCCGCGCTCCAGAAGGCCGAGCGAGCGGCCTCCTCAGAGCGCTGGGACGTGGCGGAGGCCGCCTGCGTCCGCGCGCTCGAGCGGGATCGTAAGAACGCGGATGCATGGGCGCTGCGAGCACGGGTCGCCGCCGGCTCGGGCGACGTGGACCTGCAGGTCTACTGCTTGCATCAGGAGCTCCGCTATCTGGAGGCGCAGGGCGCCAAGAAGTCAGCGCTCGCGGATCGAGTGGCGCAGCTGGAGGCGCTGGACCCGATCGCCGAGGAGCTCTACGACCTGCGCTCCCGCTTCTCCAAGAAGTTCACCAAGGTCGCCCAGGCCTACGAGAAGGACGACCGCCCCCACGGGGCCATCCGCGTCTGGAAGGAGGTCCTCGCCCTCGACCCCGAGAGCGGACCCGCCGCCGAGGCCATCGACCGGATCGCGTCTGCACCGGACCCGAGCCTGGCAGGTGACGCGAAGCCCAAGGACCTCTTCGGGGACGTGACCGACGAGTGGATCGCGGAGTACGACGCGGAGCACCTCGAGTGGGAGGACGCGGGGCGGGTCGAGCGCGACAACTACGTCACCGTGACCAACGCGGGCTACGAGGTGCTCATCCGCACCGCCGAGGCCATGGAGCAGATGGCGGCCTTCTACAAGCAGTTCTTCCGTTACGGCACGCCCGAGGATGGCCGGAGCGTCTCGCGCATCCAGGTCAACGTCTTCAGGACTCGCGACGAGTACCTGGAGAAGGGCATCGGTCCGCCCGTGGAGTGGTCCGGCGGTCACTTCACCGGGAGCCACGTGGAGTGCTTCATCGGCGACGGCGGGTTTGAGGGCATGGTGGGCACGCTCTTCCACGAGGCGGCGCACCAGTACGTGTCCATCGCGACCAACGCGGTGGGCTGGCTGAACGAGGGCCTCGCCTCCTTCTTCGAGGGGACGCGCATCCTGCCCAACGGCGCGGTGCTCATGAACGAGCCCGCCGATGGCCGCCTCTTTCCGCTCGCCGAGCGCATGGAGAAGGGCTGGATGGCGAACGCGCAGGACGGCTACGACCCCAACGACTCCAGCTCCACCCCGGAGAAGGCGCCCACCTGGGCCATTGTCCTGGAGAACAGCTACTCCTGGGGGCCGCCGTGGTACGCGCCCACCTGGGGCGTGGTGTTCTTCTGCTACAACTTCCAGGACCCCGTCGACGGCCGGTTCGTCTACCGCGACGCCTTCTGGGAGTACGTGGACAAGTCCGGCGGCAAGGTCGGCAAGACCGCCATCAACACCTTCGAGGAGGTGGTGCTCGCGAACCCCAAGGCGCCCTACAAGGGCCTCAAGGGGAAGGCGCTCGAGCGCCCGGATGGGGACGAATTCGCGCTCCCTACCACCGTGGTCGAGCTGGACGCCATCTGGAAGGACTGGATCGTCAACCTCCGGGACGAGCGCTCCGGCAAGCTCGAGCGCGCGCGGCCCTACGGCGACTGGGCGCGGCTCGCGGCGGCGAACGGCGAGGACCTGTCCGCCAAGGAGCACTTCGAGAAGGGCGTGGTCGCGAACCCCTCGGACGTTGAGCTCGCATACGACTTCGCGGGGCACCTCTCGGGGGCCTTCGGGGAGAAGGACCGCGCGGCGAAGGTCGTGATGGATGCCCTGCGCATGCTCGAGGCCGAACCCGTCCCCGACGCCAAGCGCATCGCCCGCGGCGAGCGCCTGCTGGCCCAGCTCGACCCAAAGCGGCGCACCCTGACCCGCACCCGGGACGAGCTCGGTGAGGCCGCGCGGACGCTGGTGCTCTCCTACGCGGAGGCCGAGCGCCCCGCCATGGTCCAGGACATCGCCTGGCGCTTCGGCTCGGAGTTCGGGCTGCTGGACCTGTTCGACGCGTACGAGCAGGCGGTCATCGCGCGCGGCAGCGACATGGCCATCTGGGACCTCGCGTACAACGAGCGCAACCTCGACGGCTGGACGGTCGGCAACAACGTCTTCCAGCCGGACAGCCTCCGGCTCGTGGCCGAGAACGGCGGCTTTGACGCCGATAACTTCGACTTCAAGATGCTCACCCTCGACCGGGTCACCGCGGGCGACTTTTCGATCCAGGCGGAGATGCTGGCTGAGGAAGGGGCCGCGGCATTCAGCGGCTTCGTGTTCGGCGCGAAGAGTTCCACCTCGTTCCACGGCGCGGTCTACTTTCCGCCCCGCGAGGGCGCGGCCGGCACCGCGAGCAGCGGCTTCTTCGACGTGATGAGCAGCTACGGCGGCGGGGTCGTGAAGGCCTGGCGCCACGTGCCCGTCATCGTCGAGGAGGACGGAGAGGGCCCCAGCACGAGCGCTGGGGACTGGAACACCGTGCGGCTGGACGTGATCGGCTCGCGCATCGACGTTTGGTGGAACGACGGGCTTCTGACCAGCCACGACTTCCAGCTGCGCGACGCCGTGCTGGGCCGCTTCGGCCTGCTCACGGGGACGGGTGAGGCCCAGTGGCGCAACGTGCGTTACCTCGCGCGGGATCCCCGGGACCCGTCGGGCCGCATCGAGCGGCGGCAGCGGCTTGAGCGTTCCGGCGCCGACCCGGACAAGCCCGTGGACGGCAGTTACCTCGGCCTGGTGCCGCCGTTCCCCGAGGTCGAGCGCTGGGCCCAGAACCCCCGGGAGTCCTTTGGCGACGTGGGCCCCAACCCCCAGCTGCTCGTCCTCTGGAGCATCGGACAGAACGAGCTTGTCCCTATCGACGGGTGGCTGACCGCCTTTGATCGGCGGTGGGGTCCCGAGGGGGTCGAGATCCTCTCGGTGGTCTCGCCCAATGACGACGAGCGTATCGACGAGTACCTCAAGGCACACCCCGTCCCTGGCAGCGTGGCCGTGGACTCGAGGCCCTACGGGACCACCGGCATTGGTAAGACCTTCACCGAGTACTCCGTACGGCGATACAACCTGCCGCGTGTGCTGCTGCTCGACGTGGACGGCACGGTCGCCTGGGAGGGGGACCCCGGCTTCTCCTCCCAGAGCAAGCCCAAGCCGCCCTTTGCGTCCTACGTGGACACGCCCATGGAGGACCTCGCCGAGCGGCGGCAGCTGATCTCGGTCCGCCGCTGGCGCGAGTCATGGCAGCGCAAGGGTGAGTCGGCCCTCGCGAGCGGCGACCTCGCTGGGGCCATCGAGCTCCTGCGCGAAGCGGGGGGCTTCAAGGACTCGCCCTTCCTCGACGTGCAGCGCGCGACCGCGCGGCTCGAGGCCATCGAGGAGGCGATCGACGATCCCGACGAGGTGATCGAGGTCACCAAGGACGCAGGGACGACCCCGGCGCTGGCGGTGCTCATCGAGTGGGCCGAGGCCCTGGAGACGCCCTTCAGCAAGAAGCGAAAGGCGGCGGTGAACAAGGCCATCAAGGGCAAGACCGCCTCCCACTGGAAGCGGGCCGCCAAGGCGGCGGCCAAGGCGGGCAAGGGGCGCGCCCCCGAGGAGGAGCGGCTCGCCGAGCTCACCGCGACCCTGGCTGAGCTCGAGGGGCCGCTGGTGCGTCAGCTTGAAGCGGACGTCCAGGAGCTCGGCCTCGAGGGCGCCGCCAACGCGGAGCGCCTGCCCGCCATCTGGCTCGCCAGGAACGTGTTCGGCTGGTGACCCTGGGCGCGCTGCCGGGGGGGCGGAGCGGTCAGAGCTCGATGGTCACCGGCGGGGGCTCCTCGCCGGGCTTGCCGACGGTGGCGTCCCACGTGATCATGGCCCCCGACGCGGTCTTCACGATCACCTGCACGTCGCCGGAGGGGAGCTGCGCCCATCGCAAGTTCGGCATGGGGGAGCCCTCGCTGGAGGACCCGTAGCCGTCCGATTGCGCCGCGGTGCGGTAATGCCCGGCCTCGGCCACCCAGCTCAACTCCCCGGAGGCCAGTGGAGCCCCGTCCCGGACCACCTGGACGGTCAGGTCCTCCTTCGGGAAGGCCCCGAGGAGGACCTCCCGGTTCTCCATGAACCAGGCCTGGTCGCGCGCCGCGACGGCCCGGCGCCAGCCCGCGAGGAACTCGTCCGGGTCGGCGCCGAGGGCGGCCCGTGTGAGGAACGTGACCTGCAGGGAGCCGACCTTCGGCCTCGGGACCACCAGCGTCAGGGTCTGCCCCGCGTGGGCGCGCGGGTCGACCCCGGGCTGCTCCCATCGGGTCCCCTTGCCGAGGACGACGGCGGTCAGCGGTGTCGCGGACACGCCCGCAATCTGGACGCCGTCGTCCGTGAGCATCACGCCGGTGCTGCGGTAACTCCCCAGATCGAGCTGGACGGGCTTCCCTGCGGCGTCCTCGAACATGAGCGTGCCTTCGCTCCACGGCTCACCCGCCTCGTCGAGGACCTCCACGCGGAGCGCGATGGCCGGGGTCATCCTCAACTCGCCCAGGTCATGGACGCCCTCCTCGAACGTGCGCGGCGGCAGCATCAGGGAGGTGTAGCCCTCGGCCCGGAACTCCAGTTCCAGCTCGCCCTTCTCGAGGCCCGCGACGCGGAAGCGCCCGTCCTGTGCGGACCGGTGGCGGCCGGTAAAGCTCGCGATGCGCGTCCCTTCCCCGTCGTCGGACCACGCGAGGAGCCCGAATCGCTCGACGGGCTCGCCGCTGTACCCATCCACGAGGCGACCTTCGAGGACGACCTTGTCGAGGGCCTCGTCGCTGAGTCGGACCTCGACCTCGGACTCGTCCGCTCTTACCGCGACGGTCACCGAGCGCCTGGGTCTCCCCGGGACCTCGACCATGAGAGTGGACGGCCCGTCGTAGCGGTGGGGGAACTGGAAGCACCCTTCGTCGTCGGTGGTCCGGCGGAACGCGCTGTAGAGGCTCTCCCAGGTCGGCGGGATCCCGATCATGATGTAGGACCGCTCGTACTCGCGCTCGGAGCGGAGCGAGACGCGCGCGCCGGTGACGGGTCGCCCCGCCCCGTCCACGACGCGCCCGGTCAGCGGAGCCGCCCGCTCGAGGCGCAGGACGTTGCCCTGCCCTCCCGCGTCCAGGGCGGCGGGCTGCAGCAAGGTCACCGAGTGCCCCTCGTGGAGCGCGGCCACGAAGATCGGGGCCGACGACGCGTCCGCGTCCTCTTCCTCGTCGAGCCCGCTGACCGAGAAGCGGCCGTTCTCATCGGTCGTCGTGCTCGAACGATTGACCCCGAGGTTGGAGGCGAGCGGCCCGAATCGGACCTCGGCTCCCGCCGCCGGTCTCCTGTCGGCGTCGAGGACGAGGCCGCTCAGCACGCGGCCCGGGTCGAGGTCGATGGTGGCGGGTCCCGTGGCCGGGGAGTGGGAGAACCACCGGCCGACGTGCCCGGCGGCCTCCACGCGGACCGAGACGTCGTCCCCCTGGACGCCGGCGAACTCGAAGCGTCCGTCGGCGTCGGTCACCTGGCGGGAGGTGAGGGCGCCTGCGATCGAACCGAACGAGAGAACCCCTGGCGTGTCCGTCGCGTCCCTGGAGCTGCTGCTACCGAGGTCGCTGCCTAGCTCGAGGACCGCCCCATCGATCGGGGCGTCCCCCGCTCCCACGACCGTCCCCACGAAGGCGTGGGCCCTGGCGAGGACCAGCTCGAGGCCGACGCACTCGGTCCCCGCGGCCAGGCTCCCTCGGAGCCCTCGAACGCAGACCATGTCCTCGAGGAACGCCGCGGCCACGAAGTCGCGGGGGAGCCCGTTGACCGCGAAGTCCCCGTTGGCGGACGACTCGATAATGGCGACGGGGTCCCCGGTAGCGAAGGGGTTCGACCAGACGCGGATCTCCGCGCCCGTCACGGTGAAGCCCTGCTCGTCGACGACCCGCCCGGACAGCGTCGGGCCGGGGGCCGCGCGCGGGGCGACCTCGGTCTCCGGGCTCGCGGTCTCGTCGGTCGGGCCCGAAGTGGATGGGCTCTTTGCCTCCGCGCGGACCTCGCCAGGGGTCACCCGTGCGAGAGCAGTGTCTTCCTCGATCGCGGGCTCCGATGGGCCCCGCTTCTCGGTTGCCGCGCCGGACCCATGGGGGCCGGGCATCGACAACCACCAGCCCCCGAGGGCAAGGAGGAGCGCGGCCGTGAGCATGAAGAGGGCGGGGGACAGGACCTTCATGGCGGCGGGTTGCCTTGACGGAGGGGGACGGGGACCAATGCGCCTGGGCAGAGCAGTGGGGGCAACGTTACCCCCTTGACCCATGAGAGTTGGTCTATTCACTCGATGGTCGATCTCTTCGCGCCTGGCGGTGGCTGGAGGGTGACTCGACTGGCGGCCTCGCCACGCCGCTGCTCCGCCAAGTGGCAGCTTGGATCGCTTATCCACTTGACGAGTACCTGAAGGCGCACCCCGTGCCCGGCAGCGTTGCCGTGGACTCGCGGCCCTACGGGACAACGGGGATCGGCAAGACCTTCACCGAGTACTCCGTCCGGCGCTACAACCTCCCGCGCGTGCTGCTCCTGGACGTGGACGGCACGGTCGCCTGGGAGGGGGACCCCGGCTTCTCCTCCCAGAGCAAGCCCAAGCCGCCCTTCGCGTCCTACGTGGACACGCCCATGGAGGACCTGGCCGAGCGGCGCCAGCTGATCGCGGTCCGTCGCTGGCGCGAGTCATGGCAGCGCAAGGGGGAGTCGGCCCTCGCGAGCGGCGACCTCGCCGGGGCCATCGAGCTGCTGCGCGAGGCGGGGAGCTTCAATGACTCGCCCTTCCTCGACGTGCAGCGCGCGACGGCGCGACTCCAGGCCATCGAGGAAGCGATCGAGAACCCCGATGAGGTGATCGAGGTCACCAGGGACGCGGGGACGACCCCGGCGCTGGCGGTCCTGATCGAGTGGGCCGAGGCCCTGGAGACGCCCTTCAGCAAGAAGCGAAAGGCGGCGGTGAACAAGGCCATCAAGGGCAAGACCGCCTCCCATTGGAAGCGGGCCGTCAAGGCCGCCGCCAAGGCGGGCAAGGGGCGCGCCCCTGAGGAGGAGCGGCTCGCCGAGCTCACCGCGACCCTGGCTGAGCTCGAGGGGCCGCTCGTGCGTCAGCTCGAATCGGACGTCCAGGAGCTCGGCCTCCAGGGCGCCGCGAACGCGGAGCAACTCCCCGCCATCTGGCTCGCGCGGAACGTGTTCGGCTGGTGATCCCCTACGCCTGCCGGGCCGCCGGCAGGCGTCTCAGTAGTCGATGACGACCGGCGCGGGGCCCTCGCCGGCCTGGGCGGCCTTGCGGACCGTCGTGGCCCGGGTCGTGGTGGCGCCGGACTCGGTCGTGACGACGATCTCGTACGCACCGGCTGGGAGGTCTTCCCATCGAAGGTTGGGGAAGAGCGAGCCCTCACTCTCCGACGCGCTGGACCCTCCCGACGTGGACGCGCGATACCTCCTGGTCTCGGGTAGCCAGGTGACCTCTCCCGACCCCATGGTCGTTCCGCCTCGGACCAGGCGTACGCGGAGCGTCCGCTTCGGGAAAGCAGCGAGCAGGGCTTCGCGGTTCTCCGTGAGCCAATCCAGGTCCACCTGCCCCTCGGTCGCTGTCGCCCGGCGGTAGCCCCTCAGGATCCGGTCGGCGTCAGCGCCGAGGCTCGCCCGGTTGAGGAAGGTGACCCGCAGGTTGCCGATCTCTGGCCGGGGGACGACGAGCGTCAAGGTCTGGCCCGCGTACGAGCGCATGTGGATCCCCGACTGCTCCCAGCGGACGCCCGCGCCTCGGACTACGGCGGTCAACGGGAGGGCCGGGAGGGCCTCGATCAGCTGCGGCTTGCCATTCAGGGTCACCCCGGCGGACTCAAACCGTCCCGCCTTCACCTCGACCGGCCTCCCGGAGGCGTCCAGGAACTCGAGGGAACCCTCGGCCCAGTGCTCTCCTGAGCTGTCGAGCACCTCGACCCGGACTTGGACGGCCTCGGCCATCGCCACTTCGCCGAGGTCGTGGACGCCCTTCTCGAAGGCCCGGGGTGCGAGCCGCTTCGAGGCGTAGCCCTCGACCTCGAATTCCAGCTCCCAGGTCCCCTCGTCCAGCTTCTCGATCCTGAATTGGCCGTCCGGTTCGGCGCTGGCGCCGTGGCGGGTGGCCGAGCGGTTCCCGTCCACGGGTTCAGACCACGTCAGCAGCCGGAACGCCGAGATGGGGTCGCCGCTCCTCTCGTCCACCAGGCGCCCCTCCAGGACCACGCCTTGCAAGACCTCGCGGTCCAGCCTGACCTCGACCTCGGACTCGGCTGGCCCGACGGGCACGATCAACCCCTGCTCGGGAGTCTCCGGGCTCGTGACCCTGAGCGTGCAGGGGCCAAGGAAGCGGTGGGCGAACTCGAACCGTCCGTCCTCGCCGGTCTGCTGGTCGAACGTATCGAACAGGCTCTCCCAGCTCGGCGGCGTCCCCGAGACGAGATCGGAGCTCTCGTACATCCGCTCGGACCGCAGCCTGACCCGCACGCCGGAGACGGGCTCGCCGTCGCCGTTGACCACGCGGCCGGTGAGCGGCGCCGCGCGCTCGAGTCGCAGGACGTTGCCCTGTCCCTCGCCGGTCAGGTCCGCCGGCTGGATCAGGCTCACTGCGTGCCCTTGATGGAGGGCGGCAACGAACACCGGTGCGCTCCCCGGCTTGGCCAGGTCCTCGATCCCGCCGATCGAGAAGCGGCCCAACTCGTCTGTCTTCGTTCGGGTGCGCCGGTCCTCGCAGCGAACCTGCGCGCCTGCTGCTGGCTTCCCCTCGGCGTCCAGGACCAGCCCTGAGAGCTCGCGGCCTCGGTCGAGGGTGATGGTCAGCGCGCCGTCCGACGGGGAGTGCAGGAGGGATTGGTCCAGATAGCCGGCGGCCTCCACGGAGACCTGGACCCGGGTCTCCTCGACACCCGGGAAGCGGAATCGACCGTCCGTGCCGGTGACCTGCGGGGGCAGGATCGCACCCGCGATGGAGCCAAAGGTGGTCACCCCCGGGGTCTCCGTGCCATCTGTGCTGTCGAAGCTCCTCAGCGGGTTCGCCAGGTGGAGGGTGGCGCCCTCCACAGGGCTCCCCTTCGCATCCTCGACCGTCCCGAAGAGGACCGCGGCGGGCGCGAGGATTAGCTCGAGGCCCTCGCACACGGTGCCCTCGGCGAGGTCGCCGCGTAGGCCGCTGACGCAGACCATGTCCGGGCTAAAGGCGGCGGCCACGAACTTGGGCCCGAAGCCGCTGGCGGAGAATTCGCCGTTCGCCGCCGAGACCACGGTCATGGCGGGGTCGCCGAGTGACCGGGGATTGGTCCATATACGCACCTCGGCGCCTGCGACCGTGAACCCCTGCTCGTCGACCACCCTCCCGGACAGCGTCGGCCCCGAGGTCACGGTCGAGGTGACCTCGGCCGCCTCGTCCGGGGAGGCGGCGAGGGATGGCTCAGCGAAGGGGGCGGGCGCCTGGGCGCGGGTGTCCCAAGAGGTCACTGGCTCCAGCGCAGCCCCTAGCTCCGCCGCGGGCTCCTGCAGGCTCTGCTTCCTGGGCGTCGCCTCGGACTCATGGGGGCCGGAACCGGCCATCCACCAGCCGCCCAGGGCGAGGATCAGCGCGGCGGTGAGTAGGAACAGGGCGGAGGGGAGGTTCTTCATGGTGGCGGGATGCCGGGATCGCGGAGGGACGGGGAAGGCTGTCCCGCGCAAGGCTCCGGGCGGGACCCTATCCCGTACTCGATGAGAACCGATCTCTTCACTCGGGATTCGATCTCGTCGCCCCTGGCGGCGGCAGGAGGGCACCTGGACTGGCGAGGTCGCCACGCCCGGCTACGTTGGGGCGACGAGAGCCTCCCGTCCCAGGGCGGCCTTGTCCCTTCCCTGAGCCTCAGCCTGTCATGCGAATCCTCCTCCTCTTCGCCTCGATGATCGCAGTGTCCTCCAGTGCCCTCGGGCAGACCTGCGAGCATTACTGGGAGTTCAGCTCCACGGCCGACCAGGTCGGCGGCCTCGTCACCACCCAGGTGGGCTCGCCCGTGCTCGGCGTCAACGCTACCTATGGCGAGGCCTTCCCCGGCGCCGGCCCGAGCCTCAACAACCTGGTGAGCGGCACCTCCGGCGGAGGCGGACACCTGGAGGCCAGCGTGCTCTCCGGCGGGGCTTCGGCGATGGACTTCGGGCAGGACAGCTTCTCCTTCAGCTACTGGGCGTGGGACGACTTTGCGGGGGATGGCGACGGGCGTGGCGTACGGGTCTTCGACAACCTCCTGAACACCGAGGAGGGCATCCAGCTCGGGACCAACCTCGCGAACGACTGGAACTTCCGCGTGGACGATGATCAGGGGGCGGTCCACATCTACAACGTCACCTTCCAGTACCAGGCGCCCCGGGACCAGTGGTACCACGTGGTCGGGGTGGTGGAGCGCGCGCCGGCGGGCGGCGGCACCACGACCCTCTATGTGGACGGCGCCATGGTGATGGCCATCCCCTTCGTGGACACCCAGACGGGGAGCAACATGGCGGGCAACGTCGCCCCGACTCAGGACCTCCTGATCGGCGCCATCAACGGCGGCTCCAGCGTGGGGGGCGCGCAATCCCAGGGGCTCGACGACCTGGCGTTCTACCGCGGCGCCCTCTCCGCTGCCGACGCCAGCGGCCTCGCGAGCGGCGCGCTCCGCCCCCTGGACTTCGGCGGACCGGTGCAGCGCTACTGCTCGCCGGCGGTCCCCAACTCCACGGGAGCGCCGGGGACGGTGGACGCCCTGGGGAGCCTCCAGGCATCGACCAACGCGCTGACCCTCGAGGCCTCTTCCCTGCCCGCCAACGCCTTCGGCTTCTTCCTGACCAGCCAGAGCCAGGGGCAGATCGCCCAGCCGGGCGGGAGCCAGGGGGTTTTGTGCCTCGGCGGCGGCATCGGCCGCTACGTGGGTCCGGGCCAGATCAAGAACTCAGGCGCCGGCGGGGCGTTCCAGCTGGCGCTCGATCTGACCCAGACGCCGACGCCGACCGGGCTCGTGACGGTGGTCGCCGGCGACACCTGGAACTTCACCGCCTGGCACCGGGACGCGGTGGGGGGCTCGGTGACCTCGAACTTCACCGACGCGGTGTCCATCACCTTCCAATGACCCTTTGAAGGCTCTCTCCTTCGGCCTGCTCGCCGCCGTCTTGGCGGCGGGCCAGGCCCCCGCACAGTCGCCGCCGAATGTCTTGCTGGTCGTCGCGGACGACCTCGCAGCCGGAGCGCTCGGGGCCTATGGCAACGCCGAGGTCATGACGCCGAACGTGGACCGCCTCGCGGCGCAGGGCACGGTCTTCGACGCGGCCTATTGCCAGTACCCCGTGTGCGCGCACTCGCGCGCCTCCATGCTCAGCGGCCTGTACGTGCAGCAGCTCACGGGCTCGAACGGCGGCTTCACCAATCTCGACAGCGTCCTCGGCTCCCGGGCGACGCTCCCCGAGCACTTCCGCCAGGCGGGCTACACCTCCGCGCGGGTGAGCAAGCTCTATCACATGCGGGTGCCGGGGGACATCACCAACGGCGCCGCTGGTTCGGACCACACCCCCTCCTGGGACGTGGCGGTGAACGTCCAGGCGCCGGAGTGGCGGACGCCAGGGACCGCCGGTCACTACACCAACGAGACCCTCAACTTCGACCCGAACCTGCACTACGGGCTCGGCTTCGGAACGGCGTTCTACACGGTGGAGGCCTCGACCAGCGGCGCTGAGCAAGCGGACCACGTGGCCGTGGACGAGGCGCTCTCACTGCTTGATGGGTTCGGGGGGCAGCCGTTCTTCCTGGCGGTCGGCTTCGTCCGCCCGCACGTTCCCCTCGTGGCGCCCGCCTCCGACTTCGCCCTCTATGACCCTGCGCAGCTCTCCCTCGCTCAGAGCGTGCCCGGTGACCTCGCCGACATCCCCGCCGCCGGCGTCTTCTGGAACGAGGCGGCCCGGGGGCCGAACAGTGACGCCGACCGCCGGGAGGTGCTGCGGGCCTACTACGCCTCGGTGTCGTTCATGGATCGGCAGCTCGGGCGGCTCCTGGATCGGCTGGAGCAGCTGGGCCTCGAGGACGACACGATCGTCGTGTTCACCTCCGACCACGGCTACCATCTCGGCGAGCACACCTTCTGGCAGAAGCTCAGCCTGCACGAGGAGTCGGCTCGGGTCCCGCTGATCGCTGCGGGGCCTGGGATTCAGAGCGGGCGGCGCGGTCAGGTGGCCGAGCTGGTGGACCTGTACCCGACCCTCGCGGACCTCGCTGGACTCCCGATCCCGACCCACTGCGCGGGGCAGTCCTTGCGTGGGATCCTCGAGGGCTCCAGCGGCGAGCTCCGCACCGGCGCGTACTCCCGCGTCGCCGGCGGAGAGCTCCTCCGGACGCCCTCCTTCGCCTACATGCGATACAGCAACGGGGCGGAGGAGCTGTACGACATGGGGCCTGCGCCTTCCGGCGATCGCCTCCAGTTCACCAACCTCGCGGGGGATCCGGCCTTCGCGTCGACCCTCGGGGGGCTCCGGGCTCAGCTGGACGCGCGGGTGGCCGAGATCGAGGAGGGGCCAGGTGAGCTCTACTGCGCGGGGGACGGCTCGAGCGGGCTCTGCCCGTGCCTCTACTTCGGCGGGGCGGGTGAGGGGTGCCTGCATTCCGCGGGCTCAGGCGCGAGACTCGCCGGCTCGGGATATGCGAACGTGGCCGCGGACTCCTTCCAGCTCGAGGTCCAGGGCGGCCCGCCTGGCCGGCCTGGGCTGCTGGTCTCTGGTCTCGCCCCGACCTCCGCGCCGCTTGGTGATGGCCTGCTCTGCCTGCAGACCCAGGTCCGGTACGCGCCGGTCCAACTCGACGCCCTGGGGGAGGCCAGCTACTCCCAGCTCGGCTTCACCTCCCTGGCGGGGAGCACGGTCCACTACCAGTTCGCCTTCCGCGACGCGGGACCTTGCGGCGGGAGCTTCAACCTCTCCAGCGCCTGGCGGGTGACCTGGCACTGAGCGAGGGCCAGCGCAGGCCCTCCCTCAGCTCTCAGCGGCCGCGACGCCAGGCGTCGGCGACCGCATCAGCCACCGCCTCGGCGACCCCCTCGTCGTAGGGGCCGGGGAGGACCCGGTCGCGCGTCGGGGTGCCGACGCTGTGGGCGAGGGCGTAGGCGGCGGCGACCTTCATCTCCGGCGTGATCGCGGTGGCGCCGGCCTGAATCGCACCCCGGAAGATGCCGGGGAAGGCGAGGACGTTGTTCACCTGGTTGGGATAGTCGCTCCGGCCCGTGCCCACCACCGCGGCGCCGGCGGCGGTGGCCAGCTCGGGATCGATCTCAGGGTCGGGGTTGGCCATGGGGAAGAGCATGGGAGCGGGCGCCATGCGCTCCACGTCCGCGGTGCTCAGGAGGCCGGCGCGGCTCACGCCGACGAAGACGTCCGCTCCCTCGAGGGCGTCGTGGACCGAGCCCTCGCGGCCGCCGCGGTTGGTGTACTCGAGCAGCGCGCGCTTCTCGGGCGTCAGGTTCGTGCGCCCGTCGTGGATGATGCCGCGGGAGTCGCAGACGATGATGTCGCGCACGGGCTCGCAGGTGTTCGAGTCGAACCCGACGCAGGTCAAGAGCTTGGCGATCGCCGTGCCCGCGGCGCCGGCGCCGGCGATGACCACGCTGAGATCCGAGAGCTTGCGCCCGGTGAGCTCGCAGGCGCCGATCATGGCGGCGAGGAGCACCACGGCGGTGCCGTGCTGGTCGTCGTGCATGACGGGGATGCCGAGGTCCTGGAGACGCTCCTCGATCTCGAAGCACTCCGGCGCGGCGATGTCCTCGAGGTTGATCCCGGCGAAGCCAGGGGCGATGGCGCGGACGGCGTCGACCACCTCGTCGGGGCTGGAGGTGTCGAGGCAGATGGGCCAGGCGTCCAGGCCCCCGAAGCGCCGGAACAGCGCGGCCTTACCCTCCATGACAGGCATCGCAGCCTTGGGGCCGATGTCACCCAGCCCGAGCACGGCCGTGCCATCCGTGACCACCGCGACCGCGCGGCCAGCCACGGTGAGGTCCCTCAGCCGAGAGGGGTTGTCGACGATCTCGCGGCAGGGCGCGGCGACGCCAGGGCTGTAGGCGAGCGCGAGGTCGTCTCTGGTCTCGAGCGGCGTCTCCAGGCGAATGGAGATCTTGCCCTGACGCTCCTCGTGGAGCGCGATCGCGCGATCATCCAGTTGGCTACGGTGCTGCTCTACGGTCATAGCGCGAGACTGTAGCGCGTTAGCGCGGTGGATTGCCAATCAGCAGCGCGTTCGCCGCCTCAAGTGCCTGGCGTGCGGCGTCATTTCGCGGCTGCTGAGCGAGCACTTCCTTGAAGTACTGGACGGCGGACTCGAGGTTGCCGGCCCGGGCCTCGACCTTGCCAAGCAGCAGCGTCATGGGCACATCGCCGGGGTTCTGCTGGAGCCACGCCAGCGCGCACTCCCGCGCGAGGTCATTCCTGCCCGCGCTCCCCGCGGCCTCGACCAGGGCGCCCAGCACCCTCGGGGAATCCCCTTCGATTCGACGCGCCTCGAGGAGTGAGTCGGTGGCCTCGTCGAAGCGCCCGAGCTCTGCCAAGGCCGCGCCGAGGTTCAGGTGACCGATGGCGTAGTCGGGGTCCAGGTCCACCGCGGCACGGTAGGCCTTCTCCGCCAGGTCGACGCGGCCGAGCAGCACGTGGCTGCGCCCGATGCCCTCGAAGGCGGCGGCGTCCTCCACGGCGAGGTCGCTGCGTCCACGCACGGCCTCCTGGAAGAGGGCCAGGGCGTCCCGGAACCTCGACTCGTCGAGGGCGAGGCGCCCGTGCTCGATGAGCAGGTGGGGGTAGCGCGCCTCGTTGGCCCCGAGGTCGCAGAAGGCCAGGACGTCGGCGGTGTCGACCGGGCCGCGGAAGGCGCGCAGGAGGCGGCCGTCCGCGTCGTACACGAGGGTGGCCTGGTTTGCCTCGCGAAGCGCCGCGGCGACCTCGGCGAACTCGAGGAGCACCTCCCGGGTCGGGTCGAGGTCGCGGTCCTCGGGGCCGCCTGTCCGGAGCAGCGCCTCGACGACGCGGACCTCGGGGTCGGCGAGGACGAGCGGAGTCACCGGGACGTCACGGCTCTCGCGGACCCTCACGACGAGGGGCGCCGGGGCGAGCCCGAGCGCGGCGGGAGTGCGGGCCGTCCTTGCGATGTTGGCGGCCCATGGCCCGTCTTCGATGGCGTCCCCTTGACGGGGCCAGGAGCGCGGAGGTTCAGGGAGGACCCTCTCCGAGCCCTCCTGGATGGTCCACCGTCCGTTCATCTGGATGCCCGGGAACACCTGGCGTCGCCCGGAGGGCCACGTGACCTCGATCGTCGGCATGACCGGGTGGGAGCCGGTGGGGAGGAGCAGGTCCGGGGAGACCTGCGACTGGAAGCCCTCGACCAGCGAGACGTGGCGCGCGTATGAGCTCGGCTCCCCTCCAGGGAGGCTCCCCGAGAGCTCGACGCGCGCGCCGAGGGGGACCCGGGGGCCGCGCTCGGGCACGAGCTTCAATCGCAGCGCGGCCTGCGCGCCGCGGTTCTCGTAGTACACCAGCCCACCCAGGGTCCACAGGGCGAGGTCGAGGTCGCCGTCCCCGTCCGGGTCGAAGGGCACGATCGCGCGGCCATCGTGGGAGGCGTCGATCCCCATGCACCAGCCGGCGTCGACCCACGGCCGGTCGGGCGGCCCTTCGTCGGCGCGCACGAACAGCCGGTCTCGCTCGTGGCCGTTGAAGGACCCCTGGAAGCGCAGGGATTCGTTCACGTTCTCGCTCCGCTCACCCCGCTCCAGCTTGCGCCCGTCGTCGATGACCTGGCGCCAGTAGTAGGTCTGCCAGTCGCCCAGTCCGCGGTCTCGGTGGGAGGCAAACCCGTTGGTGACCGCGAGCTCCTGCGCGCCGTCACCGTTCACGTCGATGAACTGGCAGCCCCAGGCCCACTCCGCCTCATTCACGCCCAGGCCGCGTGCCCGGTCGGGCCACGGGCCTGGCCCGGTGGGCTCGGAGTAGAGGGCGTTCCCGCGAGCGATGGTGTCGACCCGGCCCCGCATGGTCTCGGAGAGCCCCTCGGCGAGGGGGACCATGCGCATGCCCTCCTCGCTGGACATGTTGGACACGTAGAGGTCCCAGCGCCCGTCGCACTCGAGGTCGGCGAGCGCCGCGCCCATGGTGTACGCGCTGACGCCACCCAACCCCATGTCGTCGTCCGCCACGAAGCGGCCGCCCTCGTTGCGCCAGAGCACGTTGGGCCCGAAGTCGTTGCCCTCGAAGAGGTCGGTGTCCCCATCGTGGTCGGCGTCGAAGGCGAGGGCCACGTAGGTGTACCCGGTCCCCTCGATGCCGCGGGCCTCGCTCTCCTCGGTGAAGCGCAGGCCGCCCTGGTTGATGAGCAGGTGGTTGTCGGCGCCGTCGTGGGCCTCGACGGTGTTGTAGTCCGGCCCCCGGGAATTGCCGCTGCCGTAGACGGCGAAGAACAGGTCCAGGTCGCCGTCGCCCTCCACGTCCAGGGGGGCCACGGTCTGCACGGCGAGCCGGCGGAGCCCCACAGGGTTCGGCAGGGCGAAGGCCTCGGGCAGGTGGCGCCACGTCCCGGGCTCGGCGCCCGTCCGTGTCCAGAGGCCGGCGAAGGCCTGCGCGTCCCGGTAGCGGCTCGTCTCGGACGCGACGAGCTCCTCGAGGCCGTCGCCGTCGAGATCCACGAAGAGCACGAAGGCCGGCCGGTCAGCGTGGCGCTCCATGGGGAGCGGGATCGGGGTGAAGCCGCCTACGCCGTCGTTGCGGAACAGGAGCGTCGACTCGTTGCTGCGGGTGGCGATGAGGTCCTGAAAGCCGTCGCGGTCGAAGTCCACGACGGAGAGGCCGCCCAGGGTCAGGGTCCGGTGGCGGTCCACAAAGTCCTGGAGGAGCCGCTCGTTCTCGGCGCTGGTGCCGAAGGTGAGGCCGACGTCGACGGTTCGGTCCACGTAGCGCGCGGGGTCATCGCTTCGCAGCCGGACGCCGGCGCCGAGGGGGTGAGCGGCGCTCGTCGAGCACGGGTGGAAGCGCGAGAGCCGCCAGTCCTCCCCGGGCACCCTTCGTGCTTCGATCTCGGCGTAGAGGGTGAGGTCGACGCGCTGGGGGGTGAGGAGGACCTCGCCGTTCTCGTCTGACCAGAGGGACGCCTCCGCCGATGAGCCCGCACCGAGGCGAGACGCCTCGGCCGGATCCGTTGGGGCCTGCACTCCGGCCCAGCGGAGACGGATCCGCCCGGTGGCGCGTTCGCCGGAGGTGTCGAGCTCGAAGCGGTCGAGCTCCAGCTCCACTCGTTCGGGCGTCGCGGTCTGAGGGCCGAGAGCCCGGAGCTGGGCGCTGAAGATCTCGGGGTCCTCGGTGGAGAAGGCCGCTCCATTGAGCCAGCGGAGCGTCAGCCCGGCGGCCGCGGTCGCGGGGCCCGGCCGGGGGAGTGATCCCGCGAAGTTCGTCCGGTCCAGGCTCCTGGCAGCTCGCTCCACGTCACCACGGGCGAGGGGCTCCAGGAGCAGCGCGAGCAGATCCTGCTGCAGGCGGAGCGCCTCGGGCTCGGATCGCGCCAGGTCGAGCACGGGCGTCCCGGGCGGGACGGGGATCGACGAGCGCGCCCCGCCAGGCCCATCGCCGCAGCCGGCGGTGAGCGCCAGGGTGAGGAGAGCTGCGCCCAGAGCGGTGCCCAGGCCGGGTGCAGGGGTCTTGCTGGCGATCACGAGATGGAAGGTACGGGGCTCTCTTCGGAGCCGATGGCGTGAAGTCTACAATCGTCCGCCATGGAGCAACGCGCCACAGCCAATGCCTCGAGCCTCCTCAGCTCGGCCCTCGTCCTCACTCTCTTCGGATGCGTGGGCCCCCGTGTCAAGCCGGAGGCCGCGCCCCCCTCGAGGCCAGCGGATCGCGAGGTGCCGGCGGCAGGCTCCCCCTCGGCGGAGGGCGACAGCTCCGCGGTTGGCGAGCCCGTTGCCGGCGTGGCGCTCCCTCCAGTGCAGCCCGACCCGCAGGCTGCCTCGCGGCAGATGGCTGAGATGATCGGACGCCTCACGGAGGCCGAGGGAGCCCCGTTGATCGCCGCCTACGCGGAGTCGAACGGCGTGGATGGCGCGGCGAAGATCCTCGTGCGCCTGGAGCCGGAGCTCCGCAGCAAGCTCATCCGTGAGCTGCAGCAGTCCAACCCCGACGATGTCGCGGAGTACATGGAGGCGCTGGCGGAGGCTGCCGTGGCCGCGAAGCTCTCCAGCGAGCGGCTCCGGGAGGCGGCCAACCAGGTCATCGACGAGTGGCACGCGGCCGCAGCCCGCGGGGACCGGGACGGCTACCTGCGGAGCATGGCACCCGACGCTCGCTTCCTCGGCACGGACTCCACGGAGCGTTGGGACCTGACGCAGTTCACCAGCTACGTGAACGAGCACTTCGAGCCAGGCAACGGCTGGACGTTCCAGCCGGACGAGCGGATCCTCCAGTTATCCACCTCCGGGACGGTGGCGTGGTTCGACGAGCGGCTCGCGAGTGAGAGCTATGGCGAGCTCCGCGGGACGGGGGTCCTCGAACGCATCGGGGAGGCCTGGCGCGTGGCGCACTACAGCATGACCTTCACCGTGCCCAATGATGTCGCCGCGGACGTGGTGGACGCGGTCGGCCGTTCCGCGCAGTGACCGCGAGCCTGCGTCGGGGTACGGCCTCGGCGCACTGCCCGGCGTCACAGCTGATGAGGGCGGGTCAGCCGAGGGCGCGCGAGGCGCTCCGGCTCCGCAGCCAGAGCCAGGCCGTCTGCACGAGGCCCGCGATGATGAACGTGACCAGGGCCCAGTTCAGGCCGGAGACGCCGAACTCCTCCGCTCGCAGGACCCCGAGCTCCAGCAGTCCCCAGGCGAGGGCGAAGTAGATCAAGACCGCCTCTGTGATGGGGCGCGTCTGGTGCGCGTGGACGAGCAGGCCCTGGAACCAGCTCTGGGCGACCTGATAGGCGGGCATGAGCAGGCAGAGCGCCGCGCCGACGCGCGCCATGGGGACGAGCTCTGCGGGGATGCGCTGGACCTCGCCGAACCAGACGCTTGAGAGCGGGGTGAGGGCCATGAGCGCCAGCACCGCGGAGGTCACGCCCGCGAGCCCCCACCCGAAGCGGCGCAGCGCCCTCGGCCCGCCGCCGAGGGCGACCAGCGTGACGACGACCTCGTTGAACGCCATGCCCACGCTACGGGTGGTGAAGACGAGGGAGTGGACGGGGCCCCAGGCGGCCACGGAATCCAGGGCGCGCGGCATGCGGTTCATTCCGGCCGCGCCGATGGGTTGGATGAAGAGCGTGACGAGCGGGGTGAGGGCGAGCGGCGTGTAGAAGCGCATGAAGCGCGCCACGTTCATGACCTCGCCCTCGGGCTCCTGGCGCAGGGCGCCGTGGATCTCCTTCACACGCCAGTGGGCATAGATGGCCTCGGCGGTCACTCCGGTCGCCACGCCGAAGCCCGCGACCGCGATCCCCGAGAGGCCGGTCCAGCTGCCGAGGCTGGCGAGGACGGCCGCGGTGGCCACGAGGCGAACGGCGGTGCCCACGCCCACGGCGCCGCTGCGCTCAAAGCGGATGAGGGCTCCCTGCTGGGTGCGCCGGTACCCGATCGCGAACGTCCACGGCGTCATGATCTGGAGGCCGACGCGGCCGGGCTCCAGGACGCTGGGGTCACAGCCGAGGAGCGTCGTCGCGACGAAGTCGTAGAGGGGTGTGAACGCGATCAGGGCGTGGAGCAGGGAGAGCAGCACGCTGAGCACCACCCCGTAGCGCAGGACCGCAGAGTAGCGTCGCCAGGAGGAGGAGAGCCGCGTGGAAGCCGCCAGCATCATGATGATGGGGCCCTCGATCACGAGGCTGATGGGGAAGACCACCGAGCTCCATGCGGCGAGGTTGATCTTGGCCTCAGGGAGGCGCGAGACCGAGGCGATGACCAGGGTGGGCTCCATCGCCATCAGGACCCAGCTCGCCGCGAGGGGGGACCAGAGGCGCAGCACGCGGGCCACGTCCACGGGGTCCCCCGCCGCGCTGGTCGGCGCGGCGTCGCCCTTGGCCGGCGAGCGGCGGGACGCCTTTGGCCCGTCTCGCGCGGCGGGCTCCGCTCCAGGCCCGCCGGCAGGTGAGCCGCCTGCAGGTGGATCGATGGGCGGCGGGGGGGAGTTCAAGGGGCGACGAGGGTGCACGGGCGAACCCCGCGTAGCAAGGCGAACCCCGAGACCGCACGCTGCGCTCTCGGGGTTCGTGGGGAAGTGTCCGTCAGATGCCGCCGCCGCTCTCGGGCGGCGGCGCGATCTTCAGGGGCACCGGCTCGCCCACGCCGGCAGCGGGCGAGCCGGCTCCCGAGTCGTCGGCGGCACCCTCGAGATCAGGCGCAGGTGCGGGCTCAGGAGCCGGCTCCATGACGCCCTCGGGGCGCAGGCGGAGGCTGGTCTCCTTCCAGGTGGGGAGGGCGTAGGCCCAGCCGTCCGTCGCGGCCTTCAGCTCCTCGAGCTCGGCCTCGAGTTCCTCGCGTGAGAATCCCCCTGCCGCCGCCCCCGTCTCGTCCTCGGTCTCGCCGGCGGAGGGAGCCGGCTCCTCGGGAGCGAGAGCGAAGGACAGCCGCGACCAGGTGACCAAAGCTTCGGGGTCCCCTGCTGCAGGAACCTTCATGGTCTCCACGCTCACCTCGAGGCCTCCTTCCGTCGTGAAGGTGGCTTTGCTGATGATCTCGGCGGGCCATTCCAGTCCGCCGGCCCTCCGCACGTCGTCAAAGCGGAGCCGCTGCAGGGCTCCCACCAGCTGGGCCGTCCCGGAGGGGGTCTTCGCGACCATCCCCTCGGGGAGGTTCTGGACGAGCATCTCGTCCTGTCCCATGTCGCCGCGCAGGGCGGTCACCTCCTCGCCGTCGGGGTGGGTGAATCTGGCGGACGCGATCCGGGCGCGGTCGATGTTGAGGAACTCCTGATTCACCCAGCCAAGCGGCCGTGAGTCCACCCGGAGTTGCCCGGTAGCCAGGAACGTCTGGGTGCCTTCACCGGGCAGGGTGTAGAACTGCGTGGGGGGCGTCACCCCAAGCTGCGCGGCGGCAGGCTCGGCGCGGCTTGTGCGCTGCTTGCCGATCAGCACCGTGTCGACCGTCGCTCCACCCTCGTCGCGGAGGGTCACCCGGACGGAGGTCGCCCCCTCGGCGCCCGGTTCCACCAGGCCGAGGCGGGCGTGGCGGTCTGCGCTGGCGGTCTTCGGTTCGAGGCGTCGAGCGTCGCGGAGGTCCAGGAGGAGCGTCCGGACCTTCTCCCCGTCGGCCGGGTAGTCGGCCGCCTCGGCGAGCACCCAGCCCGAGCCTTCAGCGCGCAGGGTGGCGGAGCCCGCTCCGGCATCGATGCTGATCTCCCGCACCTCGTTGACCCGGTCGCCGAGCGCCGGCAACAGCCGCGCGTCGGTGGAGGCGGGGCGGGTGTCCTGGTCCCGCGATGATTGGAGTGTCACGGTGGCGACCACGGCGGCGATCGTCGCCGCGCCGAGGACAAGGATGGTCTTCTGGTTCACGAGTTGGCTCCTCCGCTGCGGGCGGTTCGGGCTCCAGCGCGGCCCATGCGGACGCTGAGCGTCAGGGCCGCGAGGATGGCGGGAATGAGGAAGATGTTGAGGAGCTTGAGGCGCGTCCCGAGGGCGTCGATCTCGGCGCGCAGGTCGCGCTTGACCTCCCGCAGCTTGCGGCGCGTCTCGACCTGCTCGGCGCGGAACGCGCTGACCTGCTCCTCTTGTTCCTCCGAGATGATGAGAGCGCTGGAGGGGTCCTTGTCCCGCTGGAGCTGGTCCAGGCGCGCCTGGGTATCCGCGAGCTTGGCCTCGAGCTCGACCTCCTCTGCCCTGAACCGCTCCTGTGCGTCGAGCATCAGCGCCTGCTTGCGGGTGAACGGCCGGCTGAACTCGGCGCGGCTCCGGAGGCTGATCAGGTCGCTGCTTCCGGACATGTTCTCGAGAGCGCTGACCAGCAGGGAGGCGTTGTCCACCTGCGGCTGGAGCCGGACGTTCCCGAAGATGTCCTGCATGGGTTGGGCCCAGACCGAGTCGTGCAGCATGTCCGCGTCGGCGAAGATCAGGGCGTTGAAGGGCGCGGACGACGCGTTCAGGTGGGCGGTGTCCGCGTCCGGGGCGGTCTCGCCAGGCTCGCCTGCCGCAGCGCGCGGGGCGCCGCCGGGGAACGCGCTGCGCACGTTGCCGCTGACCCGGACCGCGAGCGCCGCGTCGGGGGCGTTCTCGAGGAAGGTGTCCGAGACGATCTGCGGGTCCAGCGGCCCCATGAGCGAGAGGGTGTCCATGGTTCCGCCGCCGCCTTCAGTGGTGGTGGCCAGCGTCTCCACCGTGACCCCTTCGGGCGCGTCCTCTGAACGGGCGAGGGCGCCCGGCATGAAGAAGCGCAGCTTCTTGAGCGGCGAGGTCAGGATGTCGTCACCGTTGATGGTCTCGTCAGTGATCCCGAAGGCCAGCGGCATCTGGACCGGCTGGCCCTCCCGGTCGCGAACCGTGAGCGCGCCGATGGAATCCCCGGCCACACGGCTGGGCGTCATGGTCACTCCCCAGGCGGCGAGGAGGTCGTCGATGCCCGAGTCGCTGCTGTTGCTCAGCGCCGCCATGGGGTCGGCCGATTGGCGCGCGGGGTCGAGGTAGCAGAAGGGGTCGACGAAGGCGACCACCTTGCCGCCGGAGAGGGCGAACTGGTCGATCGCGTAGCGACCCTCCATGCTGAGCCCCTTGGGGTGGAGGAGCAGGAGCAGGTCGATGTCACCGTCGAGCTCCGTCAGGCTGGCGGGGTCGAGGTCCAGGACCTCGTAGCGCCGCTCGATCAGCTCGAGGATGGGCCAGGGGGGCAGCTGCTGGGGCGGCTGACCGGGCTGGGCTGCGGGCTGTGATCCACCGCGCAGGGGAAGGGAGGAGATGATCCCCACCAGGGGGAGCTCGGGGTTCTCGAGCCGATCGATCATCTCGGTGAGCTCGTACTCGAGGAAGCTCTCTCGGCGCGGGTCAAGGACGGGCAGGACCTCCTCGTCGTCCACGGAGTTGGTCCCGACGATGCCCATGTAGAGCCGGTCGCCCTCGGCGTTGGCCACGCGGCCCTGGATGCCATAGCCCACGGCGAGCTCCTCGGCCTCCGAGTAGGGCTCGGGATCGATGACCTCGAGCCGGAGCTGGCCTCCCGAGAGGGCGGCGTACTCCTCGAGCATCTCACGGACGCGCTCGGCGTAGCTCAGCAGGGGCGGTGCCTCGGTGGCCACGGTCTTGGCGAAGAAGAAGCGCAGAGTGATGGGCTCCTCCAGTCCCGCCAGGATGTTGCGGGTCCCCTGGGAGAGCGTGTACAGGCGCTGCTCGGTGAGGTCGGCGCGGACGCCCCGCAGGAGCGGGCTCGCAAGCAGGTTCAGAGCGAGGAAGAGGGCCGCCGCGAGGAGCAGGCCGAGGGTGGTGTTTCTTGTGTTCATCGGGCGTCAGTCCGCTTTCTTTTGGTCGACGATGACGGCGCTCCCGAACAGGAAGAGCGCGATGACGGAGAGGAAGTAGAGGACGTCCCTGGCGTCGACCACGCCGCGCGTGATCGCGTCGAAGTGATCGAGGAAAGACAGGTTCCGGATCGAGGCGACGAACCAGTCGGGAGCCCACCCGCTGATCGCGTCGGTGACGGCGGGGAAGCCGGCGAGCACGAACAGGAGCGAGGCGGTGAAGGTCAGCACGAAGGCGCTCACCTGGTTCTTCGTGAGGGCCGAGAGGGCGGACCCGACGGCCAGGAACCCTCCGGCCATCAGGAAGCTCCCGAGGTAGCTGGCGAGGATCACGCCGTTGTCCGGCTCCCCGAGGTAGTTGACCGTCCACCAGTTGGTCACGGTCAGGGCGAGCCCGAGGCCGGTGAAGGCCCAGGCCGCGAGGAACTTGCCGAGCACCGCGCCACCCGTGGAGATGGGCAGCGTCATGAGGAACTCGATGGTCCCCGACCGGCGCTCCTCCGCCCACAGGCGCATGGAGAGCGCCGGGATGAGGGCCAGGTAGAGCCACGGGTGGAAGGTGAAGAAGCCGCGCAGGTCGGCCTGCTCCAGCTCGTAGTAGCCGCCCAGCTGCCAGGTGAAGACGCCGGCGAGAATCAGGAAGATCACCAGGAAGACGTAGGCCACCGGGGTGCCGAAGTACCCCGCGAGCTCGCGTCGGAAGACGGTCATGGTTCCACGCATCTCAGGCTCCTTGGGCGCTCTGGCCAGTGGTCACGGTTCGGAAGACGTCGTCCATGCGCCCGCGGTCCACCGCGAGGCGGACGAGGCTCCACGAGGCTCCGGCGGCGACCCGCTGGACGTCCTCCAGCAGCGGGGCGTCCGTCGCGGGAAAGACCACGAAGCGGGTCTCCCCTTCCGCCTCCACGACCTCGCCAATGTGGGAGACCGAGCCAAGCTCCGCGAGGTCACGCTGGGCCACCTCCGCGTGGTCGCTCGCCACCGCGATCTCGATGGCGCCAGCGAAGCGGGAGCTACCGCGAAGCTCCGCCGGTGTGCCGTCGAACTTGATGCTGCCCTCCGCGACGATCATGGCCCGCGTGCAGACCGCCTCGACCTCCTCCAGGATGTGGGTCGAGAGGACGATCACCTTGCCTGCGGACATGGTGCGAATCAGCTCGCGCACCTCGTGCTTCTGGTTGGGGTCTAGCCCGTCGGTCGGCTCGTCGAGGATGAGCACCTCGGGGTCGTTCAGGATGGCGAGCGCGAGGCCCACCCGGCGCTTGAAGCCCTTCGAGAGGGTCTCGATCCGCTGGTCCATGACCGCCTCCAGGTGGACCAGCCGACAGACCTCGTCGATGCGCGCCGTGAGCCGGCTGGGTGCCATGCCGCGGGCGCGGCCCACGAACCGCATCATGGAGCGCGGGTTCATGTCGGGGTACAGGGGGGCGCCCTCGGGGAGGTACCCGATGGCTGCCTGGGCGCCGGCAGCGTCCGTGAGCACGTCATGGCCGCAGACGCTGATGGCTCCGGAGGTCGGGGCGAGGAAGCCCGTGACCATCTTCATGGTGGTGGACTTGCCGGCTCCGTTGGGACCAAGGAAGCCGAGGACCTCGCCGGGCTGGACCCGGAAGCTGAGGTCGTCGACGGCGGTGATGTGGCCGAACCTCTTGGTCAGGTTCTTAATCTCGATCATGGCGCGAGAGGGGGTGCTCTGTCGCTTCGGGAGAGGGCGCGTCCCGGAGGTGGGGCGCGCGTTGCGGATCGCTACGCCCACGGCATGTGGGCGTTGGCGGGCCGTCAGACTATTCAGTCGGAGGCCTCCGGCGCTACCCGGGCGACCAGTTCGCTCTTCAAGGCCCCCAGGAGGACGGAGCGGGCCTTGCGGGGCGGGGGGGCCGTTCGATCCAGGTTCCCCTTCAGGTCGGCCCGCCCGCTGAGCCGATACCCCCGACATGAGAGCGCCCGAGCGAACGACCGTGGCGATCCCCTCGATGCCCACAGCTGCGGCGGGGCAGGTCGAGGCTGTGAAGTCCGACCCCAGTGGGCTCCACCTGCTCGTGCGCTATCCCCTCGAGTCTGCCCCGGTGCTGCCGGTCGGTCGCTCGGGGGAGCTTCGAATCCAGCATGAGGCCACGGGGAAGGACCTCGTGGTCCTGGGCAAGGTCACCATGCGCGAGGACTGCGGCAGCGGGCGGTCCTATGACTTTCTGCTCGGGGAGCGTTCCCGCCAGGCGCTCGCCCCGATCTTCGAGCCCCGTCGGGCGGACCGGGTCGTCCTAGCGGGTGAGGTTGAGGCGTACCTAGGTCCCGGTGATGGGGGCCCGGCGCTACACGGGGTGGCCCGGGATCTTTCCCTGGGCGGTGTCTGCGTCGAGGTCTCCTGGAAGGAGGAGGCTCGGCTGGCGGGTGTGGATGGAGTACGCGTGACCCTCTTGGCCGTCGGCGAGGATCGGGCCGCCGCTGCGCCGGACCGGGCAGCCGGTGGGGCCGAAGGCGCCTCGACCTTCCTGGGGAAGCTCCGGAGCCGTCGTCTTGGAAAGGGGGTCATCCTGCTCGGGATCGCCCTCGAGCCCATCCCTGGTGAGGGGGCTGCGGCCTCCGAGGCGGCGCTCGAGGGGTGGGTCGCGGACTTCATGCTCCGCAATGAGGAGCCTCCGGCCGACGTTCGCCGGAGCGCCTGACGGCCCCTTCAGCGCCTCTCGCGCCAACCGTGCCTTGCGCCCAGGGGGGAGGTCTTGGCACCTTGATGTCGCGCATCGTGGCCCCAGTCGCGCGGACTTGGGGCCCGTCAACCGCGCGGAGGGGGAGATGTTTGGCCGATCCAAGAAGCGTGAGCTGAAAGCTGCGGAGACCCTTGCTGCCGAGGTGAAGGCGCAGCGAGAGGTGACGCAGGAGCTGGTGGAGCGCTACGAGCAGCGCACCAAGAAGACGGTCCAGGCCATCGAGGCCGCCAGCAAGGCGCGGGAGGAGCGCGACGAGTACCGGCGCGTCCTCGCGGCGGCCATCGCCAGCGAGCGACGCCAGGAGCTCCACGTGACCGGCCTGGAGCGCGAGCTCAAGGAGGTCAAGGAGAGCGTCCTGTCGGAGGCCCGTGCCCGCGGTGCGGCGGAGTCGGCGAGCGGGATTGCGGGGGCCAGGGTCGCCGAGCTCGAGGCGGAACTGCGCGAGGCGGCCCTGAAGATGGAGAAGGAGCGCGGCGACGCGGCGGACCGCGCCTGGGCAGAGCGCGAGGCCGCGCGCGGTGAGATGGTGCAGCTGGTGACGAGGGGGCGCGAGGATGCGCGCACCCTCACCGCCGAGGTGCGTCGTGTGCTGAGCTGGACGGGGATGGGGTCGCGGGACGCGGACGGGAACCCTGTGGATGACCCGGTCGTGAACTCGGCCCTTCGCCAGCGGGGAAGAGTGCTCGCGGGCGTCGCCCTCGGCGCCGTCCTCGTCGGCGTTGGGCTCACCCCTGCGGCTCTCCTGGCCGCGGTGGATGCCGAGCGCGCGGCCTATATCCAGCTCGCCTCCGGGGCCTCCCCCTGGCAGCTGATCCTCTGCGTCCTCGGGAGCTTCGGCGCGGCCGTCTTCCTCTACGGTCGCGCGCTCCGTGATCTGCGGTCGCCCGAGCCCCGCGCGGACCTCGGCGCCCAGCCCAACTCGGCGGAGCCGACCGTCCCGGCGCCGTCTGCGGCCAAGGTGGACCCCCCCGCGCCGGCGAGCGCCGAGCCGGAGCCGGAAACGGAGCCGGAAACGGAGCCTGGAGCGGAGCCTGGAGCGGAGTCCGTGGCGGAAACGGAGCCCGAGGCCGGTGCCAGCGGCGGGGTAGAGGACAGCGACGCCGTAGAGCGCGACCGCTTGACCTGAGCTTCCCGCGGGCGGCGGCCCCGTCGTCATGTGACGCGGGCTCGGGTTCGCGTCGTAGACCAGGCGCCGTGGACTAGACTGGCGCCATGCTGGTCACCTCCACCGCGCTGCTTCTCGCCCTCGTCCCCGGCCCGGTGCCGGTCCAGATCCCTGGCGCCACGGTGCCTCCTCAGATCACCCGGGCGACCGTGCCCCCCGCGCCAGACTCCTTGCTGCCCCTCGTGGAGTCCGTGCCCGAGGGGGGGGCGCCCACCTGGCCCGCGACGGTCGCGGAGTCGAGCGGCTACACCCGGAGCTCCAGCACGGCACAGGTCGTTGGCTTCCTCGAGTCGCTGGACCCCCTCCCGCGCGGCGACTGGCTCCAGCGCCGTGTGATCGGCCGGACGTCTGAGGGGCAGGACCTGGTCGCCGTCACGGTGACCGCGCCCGGGTCGGAGGAGGAGGTGGCGGCGCGGCCCGCCGTCCTCGTGAACGCGAACATCCACGGCGGCGAGATCGAGGGAAAGGTGGCGGTCCAGCTCCTGCTGCGCGAGTTCGCGGTGGGCGACCACCGGTCCCTCGCCGAGCGGCTTCGGTTGACTTTTGTGCCGGTCTACAACGCCGACGGCAACGACCGTATCGCGCGCACCAACCGGGTCACCCAGAACGGCCCGGACGGCGGCGTGGGTGAGCGGCCGAACGCCATGGGCCTCGACCTAAACCGGGACTTCGTCAAGGTCGAGTCCCCGGAGGCGAGGGCGCTGACCGGGCTCGTGAACGAGCTACGCCCGATCGCCTTCATGGACCTGCACACCACGAACGGCTCCTACCACGGCTACGACCTCACCTACTCGCCGAGCCTCTCCCCGAATGCCAACCCGGCGCTCGACGCCTACGTACGCGGCGCGCTGCTCCCCGGGGTGCGGGAGCGACTCCGCCTCGCGAGCTTCGAGGTCTTCGACTACGGCAACTTCGAGTACCCGCCCCGCAAGCCAGGTTCCCGCGGGGACCGCGGCGACCCGGTGGCCTGGTCCACCTACGACTCCCGGCCGCGCTTCGGGACCAACCTCATGGGGCTGCGGGACACGGTCTCGATCCTGTCGGAGGCCTACAGCTACCTGCCGTACCAGCGCCGGGTGGAGGCCACCTATGCCTTCATGCTCGCCAGCCTGAATCGCATCGCCGACGACAGGGAGGCGATCCAGGAGCTGATCGCCGCCTCGCGGGCAGGGCGAGTCGACGCGAACGGCGAGGTGACCTGGATGCTCGGCGTGGACTGCGAACTCGCGCCGGGGTCCGAGGCCCCCGTCCGCGTGAGCGACATCGACACCGTCGAGGTCGACCTCGACCCGGAGAAGCGCGGGGTGCAGGCGGGCACCCGCCGCGTCGCGCGGGGTCCCGAGTCCGTGCGCGTGGTGGAGATGGAGGTCCGGGATCGCTTCCAGCCGACGCGGATGGCCGAGGTGGGCCGGCACTTCGTGCTGGCGGACCCTCCCCAGGCGGTGCTCGAGGCCCTGCGCGTTCACCTCGGTAAGGGCGGCGGCCTGCGCATGCTCGCGGAGGACGTCGAGCTGGAGCTGCGCCGCTTCACCGTGTCGTCGGCTGACCGCGCCACGCGCCCGTTCCAGGGGCACCGCGAGGTCTCCGTGGAGGGCGAGTGGAGCAGCCAGGTCACGAAGGTCCTGGCGGGGGCCGTGCTTGTGCCGTGTACCCCGCTGACGGCGCACCTGCTCCACCCCGAGAGCGACGATTCGCTGACCACCTGGAACTTCTTCGACCACGCGCTCTTCGAGGGCTCGGCCCAGGACGGGTGGGCCGGCTCCCCCCGTCCGGGCGCGTTCCATCCGGTGGCGATCAGCCGGGCGAGCATCGGGGAGACGGGGCGCTAGACGCAGGTGGTCGACCACTTGCGTCGGCCTCCGGGGCGATTGGCTGCCGTGGGACCCTGCCCCCGGCGGAAGCCCCTTGTGGACGCTGATGTCGCGGCCTCGCGGGGCCGGGGTGAGGGTGGCGCGCCCGCCTGGATTCGAACCAGGGACCGTCCGCTTAGAAGGCGGGTGCTCTATCCAGCTGAGCTACGGGCGCAGGTGGTCGGGGTGACTGGACTCGAACCAGCGACTCATAGCACCCAAAGCTACGCCTCTACCAACTGAGGTACACCCCGACGGCACGGAGCGTAGCCCAAACTCGCCCGGGGGCCTAGGGAGCCGGGCGGCAACGGGGTTCCATCTGTCGGAGATGGCACCGGCTGCCGGGCTCCTCCGCAGGATCGCGTGGCCGCTCCGGCGGCGGGCGGATACCATCTCCGCCGAGCGACGCACGCTCCGGCCCCCTCTTTCACATCTGCAGACGCGCCCCATGTCCGATCCCACCCATTCGATGAAGGTCCTCGTGATCGGCTCCGGCGGCCGTGAGCACTCGCTCTGCTGGAAGATCGGCAAGTCGCCCCTGGTCTCCGAGGTGATCTGTGCTCCGGGGAACGCCGGCATCGGTGACGTCGCGAGGATCGCGCCGGTGGAGGCCACTGACCTCGACGGCCTCATCGCGCTGGCCGAGGCCGAGCGCCCCGGTCTGGTGTTGATCGGGCCGGAGGACCCCCTGGCCGCTGGCCTCGCGGACCGCATGCGGGACGCCGGTTTCCGCGTCTTCGGCCCGGGCGCCGAGGGCGCGCAACTCGAGGCCTCGAAGGCCTTCTCCAAGGACCTCATCGAGCGGCACCGGATCCCCACCGCGACGGCTCGCAGCTTCGACCGCTCGGGTCAAGCCAAGGGCTACCTCGAGGGCTGCACGACCTGGCCCCAGGTGGTGAAGGCCGACGGGCTCGCGGCTGGCAAGGGGGTCTACATCTGCCAGGACCTCGCCGAGGCGAAGGTCGCGGTGGATGCGATCATGGAGGAGGGGCGCCACGGCGCGGCCGGCTCAAAGATCCTCATCGAGGAGTTCCTCGTGGGCGAAGAGGCGAGCGTGTTCGCGATCACCGACGGCGACGCGGTGCTGGTGCTCGAGCCCGTTCAGGATCACAAGCAGGCCTACGACGGCGACGAGGGACCGAACACCGGCGGCATGGGGGTCTACTCACCCGTGCCGGAGCTGAGCAAGCGGATCTACAAGCAGATCGAGCAGCACGTGCTGCTGCCCTCGATCCACATGCTGCGCCGGGAGAAGATCGCCTTCCGCGGCGTGCTCTTCATCGGGCTCATGCTCACCGAGGGCGGCCCGCGGGTCATCGAGTACAACGTCCGCTTCGGCGATCCGGAGTGCCAGGCGCTCGTGCGCAGGCTCAAGAGTGACATTGTCCCGATCCTCATCGCGACCGCCGACGGAACGCTCTCCGAGATCGAGAGCCCCGAGTGGGACGCGGACACCTGCGTCGGCGTGGTCGCCGCCGCGGAGGGCTACCCCGAGGCGCCTCGCAAGGGGGATGAGATCTCCGGCCTGGAGGAGGCGGCCGCGGTCGAGGGCGTCGAGATCTTCCACGCCGGGACCAAGCTCCATCGCAACCTCGACGGCCACGAGGAGGTGGTGACCAACGGCGGCCGGGTCCTGACCATCACCGCCATGGGGGCCACAACGGACCTGGCGCGCGAGCGTGCTTACGAGGCGTACGGCAAGATCCGCTACGACGGCAAGTTCTGCCGGACAGACATCGGCCGGCGCCGTGAGGCGCGCAAGGAGACCACCTCGCAGGCGTGAGGTCGCCGGGCGAGGGCACCGGAGGACCCCTTCGTCTGGGGGTCGCCATCTGCGCACTGGACGAGGAGGAGGCCCTTGGGCGCCTGCTGCCGCGGCTCATGGGCCAGGGGCCGGACCGGGCCGACGTGGTGGTCGTCGCTGACGGGGGCTCTGTGGACCGGACCAGAGACGTGGTCCGCAGCGCCGGTGCGCAGCTGCTGGAGGGCGCGCGCGGGCGCGGGCCACAGCTGGTCGCGGCTGCCAACAGGCTCGTTGAAGAGGGAGCGGGAGTGCTGCTCTTCCTGCACGCGGACAGCCTGCCCGGGGACGGCGCGCTCGCGGCGGTGCGGCGGGCGTTCGAAGGGTCCAGCCTCGTGGCGGCGGGCATGACCCAGCGTGTGGATGCTCCGGGCCGGGCCTTCCGGTGGATCGAATCGGCAGCGGATGCCCGGGTCCGCCGCGGCATGGTCTTCGGAGACTCCGCCCTGTCGGTGAGGGCCTCGGACTACCTCGCGGTGGGGGGATTTGACCCCCTGCCGCTGTTCGAGGACGTTGAGCTCTCCGACCGGCTTCGGGCCCGAGGCACGGTCCAACTTCTCCAGGGCGCCGAGATCGAGGTGAGCGCTCGGCGCTGGGAACAGGAGGGGATCTTGCGGTGCACCCTCCGAAACTGGATCCTCAGGGCCCTGCACCGCCTCGGTGTGGCACCGCGACACCTCGCCCGACTCTACCGCCCGTTTCGGCGCGGCTTCTCGGACTGAGCTGGCGCGTCTTCACTTCCCAAGCTCGGGCCAGCGGCCCGTGCCCCCACTTCGACGATCATTGACCATGGACCAGAGCACCATCGAGCGGCGCTTCGAGGAGTTCCTGCGGACGGAGAGCCTCAAGATGACCCCGCAGCGCCGGCGTATCTTCGAGAAGGCCTTCGAGGTCCATGACCACTTCAGCGTCGAGCGCATGTACGAGTGGCTCAAGGCTGAGGAGGGTCCTGCCGTGTCACGCGCCACGGTCTACCGCACCCTCGAGGTGCTGGAGCGAGGCGGCTTCATCGAGGCCGTGGAGACCGGTCGGGGCGAGGTCGTCTACGAGCACGTGCTCGGGCACGAGCACCACGACCACATGGTCTGCGTCATGTGCAAGCGCATCGAGGAGTTCCAGGACGAGGAGATCGAGGCGCTTCAGCGCAAGAACGCCGAGCGGCTCGGGTTCGTGATGACAGGGCACATGCTCCGGCTCTCCGGGATCTGCGGAGACTGCGCGACCGAGCTGCGCGAGGACGGCCGGCTCGAGGAAGAGGTCGCGCGCCAAGGCTAGGGGAACGTGGCGCCCATGGCGCCGCGTGAACCAGCGGGGGGGCTTGGGCGAGCTCGCCGTGCGGCGTCGGGCCGCCCCTTGATCCATGCCCGGAGGTCATGCGTTCCTTCTTGGCGCGCAGCTAGCGCGACAGGACGGGGGCTCAAGACCCACCCGGCACGAGCCTCGTGGGGCTCACGCTCAAGCGACGCAACGGACGCCGGGCACCCGCAACAGGACCGGCAGAGGACCGGAAGAGAACCGGAAGAGAACCCGGCGGGAGGTCCAGCAGGGTCCTCCTCGGCCGGAGCCCCGTCAGTCGATGTCGCGAGTCAGGCTATCGCGAACGCTGGTCGCGATCTCGTCGCTGTAGACCAGGTAGCGCTTGGCCGCGACCCGGATCCGGGTCTGCTTGGCGTCGTACGTCTCCACCTGGACCGTGACCAGCGCGCTGTCCACGTAGGTCTGGATGGTCCGCAGGTCCTCGTCAACCTCGATCAGGTCCGACGTCATATGGGACATCGTGTCCTTCGCGCACGCCCACGTGTAGTCGAGGCTGTACGGGACGACCGCCGTCTGGGCGTTGTCGACAAACTCGTCGTTGATGACGATGGCCGCTCCGACGACCGCCATGGGAGCGCACGACGGCAGTGCCGTCGCGCCGAGAAGACCAACGAGGGCGGCCGCAGCCGCCTGGATAGAGATGCGCCTCATGATGAGGGCGACTATAGAGAAGCGCCCATGGCCGATTCCACCAGCGCCCGGTAGAAGGCGAGGCCTTCTCCCTCGGATCGGCTGGCGGGCAGCCGGGTCCAGGTCGGGTGGGCCCAGGGATCCAGGTTGCGCTCGGGGTGCGGCATGAGCCCCAGAACCCGGCCCGTGGGGTCGCAGATCCCGGCCACGTCGCCCGCAGCGCCGTTGGGGTTCGCGGGATAGCCGACCTCTCCACCGCCCGGGTGGACGTAGGTGAGCGCGATCTGACCGGCGGCCTTGAGGCGCTCGAGGGCCGCGTCGTCGGTGACGGCGAACCGGCCCTCCCCGTGGGCGACAGGGCAGGGCATCTGCTCCCCGGCCTTGAGCCAGGTACAGCGGCTCTCCTGGGCTTCCAGGGTCACCCAGCGGCACTCATAGTGGTTGGAAGCGTTGGCGAACAGGGCGATGGAGCGCTCGCTGGGTTCCGCCTCGGGCTCGAAGAGGCCGGACTCTACGAGGACCTGGAAGCCGTTGCAGACCCCGAGAATCAGCCCCCCTCGGTCCACGTGAGCGCGGAGCGCGACGCCAAGGTGGTTGCGCAGCGAGGCTCCCCAGACCCGGCCGGCGGCCAGGTCGTCCCCGTAGCTGAACCCCCCGGCGAAGACGATCACGCCGTAGCCGTCCAGGCGGCCAGGCTCCCGCGCGGCCACGTCACTCCTGAGCAGGTCGGCGTCGGCGCCACCCATCCTCAGAGCCCGGAGGGTCTCGTCCTCACAGTTGGTGCCCGGTCCACGGAGGACGAGGGCCTTGGGTCGTGTCGCAGTGATCGTCATGGTGCTGGCCTCCGGGCGCCTCGCCCGCGGGCCCCGATTCTGCGGTCTGGGCCGGCCCCATGCGAGTCAGAGCAGCAGGATGCGGTCCGCGGCGCCCGGAAGGTCGTCCACGACGTCCACGTAGTGCCCCGAGGACTCCGCCTTGCGGGCCTGCCCCGCTCCCTTCCCGGTCCGGACGAGCAGCCCCATGACGCCGACGCGCTCGCCGGCCTTGAGGTCGCGCATGGAGTCGCCGATGCACCACGAGCGGTCGAGATCGATGTTCAGGCGGGCGGCGGCCTCGAGCATCATCCCCGGGCGGGGCTTGCGGCAGAAGCAGTTGGCCCTGTAGCCGACGCGCCCCTCGGTGGGGTGGTGGGGGCAGTATCCGATCCAGTCCAGCTGGACGCCCTCGGCCGCGAGCAGCTCGCGCAGTCGCGCGTGCACCTCTCCGAGCCGGTCCTCGTCCAAAAGGCCTCGGGCCACGCCGCT
Source organism: uncultured bacterium (assembly GCA_938083085.1). Taxonomy (GTDB): domain Bacteria; phylum Planctomycetota; class UBA1135; order UBA1135; genus Saltatorellus. The sequence goes on from CALLKX010000003.1 coordinate 187,504, forward strand.
CTGGTTGGTGACCACGCACAGCAGGTACCCTGCGTCCTTGAGGCGGCGCAGGGCCTCCGCTGCGCCCGGGAGCAGCTCGAGGTCGGCCGGGTCGGCGAGGTAGTTCACCTCTCGGTTGATGGTGCCGTCTCGGTCGAGGAAGACGGCGGCGTGCTCGGGCAAGGGCTCAGCGGCCCCCTTCACGTGCTCGCGTCATCTTCACGTAGATGCGGTGCGGCATCTCCCCGTCCCGGTTCTTGATCGGGAAGAAGAAGTCTGGCCCGGCCAGGAAGATCGGGAAGGGCCACGAGGTCAGGTTGGTGAACGAGTCCATGTAGAAGATCACGAGGTCTCGCTCTCCGATCTTCCAGCGCCGGGTCTCCGTGCGGTAGCCGTCCAGCTTGAACTCCACCTTGTGGGGCTCATCGGGCAGCTGGATGCGGCACGGGGTCGAGAGCCCCACGCTCACCCCGTCGATAAAGACCACAGCTCCCGGCGGGCTGGAGTCCAGGACGATCGGGCGCCGTGCCGCGATGCAGGCCGTGAAGAGCGGCACGGCGGCCAGGAGCAGGAGGATGCTCTGGATCCGGTGCAGGAGGGGGTTCGAGGCCATGGGCTAGATTCTGGATGGGGCGGGCACGGAAGGCCAGCCATACGTTGTCTCGGTCGGCAGGCCCCGCCGTCTTGATGAACTCCGGGAGTCCCGGGCCTGGACCCGAGTCCCCCAAGGGGACGCGGTCCAGGAATGCCCCCTGGGCTCCGGGAGGAGGCCATCTGGGGACGATCACCGATTGGGGCTGGATCCCGCCGTCCCCAAAGCAATCATAGTCTCGACGATGTCCTCCGAAGCACATGCCCCCGCTGCTCCTCCGGGAGCAGGCCGGCCGGCCGCCCTCAAGGGCGACGGGCTGGCCGAGTCGGAGTCGCCGCGATTCGGCCTCGGGCTCCTCGGAGTGGGCATGGTGCTGGGGCTGCTGCGCTTCTTCCGGCTGGGGGAATGGAGCCTCTGGTTCGATGAGGTCCTGACCTGGGGGGACAGTCACTTTGGCCCCGACGGGCTCCTCAACCGCGCGGGGTACTGGCTCATCCGGCAGTCCGTCGAGTGGTCCGGGGGCGAGCCGACGGAGCTCAGCCTGCGGCTCCTGCCCGCGTTGGCCGGCTATCTCGCTATCCCGCTTGGCTTCTGGGCCTTTCGACCGCTCGCCGGCTCCACCCGGGCGGGTGTGGCTGCGGTCCTCATCGCGGTCAGCGCCTGGGAGCTGCAGTGGTCTCAGACCGCGCGCTTCTACACGTTCGTCCAGCTGACCTCGTTGATCGGGGCCGGCGTCACGATCCGCGGCCTGCTCTCCGGTCGCTCAACCGGGGTGGTATCCGGCGTCCTGCTGGCGGCCTCCGGGGTGGTCTTTCATCTCCAGGCAGGGCTCGTGGCGGCTGCACTCTTGGGGGCCGCGCTCCTCGCGCCGCCCTCCCGCGGCGCTGGCGTGCGCCGCGCGGGACAGCGCGCAGCGCTCGCGCTGCTGCTGCCCGCCCTCGTGGGCGTGCCGTTGCTCTACGGCTCGTGGTCGACGTACCAAGGGGCAAAGGCGGCCGCGGACCCAATCGGCTCCATCGCGCACTTTCTCCTCTCGGTGGGCTGGTACGTGACGCCGGCCCTCGGAGCGGTCGTGGTTGCAGTCGTGCTCCTCAGCGCCCGAAGCGGCGACCTCCGATTCCGCTTCGCGCTGGTCGTCCCGGTCCTTGGGACGTGCGCGCTCCTGGGGCTCGCGATGGTCGCGACTGTCTCTGCCCAGTACTTCTTCTCCTTCTTTCCTTTCGTGGCGTTGCTCGCCGCGTGGCCGTTCGGGTCTGCCGAGTTGACCCGGACGCCGCTGGCGCGGGTCGCCCTCGCCGTCGCCGTCGTCGTGCCGCAGGTTGCGGGCGCAGGGCTCTACATGACCTCGGAGCGGGGGCAGCGGCCCCGATGGCGCGAGGCTGCGGAGTATGTCGCGGCTCGCCGTGAACCCGGGGACGCCGTCGCGTCGGATCCGGCCGCGGTGGTTGAGTTCTACCTCGGCGACCGCGATCCGCGCCGGGTGCGTGAGCCCGGGGTCGTGGTCCACTTCGACCAGTTCAACCCCTGGTTCGTGAGGCGCGAGGTCAAGGAAGGGAAGTCGGTCTGGCTCGTCCTCAGGAACGACAACCTGATGACCTATGACCCAGCGCTCCGGGCGCGCTTCCTCGAGTACATCGCCGAGAACTTCCAGCTCGAGCGGCGGTTCCCCGTCCTCGTTGCGGGGCGGGACCTCTCGATCGACGTCTGGCATCACCGCTAGTTGGCGGCGCAGCGCGAGGCCCAGTAACTGGTGAGGGACGGCGGCTCTCGGGGGCCCCGGGACCAGCTGGTCCGAGAGACGCTCAGGCGCGAGAGACGCTCAGGCGCGAGAGACCCTCAGGCGCGAGAGACGAAATCGCCGGTGTCGGTGTTGACCTTCACCTTGTCGCCAGCGTGAACGTGCAGGGGGACGCGGATCTTGAAGCCCGTCTCGAGCACGGCGTCCTTCTTGATGTTGGTGGCCGAGTTGCCCTTCACTGCCTGCTCGGCCTCGGTGACCTCGAGGACGACCTGGGTGGGGAGCGCGATGGAGACGGGAGTGGTCTCGTGCCAGGTGATCTCCACCTCCTCGGACTCCCGGACGTAGCACATCTTGTCCCCGGCCATCTCCTTGCCGAGGTTGAACTGATCGAAGGTCTCGGAGTCCATGAAGACGAAGTCGCCGGTCGCCTCCTGGTAGAGGTACTGAGCCTTCTTCTTGTCCAGGTAAGCCACCTCGAAGGGGTCGCCGGCTGCCGGTCGGAACGCGCCGGTCCCTCCGGTCTGCAGGTTCTTGGTCTTGACCTGGATAATGGCTCGCCAGTTCCCGGGCGTACTGTGGCTGTAGTCGGTGATGAGGAGGAGCTGGCCGTCCTTGAGGAGGACCTGTCCCTTGCGCAATTCGGTCGCCTTGACGTTCATCGGGATCTTGCGTGGAGCACGCCGCCTGGCGGGCCGGTTGCGGTGGGCAAACAGCGGGCCAGGACGAGAAACAGCATAGCCGGAGGGAGGCTCCCAGGGCTACCGGACACTGGCGGCTAGGGAACTCGGAGGGGCTGCCGGAGGGAAGTCGGCCCTCGAGCTGGCCTCCAGAGCGGGCGCCCCGGGCTCAGTACTGCCGGCGCTGAGTCGACGAGGCGATCTCCAGGGCCTTGCGATACTTCGTCACGGTCCGGCGGGCGATCTTGATGCCCTCGGAGTCTTCCAGCGCCTTCGCAATCCCCTCGTCGGAGAGCGGTCGAGCGGAGTCCTCCGCGGCGACGATGGCCTTGATCCGCTCCTTGATGGAGATCTGGCTGGTGGCCTCACCGGAGGACTTGGTCGTCCCTCCGGTGAAGAAGAACTTCAGGGGGAAGATCCCGCGCGGGGTCTGGGCGTGCTTCCCCGCGACGCCACGGGACACCGTGGAGATATGGACGCCAACCTCGTCCGCGATCTCCTGCATGCGCAGGGGCATGAGCGCCTCCTTGCCGCGCTCGAGAAAGCCCTTCTGCCGCTCGAAGAGCGCGGTCGAGATCCGCTCAAGCGTGGACTGGCGCTGGGCGAGCGCGTCGATGAACCAGCTCGCGGCCTCGAGCTTCTTCCGGGCCCAGTCGCGCTCCTCGGGGTCCCCGTCCTTGAGGAGCTTGCGGAAGGCCTGCGTCTGGTACATGGGGCTCATGCGCAAGCTCGGGGTGCGCTCGCGGTCCAGGCGGACCTCGATGGTCCCGTCCTCCTCGTCGAGGTGCACCATCACCTCCGGGTGGATCACTTCGGCCGAGGCCTCGCCGAAGCCTGCCCCCGGAGAGGGGTCGAGGCCCTGGAGGAGCTCGATGGCCGCCTTGACGTCCTCGATGTCGTGGCCCGTGGAGCGCGCGATCTGGGGCAGCCGGTTCGTGCGCACGTCCTCCAGGTGGCGCTCGACGAGCTGCCGCATGAGGGGGTTCCAGAGCCCCTTGGTCGGCAGCTGAAGGAGGAGGCATTCCTGCAGGCTGAGCGCGCCAAGGCCGGGATGCACGGCTTCGCGCAGCCGCTCGAGGGCGTCTCGGACCTCATCCTCGGTGACCACCATCTCGGTTTCGCCGGAGGCCTCACCCTCCAGCGGCCCCGCTTCTGTTTGCGCCGACGGGCTCTGGTCGGAGCCGGCCCGGTCGGAGTCAGCTGGAGCTGTCGTGTGCGCTGGGCTTCCCTGAGCGGTCTCTTCCTCGACCGCGCCGCTGCCTGCCGCTGGGCCGGTGGGCGTCGCCCGGTGGTCCACGGGGCCGCCGATGGGGTGGACCGTCTCTTCGTCGTCGGCGAAGACCGCGGTGGCCGTCTCCGCCTCCTCGAGGATCGCGTCGACCCCGGACGCGCGCAGAGTCCGTTGCACCTCACGGGTGAGCTCGTGGGCCAGGGTGGCCGGCGTCTCGGTGAGGTACCCGCGCTCGTCCAGGGACCAAACCACGTACTCGAGCACCGTCCGCTCCCGGTCGCTGAGCTCGAGGGCGCTGAGCTGGTCCAGGATCTCAGCCGCCAGGGTGCGCGCGCTCTCCGGCGCGTTGAGCATCGCCTCGTACTTACGGTCGCCCTCCTCGCCGCCCGCGGCTCTCGGCGGGCCTCCGTCCCCGAAGTCACGGTCCATGCGCTCGAGGTAGTCGAGCATCGCGTCGGCGCCGTCTGACGCCGGTCCCGCGTCTGCGCGCTCCACCCGAGCCTCCGCAGCTCCACCGTCGGCGGCGTCTGTCCCGTCGGCGCTGGCGACGTCCCGCTCCGGCTCGACCACCTCGAGGAACGGGTTCTCGGTCAGCTCCTGTTCGATCCGCTCCGACAGCTCCAACAGCGGCAGCTGCAGGACCTGCATGGCCTGGATCATCTGCGGCGACTGGATCAGTCGCTGCTCCATCCGGGCGGATTGATTGAGGCCGAGTTTCAAGGGGTTCCTGCGGGAGCGTGCCCGCTGCCTCAGCCTAACGACCCGGGAGGTCGCCTATACCCACGGACCTCTCAGCGATCGTCGCTCGGCCGAGAACTCCATGAGACCGTCACGCCGGGGTCGGGCTGCTCGACGCGGTCCGCCACGAGTTGAAGCGGGAAGGAGCGCCGTGTCCGAACGGGCAGCTGGAGCCGGCCGCTGCTGGGGGTGCCAGGTTCATAGAACGCCGGGCCATGCACCCGCTCTGAGGTCACCGATTGACGGTACCCCCGGCCGACCAACTTCCCGTCTCGGAGGACGGCCTCGATCATGGTGCCCGTCATGTCGTGCTCGATCACGGGGCTGCACAGGGCCGCGTCATTGGCGAGCTGGGGCTCATAGCCGACGATCATGGTCGTTTCTCTTGTGCGCCCGACGCGGAGGAGGAAGCCCTCCACCGTGGGGATCGAGGCGGCGAAGCCGTCCCAGGCGAGCGAGACCTCGGCCGGCATGGAGAGCGGGTCGAGGGCCTCGCTCAGGCGGCGCATTCGCCGTGCGCTCACCGGAGAGTCTGCCGGGGCGAACAGCAGCGCCTCCGTGGACCGGGGCGGCTTGGAGCCCCGGCTTGGAAACTGCCGGGCCTCGAGCTGGGCGAGGCCAGCGGGGGTCTCGCCTGGCCGGAGGGCGGGGGGGCCGTCAGGAGCCAGGACGTGGGGGGAGCGGTTCTGGGCTCGCCAGAGTCCGCGGGCCAGATCGATGACCGCTTCGTTCGCGGCACCCGCGCGGAGCGGGGCGGCGTCGATCTCCAGGATGAGCTTGGCCGTGGCCTCGTTCGGACCGTTGACGGTGAGGCGGAGGGGCCCGGTGACGGGAACGACGCCCGCGAACATCACCTGCGTGGACTCCAGCGCGGGCTGCTCGACCGTACCGAGGGCGATGATCTCGGTGTCGAAGGTGCCCATGGAGGTGATCCTCGAGACGTCGAGGAGCCCCTGGACGAAGAGCTGTCGGGCGCCAACGTCATTGATGGTCGAGGAGGCCCAAAGGTGGAGGACATCGCCCACCAGCGCGGTGCCGATCTGGGGCGCCGCGATGGAGGCCTCGGAGGCCACCTCGATCCGGTAGCCGTGCACGAAGGCTTGGTGCTCGCGCTGGCCAAAGACCGCGACGCCGCCGCTCCGGAGCTGGCGACGCTCCTGGATGAGCGTGGTCCCGGAGGCGCCCGCGGTCATGAGCCGCACGCCCACGTCGAATCTCAGCTCGGAGAGGGCCCTGTCCAGGGCTTGCAGGGCTCCACGGGCCGCGGCGTGGGCCTCGGCCGTGCCGCGGACAAGCAGCGACCCGTCGAGGAGCTGGACCCTCGCTCCAGCCGCCGTCGCGGCGCCCATGGTGAGGTCTTCGGCGAGGCGGCGCGGCAGCTCGGGGCCGAGATCGCGCGCGGGGGCCAGCTCGGCGTCGGGGCCGAGCAGGTGCCGTCCACTCAGGGCCGCACCCGGCTGACGAGGCCCCGCCTCGCGAGCGGGGAGCGGGAGAATGATCCAGTCCGGCTCCTGTGCCTCGACCGCGGCCTGACTGCGAGGGGCGACCCCTTCGCCGTGGGGCTCGGCCGCCTCGAGAGCGCTGGGGGTGTGGAGGGCGGCCCCCACGGTCAGCGCGGCCCAAGCGAGCGCTCGGCTGGATCGACGGAGGGAGGTGTGGCCTGACTTCATGGGAGAGCTAGCAACGCGTGGGCGCGGGGTCACGTGGGGAGCGAGGGGTGGACTCCAGCGCCATCCGGGGTGGCGCATCGGGCTCCCCTTCGAGTATCACCTGCCAGCATGAACGAGGCCACGCTCACCATTCAGTCCTCTGGAAACACGCTCAGCGTCGCCCTGCGTCCCGGTTTGACGCGGATAGGGTCCGAGGGGGCGAGGGGGATCCATGTCGGGATTGCCGGGGCAGAAGGAGAACTCCACCTCTGGGACGATCCCCACAAGGTGGTCCGGGTGAGCGGGTCGCAGTCGATCACCGTCGGCGGCCAGGTCGTCGAGGAGTTTGCGCTCGATCACGGGGCGGTCTTTGAGTGGTGCGGGGCTCATTTTGAGCTGGACCTCGGGGGCACGGTGCTGGAGGAGCTTCAGGCGGCTCCTGTTCCAGCGCCCGCTCCGGCCCCCAGAGCAGTAGGGGCTGCAGCGGGGGGTCCCTCCGAGTCCGTCTCCGGCGTCGCGGGGGCGCGCGGGCTGGGGCCAATTGAAGCCCAGGCCTTCGATCGCATCGCCGCTGGCGTCCTGGTGGACGTGGGGCTGGCCGACAAAGCGGTCGTGAAGCGCTGGCAGGCCGCGGTGCTTGCCCAGGAGTGGGACGCAGACGCAGCCGCACGGGCCATCCTCGCCAGCTCGGCCGGCGCGATGGCGGACCCCAAGTTCATGGCCCGGGCCGCGCGGCTCGAGCGAGACCTGCTGATGTCCTCGTACCAGCGGGGCGTCAAGGGGGCCTCTCGAAGGGTCCGCGGCGCCGCGAAGAACTCCACCGCCTTCTTTGTGGCGAACGTCGTGGCGATCAGCGCCTACAGCGCGATCATCCTCGCCCTCCTCATCCTCGCACGAGTAAGCTACGAGTGGGATCTGAACGGGATCATCGATCGGATGGTCGACGCCGTCACGCCCTGATTCCCCACGCAGCCATCCCCTGACCCGTCAGTGGCCGCCACACCGGTCCACCCTCCCTCGGGTCCATCTGCTCCCTTGGAAGCTGCCAATCCAACACCGACCGACCACGAACCCGGACGGATCACCCGTCCCCCTTCGGTTCCGTTGACGCGATGACCCAGAACGACGCTGACAATAGTCTCTTCTCGCTCGCCCAGATCCAACACCTGATGCGCGTTGAGTTCAATCGAGCTCAACGGTACGGGTATGCGATCTCATGCCTGATGATTGCGGTGGATCGCCTGGGCCACCTCCGCGACATGTACGGGTACGACTCCAAGGAAGAGATCGTCGACACGATGATTCGACTGCTGAAGACGGAGACCCGGAGCTCGGACTTCCTCGGCCGCATGGCAGACGACCGCCTCCTCGCGGTGATCCCGCACACCGGCGCCACGGGGATCGATGTGATGGGAGCCCGCCTCCTGGACGCGGCTCGGCAGCTTGAGTTCCTCAGCGAAGGGCGCCAGATCCGAGTCACGCTCTCCCTGGGCGGATCCCACGACCCCGGCGGCTCCACAGAGCGCACGCTGTTCTTTGATGCCCTCCTCGAAGGGGCGGACGAGGGCCTCGAGGAGGCGGTCGCCGCTGGCGGCAACCGCTCGGGCTTCGTGCGCCCTGACCGGGTGGGATACGGCGAGGTTCACCCCTTGGCGTCGATCGCCGCGGACGAGGGCACCAGGAATGCGGACAGTGAGGTGCTCGAGCAGCGCCGCATTGACGGCTCGGCCCCCTCCGACGCCGGGCAGGAATGAGGGTCCTCCTCGCCGAGGACGAGGTGACGATCTTCGTGACCCTCCGCGACGCCCTCGAGGACGCGGGGCACGAGGTCATCGGCGCGACGGACACCGCGAGCGCACTCAAGGCCCTCGAGCTTGAGCCCGCCGCGGACGCGGTGGTGACCGATGTGCGCATGCCCGGCGCGGGCGGGCTGGCGATCCTCGACCGAGCCATGGAGTTGGACCCCGAGCGGCCCGTGCTCCTCATGACGGGCTACGCGACGGTGGACGACGCGGTCGACGCCATGCGCCGCGGCGCCGTGGACTACATCCAGAAGCCCTTCCGGAACGAGGCCGTTCTGCGCCGGTTGGACACTCTCTCGCGGGTCTCGGACCTGGAGGAGGAGAACCGGGCCCTACGCGAGCAACTCGCTGCCGCTGGACCGACCGGGATCGAGGGGATCATTGGCTCCTCTCCGGCCATGCAGGCGGTCTTTGATCGTGTGCGCACCGTGGCGGCCACCGAGGCCACCGTGGAGATCGAGGGCGAGAGCGGCACCGGCAAGGAGCGGGTCGCCCGCGCGATTCATGACCTGAGCCCCCGCCGCGAGGGCCCTTTCATCGCCCTCGGCTGTGGAGCTCTGCCGCTCGATCTTTTGGAGGCCGAGCTCTTCGGGCACGAGAAGGGGGCATTCACGGACGCCAAGCAGGCGCGCCGGGGGCGGGTCGAGCTCGCGGATGGCGGGACGCTGTTCCTCGACGACATCGACGACATGCCGCTGCCGCTGCAGGTCAAGTTGCTGCGCGTCCTGCAGGAGCGTGAGTTCGAGCGGGTCGGTGGCGAGGAGACGCTCTCCTCGGACTTCCGCGTCGTGGTCGCGACCAAGGTGCCGCTCCGAAGTCTCGTGCGGGAGGGGGGCTTTCGCGAGGACCTCTTCTACCGCGTGCACGTGGTGCCGGTCGCCCTGCCGCCCCTGCGCGACCGCCGCGGCGATGTCCCGCTCCTGCTGCAGGCCATGATCGAACGTCACGGAGGCGGGCGTTCCTACGACGTGGCGCGGTCCACACTCAACATGCTCGAGCGTTACTCCTGGCCGGGCAACGTGCGAGAGCTTGAGAACTCGGTCCAGCGGGCGATCGCCCTCTCCGGAAGCGGCGCGCGGCTTGAGGCGGAGGACCTGCTCCCGCAGGACGGCCGCTGGCGATCCACGGCGGAGGTCCAGGTGGAGGTCCGCCCGCTTCGTGAGGTCACGCGCGAGTGCGAGGTCGAGCACATCAAGGTGGCGCTCGAGGCCACGGGAGGTCACCGGTCGCAGACGGCGGAGCTCCTCGGGATCTCGCGCAAGGTCCTGTGGGAGAAGCTGCGCGACTTCGGGATTGACCCTGAGGAGTCCGGTGACGCGGGCTGAGGAGCAGGGAGCCCCGCCGGAGCGGCTCCCCGCCGGCGCGTGCCCGACCACCCGCGTGGCTCTCTCGGAGGGCACGCTGGTGATCACGGACCTGCACCTCGCTCCCCTGGGCGACGAGCGAACGAATCGCTTCGTCCAGCTCTGTGATCAGCTCGAGGGCGTCCCCGCGCTCATCTGCCTGGGCGACCTCTTTGACATGTGGGTCTGCCGCCGCCAGGCCGGCATGGGCGGCTCGGTCCCGGTGCTCGATGCCTTCGAACGGCTCGTCCGCCGGGGAACCGAGGTCCACCTCGTGCCTGGTAATCGCGACGCCCTGATCGGGGCTTGGTTCGAGAAGCGCACCGGCGGCAGGCTCCACCCGGACGGCTTCGTGGGGGAGATGGAGGGCGGCGAGTGCGCGGTCTTCGTGCACGGTGACGCGCTCTGTACCCGTGACACGGGCTACCTCCGCCTTCGGTCTCTCTGGAGGTTCTGGCCCGTGCGGCTGATCTCGTGGTTGGCCCCCATGTGGTTCGCCCGCCGAGTCGGGTCGCGGCTGCGCGGGATCTCCGAGTCCACCAAGCCGATCAAGCTCGCCGAGGAGAAGGCGATCCAGCGGGACGCCGTGCGGCGCGTGGCTCGGGAGGCAAGGGCGACCGCACTGGCATGCGGGCACGCCCACGACGTGCGGGATGAGTCCCTCGGCGAGGGACTCGATCCCGTGCGGTGGATCGTCGTGGGGGCCTGGGAGTGGGAGCAGGACCTGCTCCGGATCGGGGAGGCGGGGAGCCTCCAGCTGGGTTCGTGGGCTACTATCGGCGACCGATGAGCCCCGCTTCACAGCCCCACCTTCGCCTCTTCGAGGTGGACCCCCGATGATCATCGCCATCGACGGCCCCGCGGCCTCCGGTAAGAGCACGCTCGCGCGCGCCCTCGCGGCGCGCCTGGAGCTCACTTTTCTGGACACGGGCGCCATGTATCGCGCCGTGACCCTCGCGGCCCTCCAGCGCGGCCTGGCGCCCTCGGACGAGGGGGCCTGCACGGCGCTCGCCGTGGGGCTCGCCCTCGGATTCGACGCCGAGGGTCGGGTGCTCATCGAGGGAGAGGCCGGAGAGCCGGCCATCCGAGGCGCCGAGGTCACAGCCCACGTCTCGGAGGTGGCCGCCCATAGCGGTGTCCGGCGGGCGCTGGTCGGGGCCCAGCGCACCGTGGCCGCGGAGGCTGTGGCAGCGGGGGGAGGCGTGGTCGCCGAGGGCCGGGACACGACCTCGGTGGTCTTTCCGGCTGCCGATCTGAAGATCTTCCTGCTGGCCAGCCCCGCCGTGCGGGCCATGCGGCGGGCTCAGGAAGAGGGGCGCCCCGAGCTCACGAGCGCCTATGAGGCGGACCTCGCCCGGCGGGACGCCCACGACAGCCAGAGGTCCGACTCGCCGCTGCTTGAGGTCGAGGATGCTGTCCGAGTGGACACCGACACCCTCTCAGCGGAGGCTGTCCTCGATCACGTGGCCACCCTGGCCGCGGTCCGGCGACCCGTTTGAGGGAGCCTCTCTGGGGGGGGCTGGGCGGCGTCGGGGACGTCTGACAGCGGGAAACCCCCGGTTCAGGGGTCGATTCGGGTGGTCTGAGCGCGTACAACTTCCCGCTCGATCGGTGCTCCAAGCCCCATTCGACAGCGTGGCGGAAGCGTTCCCCGCCGGCTGACTCCAAAGGACCAGGTCTCTGCGCCACCAAACTCCCCTGCGGGTCCACATGACCACGCAGGACCGCGCTCCAGACCGCAAGATACAACACGTTTCATCCATGGCCGTCGCCTCGCGTCGCGTCCGCAAGTACGAGCTTGACCCTGTCGAGCTGGAAAAGAGAGTCGCCGAATCCTTCGGTACGGAGACCCTCGAAGACCTTGCGGATAGCCTCAACGAATCAATCGTTGACATTCTCCCTGGCCAGATTGTCGAGGCCAAGGTCGACACCGTCGACGAGCGCACCGGGCTCGTCATCATGGATGTGGGCGGGAAGGCCGAAGGCCAGATCTCGCTGAACGAGTTCGGCGATGAGCTGCCCACCAGCGGCCAGGTCTTCGAGGTTTACTTCGAAGGTCTCGACGAGAACGACATGTCGGTGCTCTCGAAGCGCCGCGCCGACCGCCTCCGCGCCTGGGAGCACGTCTCCCAGAAGTACGACGAGGGCGACGAGGTCCAGGGCATCGTCCAGCGCAAGATCAAGGGTGGTCTGCTCGTGGACGTCGAAGGCGTCAACGTCTTCCTCCCCGCCAGCCAGGTCGCGCTGCGCCGCACGCACGACATCTCCGACTTCATCGACGAGCCGGTGCGCGCGCGCATCATCAAGATCGATGCGGAGCGCATGAACATCGTCGTCTCCCGGCGGAAGCTGCTCGAAGAAGAGCGTCAGAAGCAGAAGGAGACGCTCCTCAAGGACATCACCGAGGGCCAGATCCGCATGGGTACGGTCAAGAACATCGCCGACTTCGGTGTGTTCGTCGACCTCGGTGGCATCGACGGCCTGCTCCACATCACGGACATGTCCTGGGGCCGGATCAACCACCCCTCGGAGATGGTCCAGCTCGAGCAGGAGCTCGAGGTGCAGGTCCTGCGCGTCGACTTCGACCGCGAGCGCATTGCGCTGGGTCTCAAGCAGAAGACCGCCTCCCCGTGGGACGGCGTCGAAGCGCGCTACCCCATCAGCAGCAAGCACAAGGGCGAGGTCGTGAACATCATGTCCTACGGCGCCTTCGTGAAGCTCGAGGAGGGCATCGAGGGCCTGGTGCACATCTCCGAGATGTCCTGGACCCGCCGCGTCAATCACCCGAGCGAGCTGGTCAAGACCGGCGACCCGGTCGAGGTGGTCGTGCTGGAGTTCAACCACGCCAAGCAGGAGATCTCCCTCGGCATGAAGCAGGCGGAGATGAACCCCTGGGACATGGTCGAGCAGCACTACCCGATCGGTACCGTCATCGAGGGCACCGTTCGGAACCTCACGAGCTACGGCGCCTTCGTCGAGATCGAAGAGGGCATCGACGGCCTCCTGCACGTCTCCGACATGTCGTGGACGAAGAAGGTCAGCCACCCCTCCGAGATGGTCAAGAAGGGCGACCAGATGCAGTGCGTCGTCCTCTCCGTCGACATGGAGAAGAAGCGCATCGCGCTGGGTCGCAAGCAGCTCTCGCCTGACCCCTGGCTCGAGCAGATCCCGGGCAACTACCACGTCGGTGACCTGCTCTCCGGCTTCGTCACGAAGATCACCAACTTCGGTGTGTTCGTGAAGCTGGACGACGACCTCGAAGGCCTGCTCCACATCTCGGAGCTGACCGACGACCGCGAGGCCAAGCCTGAGGACATCCTCCAGCCCGGCCAGAAGGTCGAGGTGCGCATCATCCGCGTCGATATCGACGAGCGGAAGATTGGCCTCTCCTTCGTCCACGCGGACTTCGACGCGAACGAGAACCTGCCTGCCGAGGAGGTCGCCGCGTTGACGGACGCCCTCCCCAAGGAGGAGGCTCCGGCCGCTGAAGAGGCCCCCGCCGCTGA
>CALLKX010000004.1 GCA_938083085.1 uncultured bacterium
AGCGGGTGGACGTGGTGAGCGCCCTCGACATGCTCGCGGCGCTGGAGGAGCACTTCCCACGGGCGGATGCCATCTACATGGCCGCTGCGGTGGGGGACTTCAGGCCCCGTACGCGGCTCGACGGCAAGTGGAAGAAGAAGGAGGAGGGCGGCGCCCCCGCGGTCCATGAACTCGTCGAAAACCCCGACCTGCTGCGCACCATCACCAGGGAGAAGGGGGACCGCAAGGTGATCGCCTTCGCCCTCGAGACGGCGGACGGCGCGCGGCGGGCGGCGGCCAAGCTCGTGCGCAAGAACGCCGACTGGATCGTCCTCAACGGCGCCAACGCCCTGAACGCGCCAGAGTCGAGCGTCACGGTCTTCGACGCCGACGGTGCGCTCTGGTCAGCGGAGGGCTGCCCCAAGCGGGAGACCGCGGCGCGCCTCATCCAGCTCATCGGCCCCCACGGCCCGACGCCGAGCTGAGCTCTAGAGCCCCCGGAGGGGAGCTGTTCGAGGAGCCTGGGGAAGGAGCCGGTGGACGCCTGTCGCCGGCTCCGGGTCTCGCAGGCCCAGTCTCGCAGGCCCAGTCTCGCAGGCCCAGGACGGCCGGGATCAGAAGCTGAAGGTGATCTGCGCGTAGGTGTAGATCGAGTCCTTGCCGTCCCCTTCGTCCTTGGCGAACTCCTTCATCGCCAGGTAAGCGCCCCCGAACTCGAAGCGAGCGCCTCCGTTCAGCAGGGGCTTACGCACCCGAATCTCCGTCACGTCCGCCACGTGGCGGCCCGAGGAGCCGGTGTCATCCCGGAACCCGGTGGTCGTCCACGCGTCGGTCTTGGACTCCAGGTAGTAGGGCCGCTGGGTGAGCTGAACCTGCCAGTCGTCCACGACGTTCCCCGTCAGCCGCAAGCCCGGCGAGATGATGTTCGCGCGGGTGAAGGCCCGGAAGATCCCCGTGGGGCCGAACTCGAAGCGGGGGACGCCGAAGAGGGAGTCGAAGCGGTTGTTCTGCCCGTCGTTCGGGTTGCTATCGCCGGTCGCGATGTCGAACATGCCCTCGACCTTCAGGGCGGAGCTGTGATCGAACGCGTAGCCGCCGGAGACATGCAGGAGGTAGGCGCTGTGGTCGAGGTCGGTCGTGTTCGACGCCGCCTTGGTGCTGCGCGACTCGCCGAACTGGTAGGCGTACTCGATCTCCCAGAAGGGCTCTCCGGCCGCCGTGGGCCGGTACCAGCGGCTCCCGAAGGTATGCAGCTTGCGGTCCGCCACCGCGAGGTTGAACACGTCCCCGCGGTCGAGCCCGTAGTAGTAGAGCTCGGCGTTGACGTTCTCGACGACCTCCTTGTGGGAGCCAAACAGGCCCCAGAAGCTGTTGTCCGCGACCTCCTTGTCGAACTCGATCTCGTTGTTCTCGAGGGCCGCCTGGTCGCCGGCGTTGGGCAGCCGGATGGTGGGACTGGTGAAGAAGGCTTCCACGGCTCGACCGGTGTTGTCTTCCCAGCGCGCGTTCGCGCCAAGGAACGAGTTGATCGTGTTCCGGTATCGGTTCCGGGCCACGAATCGGCGGCTCCCCATGTCCATCGTCTGGCGGCCGAGCTTGACTCGCGTCTTGTCGCCGCCCGTGAACATGTCGGTGAAGTCCGCCCTGACATAGGCCTGGAGCAGCTCCACGGCGTTGATCTGACCGGTGGAGAGGATCTCGTCGCTGGGGTAGCCGTAGGCCCGGGAGTCCTCGAGTTCGGTGGTGACAGAGAGGAACTCGTCCTGGAGGGTCATGGCCAGCAGCGTGCGGAGGACCAGAATCTGGCCGCTCCCCTCGTCCTGGATGATCTTGAAGCGCTCGCTCAGGTTCTCGAACCGTGTCCGGAACTGACCGCTGACCTTGAACCAGTCCGGAGCGCCGATCGCATTCTGGAGCTTCCAGGGACCCTTCTTGTCGGGAGCGACCTCCGCGAGCTTCAGTTTCGAGTCTGGAGCGACGAGGAGGCTGTCCTCGGTCGTCCGAACCACCGTGCCCTCTTGGGAAGTGGTCATCGAGGGGAGCAGCAGGGAGGCGGAGGCCAGGGAGACCAGGAGCATGGGCAGCAGGCGGGGCGTGGGACTTATTCTCGGAAGGATCGGGCTGGAGAGCCCATTCACAGGCCCCCATCGTTGAACCGCGTTCCCGGGAACGCAACGATGGAGGACAGTTCGTCTCCTTGAGGGGGGAGACGCGCGGAGTAGTCGACTTGGCGCGAAAGAAGACAAAGAAGAAAGCGGCCCGCGGGGCTGATCGAGGCCGCTGGCGTCAGCTAGCGGCCAGCCTCGTCATGGGCGAGCCCTTGGACGACGAGTCGTCGGCCCGGATCCGCGAGCTGGGGGGCCTGGCGTTGGTCGGGATCTCCATCTGGATGCTGCTGTCCATGGTGACCTTCAGCACCCCGCTGGCGGCAGCGCCAGAGGGAGCCAACCTCGGCGGCCGCCTCGGGCACTTCCTCGCGAATGGAGCCTTCTGCGCCATCGGCCTCTCGGGCTACCTGCTCGCGATCCTGGGCATCTTCTGGGGAGCCATCGTGGTCGCGCGCCGGGAGATCCGCATGCCGATGCTGCGCTTCCTGGGCGTGGTCTGCTTCGTGATGTCGACGGCCTTCGTGCTCGACCTGGGCTTCGGAACGGATCTGGACTCGCGGGACGCCTTCTTTGCCGCGCAGAACGAGCAGAGTCAGGCCGGGGGCGACGCCGTCATGTCCACCCTCTCCTCGGACCTGCCCTACGGCCCCGGTGGCTGGCTGGCGATGGTCTCCAACGGCGGCCTGGTGGATCGCTTCGGGGCGATTGGCCTCTGGGTTGTGCTGCTCACGATGTCCGTGATCTCCGCGCTCCTCGCGACGGAGATGGCCTTCTATACCGCCATCAGCGCCTTCGCCGAGTGGCTCGAGGACCGCCGCGAGCGCATGGGGGAGCACACGTTCCCCGCTGTCCTCGGTTGGACCAAGCGCCTCTTGGTTGGGATCTGGGACTTCCTCCGGGGCGCAGACCTGGCCCCTGGTTCGGCCAACGGCCAGAAGAGGGGCGGGAAGAAGGCTGCTGCGGGCGCGAAGCGCAAGTCGGCCTCCAAGGGCAAAAAGAAACCCCTCCCCGATCTCGACGCCCTCGATGACGTGGAGGACCTTGAGGAGGACGAGGGGGAGGAGGAGTACGAGTACGAGTACGTCGACGAGGACGGCAACCCCGTCGACCCCGACGAGCTCGAAGAGGGTGAGTGGGAAGAAGAGGAGTGGGAAGAGGAGTACGAGGAGGAGATCGAGGTGGAGGAGCCGGAGGTCATCCAGCCCGCCGCCAAGAAGAGCCGCTCTCGTTCCAAGAAGAAGGCCGCTGCAGAGGTCGACCCCGAGCCGGAGCTCGACTTCGACGAGGCCGAGGTGTCCGCCAAGGCCAAGCGCGCCGCCGCCGCTGCCGCGAAGCGCGCCTCGACCATCAGCCAGCCCATCTACGAGCCCCCGACCCCGCCCGCCGGGCCCTGGGAGCTGCCCTCGTTCGAGCTCCTCGAGGCCCCCAGCGGTGGCGCACGGGTGGACAAGGACTTCCTCGAGACCAGCGCTCAGAACCTCGAGAACGCGCTCCGGAGTTTCCGGGTGGACGCGGAGGTGGTCGGCGCTCAGGTCGGTCCGGCCGTGACCATGTTCGAGTTGACGGTCACCCAGGGCACGAGGATGAACAAGGTGACGGCCCTCTCCCAGGAGATCGCGGCCACCCTTCGCGCGCGCAGCGTGCGGATCATCGCGCCGATCCCGGGCAAGAGCACGATCGGCGTGGAGGTCCCCAACAAGGACCGCCGGACGGTCCGGATCTCCGAGCTGGTCACCCAGGAGGCGTACGACAACGACGTCATGGCGCTGCCGCTCTTCCTCGGCATGGACGCCGAGGGCAAGTCCATCGTGGAGGACCTCGCGCGCGCACCGCACATGCTGATCGCCGGCACCACGGGCTCAGGTAAGTCCGTGTGCATCAACACGATCATCGCGAGCATCATGCTCACGCGCTCGCCGCACGACGTGAAGTTGATCCTGATCGACCCGAAGATGGTCGAGTTGTCGATCTTCCAGAACATCCCGCACCTCGAGCTCCCCGTCGTCACCGACATGAAGCAGGCGACGAACGTCCTGCTCTGGGCGGTCGAGAAGATGGAGAGCCGCTACGAGCTCTTCAACAACGCCAGCGTCAAGAACATCAAGGCGTTCAACAAGCTCGGTGAGGACAAGCTCCGGGAGCGCCTCGGGGACGACTTCAACGAGGAGTACACCCCGCGGCACGTGCCCTACATCGTGTTTGTCATCGACGAGATGGCAGACCTGATGATGCAGTCGAAGAAGGAGGCGGAGCAGGCGATCGCCCGCCTCGCTCAGAAGGCGCGCGCGGTCGGTATTCACGTCATCGTCGCCACCCAGCGTCCGAGCACCGACGTCATCACCGGGCTGATCAAGGGCAACCTGCCCACGCGAATCGCCTTCCAGGTGGCCTCCAAGATCGATAGCCGGGTCATCCTTGACCAGATGGGGGCGGAGAAGCTCCTTGGGCAGGGCGACATGCTCTACACCCCGCCCCAGACCAGTCAGTTGGTCCGGGTGCAGGGTGCGCTGGTGGAGGACCATGAGCTCCAGGCGCTCGTGGACCACGTCTGCCTCAAGGCGGCGCCCAACTTCGACCAGCAGCTCGTCCAGACCGCCACGGGGACGGCGCCTCCGGGCTCCGTGAACCAGGGCGGGGAGAAGGTCGACGAGATGTTCAATGAGGCCGTTTCCGTCGTCCTCAAGTACCGCCGCGGCTCCGCCAGTCTCCTCCAGCGGGCCCTCGGGATTGGATACACCCGTGCCTCACGGCTGATCGATCAGATGAGCGACGCCGGGATCCTCGGCCCCCATAAGGGGTCCAAGGCCCGGGAGATCTTCATGACGCTCGAGGACTGGGAGGAGAACCAGGCCAACCTGGACAAGGCTTGATGAGCCAACCGACCCATGAAGGAAGACCCTCGTAAGCGCGGCGCAGCCCGGATTCCCTCGAGGGGCCCCGAGCTCCTCGGCGGCGTTCTTTTTCTCGTCGGGTGCCTCCCGGCGGTCGCCCTGATCAAGGCCCTTCGGGACGGGACGGACCTGTCCTCGGCGGGGCTCGGCGGCACCGCCGCCCTCGCGGCCCAGGTCGCGACCTGGGTCGGGACATGGCCGGGCCTCTTGATCTCCGGCGCCATCGCGGCTTTTGGCGCCATGGCGGTCCTCGGCGCCCTCCGATCTGAACTCCTTCGCCGGATGGTCGGCATCGTGGTTTGCGGCCTCGGCGTCGCCGCGATCTCCAGCGCGCTGGCCGCTGGCTCGGGCGGGCGGATTGGTGACGGGACAGGTGCTCGCCTGGCGGACGCTGTCGGGCCCTGGGCCGGCATCCTCGTGGGCCTTGGCATCGTGGCTGTCGCGCTCTGGCTCGCCTTCGCCGAGGCGCCCAGGACGGGGTCGCGGACCCTAGAGGTCTCCCTCGACGGCCCCGAGCTCCGACGGGCCAGCGCCGAGCGCCCGGGGCCGGCGGTGCAGGAGATCTCGTCTCCAAAGCGGAAGCGGAAGGTCAAGAAGCCCGCCGTCCTAAAGGCGTCGGTCCAGGAGCCCCCCGCAGGCAAGTCCAGCGCCGGCGTGTCTTCTGACCAGGAGCCCTCTGGCCAGGAGCCCTCTGCCCCGGAAGACGTCAGCAAGGAGGCCAGCAGCGGTGGGGTATCGCTCTCGCCCGCGGACTCTTCGGTCGCGACTCAGGATTCGGATTCAGCGGGCGCTGGCATGCCGCTGCTCGACCATGAACCCGACCCTGTGGTGGACGGCCCTTCCCGCTCCGCGGACGCCGGCGGCCTCTCTCTCGCCGCGATCCCCGGTTGGATTGGGGGCCTCGTGGGCGCCTTGCGTGCTCGCTTGCTGAGCAAGCGGCCCAGGGTGGCGATGCCCACCCCGAAGAAGAGCGAGCCCAAGGTCCTCGGTGAGGCCCTTGTTCAGGGGGAGACGGAGGGGGTCTCCCATGATGAGGCGGCCGCCCTGGCGCCCGACGGCAACACCCTGGCTTACATGGAGGAGGTCTGGCGCAACGCCTCGGCGAGCCTCCCGCAGGTGGAGCCGATTCCATCTTCGCCCTACCCCGAGGACCCCCGGCTCAAGGGCGAGATTCCCCAGGGAACGACGCCCCTGGGGGGGGCGGTGGCCGCGCGCCCGGTGCCCTCCGACGCGGAGGTGCCTGCCCCCGCGCCCGCAGCCATGCAGCAGGAAGCGGCCCCGTTCGACGACGTGGCCCCCTTCGACCTGGTGGACGATGAGGAGTCGGTCGCGATGGACGCTGACGGAGGCCACGTTGGCCCCGAGGCGTTGACCAAGGACCTCCCTCGCGGCGTCGCCCCGTTGGAGGCGGAGGAGGCACAGATCCCGCTTCCAAGGCCGCCGGCGTCATGGGAGAGCGGCTTCGAGGAGGAGACGATCCCCGAGGTGGACGGGGCCTGGACCCGTGCCGGTGCGGATGAGACCCCGGAGGAGGACCTGACGGGGAGCTCGGTCGAGATCGCCGCGCAGGACGCGGCGGAGAGCTTCGCCGAGGACACCGCTGAGAGCTCCGTTGGGCCGGACGCCGACCGGGAACACGGTCTGGAAGCCTCCGCGGAAGTGCCGACGACGGTTGAGGAGGCGCTCACGCAGGCCGCTGATTCACCTGAGGCGACGGACGCCGCAGGAGAGTTAGAGGAAGCCGACAACACGCCTGGCCCCGATCTCTCGACATGGGAACGGGAAGCGGAGCCTGAGGACCTGAGCGAGGACTCCCCCGAAGAGGAGGCCTCCGATGGCGAGGAGTTGGCCGAGGAGGACTCAGAAGAGGACTCAGACGACTCAGAAGAGGACTCAGAAGAGGAGTCTGCCGAGTACGAGTACGTCGACGAGGACGGTAACCCGATCGACATCGAATCCCTCGAGGACGGTGAATACGAGGTCGTGGACGAGGACGACTACGAAGCTGCCGAGCTCGAAGAAGACGAAGACGAGGCCGCCGAGCTCGACGAGGACGAAGACGCCGAGCTCGAGGAAGAAGACGACGAAGACGACGAAGACGACGAGGAAGGCGACGAGGACGAGGGATCCGAATACGAGGAGGTCTCCGACGAGGAGGTCCTTGTAGAAGACGAGACCGAGCAAGGGCTTGAGGAGGCCGCTGCGAACGCTGAGGTCGACGAGGGCGATCCTGCCCTCGAGGTTGATGATGAGGATGAGTACGAGGAGGCCTCCGAGGAGGAATCCGTCGTCCTCGAGCCCCAGTCGCCGCCGTCAGGGACCTCTTCGGACTCCGAGCGGCTCCTCAAGGCGGGCCGCGTCCTCGTGCGACAGGGCCGAGTGGCGGTCTCGGTCCTCCAGCAGGAGCTGGACATGGAGTTCGATGAGGCCTGCCAACTTCTGGATCAGCTTCAGGCGGAGGGCCTGATCGGCCCGTACAAGGGGGGGAAGAAGCGTGATATCCTCCTGAGCGAAGAGGAGTGGGAGAACCACTTCGCCCATTCCTGATCTGACCTCTGCTCCCCTTGACAGTTCGACCCGCTGACCGTGTAGCCCTGATCCACCTCGGGTGTGCCAGGAACCTGATCGACTCCGAGCTGATCCTCGGTCGGATGGCGGAGGAAGGGCTCGTCGTCACGGGCGACCCGGCGGAGGCGCACACCGTCGTCCTGAACACCTGCTCCTTCATCGGCCCTGCGAGGGAGGAGAGCCACGGCGCGATCCGTGACCTCGTGGAGCGCAAGCAGTCAGGCGAGCTCGGCGCCGTGGTCGTGGCGGGCTGCCTGGTCCAGCGCTACCGCCGGACCCTGGAACGCCAGTATCCGGACGTGGACATGTTCGCTGAGATCAGCGACTACCGCGCGCTCGCCCGGAACATCCGCAGCATGTCCGAGGGGGAGAAGCACCAGCGCTACCTCGAGGGCCCCGGGCTCCGGGAGCCGCTCCGTGAGGGCGCCCGGCTCCTCGCCACGCCGGGCAGCTATGCCTATCTTCGGATCTCCCACGGCTGCGATCACACGTGCTCCTTCTGCGCCATCCCGTCGATCCGCGGGCCCCATCGCTCGAAGCGTCCCGCCGCTGTCCTTGAGGAAGCGGAGGAGCTGATCGGCGCGGGCGTCAAGGAGCTCGTCATCGTCGCGGAGGACTCGACTGCCTGGGGGCGCGACCTGGGCACCGAACTCCCCGCCCTCGTGGAGTCCCTCGCGGACCTCGACGGTGACACTCGGCTGCGCGTGATGTACGCGTATCCGAACCGCTTCCCCTGGGACCTCGCTCCCCTGCTCGCGGAGCACCCCAAGGTGGTGCCCTACCTCGACATCCCCGTCCAGCACGCCGCGACGCCCGTGTTGCGGGCCATGCGCCGCGCAGGCAGCGGCGATCAGGTCCGCCGGACGTTGGACCGCCTGCGTACCGAGGTACCCGACCTGACGCTGCGGACCACGGTGCTGCTCGGCTTCCCCGGGGAGACGGACGAGGACGCCGCGGAGGTCGTCGACCTCATCCGTGAGTTCGGGCTCTCCCGCGTCGGCGCGTTCACCTACTCCCCCGAGGAGGGCACCCCGGGCTTCGGTCTCGAGGGAAGCGTTCCGGAGGAGGTGGCCATGGCCCGTCGGGATGCGGTGCTCGCCGAGCGAGACGCCCAGCTGGCCAAGACCCAGTCCGGCGCCATCGGGACGGAGGTCGAGGTCCTCGTGGACGAGCCGCCTGACCCTGACGGAGGCGTCATCGTCGGCCGCTCGGTCCATGACGCACCAGAGGTCGACATGGTCACCTTCGCTGCGGCACCTGACGCCGCGGTCGGGGACCGAATCCGGGTGCGCATCGAGGCCACCGACGAGGAGCACAACTGGATCGGCACCCAGGTCACCGGAGACGAATCATGACCCCTGCGGACCGCGACGGCGTCTTCGCCCACTGGCCGAATCGGATCACCATGATCCGCTTCGCCGGGTCCCTGGTCCTGTTCGCCATCTTCGCGGTCTGGGGTGACGTGTCCGCGGAGCAGATCGAGCAGGGGCGGGCCCCGTTCCTCGTGGCCTTCTGGCTCTTCGTGGTCGTCGCGGCCACCGACTACCTCGACGGCTACCTCGCCCGCCGGGATCAGATCATCACGGCCTTCGGCCGCATCGCCGACCCCTTCACGGACAAGGTCCTGATCCTCGGGTCCATGGTCTACCTGTGCGTCATGCCCTGGTCCGCCGACCGTCTCCCGGCGACCTACGTCGTGGTGATCCTCGCCCGGGAGTTCCTGGTCACCGGGCTGCGCGGCTACATCGAGAGCCTCGGGCGCGAGTTCCCCGCGGACGGCTTCGGCAAGATCAAGATGATCGTGCAGAGCCTCGCGGTGGGCGGCCTGATCTGGCTCGAGGCCTTCCCCTGGGGGGACTGGTGGCTCAACTTCTGGGACGTGGTCGTCCGGGGACTCGTCCTGCTGACGCTGGTGACCACCATCGGCTCTGGAATCACCTACTGCCTTCGGACGCGTGACATCCTCAGTGAGGTCGACGCTTGACCGCAGAGGGCACCCGGTGGACCCCGAAGGCGATCGTCTGCATGGGCGTCTCCTCCTTCGGCGGGCTCGGCCTGGCGCCGGTTGCGCCGGGGACCTTCGGGACCCTCGGTGGCGTGCTGATCGCCTGGCTCCTCTCGGGGACCCCGAACTTCCTGGTCTCCGCGCTCGTCGCGGCGCTGGTCCTCTACGTCCTCGGGCGCGCCGTGGCTCCCTGGGCCGAGGCCCACGCGGGTAAGGACCCGGGCTTCTTCGTGGTGGATGAGGTGATCGGGTACCTGGTGACGGTGGCCTGGGTGGGGGGGCCGACCCTGCTCTCGCTCTTTGTCGCGTTCGTGGTCTTCCGCTTCTTCGATATCGCCAAGCCCCCTCCGGTGAAGCGCTTCGAGCGGATCCCCGGCGGCGACGGGATCCTGCTGGACGACGTGGTCGCGGGCCTCTACGGGCTCGGCGTCATGGCGTTGCTGCGTACCTTCCTGCTGGAGCCCAGCGCCTGGACTCTCGAGGCCGACGGTGGGGGTGTGGTGGGTTCCTTGGCGGCCTTCAGCGCGCGGCTCCTCTGATGGCGGGTCAGCGTGAGGACGCGGGACGGGAGCGCAGCGGTTCGCGGGGCGTGGGCCTGAAGATCGCGCCGCGCTTCGTCGTGGCGATGATGATCCCCCTGACCCTCGTCCTCGTGGTCTTCTCGTATCTGATGCTCGGGGCGACCAGCGAGATCCTCGAGACGGCGGTCGACGACGCCCGTGACGAGGCGGCGGTGGCGCTGGCGCAGCACCAGGACGGCGACCTGCCCTTCATTCAGACCAACCTGGACGCGGTCCGGGTGGTACCCGGCCTCCTCCGGGGTCGCGTGACCTTCACCTCGGAGAACCGAGGTGGTGAGGACGGCTACGCTTACTTTCGGGAGTCGCAGGTCGAGAACAAGATCGTTGGCGTGACCGCCGCCACGGCGGTGGATGACGACCCGCTGGCCAAGCTCTATGGCCTCATCTTCGCCCTGACCATGATCGTGCTGATGGTCGCCGCCGCGGTGGCTGTTGGCGTCGCCAATCGTGTGAGCCAGCCGATCACGTCGCTCGTGGACGATGTTCGGGCGATTGCCAATGGCAATCTGACCCACAGGGTGCGGGCCCAGGGCGGTGGAGAGGTGGCGCTCCTCGCCGGGGCCATGGACCGTATGACGGACTCCCTGCGCGAGGCGCGTGACGCGGAGATGGAGCTCTCGGTCAGGGAGCGCGAGCGGGAGGTCGCGCTCGAGGTCCAGGAGGCCCTGCGGCCCACCGACATCCCCGTCCCCGAGGGGTACGACGTGGCCTCGGAGCACGTGGGGTCGGCGGAGCCGGGTGGAGACTTCCACGACTTTGTCGAGGCCGAGGATGGACGCCTCATCTTCTTCGCCTGCGACGTGAGCGGGACGGGGGTCCCCGGGGCCCTGGTCGGAGCCATGGCGCGCGCCTACCTCAAGACGGCCTTCCGCAAGGGGGGTGCGCTCGAGGACGTGCTGAAGGATGTCAACCGCGTCCTCGCGCGTGAGGTGCGTCGGGGCATGTTCGTGACCGTCCTCGCGGCGGCGCTGGATCATGAGCGCCACGAACTGGAGGTCGTGTCCGCCGGCCACAAGCTCCCGCTCGTTCACTGGTCCCGCGGAGAAAACGTCATCCGGGCGATCCAGCCCGACGGCATCGCCCTCGGGTTCGACCGTGGGCCGGTCTTCGACCGGAGCATCTCCGCCAGACAGATTCAGCTGGCCCCGGGCGACCGAGTCACGCTCGCGGGGACCGGGGCTGTCCGGGTGACCTCGGTGGAGGGCGCGGAGATCGGGGAGAAGCGCTTCTACAAGCTCTTCCTGCGCAACGCCGACGAGGACACGGAGGTGGTCCTGGACGGGATCCTGACCGCGCTGGAGGCCTTCGCCGACGAGGAGCCGTTCCCCGCAGATGTGTCCATCATCGTGCTCGGAAGGGACCCCGAAGGCGCCGCCTGAGGGCAGCGCTTCCTCGAATCGAGCCCGGGCGCTGCGAGGCCACGGAGGGAATGGTGCGGCTCCGGTGAGCCGGGGGTATCGTCAGGGCCGGGCGGTGCAGGATGGGTCGAGGACAGAGCAGGAGCAATGAACTGGGGGCGACGAAGAAGGTGGATAGCCTCTTCGGTCCCGAGCTCGTGCGTGAGCCCGAGCGGCGCCGTCCGTCAGGCTCTCGCTCGCCAGCCTCCAAGTCTTCAGCTTCCAAGTCTCCAGCTTCCAAGTCTTCTGGGCCCAAGGCCCCGAAGGCGAAGCTCTTCGCCGAGGTGGCCCTGAACCGGCCCATGCGGCGCGAGTACACCTACGCGGTCCCTGCCGAGCTGGAGGAGCGCGTCGAGGCGGGGGTGAGAGTGGTGGTGTCCTTCTCCGGGCGGCGCGAGATCGCGGTCGTCGTCGCCACCCGGAAGAACACGGACGTTCCGGCGGGCCGCCTCAAACCCATCGCCGAGGTGCTCGACTCCGAGCCGGTCCTCGACCAGCACCTGCTCGACCTCACGCGGTGGATGGCCGACTACTACGCGTGCTCCTGGGGGGAGGCGCTGGCCGCAGTGCTCCCGGCCGCGCTGAAGCGCGAGGGGGGCCGCCGGACGGTGGTGGTCGTATCACCGGCAGAGGGCGTGGATGAGTCGCGGCTCGCGGAGCTCGAGGGCGTGGCGAACGCAAAGCAGCACCGGGTGCTGCGGACCCTGCTCGAGGCGCGGGGGCCGATCGCCCGCGTGGACGTCATCAAGAAGCTCAACGTGACCGACGCCCCGATCCGCACGCTGGTCAAGAAGGGGCTCGCCGTGCTCGAGCACGTGGTGGCTGCCCCGGATGATCTGCTCTCCGGCGAGCGCGAGGCGCGGCCGCGCCACGCCCAGCTCACGGAGGATCAGGGGACCGCGGTGGAGCGGCTGACCGAAGCCCTGGATCAAGGGAGCTTCTGCACAGCGCTGCTCCACGGCGTCACGGGCAGCGGCAAGACGGAGGTCTACCTGCGCCTGATCGAGGCCGCCCTCGAGCGCGGCAAGGGCGCCATCGTGCTCGTGCCTGAGATCGCCCTCACGCCCCAGACCGTCGGGTGGTTCCTGGACCGCTTCGGGGCCGTGGCGGTCCTGCACAGCGGGATGACGGACGTCCAGCGCCTCGACATGTGGCAGCGGGTCCGGCGCGGCGACGCGCGGGTCGTCGTGGGCGCCCGGTCGGCGATCTTCGCGCCGGTCAAGGACCTGGGTGTCATCGTCGTGGACGAGGAGCACGAGCCCTCCTACAAGCAGGGCAGCGTGCCCCGCTACCACGCTCGAGACGTGGCGGTCCTGCGCGCGAAGCACGCCGACGCGGTCTGCGTTCTCGGGAGCGCCACGCCGTCGCTGGAGAGCTGGCGGAACGCGACCCTGGGCCGCTACGAGCTTCTCCAACTCCGCGCCAGAGCCTCGGGCCGACCGCTCCCCGATGTCGAGGTGGTGGACATGCGCGGCGAGCGCGATGAGCGCGGCAAGCCGCGGCTGTTCTCGCGCCGGCTCGAGCAGCTGTTGCGTGAGACCATCGCGCGCTCCGAGCAGGTCATCCTCTTCATCAACCGGCGCGGCTTCGCGCCGGTCCTGTGGTGCCAGGAGTGCGGCGAGACCCTGCGCTGTGAGGATTGCGACGTGGCGATGACCTGGCACAAGCGGCACGAGCGGATGGTGTGCCACTCCTGCTGCCGGGAGATCGAGGTGCCGCGCGCGTGCCCCGCTTGCACCGCTCCGGCCCTGCGCTTCCTCGGCGCCGGTTCCCAGCGGGTGGAGGAGATCCTGCGCGTGCTGTGTCCCCACGCCAAGGTGGGGCGCATGGACTCGGACACGATGCTGCGGCGGGAGGACTATGAGGAGACCCTCTCGGCCTTCGGGCGGGGAGAGCTGGACGTGCTGGTGGGGACCCAGATGATCGCCAAGGGGCTCGACTTCCCGAAGGTCACCCTGGTGGGCATCGTCTCGGCGGACGCCTCCCTTCATCAGCCTGACTTCCGCGCCGCCGAGCGCACCTTCCAGCTGGTGAGCCAGGTCTCGGGTCGTGCGGGCCGGGCGGACCTGCCCGGGCACATCGTGGTGCAGACCACCTCGGTGGAGGAGCCCTCCATCCGGCACGCGGCGCGCCACGACTTCGAGTCCTTCGCTCTCGAGGAGGACCGGGCGCGAGCCGAGCTGGGCTATCCGCCATACCGACGTCTGCTGCGGGTCGTCTGGGAGGACGAGGAGGAGGCGCGGGCGAAGGACGCCGCGGCCAGGGCCGCTGCGATCCTCCGTGAGGCGCTCGGGGAGCACAAGGTGGACGTGCTGGGCCCTGCCCCTGCTCCCATGGCGCTCCTCCGCGGCCGCCATCGCTGGCACCTGCTGCTGAAGGCGCCCCTCTCAGGACAGGGACTCTCTCGGGCGAGGGCGATCCTCGCGGATCTTCAGACCCAGCGTCCACGCATGGCCATCGACGTGGACCCCGCCTCGATGATGTGAGGCGTGCCCCGGTCCCGGGGCACGGAGCGTGAGGGCGGGGCGGGGGCGAAAAGGCGGCGCCCCACCCGAGGTCTCAGGAGCTGCAGGAGAGCGTCGAGCAGCCGGCCCTGTGGCGAGCCCACTCGGGCCGTCGAGCCGCGAACTCGTCTCGTCCGGGCTGATCCTCGTACGGTCGTCGCAGGACCTCGAGGAGCTCGGTGACCCCGGTCGGGTCGCCCTTCGCCGCGCGGTCGATGGCGAGCTGCGCGAGGTAATTGCGCAGGACATAGCGGGGGTTCGCCCCGTCCATGCGCGCGCGCCTCGGGCCGTCCTCCACACCGAGCGCTTCGAGCCGGCTCCGATAGGACCCCAGCCACGCCTCGAGCGCGGTGACGGTTTCCCCGTCGAACCCGTCGCCGTAGGAGGCTCGCGCGAGCGCCGAGACCGCGTCGCCCCCGAGCGGGCCGGCGAGCTCACGGAAGAAGATCGTCATGTCCGTCTCCTGGAGCTCGAGGATCCTGAAGAGGTCCACGGCGAGGGGGCCATCTCGCTCCTCGTCGAACTCGGGCAGGCCCAGCTTCGACGCCAACATGCCCGTCCACGCCTCGGTGTAGATGGCCTGGAAGCCGTCCACGGCCTCCTGTAGCGCCTCGACGTCTCCGACCAGCGGCACCACGGCGCTGGCGAGGCGCGTCAGGTTCCAGTGGGCGATCTGGTGCTGGTTGCCGAAGCGGTAGCGCTTGCCCTGGGCGTCGGTGGTGTTGGGCGTCCACCCGGGGTCGTAGCCCTCCAACCAGCCGTAGGGGCCGTAGTCGATGGTCTCGCCCAGGATCGACATGTTGTCGGTGTTCATCACGCCGTGGACGAAGCCGACGCGCATCCAGTGGGCGACCATGACGGCGGTGGTGCGCACGACCTCCCGGACCCAGGCGACGTAGGTCTCGGCGGGGATGGCGGTCCCTGCAGGCGGAGCGTTCAGCTCGGGGAACGAGGTACGGATCACGTGGTCCGCCAGCGACCGCAAGAGGACCTCATCGCCCCGCGAGGCCGGGAGCTCGAAGCTGCCGAAGCGCACGAAGGAACGCGCCACCCGGCAGACGACCGCGCCGGGTTCGAGCTTCGCGTTGCCGTCGTAGAACATGTCCCGCATCACCTGATCCCCGGTGGTGACGAGGCTCAGGGCCCGCGTGGTCGGGACCCCGAGGTGGAACATGGCCTCGCTGCAGAGGAACTCGCGCACGGAGGAGCGGAGCACCGCGAGCCCGTCGGCTCGGCGCGAGTAGGGGGTCATGCCGGCTCCCTTGAGCTGGAGCGTCCAGCCCGCTCCCTTCGGCCCTCGGATCTCACCCAGGTTGATCGCCCGGCCGTCGCCGAGCTGGCCGGCCCAGTGACCGAACTGGTGTCCTCCGTAGGCCATGGCGAAGGGGTCCATCCCAGGCACCAATGCGTTGCCGCCGAAGACGCGGGCGAAGTCTTCTCCCTCAAGCTCGGACGGATCGAGCCCGATCAGGGTGGCGCACTCCCGGGAGCCCGCGATCAGCTTGGGAGCGGCGACGGCCGTGGGGGAGACCCGCGAGTACAGGGCGCCGGTCACCTCGCGCGGGCGCGTGGTGGTCTCGGGGTCCGCCGGGAGGTCCCTGGTGAACCGGTTCTGGAATTCGAGGTCGAGGAGGGTCTTCACGATGGTCTACGTGGCTGGTGGGTCCTCATACCTAGGCCATCCCAGCGTCACGCGCTGTGAATGGACCGGGGAATCGGCGACGAGATGGTGGGCGGTCCAACGTGAGGCAGGCGGCGAGATACGCGCCAGACCTCGGCTTCGGCCTCGCGCATCGCTCCTTCTTCGGGCGCTGGGGCAGGTCTCGGCGTCCGGGGCAGACCTCGGCGCCGGGCCCCTCCGCGGGGTCCTGCCGTGGGGTCCTGTCGGTCGGGGGCGTACGAAGAAGCCCCGGTGCGTCGGGAGACGTCAACCGGGGCTCTTCAAGCGGGGGCGGCTTGGCCGTGCGCGCTCAGGTGACGCGCATCCAGAGCTTGCGGCAGAAGGTCGACACGTTGGACTTATCCCGCGAGATCATCCCATCTGACTCGGAGGTGACGTTCGTCTCCGAGGAGGGGATGCCGTCCGGGCCCGAGACCGTGATCGAGATCTTCGAGGTGCCGCCGAGGAAGCCGTTGGCCTTGGAGACGTGCACGGTGCAGCTCTCCTCATCGCAGGACTGCACCTCCCATCCCGGCAGGTCCTCGAGCAACTCGATCACCGTGCCGAAGACCCCCCCCTTGCTGGAGGGGACGGCCACGGGTTGGAGCCACTTGTCCGAGGCATCCGTGCTGGTCGCGAAGCGCCCCATGGAACTGATCCGCCCCGGAGGGCTCAGCCCTCGAGCTTGTTGACGTGACGGCTGAGCTGGGACTTGGTCCGCGCAGCCGCGTTGTCATGGATGATGTTCTTCTTGGCGGCCTTGTCGACGCGCTTGAAGGCCTCGGTCATGCCGGCCTTCGCATCGTCGGCGGAGTCGGACTGCAGGACCTTCTTGACGGCCGAACGCATGGAGGTACGGACGGTCTTGTTGGCCAGACGACGGGCGTCGTCGGTGACCATGCGCTTCTTAGCTTGCTTGGTGTTGGGCATCTGATTTCAGTTCGCGCCGGCGTGGCGCTTGGTGTTCGGGGCGTCCCCTCTCAGGGACGTTGGATGAGGCTCGTGGCGGCAGGAGAACAGAGGCAACCGCGGTTCAGCGCAGCTGCTCCATCTTCTTGGCGACGTCTCGGAAGCTCACGTCGACCTCGTACACACGTGTGTAAAGCGTTCGAGCTCGCTCGAGGTCGCCCGCTTCTTCCGAAAGAGCGGCGAGACTATACAGGATCTCTCGCCGGCGCTGGTCGTTCTCCCCCATCCCCTCCAGGGCCTTCTCATACTCGTTGGCGGCGAGGTCGCGGAATCCCTTGGTCTCGAAGCACTTCGCGAGCAGAAGTCGGGCCTCAAGGGCCTTCCTGGGGTCTGAGAGGGCCTTCTGGAGCTCGGAGGCGGCCGCGTCCGGGTCACCCTGACGCAGCAGCTCTTGGCCGAGCTGGACCCTGAGGGCCGCGTCGCCCGGGTGGATCGCGAGGCGCCGCTGGATCTCGGCGACCTCGTGGGCCCGTAGCTTGGCCTCGATTCGGTCGGCCTTCTCCTGATCCCCGAGCTTGTCGGCCTTGGCGAGGGACCGCTTCAGGGCCTTGCCGCGCATGGCGCCGACCCGCTCCTCGAGATCGCGGTCTCCCTTACGGTAGGAGAGCGCGCGCTCGAGGACGTCGAGCGCGGCCTCGGGGTCGCGCAGCTTCTCATGGACCTCGGCAAGCTGGACCATGACGTCCACGTTGGTGGTGTCCTCGGCGAACTTGGACTCGAGTCGATCGCGGTCGGCCTCGAGCTCTTCGGGCGTGCGGTGCAGGCGTCGGCTCTGTTCGAGCTCGCGGGTTTGCTCCACGTCCACGAGCTGCTCCCGGCTGTGTTCGACGCTGTCGAACCTTGAGCTCTGGATGGCCGCCTCGGCGGCGAGGTCCTTGCGCGCCTTGAGAGCGTCACGGTCGCGGGGATCGGCCTCGAGGGCGCGCTCGTAGAACGCGAGCGCCTTGATGGGGTCCCCTGTGCGGGCCATCATGGCGCCAGCCCGCTTGAGGCCCTGGGCGTTCTTGGGGTCGATTTGTGCGATGAACTCGTAGACGGCGAGGGCCGACCGGAAGTGCCCCGCCGACTCGAGGGAGGTCCCCAGCAGCATGTTGGCCTCCACGTCGAGCGGGGCGGCCTTCAGATAGCTCTCGCAGGCCTTGGCCGCGGCGTCGAACTTGGACGCCTTTGCGAGGCCCTTGGCGGCGGTGAGCGAGCTGGCGCCCTTCACGAGCTTCATGAAACGCCCCGACTTCTTGATGTCGTGGCGCGCCTTCAGCGCGCTGCGGAGCCCGGACCTGGCCTCGCCGATGTCAGCGTCGATCTCCAGGATCTGCTGGTAGAGCTCGATGGCGAAGTCGTAGTTACGGCGTCGCGCGGCCTCTTCGGCCTTTTGGATGTGTTTTGAGTAGTCCACGGATCGAATGCGAAAGCCGCCCAGCGGCACGGGAACGGACCTATCTTAGTGGCATACCGCGGCGCGTAGCGGCGGCAACCCTCCCTCGTTGAACACCATGTCCGAGCCCCGGAGCTTCGAAGTCGTCTTGTTCCCCGATCCCGTTCTCCGGAAGGAGGCCGCGGAGGTCGTCTCGTTTGACGACGATCTGAGATCGATCGTGGACGGAATGTTCGCCCGCATGTTCGAGAGCCAAGGGGTCGGCCTGGCCGCCCCCCAGGTGGGCCTCTCCAGCCGGATCTTCGTCCTCAATGACGAAGGGGACGTCGAGAAGCCGGATCGGAACCTCGCGCTCATCAACCCGACGATCAAGTCCCTCAAGGGGGACAAGGTCCGCTTCGAGGAGGGATGCTTGTCCCTGCCGGGGGTCCACTGTGATGTCACCCGCCCGGACAGGTGCCTGGTCCACGCCTACGACGTGGAGGGCAAGGCCTTTGAGATGGAGGCCGAGGGGTTCGTCTCGCGGATCATCCAACACGAGTACGACCACCTACAGGGCGTGCTCCTGGTGGACCGCATGACCCCGAGCGACAAGATGCGCAACCGCTCGGCTGTCGAGGATTTGAAGGCGCAGTACCGCGCCGACCGCTCCTGAGCCGTGCCCCACCGCCTCCGAGTCAGCCGATCTGTCGATGGCCTCGAACCCAGCGCTCAAGGAGCGGTGACGAGCGTTGGGGTCTTCGATGGGGTTCATCTGGGCCACCAGTCGATCCTGGAGGCGAACGTGGCCCGGGCCGGCTTGCTCGGTGCGGAGCCCACGGTGGTGACCTTCGCGCAGCACCCCAAGGCGGTCCTGCTGGGACGGGCACCCCGGACCCTCACGACCCTCGAGCACAAGCTCGCGCTCCTGTGGCGCGCGGGCATCCGTCACGTGGTGGTGCTGACCTTCAACGAGGAGCTCCGTGACACGACGGCGGACGACTTCAGCGAGCGCATCCTCGAGCGGGGGTTGGGCACCCGGGGCTTCGTGCTGGGCTTTGACAGCAAGTTCGGGAAGGACCGCCTGGGCGGTCCAGCCTCCCTGGAGGCCCGAGGCCACGACGTCGAGATGGCGCCGAAGGTCATGCTGGGCCAGCGCGCGGTCTCTAGCACTGTGATCCGCGAGTCGGTGGAGCTCGGAGACCTGGCCGGCGCGAGCCGGATGCTGGGGCGACCGGTCACCATCTACGGTGAGGTCGTCATGGGGGAGGCCCTTGGCCGGCGCCTTGGCTTCCCCACGGCGAACCTCGACCTTCTTCACGAGCTGCGGCCCCCGGAGGGGGTCTACGCCTGTCGCGCTCACGTGGTCCCGCCACCCTCGGAGGGCGGCGCCCCCGACCCGCGCGAGCGGGTGGGGAGCTTCGATGCGGTGGCCAACATCGGCCGGCGACCCACGGTCGCGACCGAGGGCGCAGGGCCCCTCGTGGAGGTTCACCTGCTCGACTTCGAAGGGGACCTCTACGGCCAGCGCATCGAGCTCGAGTTCGCGGAGCGGCTGCGGGCGGAGGTGAAGTTCGGGAGCCTCGACGAGCTCCAGGCGGCGATCACCGCTGACGTGGAGCGCGCGCGGGCGGTCCTCTCCAGGGGCTGAAGGAGCGGCTCGCTCCCCTCGTCAGCGCCTGAGGCCCTCCACGAGGGGCCACGCCCTCGCCGGAGCCGCTCTGCCTCGCCCTGGATCCAGGCTCAGCCGCGCGCTCTGTTCAGCCGTCTCCCTGCACCAGCTTCAGCTTCGCTCCTGGCTCGGACAGGGCCCTGGTGCGGCTGGGGCTGAGCCGGGGGCGTCGGCTCAGCGGGTCCCCATGGCCCTGAGTGCAGCGCGCGTGGCCTCCCGGGCGCGCTCCCGCTCCGCGAGGATCGCCTCGAGCTCCAACTCGAGGGCCCCCCGCTCCGTGCGCAGCGCTGACGCTTTGGCCTCGGCCTCGTCGAGGGCCTCCAGGGCCGTCCCAAGCTCGGCGCTCTGGACCTCGATGGCCTGCTCGAGGACCACCTTCTCTCTGGTGAGGGATTGGCTCTGCTCGGTGAGAGCCCCGGCCTGAAACCGCTCGATGGCGAGACGCTCGCCCGCCCGGCTCGTGAGCCACAGGCCCATGGCCAGGGTGAAGAGGAGGGTGCCGGCGAGGGCTCGGCCCCAGCGGACGGCCCGCGCCTCCCGAGTCCCGTGGAACTCCAGCGCCTGCTCCCTCTCCCGGCTCCCTGACTGAAGCCGGCCCTCGTAGGCTGCGATCGTCCGGGTGATCTCCTCTCGGTGCTCTCTTCGGCTCGCTTCCAGGGCCTCCCGGGCCTCGCGCCAGCCCTGGATCGCCACGTCGACGGTCTGCAACTCCTGGGACCTCCTCGGCTCTGGTTGCTCGACGCGGGGAGCCCCGGGTTGTTCGTCCGCGCCAACCGGCGCCTGAGGGGCTGAGGCGGAATGTGGACTCTCGGGCTCTTCCGCGGGGTTGCCGCGTTGTGCCTCCAGGCCATCGGGTTGTTCGCCCGGGGCTCGGGGTTGTTGGCTGCGAGCCCTGGGTTGCGCCTCGGGCTCCGTGCGGAGTGGCTCGGTGGCCCGTTCCTCGCCGAAGGCTTGGGGGTACTGCCTCGCGAGCTCCTCGAGCTCAACGCCGACCACGATGGAGTCTCGGTGCAGCACGCGCACGCTCTTCAGGGTGCCCTTCTTGATCCGCTTACGGAGCGCCTGAACCGAGGGCACGCCCTTCATGGCGGCAGCGGCTGCGAGAGGGACCCCGGTCCCGCTCACCACGTTGCCGGGGGCGGAGGACGCCTCCGAAGCGGGCGCGGCGGCTGGTGCGACGGGTCGCTGGCTCGGTTGTCTCCCCGGCTGCCGACTCGGTTGCTCGGCCTGCTGCCCAGTTGGTTGCCCGGCCGGTTGCCCCATCGGCTGCCCCATCGGCTGCCGGGCCCCCTGCGGGATGTCCTGCTGGGATGGGCCAGCGTGGAGCGAGTCAGGCTGGGAGGGGGAGCGAGGCCCTTCGTCCCGTCGCCACGAGGGTGTCCTGAGGGTGTCCA
Source organism: uncultured bacterium (assembly GCA_938083085.1). GTDB lineage: Bacteria > Planctomycetota > UBA1135 > UBA1135 > Saltatorellus. The sequence goes on from CALLKX010000004.1 coordinate 21,083, forward strand.
TGGCCCCAACTGAGCAAGCCTGTGGGGGGCGGTTCAAGGCAGAACCTTCACGCCTGCACGGAACCGCTCGATCCGGCGGGGCCTGACATGGCGCGCTCGCAGGCGCTGCAACTTGACCTGGCGCGGGCCCGAAAGATCACTCTGTTGAGGAGACCGTTCAGAAAGGGGGGGGCTTTGCGTTGACGACTGTCCCGCCCTGACGGAGAATTCCAGCCCCGAAAGGGAGTGCGAGGCGAGGTAGCTCAGTTGGTAGAGCACTTGATTGAAAATCAAGGGGTCACCGGTTCAAATCCGGTTCTCGCCACCACTTACGACAGCCTGTGGTCAAGCCACATCGGATGAGTCGAATGACGGACGAAGCGGGCCAACCCCATCCCAGCCGTCCGGAGCGGGTCGACCCCCCCGCGAGGATCCTCCGCCGGGAGCCCGATCGCATCGGGTTCGAGTGGCCCGACGGATCATCGAGCTCCGTCTCGGCACGGTCCCTGCGCCTTGGCTGTCCCTGCGCGCGCTGTGTGGACGAGTTCACCGGCGCGGCCCTCCTTGATCCGCAGACCGTGTCTGAGGCGCTCACGCAGTCCGCCGTGGAGCTGGTTGGCAATTACGCCCTCTGCGTGACCTTCAGCGATGGGCACCGCACCGGCATCTTCACCTGGGCCGCGCTGCGGCGGCTCTCCGGGGCCTGACGGATGGACCCGCTACGGGTGAACGAGCGGGTCGTGATCCCGGCTGCGGAATTGACGGTGCGCACGATGCGCGCGGGCGGGCCCGGCGGGCAGCACGTGAACAAGGTGGAGACGGCGGTGGAGATCCGGTTCGAGGTCGGCTCGTCGGTAGCCCTAAGTAATACTGACAGAGCGCGGCTCTTCGCAGCGCTGGGCCACCGACTGGTCGGGGAGAACAAGGCCCTGGTCGTCCGATCCAGCTCGCGACGGTCACAGCACCAGAATCACGAGGTGTGCAGGGAGCGGTTGGCTGCTCTCGTGTCGGACGGTCTCCTTATTCGCAAGGCCAGGCGGGCGACCAAACCCACCAGGGGCTCTCAGAGGCGCCGTTTGGACAAGAAGCGAGCCCGCGGCCAGATCAAGAAGGGCCGGCGCTCCCGCGGATCGGACGACTGATTTCCGCGAGGGCCATGAAGCGAACTTCATCCGGTCTGCTCAAAAAACCCGCCTGGAGACATGGAAATGGAGGGCTCGGCCTTAGACCATCTGTCCAAGGCTGAGATTTGCGCTGAAATCGGTCCGGGTCCTCCGGGGTCACACCGATGTCTCCCGTGCTTCCTTGAAGCGATTTCATGCGTGCCAGGTCGACGGCTCAAGTTCGCCGCGGCAACCTCTGCGCCTCGATACCACTCCCTTTGCTTTCTCGGCAGTCCCCCAACCACCTCACCGGTGGCAATCCCATGAAGAAGCTCATCTTCAGCGCCTGCGCGCTCACCCTGACCTGCGGTACCGCGGTCGCTAACAACAGCGACTGGGACCAACTCGACAACGACGTCCAGGCCCTCTCGGCCAACCTCCAGGACATGGAGGGCGGCGGTATGACCATCGGCGGCCGTATCCGTACCTTCTACGCG
>CALLKX010000005.1 GCA_938083085.1 uncultured bacterium
GACGCCGCCCACCGCAAGGCCTACCTCGACGCCCTCATCCAGAGCCTCGGGGGCGACCCCAGCACGGACGCGGGCGTCATCTCAGCAGAGGGGAAGCTCTCCGAGATGCTGGGTCGTTGAGCCCGGAAGCGGCTGAGTCTCACTCCTGGATTCCTCGTCGAGGCCCAGCTGGGCAGCACGAATGGGGCCTCCAGGGGTCCTCAGGGGCCTTCAGGATGGTGGATCGCGAGCCGACAGACGGGTGGGACCGAATCAGCTAGAAACAGCGGATGCCTGGGTTGATAACCTAGGGGTTTATAGGTACATTGCCCGTCCGAGATCTGCGCGCTTGGTGGCTGTAGCCGTCAGGAGTGCAGGGAAGGATGGAGAAGGAAGGCCGCCAGCGACTCGTCGCGGGTGGCCTTTCTCCGTTGGGGGTTCCTCGGCGGTCCCGAAGCGAAGGGGCGGTTCGGGAGAGGATCAGGGGTGCCGGCGCAGGAGGGTTCGAGCTCAGGGGGCGACGGTCCAGTCGGACCAGCCCGCGCCTGCCGTCTCGTGCAGGGTGACGGTGCCCGAGGCGGCGTCGTACGTCCAGGCGGAGGTGGACACCCCCCGGCGGAGCACGTCCATCGGGGGCTGGGGGAACCCCATGAGGACCACGTCGGGGGTCGAGGCGTCGGTGACCTGGAGCACAACGCGCACGTCGGACGAGCTGTCGAGGGCCAGGTCGTCGAGGTGCACACCGACCGTCTGGGCGTTGGCCATCTCGATCAGGTAGAGCATGTTGCTGGTCGGCTGGCTGCTCCAGACCACGGGGGTGAACTGGCCCTGCTGCTCCTGGACCACCTCCAGCTGTAGCCAGCGGCCGTCACGGTCCGCCACGGTCCGCACCACCTCTCCGGGGGAGGGGAGCTTCGCTTGCTGCTGATCCAGCCAGTCCATCACCGCCGGAGCATCGAGGGTCTCCCACGCGTGCTGGTTGGACTGGACGACGTGCCGGGCCGAGTTCGCCCCGTGGGAGAGCATCTGGGCGTGCAGCTTCTCGGTCTGCTCCACGATGTAGGGGTTCGGGTCGAAGTCGGCGTTCCAGTGGCGGGTGGGCACATGGGAGAGGTTCGAGGCCATCTCACCTCCGGGGAGGAGCTGACCGCCGAGGGCGTCGAAATCGATCGTGGAGCTGCGCTGGTAGGCGAACGGGTCCTGGGAGGGCGTCGCACCGAACATCAGCGGGCTGCGGAAGAGCAGGGTGTCGTTGGACTGCTGGTAGGTGGCGCGGAGGGAAGCCGTTCCAGTGTGGTTGACCACCGCCGCGATCCTGAGGCCGGCCGGATCCATGTGGCGGGCTGCGAAGCTGGCGGCGGCGCCGCCGCCCATGGAGAAGCCTGCGGCGTAGACACGGTCGAGGTCGATGGGGAGCCGCGCCGACAGGAACTCGAAGGCCAGCTCGATGTTCCGCTGGGAGTAATCGATGCCGTAGTTGTACTTGTGGGCGCCGAGGGGGATGAACACGACGTAGCCGCGGGACATGGCCTCCCCGACCAGGGGCTTCGCCACGAGATCCGCGGGCTCCTCGCCATAGCCGTGGAAGAGGGTCAGGACGGGGGCAGGCCACGCGACGGTCGCGGGGATCGCGAGGATGAACTCCTCCTGCCAGGCCTGGGTGGGCAGGTTGAGCGTCACGTTCAGCATCCGAGCGCCCACGAGGTTGGCCTGCATGGTCGGGGCGAACGGCGTCACGGACAGGCCGCCGAGAGAGGTCTGGGTCGGAGCACCCTGACTGGTGGGGCTCTGGGCGGACGCGGGAGCGCCCTGGAATGCGGCAAGACTTAGAGCGAGAGCGAAGATCATCGAGGCAGAATCGGTGCGGTGTGGCGACGCGGGGAGCGGCGCAGCTTCCCCCACTGCAACCCCCTCCAAAGAAACCTATCCCGCCTCCTGAGCGCGGCTTCGGAATCACCAATGACTCCCAGAATGAATGCCATCGCGGCCACAGGAGCGACACTTTCATGTCTCGGGGTGGGAATGGGGGCCTTCGGTGCCCATGGCCTCGAGTCCCTGCTTGAGGGCGCGCCAGAGGCCGTCAAGCGCATGGGTTGGTGGACCACCGCCGGCGAGTACCACTTGCTCCATGGGGTGGCGCTGGTCGCCGTGGGCGCCGTTGCCGGGAGGAGAGCCGGCTTCCTCGCCCCTGCCTGCTGCCTCGTCCTGGGAACGGTCGTCTTTTCGGGCACGCTCTACGCGATGGCGCTGGGTGCGCCGACGATCCTCGGAGCCGTCACGCCCCTTGGGGGGCTCGCGCTCATGGTGGGGTGGGCCTGGCTGGGACTCCGGTTCATGAGACGCAGCGACGTCTGAGCCGCGAAGCACCGCCGGTCCTGCCGCCCTCTCGGCGAGCGGACCCCTGGCGTGTGTATCGACGTGGGCCCGGTCAGTAGCGCGCCAACTCGCGGGCCGACGGGGCGACGGCGTCCGACGTGGTGAGCTCGTCGTAGAGCATGCTCAGGCGCATCGTCAGCGGTCCCGGCGCGCCGAAGTGGACATCATCGATGCTCTGGATCGGCACCACGCTCCGCACGGAGGTCGTCATGAAGGCCTCGTCGAAGCTTGAGAGGTCACTGACGTCCACGAACCGCTCTTGGATAGGGATCCCGGCCGCGCGAGCGAGGTCGATCACCGCGCGCACGGTGACCCCGGGGAGGACGCCGGAGGGGGCGTGGTAAACCTCGCCGTCCCGGACAAGGACCACATTGCTCTGGGTGCCCTCGAGGACCATGCCGTCCTGCGAGAGCATGATGTGTTCGTACGCCTCGGGATCGCCGTGTGCGTTGATCCAGGCCTCCCTCAACGGGATGAAGTCCGAGGTCTTCACGGCCGCGTTGGGGCGGCGGAGACCCGGCGCGGTCTGGAGCCTGGCCCCGTGGGTTCGAACGTCCCCTCGAGGGCCGCGATACGCGCTGGCTGCGATCAGCACGTTGCCCTCACCGCCGAATGTGGCCGCGGAGCCCGCGGCCACGTCGAGTCGCAGGCGTGCCTCGGCGTCGAAGGCGTCGGTGGCTTGGCGAGCCGCGGACTCGAGCGCGCGCACGAGGCTCTCCTCGTCGTAGTGAAGTGGCGTCTTGAAGTGAGCGGCAGACTCCCGGAGCCGTGTGAGGTGAGTCCGCAGGCCAAAGAAGAGGCTCCGCTCGAAGGTCCGCAGGCCTTCGTAAACGCCGGGCGAGACCACATCCAGGGCCTTCGACGCGGTACCGAATGCGGCCGGAAACTCGACGGCCGTGGCCCCGCTGGAATCGCCGATGAAGAGGATCTGGTCGCGGGTGGTCTCGGTGGGCATCGTGCTAGCAGGGGGGTGGTGGTACATCTCGAGAACGTCCCGGTGAAGAGGGCTTGCCGGTCTCTCGCGCCCCCCTATGATCCGCGCGTCTTGTCGGAACTGAAGCCTCAATCGGCGGTTCCTGACCCCAGCCTCGTCATGCCGCCCGTCTCATTCCTCAAGCTGGCTCCCCTTGTCCTCGTGCTGTCCCTCGCGGGCTGCGCAGGAAACGGAACGGACACTGGCTTCCGGCTCCCCCCGCGACTCGACGCGGAGCCGCTTGGAGGCGTGAAGCGTTCACTCACCTACAGCGGTGATTGGGTAGGCGGTGCGCCCACGGACGGCTCTGCGGAGGCGTCGATCAACCTCGCGTGTCGTCGCGGCGTGGAGATGGTGGTGGACCTCAGGCGCGCGCCGGACGGGGGAGGGCTCGTGGAATCCGCCGCGCGCGGCGCGGGGTTGGCGTTCGTTGCGGTTGACCCCTCGGGCGACGAGTGCGCCGCCGGGGAGACGCCGGCCTCTGTCGAAGACCACGGAGTTCTCGTGGCGGACGGGGCGCTTGAAGAGGTCCGGCGCCTGCTGAACACTCCCGGTCGGCCCAGGGTCCTGATGCTTGACGACGACGGGACCCTCGCCGCGGTCATGTACGGCGTCTACCTCGCGGAGGACGTGGGGCTCGATGAGGGGGCGGTGGTCGACGCCCTCCGGGCCACAGGGCTCTCTGGAACGGAGCTTCGAGCGATCCTCAGGGAGGCCAGAAGGCAGGTTGAGGCGTCGTCTGGGTCGAATTAGAGTGCCGGGGTCATCTGGTCGGACACGGTGTCCGAATCACCCATCGTGCTCCCCCGCCTTCTCTCGCTCCTTCACCTCGGGCTGCTCGCCGCGATCGTGACCGTGACCCTGGGCGGGCGGTCACCCGACGAGCCGTTCGACCACGCGCACGCTGGGCTCCAGGCGGTCCTTGGCGAGGTGCTCGAGGAGGGCCTCGTGGACTACGCCGGGCTACGTCGTTCACCCGAGGGCCTCGACGCCTACCTCGCCTCGCTCGAAGGCGTGACCCCGCGTGAGCTTGGGCGCTGGAGTCGCGCGGAGCGCTTCGCGTTCTGGATCAACGCCTACAACGCCTTCACGCTGCAGCTGGTGCGGGACGCGGGGCCAGTGACAAGCATCAAGAAGATCGGGGGGTGGTTCGGGTCACCTTGGAAGAAGCGCTTCATCCCGATGGGGGGCTTTGACCCAAAGGGCAAGGGGCGCAAGCTCTGCCTGAATGACATCGAGCACGAGATCCTCCGACCGCAGTTCGCCGATGCGCGCCTGCATGCGGCCGTGAACTGCGCGTCCATCGGGTGTCCGCCCCTCCGCCCGGAGCCCTATCGAGCCGCCGGACTCGACCGACAGCTCAGCGACCAGGTCCGCACCTGGCTGATGGACGCGGATCGCAATGAACTCAGGCCGGTGAAGGGAGCCGTCCGCGTCTCGAAGATCTTCGACTGGTTCGAGGAGGACTTCGGCGATGGGGACGAGGAGGTGGTGGGTTGGATCGCCACACAGCTTCAAGGCGCCGAGGTCGCGGACGCGCTGCGGCGTGCGGCTCCGAAGCTTCGGGTTCGGTACATGGACTACGACTGGGGTCTGAACGCGCTGCCCGAGCGTCGCTAGGGCGGTGGACGGCGGGTCCGCCCCGGAACCACCCCGACGGCCCGCATCGCCGCGGCTCCGGGAGAGTATTCTCGCCCCCATGAAGCCCTCTCCGACGACCTACTGGGACTACATCCGGGTTGAAGAACTCCTCTCTCTCCAGCAGGGACTCGCCGCCGATGAGGACGAGATCACGAACGAGGAGGCGTTGTTCGTCACCGTCCATCAGGTCTACGAGCTCTGGTTCAAGCTGATCCTGAGAGACCTGCGGAGCGCCCGCGATCTGTTCATGGCGCCCCGTGTTGCAGAGCAGGAGTTGTCCGGCGCCGTGGAGCGGCTGCGGCGAATCGCGACGATCTTCAGGGTCGCCGTGGCTCACTTCGAGGTGGTCGAGACGATCTCCACGCGGGCATACCTCGGGTTTCGCGACAAGCTCATGCCCGCCAGCGGTTTCCAGAGCGCGCAGCTCCGTCAAATCGAGGTCCTGTTCGGCCTTGAGGAGGCCGACCGGATTCCGCTCGGGCCGCCGGGCAGCCACCTGGCGGCGCTCGAGAAGCCCGGGGGTGGATCTACCCCTGCCTTGCGCCGGGTTCAAGAGACCATGGCGGATGGTCCGAACCTCAGGGAGGCCATCGAGGCCTGGCTCGCTCGGACACCGATCGACGCCATCCGGAACGCGAGCGGCGAGGTCGAGAGTGATTCGGTCGGGTTCGTGGAGCGGTACCTGGCGGCTCACCGGAAGGTCATCGGGCGGACCCGTGATCACGCTGGGGCTGTGGCCGCGGAGACCGGCCGGGACGTGAAGGTCGCCCAGGAGCGGCTGGCGGCAAACTACGAGCGCGAGCGCGCCTCGGTGGAGGAGTTCCTGGCTCCCTCTGACCCCGCGGTTGGGGCGTCGGTCGGGGCCGTCCGTGCTGCGCTGGTCTTCCTCGAGTCCTATCGGGAGCTGCCTCTGCTCGCGTGGCCGCGCGAGGTGCTCGCAGCCCTCCTCGAGGTCGAGCAGGGGTTCGTGATCTTCCGCCAGCGCCACGCTCGAATGGTAGAGCGCGTCATCGGACGGCGGACGGGCACGGGTGGGAGCGCCGGGGTCGAGTACCTCGACAAGACCGCGATCGAGTATCGAATCTTCAAGGACATCTGGGCCGTGCGGACGGTCTTGCTCCCCCTCGAGGACGTCCCCCCGCTCAGGGACCCTTCCTTCTATGGCTTCGAGGCCCGCGACTGAGGACGTGGTCGCACCGGCCTAGCTGGAATCTGCGCCGAGCTTCACACTCCCTTGATGCGGCACCGGCATCTTGGTCAATAGCCTCCTGAAGATCCCATGGGCAAAGAGACCATCCTCATCGTCGAAGACGACCCTGACATTGTCGAGCTTCTCGAGTACTCCCTCGGGCGCGAGGGCTATTCGATCCTGATCGCCCGCAACGGCGAGAAGGGGCTCTCAGAGGCGAGGCGCCGCAAGCCGTCCCTGGTGCTCCTCGACCTGATGCTTCCCGGGCTGGACGGCCTCCAGGTCTGCCGGGCCCTGAAGGAGGATGACAGAACGAAGGCCATCCCCGTGATGATGCTCACGGCGCGAGGAGAAGAGAGCGACGTCATCGTGGGGCTGGAGTTTGGAGCGGACGACTACGTCCGCAAGCCGTTCAGCCCCCGGGAGCTGCTCGCACGTATTCGCGCCGTGCTCCGCCGCGGCCAGCCCGTCGCCGAGGCGCGCCTTCGTATCGAGTTGGGGCCGGTCACCCTCGACAAGGAGCGTCACGAGGTCACGATCGACGACGTGCCTGTGGTCTTCACTCGGTCTGAGTTTCGGCTGCTCTGGCGCCTCGCCAAGTACCCAGGCCGGGTCTACACGCGAGATGAGCTCGTGGAGAGCCTCACGGACGGGGAGGCGGTGATCCTCGACCGGAACATCGATGTCCACGTGAGCGCGATCCGGAAGAAGCTCGGTGAGCACGGTGGCACGATCGTCACCGTTCGAGGTGTCGGCTACAAGGTGGTCGACTGAGGCCCGCGGCCGGCTCCCCATGGGGAGGAGTGCCGTGACGCTTGTTCTGTGCGTGCGAGTCCCACGAGGCGCTCCATACTCCTTCACCCCCGAGGCGCCCAGCCGGTAGCTTGTGGCAGCGATGTTCCGCTCGAAGTTCTTCTGGAGGCTGTTCAGCTCCTACGCGCTCCTCATCTTCTTGACGGTCGGCGCGATCGGCGTCCTTGTGCACGACAAGTACGGCCGCAGCCTGCAGGAGCAGGTCGCGACGGACCTCCGCAACGTGGCGATCGCGCTCGGAGAGCTCTCTCAGGATGACTTCGGCGGCGTGGACCGCACCTACCTCCAGCGCCGCGTGGCCGAGGTCAGCCAGCGGACCGGCCGTCGGATCACGATGATCCGGCGTGATGGCGTGGTGCTCGCTGACTCGGAGGAGGAGCCGGCAGAGATGGAGAATCACCTCGGCGGCAGGCAGGAGATCGTCGACGCGATCACCCTGGGTGAGGGCGTCGCTGTGCGCGAGAGTGCGACCACGGGCGCCGAGACCTTGTACGTCGCCGTATGCCGAGACCACGACCGGGACCTCGGCGGCCTGGTTCGCGTCGCTGTACGCACCCAGTCTCTCGAGGACAAGAAGCGCGAGGTGGCGCGCCTCCTGTTCCTCGGCGCCTTGATCGCGAGCCTGCCGGCGCTCTTCGTCGGCGCCCTGCTGGTCCGCCGGATCTCCACGCCGCTGGTTCAGATGCGCGCCGTGGCAGTCGCCATGGGAGCGGGTGACTACGAGGCGGCCGCGAGGCTGCCCCAGGGAGCCCGCGACGGGGACGAGGTCGGTGACCTCGCCCGGTCCTTCCAGCAGCTGGGCCACGACATCAAGCAGCAGGTCGCGGACCTGACCGCGGGCCAGGAGAGGCTCCGCGCCATGGTGGCTGGCATGACCGAGGGGGTCGTCGCGCTCGACGTGGACGACCAGGTGACCTTCTCCAATCACGCGGCGCGGAGCCTCCTCGGCATCCGTGAGGACGAGACGGACCCGGCGGCATGGCGTGAGGGGAACCTCGCGGGTCTCGTCGAGCTGGTGCACCGCGCTCGGTCGACGGAGATCCCGGCCCGACAGGAGCTCGAGCTCAGTCAGACGGACGAGACTGCGATCGTCAATGCCGAGGCGAGGAGCTTCCAGGACGGCGACTCCGTGGGCGTGGTGGCCGTGCTCAATGACGTCTCCGAGGTCCGCCGGCTGGAGCGCATACGCCGGGACTTCGTGGCCAACGTCAGCCACGAACTAAAGACTCCCCTGACGAACATCCGTGGCTACGTCGAGATGCTGCTGGACGGTGCGGTGGCGGAAGAGGATCGGGGACAGCGGTTCCTTGAGATCGTCCAGAAGAACGTGCTCCGCCTCAATCACCTCGTGATGGACCTGCTGAGCCTGGCGCGAATTGAGGAGGACGTAAGCCGCCCCTCTCTCGCGCCGCTCGACCTCAGGGCCTTCGTGGAGGAGGGAGTGCGTCGGCATGAACCGACCGCGGTGGCCCGTGACCAGACCGTGAGCCTCGAGGGTGTCGACGGCGAGCTCTGGGTGATGGCGGACCGGGAGGCCCTCCAGCAGGTCTTCGACAACCTCCTCGACAACGCGCTGAAGTACACACCCACCGGGGGCCGGATCGCGGTCAGCGTTCAGCTGCAGGAGGGGAAGGCCGTGCTGGCGGTCACGGACAACGGCCTGGGCATCCCGGAGGAGGACCAGGCGCGGATCTTCGAGCGTTTCTATCGCGTCGACAAGGCGCGCTCCCTCGAGGTGGGGGGGACCGGCCTCGGACTGTCCATCGTGAAGCACCTCGTCCAATGGCTCGACGGGTCCATTGAGCTCGAGAGCACGCCTGGCTCAGGCAGCACGTTTCGCGTGTACCTCAACCTCGCAGCCGTCGACTAGATCTGGACCTGGAGCCGGCCCAGGATCGCCCAGCCCTCGCCGCGCGGGCCGCCGGCGGGCTCGGCGCTGACCCCGACCCAGTGCAGCATCAGTCGAGTGGTGGGGCTCATGTAGACGTTGAGGCCGGTCTCTAGGTCCAGCACTCGCCCCGCCTGAATCGAGCCCCCGGTCAGGTCCGTGTAGCTGAGGCGGGCGACGGCCTCCAGCGCCTGCAGGCCGCAGCCGCCGGGGGGCATCGCACCCTCGATCACCGGGGGCCCCAGGGCACCGCGGCCGCGGGCCCAGCTGGTCTCTGCCGCGCCAAGGAAGCGTGAGAGCGAGAGGTAGCCGCCGGAGAGGAAGGACTCGCCGCCGACCCCGTTGGCGTCATCGATCCAGGCCCCAAAGGCCTCGGACTGAGCGGTCCATGGACCCTCCCGGTACAGGGCCTCCACGCCTGCAGTGACGGCGCGATCCGCGTCGATAGACCCGGTGTCGGCGAGCTGCTCGAGGAGCCTCGAGCCGGTGGTTCCCCGGAACACGAGCAGGTCGCCCCCTGGATCCCGCAGGGAGATCGATCCTCCCGCCTGGGTCAAGCCCTGCCCGTCGCCCTGCCACACCGCGCGGGCGGTGATCGCGCGCTCGTCGAGGGCCTCGTCCGGAAACGGGCGACCCTCGGTGCGGCGGAAGGCGCCCGCCTGGAGGAGACCGTTCGCGACCTGGAGCGTGGCCTGGGCGCCGCGGGAACGACCGGGGGTGAAGGTGTTGGTGGCCGTCGAGCGCTCGATGAACGGCAGGTAGCTGACGCTGGTCATCGCCTCCAACCCGAAGGGCTCGCGGAACTCACCCGCGCGGAGGTCGCTCGCGACCACCGCCCCTCCCGAGAAGATCCCGTCGTAGCGGGCGTAGAGATCGAGCCAGCGCACCTCGAGGTCCCTGAAGTCCACCTGGGCCCGGATCCTAAACGGCCTCAGGGCGGTGCCCTCCGCGCCGCGAAGGTCAAGGAGCGCCCGCGCCCGGCGGATATCGGTCGCGCCCCCGGAGGGCGCCCCCGCCGCCGCGCCGAGGCCGCCGAGGTGAGGTTCCACGAGGTCGGCGTGCAGCCGAAGGCGAAGGCGAGCGTCGAGGCCCCAGCCGGTCGCGGTCAGCCCGTCTCCGAGGGCGTAGAGGGGGTCGCGCTCAGGCCTGTCCAGGTCCTGGGCGACGGCGGTCGCTGATGAGAGCGCGCCGAGGCACGCGAGGCATCGAAGGAGGCGCCGCACCCGTTGAGGGTAGCAGGCACGGGCCGAGCGACTCACCGGGAGAGGTGCCCGAGGTCCGAGTCTCCCATCTCGACTCCGCCGCCCGGAAAGTACTCCTTCCAGCGGCGATCCACGGTCGCCGCGGTCTCGGGATCACAGAACAGCTCGGCCGGATAGTCGGGCTTCATCCGGGCGTCGATGACGATCGGCGGGGTGAAGGAGGGGTGATGGTGCACCAGCTCGACCTCCCTCGCGAAGAGGTCGCGGGCGGGGTCAAAGCGGGTGAACGTCGTCCAGAGGAAGTTCATCGCGCTGCGGCTGGCTGCCTCGGCGTCGTCCACGAGGACCACCAGGGGCCAGTCTTTGAAAGCGGGGTCGCGCGCGATCGAGGCGGCCGCGTCCGGAGTGTCCTCGTGGGGGGGGGCCTCGACGCACAGCGCGCCGTCGGTGAACACCTCGACGCGTCCCGCGGGGCGCGCCGGGGTCCCCACGAAGGTGTCGGGGAGCTTGCGCCGGGGCTCGCCGAGGCCCAGCAGGACGCCCTTGCTGCCCTCGTTGATCTTGGGGCCCGCGTAGTCCAACGAGTCCATGGAGACGTTCGAGAGGATGAACAGGTCCGTCCGGAAGTCTGCGCGCTCCAGGATGTGGCGCAGGGTGGCGGCGAAGTCCTTCAGCTCCACGGCGCGGTCCGTCGCGAGCAGGAACTTGGTCAGCGAGAGCTGGCCCTCGCCGAGGATCCGGAAGGCGGAGACCATGGCCTCGCGCCGATACCGCTCGCGGACCACCGCCGCCGCCAGCGCGTGGTAGCCGGTCTCGCCGTAGCTCCACAGGTCGAGGACGCCGGGCATCGCGACCTTGGCGAGGGGCTTGAGCAGCTCCTGCAGGTAGTCGCCGATGAAGAAGTCCTCCTGGCGCGGCTTGCCGACCACCGTGGCTGGCCAGACCGCGTCACGCCGTCGATAGAGCGTGTCGCACTGGAACCAGGGGTAGTCGTGGGTCTCCGAGTAGTACCCGTAGTGGTCGCCGAAGGGGCCCTCAGGCCGGCGGGCCCCGGGGGCGATCTTGCCGGCGAGGACGAACTCGGAGCGCGCGACCAGGGGCAGGTCCCCGCTTCCGGTGGCCCGGCACAGCTCCAGGCGCCGTCCGAGGACGAGGCTCGCGAGGAGGACCTCCGGGACGTTCTCGGGGAGCGGCGCGATGGCCGCGAGGACCAGCGCCGGCGGACCGCCCACGTGCACATGGACGGGCAGCGGTTGTCCCAACCGCTCCGCCTCAGCGAGGTGGAACCCGCCGCCCTTGCCAATCTGAGCGTGCATGCCAACGCCGCCGTCCTCGAACAGCTGCGCTCGGTACATACCGAGGTTGAGTCCGCCGTTCTCGGGGTGAGCGGTCAGGACGAGGGGCAGCGTCACGAACGGTCCGCCGTCCCGTGCCCAGGTGGTCAAGGCGGGGAGCGTGGAGAGGTCCGGCGAGCGATCGACGACCTCGGTCACGGGGCCGCGCCGGCCTCGCTTGAGTCCAACCCGAGCCAGGGAGGCGATCAGGGACCGCTGGGCCCAGAGCTTCTTTGGCGTGGGCGGGAGGGCCTCCTCGGGGAGGGCAGCGATGCGCTCGACCACGGCCTCGGGCCGGTCACCGAAGGCGAGCTGGACTCGGCGGGCCGTGCCGAAGAGGTTTGTCACCGCCGGGAAGGCTGCGCCGCGGGGGCGCTTGAAGAGCACGGCCGGCCCCCCTGCGGCGATGACCCTCCGGTGGACCTCGGCCATCTCGAGCCTGGGGTCGACCTCCGTCTCGACCTCCACGAGCTCACCCTCCGCCCGCAGGCGGTCCAGGAAGGCGGGTAGGTCGAGGGGCGCAGAGTGAGGCATGGGTGTGAGGGGCAGGTTCATGGGGAGTCTAGTCCCATGACGGTCCTCACCGGAACCCGGGGGGGAGCGTAGTGTTGGAGAGACTGGACCGCGCCGTGCTGGTGCTGGTCTCGAGATGCGACGCTTCGTCCGATGATCCAACTCCAACCGTCCGCTGCAGTGGTTCGAACCCTGCTCGCCCTCCTCTGCACCACCGGGATCTCCTTGGCGGGGGGGGGCCCATTGGACGCCTCGCCGGCCCGGCCGGTCACCGGTGGAGGTGAGGTCGAGGGCTCGGTGCCGACGGCAGCGACCGAGCTCGTCGACATCCCCTGGGACCGCCGCGCCGTGGAGCACGTCTGGAACCGAGCTGGCTTCGGTATCCGCGACGAGGACGTGGACGCCTGGGTCGAGGCTGGCCCTCGCGCTCTGGTGGAGTACCTGGTCCGGCCGCGCCCCACCGTGGGCGAGGGCGCGTGGGTCCCCTACGAGTACGAGCGGCTCCCCTACAGCGCTGAGGAGTACAACCGGGCATCAGGCGACGAGAAGCGAGAGCTCCGCAAGCGCCGCAACCGCTGGTACCGAGATCAGTTCGCCGCCCTGCGCGAGGGCTGGATCGAGAGCATGCTCGCCGGGGACGATCCGCTCCGCGACCGCATGACGCTCATGTGGCATGGCGTGTTCACCTCGTCCCTGGAGACGGTGAAGCGGCCGGCGCTGATGATCGAGCAGCACAACACGATCCGGTCGCAGGCGCTTGGAAGTTACTCCGCGCTCCTGCACGCGATGTTGGAGGACCCCGCGCTGCTCGTCTATCTCGACAACGACGACAACCGCAAGGGACGACCCAACGAGAACCTCGCCCGCGAGGTCATGGAGCTCTTCTCCCTCGGAGAGGGCAACTATGGCGAGGTGGATATCCGCGAGGCGGCCCGCAGCCTCACCGGCGCGGGCGTGGCGCCGGCGCTGGATGTCGCCACCTACCGCTTCAATCCCAAGCGACACGACGACAAGCCCAAGGTCATCCTCGGCGTCCGCGGGAACCACGGTCCCGCGGACCTGGCAGACATTCTCCTGGGCCAGCCGGCCTGTGCGGACTACGTCGCACGCACCGTGGTCGAGTACCTCGAAGGGGTCTCAGCTACCGAAGAGAGGGTGGAAGAGTACGCAGCGCTGCTGCGAGAGACGGGCTACGACGTGGGCTACCTGGTCGAGCGGGTACTGCTCGATCCGCGTTTCTACCGGGACGAGGTGATCGGCGCGCGGGTCGCGAGTCCGGTTGACTTCCTGGTGGGCAGCGCTATCCGCCTTGAGGCGGACCTCCCGGCCGCCTTCATCGTCGAGGCCGCCGCGGACCTGGGTCAGGACCTCTTCCAGCCGCCCAACGTGAAGGGATGGGACGAGGGCCTCGCATGGATCACGACCTCGACGTTCATGATGCGCGGCAACATCGCCGGGGCGATCGTGGGGGCGGTGGACATCGAGACGCTGCGCGCCGACGCCTCGGACATGATGGAGATGTCTGGGACCATGGACGAGATGGGCCCCATGACGGGCAAGCAGAAGCGCAAGGCCGAGGGGCAGCAGGTCAAGCGCTACGAGGTGGCGGGCCTCGCGACCATCCTGCGTCGGGTGAAGTACGAGCCGAGCTCCATGGAGGCTCGGGTGGTGCGCGACGCAAGGGCGGGGAGCGACCGCGAGGTCGTGGCGCTCCTCACGCAGCGGCTCCTCGCCATCGAGCCGCCAACCGAGACTCTCCAGATGCTCGAGGTGCAGCTGCGCGCGATCCGGGAGAAGTACGAGGTGGAGGAGGCGGACATGCCTCGCTTCCGTCGCAAGAACCAGCGCGTCTTCCACGAATTCACCCACCTCGTCCTGTCCTTGCCCGAGGCGCAGCTCCACTGAGCCTCCCTGATCGCTCCGGGGTCCATGCCATGAACTTGCCCAAGCCTGATCGACGTTCCTTCCTTCGAGCGGCGGCCGCGTCGGCCGCAGGGTTCGGCCTGTTGCCCGAGGTCTTGGCCGGCGGGGGAAGGGTCCAAGGCCTTCCGGGGGAGGGCGGCAAGAACCTCGTCCTCGTCCAGCTGTCGGGCGGGAACGACGGGCTCGCGACGGTCGTGCCCTACGGGGATGATGAGCTCAGGCGGATCCGACGCTCCACCGCCCACAAGGCCTCCGAGCTGCTCAAGATCGACGACTACCGGGGCCTCAACCCGGGGCTGGGGGCGCTCCGCGGGCGCTTCGATCAGGGGCAGGTGGCCATCGTGGAGGGCTGCGGCTATCCGGAGGCGGTTCGCTCTCACTTCAAGTCCTACGAGGTCTGGCACACCGCCCATCGGGCCGGTCGGATCTCTGGGGACGGTTGGATTGGCCGCCTGGCGGCCTCCCGGTGGGCAGATGAGCCTCGACCGGATCGCGTCGTCCACTTCGGTGGCAAGGCCCCCTACTCCCTGTTCTCGCGGAAGCAGCCGCCCGTTGCCCTGGCCTCGCCGACGGGCTATCGGTGGTTCGGAGACGAGGAGGCCTACGCTCGCGGCGGCGCGGCCATCTGTGAACACGAGATGGAGCGTGACCCTCGTCACGTGGGCCGGGACGGCGCGCTCGACAAGCTGCGGGCGACCCTCGACGACGCCCGCGAGTCTTCCGGGAGGATCCGAGGAGCGGCGGCGATCTACCGCACGAGCGTGGAGTACCCCAAGACCCGCCTGTCCGCCGAGCTGCGAGACGTCGCAGCCCTCGTGAACGCTCGGTCCGGGACGCAGATCTTCTCGGTCTCTGATAACGGGTACGACACTCACTCCAAGCAGCGACAGGCCCATGACCGGAAGATGGGGGAGCTCGGCGATGCCCTCGGCGCCTTCCTCGAGGACCTGGATCGCAGCGAGGCCGGGCGAGACACGGTGGTGCTCGTCTTCAGCGAGTTCGGCCGGAGGGTCGCGGAGAACGGATCGTCCGGGCACGACCACGGCAAGGCCGGCCCGATGTTCCTCCTCGGGCACTCGGTGAAGGGGGGCCTCTACGGTGCGCACCCATCCTTGACGGAGTTGGACGCCGGGGACCTGGCCTTCACCACGGACTTTCGGTCCGTCTATGCCACGCTCATTCGCGGCCTGTTCGGCGCCGATCCGGTCGCGGTGCTCGGGGCCGAGTACCCGCCCCTGCCGCTGATCTGACCTGCTGGCCGACCGGTCCAGGGGTCACGCGGCGAGCACCTTCGTGTGCAGGCGCATGACGGCGGCGCGGTCGAGCTCGAACCCTAGGCTGCGGTAGGCGTCGTCAAAGTTCGCCCACCGATGAGCGGCCCAGTCAGGCGACAGGCTCTCGGGGCGCACGATGTCCTCGGTCCGGACGCCGAACATCCATTCGATGACCTCTTCGTCTCCAATACTCCACCGCCCCGGCATCTCGAGGTCCAGCAGCCGCTCCGGGGTGGGGAGCCCGATGTCCTCGCGCACGTGCTGCCGGATGGCCGTCTCCAACTTGTCGCCGAACCCGAGCGAGGCCTGGAGTGGACCCCACATGGCCTCCAACCCCTGGTCCCGCTTCAGCAGCAGGTAGGTCGGCTTGGTCTCCGCGAAGCGGTAAACGAAGATCTTGATGCGGTGGATGAGTTCGCTCATCTTTCCGGGGCCTCGCTCCCTCAGGCTCGGGTCCGTGCGCCCAAGCAGGGAGAGCCTGTTCTCGTCCGGCCCCGCGTGCATAGCGGGAGGACAGCGGCGGACCGCACGCACCAATCTGAGACGGCGTCCACCAACGAGTCACAGCTCGCCATCCACCATGTCGTCATCGCAACCCCTCGAACTCGCTCTCAAACGGCTCGAGGCTCGGATCAACTGGGAGCGAAAGGACCGGTCCAGCGGCTGGCGAGTCGACCTCGCACCGATCGAGGACCTGGTCGCTCGGGCTGGCTTTCCGTCGCGTGGTTACGGCCTGTGCCACGTCGCCGGTTCGAAGGGCAAGGGGTCAGTGGCCAACCTCATCGCGGCGGGCCTGGAGCGCGTTGCGCTCCGCGTGGGGGTCTTTGGCTCTCCGCATGTGGAGCGGATCAACGAGCGGATCCGTCTCGATGGTCAGCCTATCTCGGACGAGGCCCTCGCGGCGGCCCTCACGGCTGCGCTCCAGCTGGTCTCGGAGGCCGAAGAGGCGCAGACGGTCGGGGCCGAGGCGTCGTGGTTCGACATCGTCACGTTGGCGGGCTTGTTGGCCTTCCAGGAGGCCCATGTGGACTGGGCTGTCCTGGAGGTCGGGCTTGGGGGGCGGTTGGACTCGACCAATGTCATCGACGCGCCCGACCTCTCCGTGGTCACGTCGATCGCGCTCGAGCACACGGCCATCCTGGGCGACACGCTGGGGGCCATCGCGCGCGAGAAGGGGGGCATCGTGAAGGCGGGGTCCTTGCTGGTCACTGGGACGCCGCCGGGAGGCGAGGCTCACGGAGTCCTCGCCGAGATCGCGGCGGCGCACGCGGTCGAACATGTGGTCGCCTGGAGTGACGCGGACCAGACCTTCGAGGAGGCCAACGCCAGGGTGGCTCGGGCGGCTCTGGATCTCCTTGGCCGGCGAGTGGAAGGGCTCAGCGGAGACCTGCTCACCCCGGAGGTGACGGCTGGGGCGAGGCTCCCGGGGCGCATGGAGTGGTTCGACTTGGACGGGACCGCTGTGCTCTTGGACGGTGCTCATGTGGCCAGCTCCATGGAGCTGGCGCTCGCCGAGGCCCTCTCGAAGCGGGCTGGCCCCTGGGGCGCGGTGCTGGCGGTCCACGGCGAGAAGGACGTCTCCGAGCTCGTGGCGCCGATGGCCCGGCGAGGCCTCCAGCGGGTCTTCGCGACCACCGTGCCGGGGTCCGGTGTTCACCACCCGGCGGCGGCGGTGGCCGAGGCGGCGTCGGCCCATGGGCTCGAGGTGGAGGTGCATGATTCACCGGAGGAGGCCCTCGAGGCGGCCCTCAGCTGGACCCTCAGCCGGGTCACGGGGTCCAGTTCGGTCCGAGACCGCGACGACCCGGCGTGCGTGATGGTGACGGGCTCCCTCTACCTGGTCGGCGCGCTCCGGTCTCGGGTCGGGGCTGGTCAGGGCAGCCACTGAGAGCCCTGGGGCGGTCATCGGACTGGGATTGGGTCCCGGGTAACCGTGGGCTCAAGGCGGTGAGGCTCGGGGGCCGATAGAGCCTGGCGCACGCCATGCTTTGCTCCGACCTATTTCTAACCGACGCCTTCCTCATCAAGGGGAACGTCGAGAACAAGTACACGCGGCTGTCGAAGATCCTGGACGAGCATCGAAAGACGTTCCTCCGGATCCGGGACTGCACGCTCGTGGATCTGAAGTCTCGAGACCAGATCCACACTCCGCTGCTGCACATCAACCTTGACGAGGTGCTCGTGGCTCACGAGTTCCTCGACGAGGCCGGGGATGGAGCGATGGCTGAGATCTCCCGTGATGCGGACCTCGACAAGGTGCGCGTGTTCTACACCGGGCACCTCAACATCGAGCTCGCGGGCTTCATCCGGCCGGGGAGCTATGACGTATCCGACACGTCGACGCGCCGCTTCTTCGTGATGCGAGAGCCCGAGCTCCGCGGCTTCAACGATCAGGGTGATGATGAGCTCCGCAAGCTCACCGACCTGTCCTATGCGATCGTGAACAAGCAGCGACTCAGCTACGTGTACGACTTCAACTGAGCGGCTAGCAGGCGCCGTGCTGGCGCTCCAGCGACTCGCGGAGAGGCCGTAGAGCTACTCTTCGCCGGGCTCGCTCGACCCGTCCGGGTCATACGCGCCCTCGGGGTCGACCTCGTCGAGCAGGCTCAGGTAGCTCGCGTAACGAGTGTCCGCGAGCAGCCCTTCCTCGGACGCGTCGGCCACCGCGCAGCCAGGCTCATGGTCATGGGTGCAGTCGGTGTACTGACACCGCGGCTGGAACGGCGCGAGGTCGGGGAACAGGTCTCGTACCTGAGCGCGCTCGAGTCCGTGCAGTCGGAAGACCCGGATCCCAGGCGTGTCGACCACGTAGCCGCCCATCTCAAGGCGATGGAGCCGCGAGTAGGTGGTCGTGTGCTTGCCTTGCTTCCAGTAGGCGCTGATCTTGCCTTCCTTGATGTTGAGGCCGGGTTGGATCTGGTTGAGCAGGGTCGACTTCCCGGCTCCGCTCGGCCCGTAGAACACGGAGACGCGGTCCTTGAGCAGCGCGCACATCTCCTCGACGCCCTCGCCGGTCTTCGCGGAGGTGACCAGGACACGTAGGTCGGGGACGTCACGGTAGGTGGAGAGATAGCGGTCGGCGAACGTCCCCTTCTTGTCGAGGTCCGCCTTGTTGAAGACGAGCACCGCCGGGATCTGGTGCCAGCTGCAGGCGGCGAGGATGCGGTCCGTGCGGTTGCTCGAGAAGCCGGGGCTCCGGAGGGAGCCGATCACGAAGAGCTGGTCCACGTTCGACACCAGCACCTGCTCGCGGGGGTCGTGGGACGAGGCGACACGGCCGAGGTAGTTCCGGCGGGGGAGCACCTCCTCGAGGCTGGCGGGGTCCGTGGAGAGGTCGAGGCGGACGCGGTCGCCGACCGCCACGGGGTTCTTCTGGCCCTGGAGGTCCTCGAACAGCGCCCCGCGCAGGGCCGCGAGGATCGGCTCTCCGTCACGGGTCTCGCGCACGGCGGTGGAGCCTTCGGTGATAGACGCGGCATCTACGTCCACGTGGACCACCTTGGCGTCCACGCGGACGACTCTTCCGAGAGCGTTGGCACCTGCGGTCATCGGCGACAAGGGTACGCGGTATCCTCTTTCTATGGACGAGGGACACGACGTGATCCGTTCGAGGACGAACCCGTCCCTGAAGCGCGTCGATCGCGTGGCGCGGGGCAAGGAGCCCGGGGCCATGCTCCTCGAGGGGGAGCGGCTGATTCTCGATGCTCTGGGGGCGGGCCTGGAGGCGGAGCTCCTGCTGGTGCGCGAGGGCCACGATGAGCTGCTCGAACGGCTCGACGGGCCTGTGACCCGGGCCGTAGCACCCGCCCTCTTCGAGCGGCTCGGCACCCTCACGACTCCGCCGGGTGTGCTGGGCATCTTCTCCAGGCCGGCGAGCCGTGATGAGGGGGCGCTCGAGGCCGAGCTGGGCCAGCACGGGTTGGTGCTCGGCGTCGCGGGGGTCTCGGATCCCGGGAACCTGGGCGCCCTCGCACGGTGCGCAGAGGCGGCGGGGGCGACGGCGATGGTCCTCGCTCCGGGCGGCGCCCGCCCGTTCACTCCGAAGGCCCTGCGTGGCTCCATGGGGAGCCTCCTACGCCTGCCCGTGTACGAGGTGAGCGACCTCGGGCGGGCAGTCGCTGCGCTGGCGGACGCAGGCTTCAGCCAGTGCGTGGCCGCGACCCGCGGGGGCGCTCCCCTCGACGGGGCGGTCTTCTCGGAGCGCGCGGTGGTGTGGATGTCGGGGGAGACAGGTGAGGCGCCCCCCGAGCTCTCCAGGTGCGACGCGGTCACCATTCCCATGGCGGGGGAGGTGGAGTCGCTCAACGTCACGGTCGCTGGCGCACTCATGCTGTTCGCCGCCGCTCGGCGCTGAGGGGACTTCAGGCCAGCCGGCCTTGTGGCCCTCCGCGGCCACGTCCACACTCGATTCACCGAGCCGCGGGCCCCCGAGGGCGTCCTCCTCGTCGGCACGAGATCCCCACCCCCTGGATGGAGTTGCACCATGGAGTCACGAAGACGCGCGTTCACCTGGCCCTTGCTCCTGCTCCTCGGCGCATCGTCCCTCGCGGCGCAGGAGCCGGTGGGCGATGGGGCCGTGGCCCCCGAGACCGTCACTGAACCGGTGATCGGTCCTGTGCTCGGCGACCTGCGCCCGGACGGCGCCAAGGTCTGGCTCCGACTTGGAGACGGGCGCGCGGCACAGCGGACGCTCTTCGAGGGCGGCGTGCCCCGCAGCCGCGGTCGCTTCTCCCCGCGGCCAGACGCAGACGGCACGGCTGTCCTCGCGCTGGAGCGGCTCGAGCCGGGCGTCGAGTACCGGGTGCTTCTGGAGGTGGAGGGACAGCCAGACCTGGAGGTGACCTTCACCACCCCGAGCCCACACGCCGACGTGACCGCGGCGCGCGTGGCCTTCGGGTCCTGCGCGAGCCACGACCGCTTCGAGTCGCAGCCCATCTGGACCGCCATGGCGCAGGCGGCGCCCGATGCCCTCGTGCTGCTCGGCGATACGCCGTACATCGACAGCACGGAGCTCGCCCGGCAGCGCCGGCGCTATCGGGAGTTCTGGTCCATCCCCGAGCTCCGGCCGCTCGCCGCGAGCGTGCCGGTCTACGCGACCTGGGATGACCACGACTTCGCCACCAACGACCAGGTCGGAGCCCAGCCGGGCCGGGAGCGGTCCCGCCGGGCGTTCGTCGAGTACCACCCTCAGCCCTCCTTTGGCGACGGTGAGCGGGGCGTCTACACGTCCTTTCGGCGCGGCCCCATGGAGGTCTTTCTCGTGGATACGAGGTGGTTCGGGGATGAGGAGGTCTTTGGCGCGCCGGGCTCCGGACTGACATCGCTCCTCGGCTCTACTCAGCGGGAGCAGCTCGTCGCCGCGGTCTCCGCGTCGGATGCGGCGGTGAAGGTGCTCGCCTGCGGGATGGTCTGGAACGGCGCGGTCCGTCCGGGCAAGCGCGACTGCTGGTTCACGTGGCGCCACGAGCGGGACGCGATCTTCACGGCCCTCGGGGCGGCGAAGGTGAAGGGCGTGGTGCTGGTGGGGGGCGACGTGCACCGGCCACGGGTCATCCGGCACGGGGACGCGGCGGAGCACCTCGGGTACTCACCCATCGAGTTCGTCTCGTCCCCGCTGGCCAACCACGCCATCGCCTCCGCCGCGGCGCCTCACCCGGGGCTGGTCTGGGACGCGAGCGCAGACTCGGTCGCGCTCGTGCTCGAGGTGGAGCTCACGGAGGGTGCTCCGAAGGTCACTGGCCGCATGATCGGCCCGAAGGAAGAGATCCTCCGGACCCACGTGGTGGATCCGAAGGACCTCGGTTACTGAGCTCGGCGCGCCCAGCCCCCGGGCACGTTGACGCCCTCAAGGGGCGGCCTGGAGGCCGGGGCGGCGCGGGTCAGCGGCGTGAGCGCCGGGCTCCGGACCCGCTCTTGAGCGAGCGCGGACCGGGCTGTTGTGCACCACGCTGAGCTCCTCGCGGAGCCCCTCGCTTGGCCCCTCGCTGGGCCCGGTGCGCGGCCTGCCGCTGGATCTGCGGCTGGACCTGCTGCCGGCCCCGTTGCTGAACCTGCCCCCGGACCTTCCCGGGCGTCCGCCCAGCCGACCGGCGGGCTCCGGAGCGGCGCGCTCCCGAGCGTTGCCGCCTGGTGCCGTGCGCGCTGGAGCGATCGATGCGGCCGCCGACATCCCGCTGCGCGCGGCCCGGCTGCTCCCGCTGGATCTCGGAGCGCCCGCGGGCGCTGCGGAGACGACGGGCGCCAAGCTTGCTCTTCATCGCCCCCCGACGTCCGGGGGACCTTGCGCCGGCGGACCGGTCGAAGCCCGGCTGTTCGAGTCCCCGCTGTTCGGTGCTCGGTCGCCCCGCGCCCCTCGAAGCTCTCGCGCGAGCGCGCATTCCGTCTCTCTTACCGAGGCCCTGTTCGCCGGCGCCCTGTCCCGTCTGGTCGCCGCGGCGAGCCCGGCGCTGCTCCTGCGCCTCTTGGGGAGCCCGTTCCCCTCGGGCCTTCTGACGGTCTCCTCGGAGTCTCTCTCCTTGGAGTCTCTGGCGGCCTTGCGTCGACCGGGCCTCCTGCTCGGCAAGCGATGGCTCGGAGCCCAGGTGGGCCTCCTGGGGCTGTGCCGGGGCGGGTGAGGAGAGGGAGAGGACGAGCGCGCAGGAGAGCAGCGCGAGTGAGAGGTGCTTCATGTTTCTTCCTTGTTCAGGTTCCTATCGACGCCGCCAATCTCGGGCGACATGGGGGAGGAACCGGGCGGCCGGCGCGTGGGTTTGCGCCGATACGCCAGCGGAAGAGGCGCTGTTGCCAGCGGTCGATGGAAGACCGTCAGGAGGACGCCGTCTCGTCGGGAGCCGCGTTGACCATCCAGGTGGAGAAGCCATCCAGGAACGCGCGGAACCCATCGACGTGCTCGGCGGGGAAGCCGTAGTTCGCTGGCGCGGCGTCGACCACCCGATGGAAGGCGTCGAGCCAGGTGCGGCGGGCGGCCTCGTCGATCTCGAAGGGGAAGTGGCGCATCCTCATGCGTGGGGGGCCATACCGCTCGTTGAACAGGGGCGGCCCGCCAAGGAGCTGCACGAAGAAGGCGGCGGACCGCTCCGACGCAGCTCCCATGTCCTCGGGAAACCAGCGCCGCAGCTCGCTCCGCTCAAGCTCCCCGTAGAAGTCCGCGAGCATCCGGAACACCCCGTCCTGGCCGATCGCCTCCAGGATCTCTGGCGATGGGCGGTCGATCTGGGGCGGTCCTGAGGCGGGGACGTGGATCGGACGGGTGCGTTCGGGTGCGGACATGGCCGGAGTCTAGTGCCACCAGAGGGGTCGCCCGTACCATCTTTGCGTGGGGGAGCATGGAGCTCCTCGATCACCATGAGCCCAGCCCTCTTCGACGATTCCGACTCCGGCGCAGATGCCCGGGAGGACCCGGTCGCCGAAGCTCCTGCGGACGCGCCCTTGGCCGAGCGCATGCGGCCGCAGCAGGCGGGAGAGGTCTTCGGCCAGACGCACCTCCTCGGTGAGGGGAAGCTCCTCCAGCGCGTGCTCAGCGGTGAGGTGCAGCAGAGCCTGCTCCTGTGGGGTCCGCCGGGCGTCGGAAAGACGACCCTCGCGCGTCTCGTGGCAGACGCCTCGGGGGCGCGCTTCGTGCCCTTCTCCGCCGTACTCTCCGGGGTGAAGGAGGTCCGGGCGGTGATGGGAGAGGCGCGCGACCGTCGGGCTCGGACGGGCGACCGTACGCTGCTCTTCGTGGACGAGATCCACCGCTTCAACAAGGCGCAGCAGGACGCGTTTCTTCCCTTCGTCGAGCGGGGAGACGTGCTGCTCATCGGCGCGACGACAGAGAACCCGTCCTTTGAGCTCAACGCGGCATTGCTCTCACGCTGCCGCGTGCTGGTGCTGGAGCCGCTCTCGACGGAGGAGACGGTCGGACTCATCTGGAGCGCCTGCGAGTCGGAGCGGGGCCTCGGCGGCCGGATCGAGCTGGACGACGAGCAGGTCAAGCGGATCGCCAACGCCAGCGACGGGGACGCACGGCGGGCGCTGACCTTGCTGGAGACCGTGGCCGCCGTCAGCTTGAGTGGTGGCAAGGTTGACGACGACGCCCTCGCCGAGGCGCTGCAGCGGAAGTCGGTGCGCTACGACCGGTCCGGGGACCAGCACTTCGATCTGGTCAGCGCGCTGCACAAGAGCATCCGGAACTCGGACGAGAACGCCGCCCTTTACTGGCTCGCCAGGATGCTGGAGGGGGGCGAGGACCGGCGCTACCTCGCCCGGCGACTGATCCGGATCGCCTCCGAGGACGTCGGCCTCGCCGACCCCTTTGCCCTGCGCGTGGCGCTAGACGCGTCGGAGGCCTTTGATCGTCTCGGGGTCCCGGAGGGGGACCTCGCCCTCGCCCAGGCTGCCGTCTACCTCTCCAGGGCTCCCAAGAGCAACGCGATCTACAAGGCGCTTGCGATGGCTCAGGGCGACGTGCAGGAGACGGCGAGTGAGCCGGTGCCGATGCACTTGCGGAACGCGCCGACGGCGCTCATGAAGGGCCTCGGACACGGCCAGGGTTATCGCTACGCGCACGACGACCCGAAGGCTCGCGAGGAGATGAAGTGCATGCCGCCCGGGCTGGAGGGGCGGGTGTATCTCGGGAACGATCCGCCCGCACGCCCCTGAGCCGGTCAAATGGGCTCAAATCGACGGGTAGAGCCTTGTTTGAGGCATCTTGGGGCTCTACAACCTCGCAACCCGCAGGTGACTGTGGGCGCGGAGAGCGGCTTGTTGCCGTTCCTTCCGTAACGCAAGCCACGGGGTTGCGGCGTTCGCGTCGTGGCCCCGTGACTTTTTCCTGGGGGCCGTATGCGGCTCGCCTTGGCGCCCTCTGCGCCGTCTCGCTTATTTGGAGCGGAGGGCGAGGATCGGGCCGCCGGCTTGCTTGAGAATCGCGTGGGTCACGCCGCCCAGGATCGCGGCGCTCAGCCCAGTGTGTCCGTGGGTTCCCATCACGACCAGGTCCCCCTCCTGGCGAGCGCTCTCGATGGCGCTGATGGTGCTCCCGATGACGAACTCTGTGGAGTGTTCGACGCCCTGCCAGTCGACCTCGTCGATCGCCGCCTCGAATCGCTTCTGAGCCGCTTCGTGCAAGCCGTCGACAACGTAGGAAGGAACCATGACGTCGGCACCTCCCTGGGTCATGGGTTCGAACAGGGCCGGCGGTTGGCTCACGTGGAGCACGTTGACCGGCAAACCGCAGTGCCGCGCCAGATCGCGGGCCGCGTGCAGCGCGGCCACGCTCGGCGCGGAGAGGTCGCAGGGCGCGAGAATGCGGGTGAGGGGGCGCGGCTCCGTCGGCTGGCTCCAGATGTGGCAGTGGGCGCCCGAGAAGACCGCCCGCTGCGTGCCGCCGAGATCGAAGAAGTGTTGCTTGGTGTGGGGACCGAGGACAATCAGGTCGGCCGCGACAGACCGCGCGGCGCGGATGAGCGCGGCGTGCGGTCGACCCAGGCCCACCTGGACGTCCGCCGCCCCTTCCCCGAGGAACGCGTCGGCGCGCTTCTGTGCCCGGCGCTCAGCTGCCTGGTTCAGATCGGCGATGTGGCCGGCGACGCTGGTGAGCGGGCCGTCGGTGTCGTCCGCCGCGGGGACGTCGAGGGCGTGCACGACGTGCAGCTTGGTCCCGAAGGTGGAGGCGATCGAAGCGGCGGCCTTGAGCGCGCGTTCTCCGCCCGCCTGGCCGTCGTCGCCGATCACCGCGGAGCTAAAGGGCAGGGTGGGAGTGGTCATGGCTAATTCAGCGCAGGGATTCCGCGGCCTGCTTCAAGCGTGTTGAGAGAAGACTGAGCCGACTCGACTGCTCCGCGTTCTCCACCGCACGCTGGAGCGCCCTGCGCTCTCCGACGAGCACAACCAGGCGCTTAGCCCGCGTCATTGCAGTGTAGAACAGGTTCCTCTGGAGCATGTGTGCGTGCTGTGTCGAGAGCGGAAACACGACACACGGAAACTCACCCCCCTGGCTCCTGTGCACCGTCATCGCGAACGCAGGCTTGAGGTCGCCGAGCGCGCCGCGCTCGTAGACCACCTCGCGGTCAGGGAACTGCACGGTCACCGTACCCTCAGCGTCGACGCGCGTGATGCGCCCAAGGTCGCCGTTGAAGACCTCCCGTTCGTAATCGTTGCGGGTCTGCACCACGCGGTCGCCGTTGCGCCAGGTCTTGCCGTCAAAGAGGACCTCGCGCCCGCCCTCGCCCAGCGCGTCGCGCAGGCGCTCATTGAGCGAGTCAACCCCGGCGGGACCCTTGTACATCGGCGCCAACACCTGGACGTCGCGAGCCCAGTCCAGCCCGAAGGTCTTTGGGATACGCTCCGTCGCAACCTCGACCAGGCGCTCCGCGAGGCGCTCCTGTCCCTCCTCGACGGGGAAGAAGTAGAAGTCCGCGTCGTGCACGCCGCGCGGCGGGAGCTCGGGGAGCCGACCCTCGAGCACGCGGTGCGCGTTGGTGATGATCAGGCTCTCGGTGGATTGCCGGAAGACCTGGCTGAGCCGCGCGACCGGGACAACGCCTGAGTCGAGCAGGTCCGCGAGCACGTTCCCTGCTCCAACGCTCGGGAGCTGGTCGGGGTCGCCCACGAGGATGAGGCGCGTGGGGGAGGCGACGGCATCCACCAGCCGGCGTGCAAGCGCAGCATCCAGCATCGAGACCTCGTCGACGATGACCAGGCCGCCCTCCAGGGGCTTGTCCGGTCCGTGCTCGAAGCCTCCCTCCCCAGGGATGACCTTGAGGAGTCGGTGCAGCGTGCTCGCCGGGCGACCGGTGGCCTCGGAGAGGCGCTTGGCGGCGCGGCCAGTGGGGGAGGCGAGCAGCACCTTCGCGCCGCCAGCCTCCGCGAGCTGTGCCACGAACTGGACGATGGTGGTCTTGCCCACGCCGGGACCGCCCGTGAGGAGCGAGACTGGCTGTCGGAGGAGCTCGAGGACGGCGCTGCGCTGCAGGGGGTGGAGCTCGAGGGACGCGGAGGCCTCGGCCCGCTCGAGATCCTCTTCCTTGGCGAGGGGGGAGGCGGTGCCCGCGAGCAGTCGCCGCAGGCCCCGTGCGAGGCGAACCTCGTGGACGTGTTGCCGCGGGAGGTAGCACGGGAGCTCCGCGCGGAAGCGCCCGCTCCCGTCGAGGGCGTCGGAGGCGTGCTCGTCGAGGGGCGGCGGCTCGGGGAGGACCTCTCGGTCGATGATGATGTGGAGACCATCCTCCATCTCATCGAGGGCCCGCACGAAGGCCTCGCGCGGCGCAGCGCCTTCGAGCGTGTTGGCGGACCGGCGGAGGAGGTCGCCGAGGGGGAGCATGACGTGCCCCTCGCTCGAGGCTCGGTCGAGGACGTGGCGCGTTACGGCCCGGAGCCTGCGTGGATCATCGGGGGCGAGCCCCAGCCGCTTCGCGACCCGGTCCGCCGTCAGGAAGCCGACCGAGGGGACGATGGAGAGTACGAAGGGGTTCTCGCGGATCACCGACTCGCACTCGGCCCCCAGCTTCGCGAGGACGGCCTGGGCCGTGAGGGGGCCGAGCCCCAGCTGCGCGAGGAACCCCTGGAGCTGATGGAGGCCTGCCTGGGCGACGACCGAGAGGCCCAGGGCCTCACCGATCTCGGGCCGCAGGCCCTTGATCCCGACGAGGGCGCCCTTGGGATCCTCGGCGATCCGCTCGAGGGCCTCGGTGCCGAGCTTGTCCACGATCCTGCGGGCGATGGTCGGGCCGACCCCCTCGAAGGCCTTGGAGGACAGATAGCGGACCAGGCCCTCCTCCGTCGCTGGAGCCATCGGCTCGGAGGCCGTGAACTCGAACTGGGCCCCGTGGCTCGCGTGGCGCCCCCATTTTCCCGAGAGGCGAACTCGGGCGCCCTCGACGGGATCGGCGATCTTCCCCACGGCGGTGACTCGGCCTGGAGAAAAGAGTGATCCGTCCTCAGGGGCCTGGAAACCGGGGTCGGGGTCCAACCGGAGCACCCCGAACAGGCTCGTGCCGTCGTGGTAGGTGATCGTCTCGATGGTGCCCTGGAAGGTCTCCTCGCCTTCCTGGGGGGCTCTGCCGGCCCGGATAGACTGGTCCTGGGGGCCGGTCCTGCGGCCAGGGGAGGGGTCTTGGGGCTCCTGCAAGGTGCTCGGAGGATACCGGATACCACCCTTCGATCGTCTCTGCCCCCTCCCCAGGTTGCGGCCAGCGCCTACCCTCCGTATCCTTTCGCGCCCCAATCACCGCCCGGCCTCCGTGGCTCTTCTGCCTCCCTGCCGCGCGGATTTCAGTTCAACACCCCCTCGCCCCTCGCCGCCTCACTGCGGCCCAGATCCCTTGATCAAGGTCTCCGTTCGCTCCAACGAGTCGCTCGAAGCAGCGCTCCGCCGCTTCAAGCGCCAGTGCAACTTCAGCGGCATCTTCCGTCTCACCAAGGCCAACACTTGGCACGAGAAGCGCTCCGACCGTCGTCGCCGCGAGCGCCGCGAACGCCTGCGCACCGTGCAGAAGGCCACGCGCAAGAACGACCCGAACCGTCGCCGTCGTCGTCGCCCGGGTGGCGCGCCGAAGAAGCGCTGACGTGACCCCGTCTTCGGGCGGGTGCAACTGAATACGCGAACCGCGCGGCCCTTGGGCTGCGCGGTTCGTTCGTTTCTTACGGTGGGTTGAAGTCCCGCGGCTTGGCCACCAGCCAGGCGAGGACACGAGGTACGCATGGGCATCTTCGAGAAGGACAGGGACCTCACCGAGGCGCCGGAGGAGGCGCGGCTCGTGGTGGACGCCAGCACGTTCCGCGAGAAGGCCCGTGGGTTCACCATGCGCCTCGACCACTTCTTGAGCCATCACCTCAAGTGGCGCTCCCGCTCGAGCGTGCAGACATTGGTCAAGGGCGGCTACGTCGAGCTCGACGTCGCGCGGCCGGATGCTCCGGATGGAACCGGCGAGCGTCGCGTCGAGCGGCGCCCTGGCGTCCGGCTCCAGCACGGCACGCGGGTCTTTGTGCGTGTGCCCGAGCAGTACCGCGCGCTCCTGACCGGCGAGACCAGCGACGAGCTCGACGTTCTCTACGAGGACCGAGACTGCCTCGCCGTGAACAAGCCGCCGCTGATCGCGGTCCATCCCAGCGGGCGGCATATGACCGATACGCTGATCCAGCGCGTGCACAAGCGCTTCCAGGCAGAGATCGAGGGGGGGGCCATGTTGCCGCGTCTCTGCCACCGCCTCGATCGAGAGACGAGCGGCATCGTCCTCGTGGGCAAGCGCCCGGCCACTCAGGGGGCTCTCACGACCCAGTTCGAGGATCGGCTCGTGGAGAAGGAGTACCTGGCCATCGTCGAGGGGACGCCCGAGAAGGTCGAGGGGTCGATCGACGCCCCGATCCGATTGTCGACGACGTCGCCCGTCGAGCTCGAGATGACCACTGCAGCCGACGGGCTGCCTTGCCAGACCGACTGGCGCGTGGAGGCGAGCGTGGGCGGCTACTCCCGCCTGCGCCTGCGGATCCACACGGGACGTCAGCACCAGATCCGGGTGCACATGGCTGCGATCGGGACGCCGATCGTGGGCGACAAGCTCTATGGCCCGGACCGAGAGATCTTCCTCCGCTCTGCGGCGGGGACCCTCACGGACTGGGACAGGGAGCAGCTCGTCATCGACCGTCACGCGCTGCACAGCGCTCGGCTCGTCTTCCGGTCTCCGGCGGCTGACGAGCCGACCTGCATCGAGAGCAGCCTGCCCGGCGACCTCGTCGAGGCCTTCCCACAGTTCGCGGGATGACCCTTTCCGCGCTCCTCAACTCCTGTTTCACTCCCCCCATGCGCCTACTCACCTGCCTGCTCACCGCCTGCCTCGTCGCCTCGTGCGCCGAGGAGCCCAAGCCCATCACACCCTCTAGCCCCCAAGGCACCGTGACCCTCGAAGACATCGAAGTCCCCAACCAGAGCACCGCCATGGAAGGCGTGCTGACCGCCGGACAGCTGAGCGAGGAGCAGATGGTCGCCCTCGCCGGCCTCGGCTACCAGAGCTTCGTCAGCCTCCGCGAGGCCGACGAGGGGGGCTCGGGCTGGGAGGAAGGCTTCGCCGCCGAGAAGGGGCTGCACTTTGTCCGGCTGCCCATCGCCGGCGCGGACGGCATCGACGAGGCTCACGCCCGTCAGCTGGACACCCTGATGGAGGCGGAGGCTCGCCCCATGGTGCTCTACTGCGGCAGCAGCAACCGCGTGGGCGCGCTTCTCGCGCTGCGGGCCTTCCACGTCCAGGACATGGGCGCCGCGGAGAGCCTCGAGCTCGGGAAGTCCACCGGGGTCACCGGGCTGGAGTCCATGCTCGAGGAGAAGCTCGGCCTCTGAGTTTGCGCTCGGCGCGGACCTCTGAGCAGGCCCGTACGCTGGCTCAGGCTCAGGGTAGCCCGAAGACGGCGTGGGTCGCGTCCCATGCCGTCTTCGCGACCTCTTCGGGGCTCGTCCCTCGCAGGGTCGCCACGGTCGCCAGCACCTCGGGCAGGTGCATGGGCTCGTTTCGGCGAGAGGCCGGCTTCGGGTCCAGGCTACGAGGGAGGAGGTAGGGGGCGTCGGTCTCGAGCAGGAGGCGGTCGGCCGGGATCTCGGCCACGGCCCGGCGGAGGTCACCTCCCCTGCGCTCATCGCAGACCCAGCCGGTGATGCCCAGGTGGCAGCCCAGCTCCAGGTAGTCCGCGGCGGCCTCGGGCCCCTCGGTGAAGCAGTGCACCACGGCCCCACGCGAGAGCGAGGGCCAGGCGTTGCGCAGGACGGCCAGGAACTCGTCGTGGGCGTCCCGCTGATGCAGGAACACGGGCAGCCCCGCCTCTGCCGCGAGGCCGAGTTGGGCCTCGAAGGCGGACAGCTGCGCCTCGCGCGGGCTGAAGTTGCGGTTGTAGTCGAGCCCACACTCGCCGACGGCGACCACCCGGTCCTCGCGGTGAAGCGCCCTCAGCCGCGCCGCGGTGGCGTCGTCGAAGTCAGAGGCGTGGTGCGGATGCACGCCCGCGGTGGACCAGAGCTCGACCTCGGCTCCCTCGCGCCCCGTCACCTCGGCTGCGGCCTCGCTGGAGCGCAGGTCGGTGCCCGTGACGACCATCCGCTCCACTCCCGCCTCGCGGGCGCGCGCGAGCACGTCGGCGCGGTCGCCCTCGAACTGACGGCTCATCAGGTTGACGCCGATATCGATCAGTCTCATCACGGCCAGACGATAGCCTCGACCTTGTCATGAGCGAATCCTCCGCCCCCGAACCGGTCGACCTCCACGCCAAGATGGACGAGGTCAGGCCCCTCTGGACGCCCCACCGCGTCGGCCGCTTCGACGGCCACCAGCTCCTGCTGGCGCGGGTGGACGGCGAGTTCGTCTGGCACCAGCACGACGACCACGACGAGGTCTTCATTCCTCTGCGCGGCACGCTGCTCCTGGACTTCGAGGGGGGAATCACCCGCGAGGTGCGCCCCGGGAGTCTGCTCGTCGTGCCGAAGGGCGTGGTGCACCGCCCCCGGACCGAGGGTGGCGAGGTCGAGATGCTCGTGCTCGACCCCATGGGCGTGAAGCACACCGGGGATGTCCAGGACGAGCGCACCGTGGACGAGTACCCCGAGCTCTGAGGGTCCGAACCCCTGAAATCGGCGGGTTCGACTCCACAAGAATGGTGAGGGACCCCCCTGTTCGAGCTCGGACCCCGACCAACGCCGCTCTCCGTCGCCGCCGATCCCTGATCACAGACACGAGACCTAGTCATGGATGAATTGACCGACGTGCAACGCCCGGACATGGACCAGCGGGAGATCAACCAGTGGTGCATGTTCATGCACCTTGGGCTGCTCGCGGGATATGCCGTTCCCCTCGGCGGGTTGGTGGTTCCGATCGTCCTCTGGCAACTCAAGAAGGACGCCTCTCCCCAGATCGATCAGCACGGGCGGATGGTGGCGAGCGCCATGGTGTCGTTTGTCCTCTACGGCATCCTCGCGGGAATCCTCTGCTTGGTCCTCGTCGGCTTCGTCCTCCTGCCCGCGGTCGCCATCTGCGGCGTCGTCTTCCCGATCATCGGGGGCGTCAAGGCCAACGACGGGGAGTACTGGCCCTACCCGCTCGTCCCCAAGCTCTTCTGATCGGAGGAGACCTCCCGGGCCAGGGATGGGGGGCTCAGCTGGAGCGTGCCCGTGAGCGGGCCGCCCCCGCCATCGCGATCAAGGCCATGGCGCCCAGGAGGGCCCACCCGGGACCGGAGGATTGGAGCTTCTGCCAGCTCACGGCCGCGAGCAGCGTCATGGCGATGGCCACGGTGAGGAGGTCGCCACCGAGCCCGTTCTCTCCCGTGCTCAGGAGGTCCTGGGCCTTCGTGGAGAGCGGCCGCGGTCCCCCCGGACGCCACAGGACCTTGAGTGCGAGGAGCCCCGAGGCGAGCGCCAGGGGCCAGAGCCGCAGGGCGAGGGCGGGGGAGGCGAGGGCGGCGACCAGGCCGCCCATGGCGAGGTAGAGGGGCAGGAGGAGGCGGACGGCCACAGCCTTCCGCGCGCCCCGGTCCTCGGCGAGAGGGTCGGTGGGTGAGGTGTCGATGATCCAGCGGGCCGCGGGGGTCGCCGAGGTCGGCACGTGCATCAGGATGAAGGGCAGGTAGGCGCCGGGTGCGAAGAGGAGCAGGGCGTAGAGTCCCTCGCCCTCGACCGTCGAGGCATCCGCGCCGAGCAGGACGAGCAGCAGGGGCGCGGCCACGAGCGGGTACGTGCGGACGACGAACTCGCGCTCGGCGGGCAGCGCCTCGAAGACGAAGCCGAACGCGCCGCGCTCTTCACGGGTCACCCACAGCCGCTCAGCGGCGGCGCGGGCCGGGGCGAGCAGCGTTCCGAGGATGGACCGGGTCGAGCGTGCCCGGGGCGCGGGCGGGAAGGGTGCGAGGGCCAGCACCGCGGCGGCGAAGGTGGTTGAGGCTGCCGCGACGCCGGCGGCGGCGCCTGCCCCGCTCGTCGCGAACGGCGCTGCGAACCAGGCGGGCGGGAGGAGCAGCCAGGGGCCAGTGGGTCCCTCGACGGCGGCCAGGGCGCCGAGGCTGCGAAGGCCCACGAGCACCCCGATCATGATGGCCACGAAGAGGATGGTTTGGAGGGCGACCATGACCGTGTCGCCGCCCCGGCCGAGGGCGACCTGCAGGAGGAGCAGTCCAGCGGCGACGGTCCAGGTTTGCAGGACGCCCATCACCACCAGCAGCGGCCGCTCGACCAGGCTGATGGTGTCGGGGGCCAGGAGCGCGGCGGGGATGAGCGACGCTGCCGCGAGGGCGCCCATGATGAGGAGCAGCGTCATCACCCTGGAGAGCCGCAGATCGCGGGGGGTCACGGGGAGGGCGCCCACCCATTCGGTGGCGGGGTCCGCACGGAGCAGGGGGGCGAGCTCGCCGAGGAGCGGCACCGTGGTCAGGGCCAGGGGCAGAGAGAGGGCGAAGACCGCGTAGCCAAAGCCGCCGACCTCGCCGCGGACGACGGCGCACAGGAGACCCGAGATCACCACCTGCATCGCGAGGGCGGCGACGGGGGTGCGTTCCCCGAGAACCTCCCCGGAGAGCTGGGCGCGGACGAGACTGGTGAGGCGATTCAACGGAAGGACACGACTTGCGTGACGCGAAGGGTACCGCGATCGGGCCCCCGGCCCATACTCAGCCTCGATGTCGAGCAAGGTGACCATTCAAGGGCCGGTGGGACGGCTGGAGGGGGAGCTGTGGCTCCCCGAGGACGGGAGCGCACCTGTGGCGGCGGCGGTGGTGTGCCACCCGCACCCGCTGCACGGGGGGACCATGAAGAACAACGTGGTCCATCGCACCGCCCGGGGTCTCAACGACGCCGGCCTCGCGGTGCTGCGCTTCAACTTCCGCGGCGTGGGGGCCAGCGAGGGGGTGCACGACGGACACGGCGCCGAGGAAGAGGACCTCGCCGCGGCGCTCACCTTCCTGGGGGAGGCCTGTCCGGGGGTCCCTCTGTGGGCGGGCGGCTTCTCCTTCGGCTCCCGGACCCTGGTCGGGCTCGCCCCGAGGGAGCCGCGCATCCAACGCGTGCTGCTGGTGGCCCTCCCCGTGATCGCCTACGACTGCAGCGCCGCCCTCGAGGTGTCGCAGCCGGGTGCGATCATCATGGCGGGCGACGACACCTTCGGGACCCTCGAGGTCCTCTCCCAGAAGCTGCCGGGGCTGATGGACCGCTTCCATGTCGAGGAGATCCCCGACGTCGATCACTTCTTCACCGGCAAGCTGGACGAGCTGCGCCTACGCGTCCGTGACTGGGCGACGAGCCAGCTCCAGGCCCACTGAGACGAACCATGACCGTGAGCCAAGAGCAGTTCCCCGAGGACAAGATCCCCTCCATCAAGCGGGTGATGATGCCGCGGGACACCAACGCAGTCGGCACCATCTTCGGGGGCGTGATCTTGGCCGAGATCGACCTCGCCGCGGCCACTGAGGCGCACCACCACCACGACGGCATGGTCGTCACCGTGTCGATGGACAAGATCGACTTCAAGGCGCCGGTGCGGGTCGGCGACCTCGTCTCGTTCTTCACGGAGACGCTCAACATCGGGCGCTCATCCATCAAGGTCAAGGTGGCGGTGTGGGCCTGCCGCCGCTTTGGCGGCGGCACTCACGAGTACGTGACCGAGGCCGAGGTCACCATGGTCGCAGTGGACGATCAGTTCCGCCCGACTCCGGTCGCGGGGAAGGGCAGCGACGACCAAGAGACTCCGGCCGGGGGCTGAGCGGGTCAGCCGAGGATGGCCGCGGCGCGCGCGGCGGGGTCCTCAGTGCTCGTCAGCGCCTGGAAGATCTCTTCCAGGCTCTGGTCCCCGCTCCCAGCTGCCCGGAGCTCGTCAAGCGCGCCGACCGCGATCAGCCTGGACTTGGCCATCACGGCCACCCGATCACACACGCGCTCCACCACGTCGAGCAGGTGGGAGGTGTACAGGACGGCGCCGCCCCGGTCCGCCCAGCCTCGCAGGACAGCCTTCAGCATCGCCGCACTCGGCGCGTCCAGGCCGCTCAGGGGCTCGTCGAGCACCAGGAGATCCGGCCTGGGAAGCAGGGCGCAGGCCAATGCCGTCTTCTGACGCATGCCCCGTGAGAAGGACCCGACAGGGTCATCGATCCGCTCGCGGAGCTCGAGATGGCCGAGGAGCCGGGCGGCCTCTTCCAGGGTCTCTGCGTCCTCGAGGCCGTGCAGACGACCGACGAGCAGCAGGTGCTGCCGGGGGGAGAGGTTCGGATAGAGCGGAGCGCCGTCGGGGACGTAGCCCAGGGACCTACGAGCCTCGAGGGGGTCACCCGAGACCGAGCGTCCGGCGATGCGGACCTCGCCTGAGGACGGCTCGAGGAGGCCGCAGAGCATGCGGACCGTGGTGGTCTTGCCGGCGCCGTTGGGACCAACGAGTCCGAGGACCTCGCCGGGCCTGACCTCGATCGACAGGTCGTCCACCGCTACCAGATCATCGAACCGGCGACTCACTCCTGAGAGGGAGGCGACCGGCTCGCTTGATCTGGCTTCTCGCGTTGCGCTCACGCGGGTTCAGCTGGGGAGGAGGACCTCATAGTCCTCCGGCTGGACCGAGATTCCGGTGGCCTCGGCGAGCTGGTCCGCGATCTTGTCGCGCTGAGTCTTGGTGGCGGCCTTCGCCCCCTTCTTGCCAGTGACCGAGCCGGTGGCGCACATCACGAGGACTTCCTGAGGCTTCATGACCTGGAGCTTCTTCCCCATGGCGGTGATCTCGTTTGCGGCCGTGTTGTCGATCGGCGCACGGAAGAGGGAGACCTCGAGGACCAGGTGGTCGAAGTGGTGGCAGTCGTCCACCAAGGCTCCGAAGGCGGGCCCCTTCTCGCCGGTCGCTGTCGTCCAGTTCTTGGCGGTGCCCCAGTCGAACTCGAGGTGCACCGCGCTGTACATGGCGAGGGTGGCGCGCACGTCGTAGTTGCTGAGGTCCCTCGTCTTCGTGAAGACGAGCAGCTTGGTACGTGAGAACCACTTGTCCCTGAGGGCTCGGAGATTCTCGGTGATCTCGCGCAGGTCCGGGTGGTCGGCGGGATCGGTCTCGCTGCCGACCACGAGGATCGTGTCGACCTTGATGCCCTCCTTGGAGAGCGCGATGATCTGCCTGGCGCAGGTGGTGACCACCACCGACGCCCGGGGGAGAGAGCTGCCTCGCTCCACGACGAGCCCCAGTTGCGGCGCGGAGATATCGATGGTGATCGTCCTTCCGAAGCGGCGCGTTTCGTGAGGTCCGTGGAGGATCTGGGACGTGGGGTCCTTGGTCTTGGCCATGAGCCTGACGCGCGGTAGGCGCGTCCTAGTGCAAGCCCGCAGTGACGGGCGAAAGGGGCATCCGCCGCGGTCGCGGCGTTGAGAGAGAGGGACTATACCGCACCTGCGGGGTCCTCTGGCGGGTCCCCTGTCAAGGTTGCGGACGAATCGAGCTCCGAGGTGATTCTGGAGGAGGTTTGGCGCCGTCCTCTGAGCCCCTCGATGATCAGGGCGCTGGCCAGCGCTGATCGCCCGGGGTGATTCCAAAGACCAAACAAGGGCCATCGAAGGAAGGCGTCAGGTGGGAGCACCGCGACCAGGACCGATGCCATCGCCCTCAGGGCGAGGGCGAGGATCATCGCTCGACGGAGGCTGCCTCTGAGGTCAGGTTCGCGGTTGTCCACCCCTGGAGGACGGATCGGCCCGCGCGCCGTGGCGGCCGAAGCATCTCGCGGACGACGGGAGCGGTCTGGCGCCCACGCCCGCAGCCGGTCGCCCGGATCCTCAGCGGGTGGCCCGGATCCAGAGGACGCCGACGTCCTTGAGGGCGGCGTTTCGGGTGGTCTCGTCCGGCGTCAGGGGCGTCGCCTCGAACGCAGCGGCCTCTCGGCTGTCCTTGAGCGCTTCCTTTCCGATCACGGTGAATCCAGCGGCCTCCAGCACCGAGGACCATCCCTCGGCGTCCAGCTGGTGCATTGGGACACCGTCGGGCTCGGACCAGGCCTCGGCCTGGGGCGCGCCGGCGTGGCGATGCACCACGAGCTCGAGACAACCACCCGCCTTGGTCACGCGCGCCAGGGAGGCGGCGGCGGCGGGGAGGTCCTCAACGTACTCGAGGGCATCCAGCGCGAACACGTGGTCGAAGCGTCCGTCGGGGAAGCCGATGTCCTCGATGGTCATGCACTCGAAGCGTGCCCGTGAGGTCCAGTCCGACACGTCGTCGGCCCTGGCGATCATGGCCTTGGAGGCGTCGATGCCGACGGCCTGGGCTCCAGGTGCCTTCTTGCCGAGGCGGCGAGTCACCCAGCCAGCTCCGCAGCCTGCGTCGAGCAGCTGCTGGCCAGGGCGGACCTCCATGGCCTCCAGGACCTGCCGGGCCACGTCGTCGTGGAGCCCCTCGTAGCGATCCGCGGTGCCGTCCGTGGCGAGCCGGTCAAACAGAGAGACGAGGGCGTCGTGGTGCGTCATGACGGGTCGTGATCTTGGGCCGTGGTCCTGATCCCTTCGAGGACCACATCCAGCGGTGAGAGGCAGTGATCCCACCGATACTTCTCCTCGACGAAGGCCCGTGCCCGGTCGCCCAGGGCGCGCCCCTCTGCGGGGTCCTGCAGCAATCGGATGACCTCGTCGGCGAAGGCCTGGGCCTCGTCGGCCACGAGATAGTCCGTGCCGGGTGTGCCCTCGACTCCCTGGGTCGCGCTGGTGGTGCCGACAGTGGGAAGACCCATGGCGAGCGCTTCGAGCACCTTGTTCTGGATGCCGCGCGCCACCCGCAGGGGCGCCACGCTGACCGCTGCTCTCCGCAGGTAATCACGCGTGTCGTCCAC
Source organism: uncultured bacterium (assembly GCA_938083085.1). Lineage (GTDB taxonomy): Bacteria > Planctomycetota > UBA1135 > UBA1135 > Saltatorellus. The sequence goes on from CALLKX010000005.1 coordinate 36,892, forward strand.
GTAGCCGGTGACCTCAACGCCGTCGAGGCTGGCGAGGGCCTTGACCTCGGGGGTGGGCTTGGAGCCCACGATGGTGAAGTGGGCCTCGGGGACCTCTGCCCGAATGAGGGGCAGGATCTCCCGGGCGAACCAGGCGCACCCATCGACGTTGGGGAAGTAATCCATGACGCCGGTGAAGACCAGGTGCCCGGGCTCGGCGCAGGCGGGGTCCGGCTTGTAGTGATCGATCGCGACGCCGTTCCGGATCACCATCGAGGGGATGCCCGGCAACTCCCTCTGGAAGATCTCGTCCTCGAGGGGCGTGCAGAGCACATTCGTCACAGCGTCCGCAGCGGCGCGCTTCTCGAAGCTACGCAGGGTCTTCCATTCGCGCCGGTACAGGGCGCTCATGGGGAACGAGTGGCGCTCGGCGTACTGGCGCCACTTGTCGGAGTCGAGCTCCGCGATGTGCAGGATCCAGGGCGTGCTGCGATCCATGATGAAGGCTGCCATCGAGGAGGAGAACGCGTAGGCCATGTCCGCGCGCGGCAGCTGCTCGTCGACGACACGCTGCAACTCTCGGGAGCCGAAGACGCCGAGCGTCAACGCCTTGCCCGTGAGGAGCAGCGGCAGGGACTGGATCTTCTTGTTCCGGAGGTTGATCGGGACGGTGATCGTCTTGATCCCCCTTTCCTCCCTGAGAAAGCGCGCAGCCTCCTCGTCATCGTCATCGTGCGAGAAGCACGCGATCGTCACCTCATGGTCGCGCGAGAAGCGTTCCACGAGCCGCCAGGTGATGATCTTGTCCCCGCGATTGGGCGGATAGGGGACGCGTTGTGAGAGGAAGAGGATGCGCACGAGGGATCTCCGGGAGCGTGACTGGCGCTCAGAGAGTAGCGGCCTTGGGCAACGGATGGTGCAGGATCGGGGAGGTGTCCCACTCGGGCTCAAACCGGTAGCGCGCTCCCCCAGGGCGGTCGGAGCTACAGGCCCCGAGGAGGCGTTGCGGAGCACTCGATGGCGCCCGTTGAGGCGAGGCCATTCGGCCGCGGCCTCGGTCCAGGGCCAGGTCTCCGGCCGTGGCCGGGATCACTCATTCCGCGACCGGTTCCTCGGGGGCGACAAACGCCAAGCGGCCGGAGCGCAGGTCGAGGACGGACCGCTGTCCCCTCAGGAGGCGCGTCCCGGCGTTGCCGGCGATCCAGGGGTCAGAGAGGGGCCCGGGGACGTCGTCTCGTACGAGGGTGATCACGTGACGCCCCATGTTCGTGCCTGCCAAGAGGACGACGCTGGCGGTGGTGCGCCAGCCCTCGACCTCGCCGAATGGGCCGGCGAGGCTGCGCGGTGCGAGCCCGGTTCGGTCCCCGGCGAGGCCATGGGCGCGGACGGCCCAGCGGGACATCGTCAAGGTGTCGTCCGAGCCGGTGTCGAGCCGGAACCAGAGCGGCGGTGTGTCCTCGCCGTTGGCGCGCACGCGGCCCGGCAAGCAGGGCGCGGTCCCGTCGAACCGCACCGGTTGCCAGGCGAGGTCTCCTCCGTCAAAGCGGTCGGGGTCGTGGACCTCGATCTGGCCGCGCAGGTCGTCGATGACGATCAGGGTGCGATCAAAGAGCGGCGCCCCCAGCACTCCGTCCACGGTGAAGCCCGCACGGTCCGAGAGGAAGCCGGTGTCCAGCTCGACGAAGGTGGGGGCCTGGAGCGTGACCTGGCCGACCTTGAGGGAGTCGCCTCGGCGTCGACCGGTCGTGGCCTCGCCGCCGACACCGCGGAGGGCAACGGAGGAGACGGGCTGCAGGGCGAGGGTCTCGGCGAGGTCCCTGGAGATGGCGTGGGAGCCGAACCCGGTGTCCAGGAGCATCCACGCGTCCTGCTGGCCGTCAATCGAGGCCTTCACGAAGGCCCTCCCGCCGCGATCGAAGCGGACGTGGGAGCGGGGCAGCGATCCACCGCGCGCGCTGAACGTCACGTCCCTGGGGCTGGACGCCGGCCTGCGGCCCGTGGAGCCTGCCGGCCGCTCACGCGACTTGAAGCGGTCGACGAAGCTCACCTCGCCCGCCACCGATTCCGTGACCGTCATGGGAAGCCAGCGTCCGTCCTGTTCGGTCCAATCCTCGAGGGCGAGGGACCTGGTCTGGCCGTGCCGCTGCCACGCGATCTGCGCCGGACGGGAGGTCGCCGGATCCAGCTGCACCGTCGCGAGCGCGCCGCTGGAGCGATGGGTGAGCCGAAGCGTGTCCGATTCTGCGGGGTCCTCGCTCACGCTCCACCGGCGGCTGCCGGGACTCGACAGCCACTGCTGGGTCCGCGCCCAACCCTCGAGGATGAGGAACTCGCCGCTGCCGAGACCCTGCCTTCGGCTCACCCCTCGCTCGTCGGTGACCCACGCCTCTCGCCCATCGAAGCCGCGCTCCCGCGCGGCCGTGCCGTCGCCGACCCGCGATTGAAAAGCGCCCTTTGGCCAGAAGCTCAGCTCGATAGGAATCGAGGCGCCATTCCGCTCCCGAACTCCCTGGAGCGAGGCGCGCCGGTCGTCCGAGCCGCGCTCCGCCATTCCGATCGAGCGGCGGACCGGCGCGAGGACCTCGGCCGAACGATCGACCGCGGGGGCGGTGGTCTGGCAGCCGAGGGCCAAGAAGAGGACGACGAAGAGCGCTCGCATGGGGCCCCAAGGCAACAGGCGCGGGGGCCCAAGGCAAGGTCGGAGCGGCGGAGAGGGGCAACTAGGCGGAGGGAAGTCGGGCGAAGCGTTCCCGGGTTACCGGTCCTTCTTGCGGCGCCTTGGGCTCCACCTTCAACGCGACACAGGGGTCGTTAGATGCTGTATGTAAGTGGTTTATGTCCTGCGTCGATGTCGAGTTCCGGGGCGCTTGGCCGCCGGGCGGTCACCTGGGTCGAACCTCGGTCGAGACCCCGCTCAAGGGCCTTCGACCATGACCCTCGGACCCCAAGACAGGACGCTCCGGTAGTTCACCGGGCTGTCCAAGGTCACGGAGGCGCGGGCACGTGGATCGATGGTCACCGATGTCCGCTCTCCAGATCGACCCTGGCGCAGGGGTGGAGGATCAGCGCGCTCTCCCGACCTTCAGACTGAAGCCGTCGCTGAGCTGGCGTGTTCCCATCACCTCGGGATCCATCCTCGCCGCCATCGAGGAGCTCGAGCGGGCGGCCAGTGCCCCCAGCGATGACGCCCTCCACCTCGAGCGGCTCGATGCGCTGGAAGCGGAGGTTCGCGAAGTCTTGTCGCTGGTGGACCAGCCCCTCGAGGGCGCTCGCTGGATGGCGGTGGGCCGGCTCAGCTGGGCCGGCTCAGGCGGGCCGGCTCAGGCGGGCCGACCCACGAAGGTCATCCAACGACCGAGCAGGTGCTCCTCGTCGATCCGCAGCCCGGCCTCGACGATGCTCCTGCGGGTCGCGTCCACGTGGTCGAAGCGGCAGCCGCTGAAGCAGAACCAGCCGTCTGGTGCGAGCCGCTGGGCCAGGTCGTGGGCGTGGGTCATGAGCACGTCGGCGTAGATGTTCGCGCACACGACGTTGAACAGGCCTTCCACCTCCTCAAGGCGGCGGAAGTCGCCCTCGCGGAAGGCGCAGCGTTCCTCGACGCCGTTGTCCTGCGCGAGCAGGTCGGCGGTCGGCTTCGAGGCGGGGTCGAGGTCGAACCCGTAGGTCTCGCGCGCGCCGAGCAGCGCGGCGCCCACCGAGAGGATCCCGCTCCCTGCGCCGGCGTCGAGCAGCCGCTCGCCGCCCTGGATTCGGCGGCTCAGGGCCCGCAGGCACGTACGCGTCGTCGCGTGCCTGCCTGAGCCGAAGGAGCCCACAGGCTCAATGGTGAGGCGCACGTCCGCGGCGCGCGGCGGATCGGACTCGTACCAGGGGGGGAGGAGCGCGAGCCGGCCGACGCGGAAGGGCTTCCAGTCCTTTCGCCAGGAGGTGGCGTAGTCCTCCGGGGGGAGGCGCTTGAAGTGCACCTCCAGACCAGTGAGCTCCGGGTCGTTCACGCGCTCTTCGAGGCCTCGGAGGCGCTGCTCGACCTCGGCACGCAGCGCCGGCGTATCGTCGCCCTCGAGCACGAACGAGCGGACGGCCTCTTCATCCGGGCCAGGCTGACGCGCGGCCAGCGAGGTGGTGCCGAGGGTGACCGAGGTGCAGGGCCCGAAGATGAGCGCCTCGGCCACCACCTCGTGCCAGCCCCGTGGCACATCGACGCGGACCTCTGTCCACGCGAGACGTCGCTTCCCCTCTGCTCTGGCGGTCATGGGGAGGATCCTACCGACGAGGACAACGCTTCCGCGCTCTGTCCGGTTGATCCCTGACCGGGGCCATGCACAATCCCGGCGCGAACGGGCGCTTCAGCGGCCGCGCTAACCAGAAATCCCTCCCACGACATGTCTTCTTTCGACAACCAACTCCACAAGGCCCGGACCCAGGACGGCTTCATCGCAGCCCTCGACCAGAGCGGCGGCAGCACCCCGAAGGCGCTCCTCAGCTACGGCGTCGAGGAGAGCGAGTACTCGGGTGACGAGGAAATGTTCACCAAGGTCCACGAGATGCGGACCCGCATCATCACGAGCTCGGCCTTCAACGGTGATCGCATCCTCGGCGCGATCCTGTTCGAGAACACCATGGACCGCGAGATCTGCGGCAAGGGCTCGGCGCAGTTCCTCTGGGAAGACAAGCGCGTGGTTCCGTTCCTGAAGGTCGACAAGGGCCTCGCGGACGAGGCGGACGGCGTCCAGCTCATGAAGCCGATCCCCGGCCTCGATGATCTCCTCGCGCGCGCGAAGTCCAAGGGCGTCTTCGGGACGAAGATGCGCTCGGTCATCAAGTCGGCGAACGCCGCCGGTGTGAAGGCCATCGTCGCGCAGCAGTTCGAGGTCGGCAAGCAGATCATCGCCGCGGGCCTGATCCCGATCATCGAGCCCGAGGTCGACATCAACGCGACCGACAAGGCCGAGGCCGAGGCGCTGCTCCTCGCCGCGATGGCGGAAGAGCTGAACAAGCTCAGCGCCGACCAGCACGTGATGCTCAAGCTCACGCTGCCGGAGGCCAACGGGTTCTACACCCCCTGCATCGAGCACCCCCAGGTGCTGCGCGTCGTGGCGCTCTCCGGCGGCTACAGCCGCGAGGAGTCCAACCGCCGTCTGACGCTCAACGAGGGCATGATCGCGAGCTTCTCGCGCGCTCTCTCCGAGGGCCTCTCCGCGAAGCAGTCGGGCGACGAGTTCGACGGCATGCTCAACGGCGCGATCCAGAGCATCTTCGAGGCGTCGAGGACCTGATCCTCAGCCTTGGCATCCGGTAGGCGCTAGGCGTCCGCTGGATCAGCAAGCAATCGCAGGAGCGCGGCGACCGCCAGGTCGGCGCGCTCCTGTCTTCGTTGAGGGTCGCTCTCCGGGTCGATGGCGCCGACGATGGACCCCTTCCAGATGAGCCGGTTGGCGCGCGGCGCGCTGATGGCGAGGACGAGGGTGCCCACCGGGAGCTCACGACCCTCGCCCGTCCGCGGGGCCGGCATTCCGATGGTGGACATGGCCTCTGCGACCATGGCGCCCTCATTCGCCGTGACGAGATAGCCCACGAGATAGTCCGGCGCCGCGCCTGACGCCGCCGTCAGCCCGAGGTCGCCGAGCCTCCGCGCAAGGGCGGAGCGGAGCAGCCCCTCGATCTCGAAGGAGTCGAACCGGTTGTCGGCGAGGTGGACGGTGGAGCCTGGGGCGTAGGCGAAGGTCGCCGGAGTCTTCAGCGGGGCGGTCAGCGCATCGGCGTGGACCTCGAAACGGCCCTGGGCAAGCTCCTGGTCGATCCGCTGGTCCTCGGTGAGGACACAACCCGTCGCCAGCCACGCGATCCCGATCAGCGCGGCGCTGCGCCAGGCCTGGGCACTTCCGAGATGGCGGCTCATTGGGCCGCGGTCGCCTCGACGAACGCGTTCCATTGGGGCTCGAGGTCCTTGAGCTTCACGCCGAGGGCCTTCTCCAGGTGTGTCGGGGCGCTCTGCCCCTTGAAGGAGCTGCGCATGTAGTCGGCCAAGCCCTGGCGGTACTTGCCCTCCTCGGCGTGGAGGAGGAAGAACATCAGGGTGTGGCACTCGGCGTTGTAGCGCCGGGCGTCGGTCCCATTGTTGAAGGCCCCGTAGCCGGCGGTGATCACGCGCTTCATCCCGAGGGGCTTGTCGTCCGCCGCCTGGAGGCGGAAGTACTCCATGATCGGACGTCCGAACTCCCAGGTGGCGACGCCGTCTTCCACCTGGAGGGCGTACGAGAAGGCCTCTGCGAGGGCTCGTTCGGTCCAGGGAGCGATGCTGCCGTTCCCGCCGATCGTGCGTCGGAACGAGTTGAGGACGAGGGCGTGGGTGAGCTTGAAGACGGCGGCGTTGGCGACGGCCGGGCTCGCCCCGTTGACGAAGACCGTGTTCTCTCCCCGGCTGAACCAGGCCTCGTCGCCCTGGAAGCGCGGCGTGGGGTAGTCCTTGGGGTCCTTGAAGACGTGGACCTCGGGGACCTCGTCGAAGACCTGCAGGGCCAGGGCCTCGCCGACGACCTCGTAGTAGGTCATGTAGGCGCGCTCGAGGTTCAGGGCGATGTTGAGCGCTCGCTCCGGCTCGATGTCGGTCTTCAGGAGGAAGTGCGCCGTCGGGATCTCCATGGCGTGCTTCCAGTCGGAGACCCGCTCCCGGAGCTGATCCACGGTGTAGAAGCGCCCGCGTACCTTCAGTCGCCACCCGCGCCGCTTGGTGTACACGCCACCCAGCTCGTTCCAGGCCTGCTCATTCACGGGGTCCTGGGTCAGCACCTGGATCCAGAGGTTGCGCGCCTCGCTGGGGAGCTCGTTCTGCTCACAGAACAGCGCGAGCTCCGCGAGCTCGGCGGGGCCTCGCGACGAGAGCGCGTCATAGCGCTCGAAGAGCTGCGCCAGGCTGCGCTCGACGGAGTGGATCTCGGCGATGTCCTCCCGGCGGTACTGCTTCTTCTTCGACCCCCGACGGGTGAGGATGTAGTCCTCGGCCTCGAGGATGACCCGGCATTCGATCTCCTTGCCGTCATTGAGGATCACGAGATCCGATCGATCGTCGTGAGCGGCGCTCCGCTCTGGAGCGGCAGACTCGGCGGCGAACTCTGTGGCCAGCTTGGTGGGCGAACCGGCCGCCACCGGAGTCGCAGAGCCTGCGGCCGGCTGCCCTAGGAGCGCGGGGGCCGCGAGGGTGAGAGTGAGGAGGACGGGAAGGGAGGTCATGGCGGGGGAGCTTCGGCGTCTGGATCGGGCGAGCGGCGACGCTCGGAGCATAGCGAGCGGCGCGGGGGCTGTCGGATCAGCCGACGAGGATAGACTCAGGGGATGCGGCAGACCCTCCTTGTCCTCCTCTCCCTCGCGGCCCTCGCAGGCTCCGCTTCTTCTCAGGACGCGGGGGCAGCCCCCCCTGCGGCCTCGGACCTCGCGGCGGACGCGCCCTCGGCGGAGCCCGCGCCCGCCGGGCCCGACGATCGGCCGAACATCCTCCTCGTCTTCGCGGATGACCAGCGCGTGGACACGATCGGCGCCTGGGGGAACCCGGCGATCCAGACGCCCAACATGGACCGGATCGCGGCGGGCGGCGTCTCCTTCCGGCGGTCCTACTGCATGGGCTCCTCCCACGGCGCCGTGTGCGCGCCGAGCCGGGCGATGCTCCACACGGGGCGGGCCTACCACGCCATCAATCACCGCACGATGGAGGGGTGCCGAACCCTGGGGGAGCTCCTGGGCGAGTCGGGCTTCCAGACCTTCGGCACCGGCAAGTGGCACAACGGGAGAGACTCCTTCACCCGGAGCTTCTCCGCGGGACGCGAGATCATGTTCGGCGGGATGTCGGACCACAACAAGGTGCCCGTGGTCGACATGGAGGACGACGGGACGTTCAGCGAGGGGCGGCGGGCGGAGGGACACTCCTCTGACGTCTTTTCGGGGGCCGCGGCCGACTTCATCGCCTCCGCGCCGGAGGACTCCCCCTTCTTCTGCTACGTGGCGTTCACCGCGCCGCACGACCCGCGGGACCCGCCGCTGGCGTGGCGGGACCGAGAGCGTCCGGCTCTGCCCGGGAACTTCCGCGCGCAGCACGACTTCGACAACGGCTTCCTGAAGGTGCGCGACGAGAAGCTCGCGGCCTGGCCGAGGGATCCGGAGGTCGTGCGGGATCAGCTCGCGGAGTACTACGGGCTGATCGAGCACCTCGACGACGCGGTGGGGCGCGTGCTGGCTGCGGTCGACGCACGCGGCGGCGATCGAGAGACGATCATTGTGTATGCCGCTGACCACGGGCTCGCCGTGGGAAGCCACGGGCTCCTCGGAAAGCAGAGCGTCTACGAGCACAGCCTCCGAGCGCCCATGATGATCTCGGGACCGGGGATCCCGGCGGGGCGGCACCTCACGGCGCTCACCTACCTGTACGACCTCTACCCGACGCTCCTCGGTCTCGCGGGCGTCGGGATCGAGGAGGAGATCCACGGCGAGGACCTCCAGCCCCTCTGGGACGGCGAGGTGACCCAGGTGCGCGACTCGATCTTCCTGTCCATGGGCAAGACCCAGCGCGCGGTCACCGACGGTCGCTTCAAGCTCTGCGTGTACCCCAAGGTGGCTCACCGGCAGCTCTTCGACCTCGCGTCGGACCCGCTCGAGGCCATCAACCTCGCGGCCAACCCCGCGTACGCGTCGCACATCGCGAGGCTTGAGCGCGAGATGGCGACGTGGCGGCGGCTCACAGGCGACCCGGACCCGCTCACGGTGACGGAGCCCTCCGAGCTCCACGTGGACCTCGGCGGGGCCAAGCGCAAGCCGGATCGCTGGCAGCCGGAGTGGATCCGAGAGAAGTACTTCGATCCGCCCGAGGAGGAGTCGGCCGAGGAGGAGTCGGTCGAGGCCGAGGCCGAGGCGCCGAAGCCGGAGAAGTCGGGCTCCTAAGGTCAGCCGCTCGCAAGGTCCCATCGGGCTCCGCCCATGGGGCCGTCGAGGTCGAGAGGGAGACCGCGACGGGGCGAATCAGCAGGGCGAATCAGTAGGGCAGATCGTCGGGGTTGATCTCGATGGGCCCGGTGGGCTCGTCGATGGGCGCCCGGAGCGGAGCGTCCCGACCGGCGCGAGCGAATGACCCCTCGTCAGGGGCCCGCCGTCCGGAGAAGTGGGGCGCGAGCCCGCGGCGCTCCATGTCCGACAGCAGCCCGAGGTGGGCGAACGCCTCGCGGCCCACCAGGTCGATGTCGCCACGAACGAGCCGCGCGCGAGTCTCCGCGTCGAACTGGCCGGGCCGCTCCACCGGGAGCTCGCCCATGAACTCGCGGTGGCGGCGCTCGGTGACGCGTGAGTCCATGATCAGCACCACGCCTCGGTCGGTGGCCTTGCGCATGAGGCGCCCGAACCCCTGGCGGAACTTGGCGAGGGCCCGGGGCATGTAGATACCGCTGTGCTGGGCCATCCTCCCGATGGCGGCGCACTGAGCGTGGTGATAGCGGTCGGGGACGCCGTAGGGGAGCCGCGCGAGCACGAGCGTCTCCAGGGTCTCTCCCGGAAAGTCCGCGCCGTACCAGAAGGTGTCGACGCCGAAGAGCGTGGACTCCACCCGCTCGCGGAAGAGGCTCGAAAGCTCCTCCTTGCCGGCGGCGTCCATGCCCTGCCAGAACAGGGGCAGCCCTCGCGCCTCGAAGGCCGCTGTGGCGCGTTCGCCCACCTCTCGCACGTCGCGCAGGCTCGTGAAGAGGACGAGCATGCGGCCGCGGGTTCGCTCGGCGTACCAGGGGAGGTAGCGCGCGAGGAAGTCGAGGTAGGCTTCACGGTTCTGCACGGATGGAACGCCACGCGGTACGCCGACCATCACCCGGCTGTAGTCGAAGACCTCGGGCGCGTGGAAGGACGTCACGCGCTCGCAGCCGGCGGTGTAGTCGAGATCTCCGGTCTCCCGGTCCCGCGCCGCGACGCGGTCGAGGCCCAGGTACCTGCGCGCCTTGTCGAAGCTCCCGCCCAGCCGCGTGGTCGCGGAGACGAAGGCCGCCGAGGAGAGCTCGGGGTAGTAGTGTCGGCCCAGGGCATCCCCGGGCAGCAGCACAAGGGCGGCCAGGACGGGTTCGTCCCGGACGTTTCGCTCGACGTCGTGGAAGACTCGGTTCCCGAAGCTTGGGAGACCGTTGTCCATGGGCAGCCACGAGGCCACCGCTCGACCCACCTCGACCACGTCGATCCTTGAGAGCTCCAGGGTGCGGCGGACCCGCTCCCCGCGTCGGATCGGCGCGAGCTCAAGCTCCTCGGTGAGCTGCGCGAGGGCGCCGTCGAGGCGGGCGAGCGAGGACTCCAGGGCCACCCTCGCCGTGATCATCTGCCCGGCGTCCGGGCAGGTCTCGACGAACTCCCTGAAGAGGCCATGCTGCTCCGACTCGCCGCGGCCGAGGAGCGCAGAGCTACGCCACCCCTCATAGGCCAGGACCTGGGCCTCCAGGTCAGAGAGCGCGGTGGACGCGTGGGTCCAAAGGACCAGAGCGGCCTTGAGCCGGTCATGTGCCGCCGACCCGGGGAGAAACTTCTTCTGTAGCCGGTCCAGGGCGGGCCGCTGCCTGCCGCCACCGGATCTCGCGCCCGGTTCATGGAGGCGCCGGAGGATCCGCCGAATGTCCGGAAAGGACACCCGGTGGCTCCAGGCGCTCATGGCCTGGTCGTGGAGGTGCTCGCACTCGTCAAAGACGACGCGGCGGAAGAACTCCGGCCGGGCCAGGGCGAAGGAGTGGTTGGTGATCACGACGTGGCTCCTCTCCGCCTTGCGTCGGGCGGTCTCAGCCGCGCAGACGGCCCGGTCCGCCTGAGTCGAGCAGCAGCCGCTGCGCCCCTTGACGTGGCTCAGGAGCACACGGAGCGCCGTCCTGTAGGCGCCGGTGCCCATGAGGCGGACGGGGGGGCGACGCGGGAAGCGGTCGAGGTCTCCCTCGCCGTCCCGCAGTCCGAAGAGGGCGAGCGTGGTCCACGCGAGCCAGGTCTCGGGGTCGTCACCCTCCTGGGGAGTGTGGATTCTGAGGGCTCGCCAGCAGAGGGAGTGCTCGCGGCCCTTCAGGATCGAGACCTTGAACCCGCCCGGGAGCCCCGCGCGGGAGAGCGCGGCCAGAGCCCGGGGGACCTCGCGCTCCATGGCCTGACTCTGGAGGGCGCGCGTGTACGTGGCGATGCCGACGCGCACCCCGTAGCGACGCGACCAGATGAGGGCGGGCAGCAGGTAGGCGAGGGTCTTGCCCGTCCCCGTGGGGGCATGCACGAGCAGCAGCTCGTCCGAGCCGAGGCAGCGCGCGACCTCCTCGGCCACGCGGTGCTGGCTCTTGCGGTACATCTCCGCCCTCGACCTGCGCGTCTGCCCCTCGTTGAAGAGGTCCGGCAGGTGGGTCTTGAAGAGCTCGTCGAGCAGGACGAGGTCCTCGTCCATGAAGGGGGCCGCGTCCTCGGTGTCGGCGTCGAGGGGCTTGTTGTCGTCGTCTAGCTCGGGCTGCCTGGCCACCGCCGGATCCAGGATCGCGAGCGGGTCATCCTCATCGAGGTCCTCGGCGGCGCCCTCTGACAGGATCCCATCGCGAAGCCGGCCACCGGCGAAGACCTCGGTGTCCCCTCCCCAGCGTCCGGGGTGCTCGATCACATCGAGGGTCCTCGCGAGTCGCCGGCTCGCGGCCAGGTCTTCCCCCTCGAGACCCTCGAGGGCACGTCTCCAGCCCCTCGCACAGACGGCGTGGACCGCGGGACCGTGATCCTGAAAGCGGGCCACCACTTCGGCGAGCGCCGCGAGGACATGGGGTGGTTGGATCGCAGCCTTGGGCTGCGGCGCGAGCTCCGCCTCGAGGAAGGTCCAGATGAGCTCGGGTGAGGCGAAGGAGGAGAGGTGTCCTGGCTCGACGAGGGCGGTGACGTCGTCCAGTCCGATGACATCGAGTGGCGCCTCTTGCACCTGGGCTTGGCGGTCGAGGGCCCGGGCCCAGGTCGCCAGGAGCGTCCCATCGTCCGCGAGCACGGGCCGATCATTGACGAACTCGCGCAGCCGTCGCCAGGCCTCGGCCATGGGCGGCGCGGCCTCGAGGGCGTCCGAGCCAACGCCGAAACGGGCGACGATCCGACGCGTGGCGCCGGCATCATCGGCGAAGGGCGCGCAGAAGGTCTCGAACGACTCCCAACCCCCTTCGGCGCTCCTGCGGACCGCCGCCATGCGCACGATCCCGTCCAACCGGGTGTCCGTGCCGCTCGCCCAGAGCACGACGCACGCTGGTCGGGCCACGTCGACCCCCGCGGGCACCGGTCGATCTCCGGCGGCTACGCTTCTCTTGCGATCGGTCAAACGAGGCGTCCAGGGGTGGTCCAGGGGGAATCGAGGTCGAATAGGGGCGACCGACGTGCGTCAATCTGCCACGGGGTACTTCCGGGCGGTCGGGGGTGTCGATTAGACTGCTTGCCCCAAATCCGAGTCGGAAGGCGCTTGGCGGTCCGCACCGGGCCGTCGCCCCGACCGTGACCGGGGAAGACCAAGCATGGAGATCACAGACATTCCCGTCGAGGGTTACGAGCGCGTCGCGCGCTGCATCGACCAAGAATCCGGACTCCATGCACTGATCGCGGTGCACGACACGACGCTCGGGCCGGCCCTGGGTGGGCTCCGCTTCTTGGAGTACCCGTCCGAGGACGACGCCCTCTTCGACGTGGTCCGCCTGGCCCGCGGAATGACGCGCAAGTCGGCGGTGGCGGACACGGGGCTCGGCGGCGGGAAGTCGGTCATCATCGGGAACCCGGAGACCGACAAGTCCCCGGAGCTGCTCCGCGCCATGGGACGGTTCGTCGACAGCTTCGGCGGCTCCTATATCACCGCCGAGGACATGAACATCTCGATCGAGGACCTGCGTCACGTTCAAGAGGGGACCCAGCACGTGACCGGGCTCTCCCGCGAGGAGGGGGGCTCGGGGAACCCCAGCCCGTACACCGCCTATGGCTGCGTGGTTGGAATCGAGGCGGCGGCCAAGCACCGTTACGGTTCGACCGACCTCACCGGCAAGCGCATCCTCATCCAGGGCGTCGGCGCCGTGGGGGGGGAGATGGCCCGGCTCCTCAAGGAGCGTGGCGCCGACGTGATCATCTGCGATATCAAGGAGGACCGTGTGGCGGCCCTGTGCGAGGAGTTCGGGTATCGCTCCGTCCCGGAGGAGGGCCACCTCGATGAGCCGTGTGACATCTACGCGCCCTGCGCCCGCGGGGCCGGCATCAACGACGAGACCATCCCGAGGTTGACCTGTGACATCGTTGCGGGCTGCGCGAACAACATGCTGCTCGAGCCACGCCACGGCGATGAGCTCGGCCAACGCGGCATCCTCTACGCGCCGGACTACGTGGTGAACGCGGCGGGGATCATCAACGTCAGCGTCGAGCGTCACGAGGGCGGCTACGTGGAAGAGGTGGCGATGGAGAAGATCCACCGCATCGCCGAGAACCTCGAGGAGGTCTTCCAGCTGGCCGAGGAGCGCGGGATCGGGACGCACACCGCCGCGCAGCTCCTCGCCGAGCTGCGGATCGAGCGGGCGAAGACCCAGCGGACGAGCTGAGGTGCGCCTCGGGTGGCTCTGGCCACCTGGCGCGTACGCAGCCCACCAAGGGTCAGACCTGGCGGCCTGATCGGGGCGGCACAATCATCGGGCGCCACCGCACTCAGCGCTGGTCCTTGGGAGCGAAGGGACGCCAGCAGGCCTAGCTGGCGGAGCGCCGGTCGCCTTGCATGGGCGACGAACGCTCCTCCACGAGCTCGTGGATCCAGCGCACCAGCTTGGGCTCCCAGTGCACGGAGCGGAAGCGCTCGCCGGTGATCCGGGCGCCCTCCCTGAGGCGGCGGAAGAGCGTCGGCGTCTCGATCAGCCGGCGCATGGCGGCGCCGAGGCCGTTGGGGCACCGCGGCGCCACGAGGACGCCGTTGTCGCCGTCTTCCACCAGCTCCGGAATGGCCCGCCAGCGCGTCGAGATGACGGGCAGGCCCGATTGCATGGCCTCCAGGATCACGCCCGGCATCCCCTCGCGCTTGTGGTAGCTGGGGAACACCAGCACGTCGTGGTTCCTGAGGACCTCTTCCACTCCACCTTCGGGGGGAGCTTCAAGGAACTGGCACCGATCCCCAAGGTCCACGCCGTCCATGGTGAAGCCGACGTGGTGCGGGCCCACGAGGGTGAGCGAGGCCCCGTCCGGAAGGCGCTTCGAAGCCTCGACGGCCTCAAGGATGCCCTTCTCGGGCCGAATCGGCCCGAGGTAGAGGAAGCGACGGGCCTGGTCGGGGCGGGCGCCGTTGAACCGAGTTGCGTTCCGTGTCGTTGGCCACCATCGCACGCGGCGGCAGTCGTCCGAGCTCTTGAATCGTTCGCACAGCGAATGCGTCTGGAGGAGGACGCGGTCGGCCATCAGGGTGGAGCGCTCGAACGTCTGACGGGTACGTTCATTGGCCTCGTCGGCGAGCAGGTCGAGATCGCCTCCGAAGACCCGGACCATCAGGGGGACCCCGCGTGCCTTGCAGGCGGACCGGACGATGCCGCCCGAGCGCAGCAAGCCGCCGGCAGATGTATTGAAGAGCACCGCGTCGAAGCGGGACCACGGGGTCGTGATGCGGCCCACGAGGCTGGCAAAGACGCGCGCCTCGTCGATGGACTGACGGAGCGGGCTGCGGCCCTCGCGCGTGACCGAGAGGTCGTGGACGACGACCTCCAGCGAGGGCTCCCGAAGGAGCGCCTCCAGCATGGAGGCGAAGGACAGCTGGATGCCGCTCACGAACTCCTCGTCCGCCGGCACGGGGCCGATCACGAGGACTCGTTTTTGGCGGCGTTCAGCCACGCGCTTGCCCCGGGTTCAGGCACTGCGTGGCGATCTCGACGGTCGTTCCCTTCACATCGGGCTGCTGGACAGCGGGGATGGTGGTGGTGGACTTCATGGCGCGACCCGTTCTCGATTGGATCGACTGCCCTGTCCGTCCAACTGAAGGCCGTCAGGCCATCTGGGCCGAGACGCCGCCCCACGACGGCCAAGGGCGTCGATCCCCGCCCTGGGTGCCGGCCCGCAAGAATCCCTGGATGTGACCAACCTGCGCCGTTCGCCTACCGTTGGAACTGTGAACTGGACCGCTCTCCCCGACCGGGAGGGGGCCAGCGCAGCCAACGGACGTCCATGAAGCTCTCAATTCGGTCCCTCTCTCTCGCGCTCCTCCTTGTCGCCGCCCCCGCGCAGGGGCAGATCCCGCCTTCGCGACAGGCCGGTCAGCCAGTGGGCTTTGAGGAGACCTTCGCTCTCGCCGAGGATCGCGGCGCTGTGCTGGAGCAGCTCTTGCCTGGGAGCCCGGAGCACTACTTCTATTCGTGCTTGTACCTCCAGCAGACCGGGGCGCTCGATCGAGCGGAGGCGCTGCTCGAGCGCTGGCGAGAGACGGGGTCGACGCCGGCGTTGCGGCAGATCGAGGCCCGGCAGGCCCTGCTGCGGGCGTCCGACGATCCTGCGCTGACCTTCAAGTTCCTCGAGGATGAACTCGGCCTGAAGTTCAACCATCGCCGCGACTCGTCGGACGCGGTGACGAAGCTCCCCCAGGCGTTCGATCAGGCGTCCGTTGGCGCGAGTGCCCTCATCAAGGCGGCCCTGAGACGCGAGGACGGGCGGGGTGTCAGCGAGCTCAGCCGGGCGATCCAACGCTCGCTCCTGACGGCGATGACCCTCACCAAGGCCCAGCGCGGCGCGGTGCTCGACCAGCTGGAGTGGCCGGATGCTCCCGGCCTCGTGGCGGCGATCGAGGTGGACCTCCGCGACCACCCCAAGGCCACCTTCGGATCCAGGGCCATCCATAAGCGGCTCTTCCTCGACCAGCTGGAGGAGCTCCGCCGGCGTCGGCCCGAGCTGCTCTCGAACCGGCTCTATGTGGAGTCGGTGCTGAGCCGCCTTGCCCCGGCGGACGGCGCGTCCATGGGGGACCGAGCGGTGCGCGCGGCCTATCTGGACCGTGCGCTCGCCTTTGCGGACCAGCTCCCAGAGTCGTTCAACTCGATCAAGGTGCACCTCCTCTACCACCGGCTCGTCCTTGACCTCGACGAGGGTCAGGTGGACCAGGAGCGCTTCATGCGCTACCTGCGCCTGCCGCGCCAGGTCGGCTATCTGGACCTGGAGCCGCAGGCCCGGGCCGCTGCCGCGGGCCTCGGCGATGCGGTCGGCGGGGCGACCCGGCTCCCGGCTGTGGGGAATGATGAGCCCGTGGTCCAGGAGCTGCTGGAGACGTCGCTCCGGGGCCAGGCGGGCTATCAAGCCTATCTGGCTGTGCTCCCCGAGCGCTTCGTCCGGCGAGCATGGGCCCGGACCCAGCTGCTCTACGGCGGCGAGGGCGACCAGGATGGGCTGATCGAGATGGTCGGCGGACCGGCTCAGGCCGAGGCCTTGAGGAACCTCGTCGAGCTCGACTTCGAGCGGACGAACCCGTCGCGCTTCGCGGCGGGCGAGGACGTCTCGCTCTCGGTGCGAATGAAGAACGTGGACTCGGTCCTGATCAAGGTCTTCCGCGTGGACCCGGTCGCTTACTTCGACCTCTTTGACCGGTCGATCTCCACCAACATCAACCTGGACGGGCTGGTCACCAACGACCAGTTCACGGTCGACCTGGACGCCCCGCCCATGCGGCGCGTGGAGCGTCGGATCGACCTGCCCGCGGTGGATGAGCCGGGGACCTACGTGGTCGAGCTGATCGGGGGGGGCGTGGCCAGCCGCGCCATCGTCCGCAAGGGGCGCCTCGACCTCATCGAGCGAGTCGGGCCGAACGGGCACGTGTTCGCGGTCTTCGACGGCGAGCGGCAGCAGGTCATGGACGCGGTCCTGCGCTTTGGCGAGCGGGACTTCGCGGCCAACGAGCAGGGCTACATCCGCCTCCCCTTCACGACCGAGGCGCAGGAGCGGCGCGTGCTCGTCCGGTCCGGCGCGCTGTCGGCCGTGACGACTTTCCCTCATCGCGCCGAGTCCTACTCGCTCGATGGCGCGACCCACATTGCCGCCGAGGCCCTGATCGAGGGGAACCGCGCGAGGATCATTGTCCGCCCGCGCCTGACGCTCAACGGTCAGCGCCTCTCGCTGGATCGGGTGGAGGATCTCGAGCTGGAGGTCGAGTCCTGGGACTTCGAACAGGCCATCTCGACCCTCACGGTGGGTGACCTGCAGGCCACCTCCGTTGCGCTCCTGGACCCTGACGGTGACGGGTCCGCGGCGCCGGGGGTGCTCGTGGCCGAGATCCAGGTCCCCGAGCGGCTGCGTCAGCTGCGGATCCAGCTCAAGGGCAGGGTCCGCCGGTCCGTGGATGGGGAGCGGGTGTCCCTCTCCTCGAAGCAGAGGATCGTCTCGGTCAACGGGATCGCCCGGAGCTCGACCGTGGGGCAGGCCATGCTCCGGCGGGATCCAGGCGCGTACAAGATCGAGCTGCGGGGCCGGAACGGTGAGGCCCTGCCGAGCCGCGCGGCGCGGGTCTCCGTCTGGACGGCCTACTCGTCGCGCTCGACCTCCAAGGAGCTCCGCTCCGATGACCTGGGGCACCTCGACCTCGGCGCGCTCAAGGGGGCGACGAGGATCAGGGTCACCGGTGAGGGGATCGGGACCAACGACTGGTCGCTCCCGGACGGGGTGGTCAGGGGGCTCCCGGGGGAGCTCAACACGAGGGTCGGACGGGCGCTCCGCGTCCCGTTCGAGGGTACAGGCTCCCTGCAGCCGTCCGACGTCTCGTTGATCGAGCTCCGCGCCGAGCACCCGGCTTTCGACCGGTTCTCAGCCCTCTCGCTCGAGCCCGGCTACCTGGTGCTGGGGGACCTCCAGCGCGGGAGCTATGCGCTCCGGATCCACGACACCGGGCAGACCTTCCGCGTCCAAGTCGAGGAGGGCGAGGTGCGCGCAGGGTTCGTGCTCAGCCAGCACCGCGCCCTGCCGCTCTCGAGCGAAGCGCCGCTCACGATTCGGGGGGTCCGTTCCACGGACGACGGCCTCACGGTCGACCTCGCCGGGGTCTCGGCGAGCACCCAGGTGGCGGTCCTCGGTTCGCGCTTCCAGGGGCACCAGGACCCCGCGGAGGAGCTCGCCTTGCGTCACGTGTCGGGCCGCTCTTCGCGGACCCTGGTCGCCCCCGCGACGACGTATGACTCGGGCCGTGCCATCGGGGAGGAGTACCGGTACATCCTCAGCCGACGGGCCCAGGAGATCTATCCGGGGAACATGCTCGCCCGGGCCTCGCTACTCCTGAACCCCTGGGTCCTGTCCGAGACGACGGACCGGATGGAGTCCGCCTTCGAGCTGACCAATGAGCTGATCGGCTTGGGCGGCGGAGCTGGGGGCAAGTTCGGCGGCCGCGGCGGCGGCCGCGCACGGAAGTCCAAGGGCGAAGGGGTCGACTCCCTGGACCTCAACTTCCTGGCCCGCCCGGCGGTGATCCTCGCGGGGCTGACGCCGGACGCCCAGGGGCGCGTGCAGATCCCGATGGGGGCCTTTGATGGGCTGCAGCAGTTCCGGATCGTGGCCTTTGATGGCGCCGTGACCACCTCTCGTGAGGTCCTTCGTGCGCCGCGGCCCATCGCCGTCCGCGACGAGCGCCTGGCAGACGGGCTGGACCCCGCGCGCCCCATGACGCAGCAGCGTCAGATCAAGGTCCTGGAGGCCGGGGATGAGCTCGTGATCCGGGATGGGCCCAACGCCGACGCGCAGACGTTCCAGACCCTCGGCGATGTGTTCCGGCTCTACGCCACCATGACGGCGGGCGCCCCCGGGCGCCCCTCGCTGGAGCCCTTCGAGTTCCTCACCCGCTGGCCGGCGCTCGACGCCGCCGAGAAGCGGGCGCTCTACTCGGAGTACGCGTGCCACGAGGTCAATGTCTTCATCCACGAGAAGGACCCCGGCTTCTTCCGCGAGGTCGTGGCTCCATACATCGCGAACAAGGGGGGCAAGACGTTCATAGACGATTGGCTCCTCGGGGAAGACCTCGCCGGCTACCTCGAGCCGTGGCGGTACCAGGAGCTGAACGCCGTCGAGCGCATCCTCCTGCTGCGCCGGCTGGACCTCGACGCCGAACGGTCCGCGCAGGACCTCCTGGCGACGGTGCCGGCGGGCGTCTTCTCCCTGGATCGAGTCTTCGCCTCGGTGCTCGCGAGCCGCAGTATGGACAGGCGTCGGTCGCTCCTCGACACGAAGCTCGCGGAGGTCCGCAAGCAGGTCGCGCCCTCCCAATCGGCCTCGCCTGCGCGGCCGGGCGCCGGTGGCGGCGGTGGCAGCGGTGGGCCCTCGAGCCCGGGGCCCGCAGGGCCCTCCTCGCCCGCGCCGGACGCCAAGGCGTTGACCCAGGACAAGCTCGGAGCGCTCGGATACGGGGGCGACGTCGCGGGGAGCGACGACTTCTTCCTCGGTAGGGCTCTCTCGGATAGCCCCGTGGAGCGCGGGCGAGAGGTGCAGGAGCCGACGGAGAGCTTCGCCGGGGGCGAGATCGTCGAGGAGCTCGAGGTCGTGGCAGGGCTGTGGTTCGAGGGGGGCGACCTCGACTCCTCCCGAGCGCTCTACCGGGACCTCGACCCGACGCAGGCGCTCGCCGAGACGCACTACTGGCGCGTGCGGCGCGAGGACATGACCTACCGGCTCGTGCCGATCTCGCCCTTCTGGGCAGACTTCGCCGCCGCCGCTGGCCCCTTCTATTCGGCCCACTTCCCGACCGCGACCCGCAGCGCCACCGAGGCGCTCCTGGCCCTGGCCTTCCTGGACCTGCCCTTCTCCGCGGAGGAGAGCGAGGTCGAGGTGGACGGGCGCAGCGTCCGCTTGACCGTGGGGTCCCCGGCGCTGGTGGCCCTCGAGGACATCGCGCCGTCCGCAGCGGACCCGGGTCAGCAGCAGCGAATCCTGGTCGGCCAGGACTTCTTCGAGCTGAGCCGCCCGATGGAGAAGGTCGAAGGCGTCGACCGGGACCGGTTCATCACCGGTGAGTTCCTGGTGGGGGTGCCCTACGGCTGCCGCATGGTGCTCTCCAACACGTCCTCGGCGCCGGTGGAACTCGTGGCCCTCGTGCAGATCCCCGAGGGCGCCCTTCCCGTGGACGGCAACCGTGTGACGAACGGGGAGCTCGTGACCCTGCCGGCGTACGGGACCCGATCCCTCGAGGTGGCCTTCTACTTCCCCTCTCCCGGCGAGTTCCAGGACTACCCCGTCCACGCCGGGAAGGGAGAGGTGCTGCTCGGCGCGGCGCCTGCTCGTACGCTGACGGTCGTCGAGGAGCTCTCCGAGGTGGATCGATCTACCTGGGATTGGATCTCGCAGAACGGATCGGTCGAGGAAGTGGTCGCCTTCCTCGAGGCGGGGAACCCTCTGATGGTCGACCTCTCGCGGGTTGCCTGGCGCATGGGCGACCAGGGGTCGTTCGACGCGATCACGGCCTCGCTGGGGGCCCGGCAGGTGAGCGCTCCGGTGCTCGAGCAGTACGCCATCAAGCTGCGGGATGAGGCGGGCACGAGGCGCTTCCTCTCGACCAACGGGCGCGTCCTCGGCCTCGTTCAGGCGCCCTTCCAGTCGCCGCTCTACACGGCGAGCGCCCTCGATCGGGGTCTCTACGAGCACCTCGCCTTCGAGCCGCTGGTCCGTGGAAGGAGCCACGAGGCGGGCTCCGAGCGACGGATTCTCAACGACCAGTTCGCGGCCCAGTACCGGAGGTTCTTGCGGCGCATCAGCCTCGGGACCGGCATGACCGGCTCGGATCGGATGGAGCTCGCCTACTACCTGCTCCTCCAGAACCGGATCGGGGAGGCGCTCGCGGCCTTTGACGCGGTGGAGCCTGAGGGCGTCGAGATGGCGCTGCAGTACGACTACATGTCCGCCTACATGGACTTCTATCGGGGGGACACCGCCCACGCCAGGGAGGTGGCTTCGCGCCACGTGGATCACCCGGTGGATCGCTGGAGGCAGCGCTTCCAGGGGGTCATCGCCCAGCTCGATGAGATCGAGAGCGGCAAGGTCGGGGACGCTGACCTCGGGGACGGCCGCGACGCGGCGCAGAACGCTCTCGCCGCCACCGAGCCGATCCTCGAGTTCGAGATGGACGGGAGCCTCCTGAAGATCTCCCACGAGCGGGTCGGCGATGTCGAGTTGCGTTACCACCTGATGGACGTGGAGTTCCTCTTCTCCGCCAACCCCTTCGTGCGCGGCGAGGTCGGTCAGTCGAGCCTGATCGAGCCGAACCGTGTGGAGGTCGTCTCCCTCGACGGGGCGAGCCTCTCCACGACGATCCCGCTCCCCGCAGACCTGGAGCGATCGAATCTGTTCGTCGAGGTCCGCGGAGCGGGCATCACGCGCCGGGGGACCTACTTCTCCTCTCGCCTGACGGTCCAGGGGCTCGAGCGTTATGGGCAGCTGCGGGTGGTCGACAGCGAGGGGCTCAAGCCCATCTCGAAGGCCTACGTGAAGGTCTACGGCATGGCTGGCGGCGAGGTGCGCTTCATCAAGGACGGCTACACCGACCTGCGCGGCCGCTTCGACTACGCCTCGGTTTCTGGGTACGAGGGACCGCCGGTCTCGCGCTACTCGGTGCTGGTGCTCCACGAGGAGGCGGGCGCGACCATCACGGAGCTCTCGCCGCCCATCCGCTGAGCGGACCTCTCAGGGCTCGATGAGACGACATCGAGCGGAGCTGGATCGCGCGCGACGCCCACGAGCGGGGCGTCGCGCGCTATGTTTTGCCCTTGGCTCCTGGCTCCTGTGCTCCTGGCTCCGGGCGGTGCCCGCCGGGCCGACTCCCATGAAGATCCCCACCCGCGATGAGCTCCGCGCCGAGCTCGCAGGCTTCGACGAGACCCGCAAGAAGGTCATCGGCGGCATGCTGGCCATCATGTTCCAGTCACCGGAGAAGGCGCGTGACCGGGGCTGGCTCGCGGAGCAGTTCACCCAGGTCGCCCTGCTGACCGGCCAGTTCGAGGCGGTGGAGCATGCCCACGAGGGCGTGGAGGTCGCGCAGGCGTGGATCCGGTCGAACATCGACCCCGTGCTGAACGCCTGCTTCGCGCTCTTCATCATCGTGGCCGAGGATGTCCAGGGCGACGAGGCGGCGAAGGAGCTCACCACGTCCGACGCGATGTTGCGCGCCCTGGCTTACTTCGCCTGAGCGTCGAGCGACCGGAGCGACTGGCGGCGGGCCTCGAGCCAGGCCCTGGCGTCGGGCCAGACCTCCAGGACGCATGCCTCGATCTCGTCGTAGCGCTGGCCCAGCTCTTCGAAGCCGTCGGTGATGGGCGTCTCGCGCCGCATGCGCCCGGCGATCCCTTGGAGGGCGCGCCGGATGTTCCTCGGGTCTCCATACCCCCTGAGCCAGTCCTCGGTTGCCATGCGCGGGGCGACTTCGACGAGCCTGGGCGGAAGGAGGTGGGCGAAGGTCTCGAAGGAGCGGTAGAGGCTGCCCGTGACCTCCTCGACCGGCTGGGGGTGTAGCTCGTCCCAGCGCCGGGCCAGGATGTGGTCGGCGAACACGTCCAGGAGGATCCCGGCGAAGCGGCGCAGCTCGGCGGGGAACCGCGCGCGCTCGGCGCGCACCCTGGGATGATCGTCGAACCACTGGTCCAGCGCGCGGTGCTCGTGGAGCGCGAAGCGCATGGCCGCGGGGAGCCGATCGACCTCGAGGCCGCGCCCGAAGTCACCGAGCAGCGCCCCGAGCCGGGCCTCGTCGGTGGGCTCGGCGAGGGTGACGTGCGCGAGGTAGTTCACCGGCGGAATTGGGGGGTCAGAATCCCGCCCGGAGGGCGGAGAGCGCGGCACTGAGGTCGGGCGGGAGGGGCGCCTCGAAGAGGAGTCGCTCCCCGGTGCGCGGGTGATCGAAGCTCAGTTGCTCTGCGTGCAGGGCGAGGCGCACGCGGCCCCCCGGCAGCGCCACATGAGCGCGGGTCCCATAGAGGTTGTCGCCGGCGACGGGCAGCCCGCGGTCCGTGAGGTGGACGCGGATCTGGTGGCGGCGCCCGGTGCGGATCGTGCAGGCGAGCAGCGCGTGCTGGGCGAATTGCTCCAGCACCTCGACCTCGGTCGTGGCGTCCTTGCCGTCGGCCTCGTCCACCATCTGGCGGTCGGCCTTGCCCGGGACCGGCCCGAGGGGCGCGTCCACGATGAAGTTTCCGTCGGGGCGCCCGGTGGCCAGAGCGAGGTAGCGCTTGCCCACGGTGTGGGCGCGGAACTGGTCCTGGAGGATCTTCAGGGTCTCCTCATTGCGGGCGAAGACGAGGACGCCGCTGGTGTCCCGGTCGAGGCGGTGCACGACGCCGGGCCGGTCCACCCCGCGGGAGGTGGGGAGCGGGCCGTGGAGGGCGTCGAGGTGGCCCGCGAGGTCGACGACCTGGGACCGGTCCGCCGCGTGGGTCAGCCAGCCGGCAGGCTTGACGACCACGAGGAAGTCGGGCTCCTCGTGCAGGATCGTGACCTGCGGTCCCGCCTCCGGCCGCTCGCGTGCGACCTCGAGGACGGCGCCCTTCGCGACCTTACCGTTGGATCGAAGGACCTTGCGGCCGTTCAGGCGGACCTGACCGCGGCGCACGAGCTTCTGGAGCTGGGCCTTGGAGAGGTCACCGTGGAGCTGGTCCAGGACGCGGTCGAGGCGCTGTCCGGAGAGGGCGGCCGGGACCTCAATGCGGTCGTATTCAGGGGGCATGACGGGGCGCGCGGCGAGGCTGCGGCGCGTGGAGGGGAGGGTATCCGATCGACGGATGGAACGCTGCCTGGGGGGCTTGTCGCGGGTGGAAGAGCCCCAGCGCCCGCCTCAAATGAACGGGAGCGCGCGTGGCCATGGCCGCGCGCGCTCCCTTGATCGGGCCGATGGGGTGCTCGGTCAGTCCTTGCGGAGGAAGTCCACGAGGTCCGTCTCGAGCTCCTCGAGGCCGTACTCCTGCACGGTGAGGCAGCGATACACGATGGTCGCAAGCGCCTCAGGAGTGTTCGGGTTGAGGTCCTTCGGCGGCGTGTAGCTGAGGAAGAAGCTCAGCGACAGGCGCTCGGTCTCCCCTCCTTGCTCACGGCCAGCGTATTGCCACGGGACCTCGTCGAAGGGCAGGACGCCCGTGAGGATCTCGTAGAGCATCACGCCGATGCCCATCACGTCCGCCTTGCTCTCCCGGAGGAGGAAGGGGTTGTAGTGGGGCGTCGTGGTGATGACGCCGCGCTCATCGGCGCGCATGGCGGGGTCCACCAGGACCACCGAGCCAGACGGCTTCACGATGATGTTCTCCGGCTTGAGATCGCCGTGGTACTCCATCGTGCCTGCAGCGTTGAGCTTCTGCAGCGAGCGGACGATCGTGAGGAACCAGTTGAGCCGGATGCCCTCGAGGGCGCGGATCTTCTCGCGCAGCGTCTTGCCACGCACGAAGTCCATCACCATCACGGGGCGCCCGTCGTGCCGGAAGCAGTCGCGGACGGTGACCACGTTGGGGCTCTTGACCTCCTGAAGGAGTGCAGACTCCTCGCGGACAAGGTCGTCGATCTCGTGCACATCGAGGAAGTCGATGCGGACTCCGTCCTGGCGGAAGAAGATGGCCTCGGCCGGCGTCTCGTCGGGGCTGATGCCCTCGGCCTGCCGCTTGTTCGTGATCTCGAGGAACCGAGTCACGTAACGGCCGCCGCCGGCGACGTCGCCGATCTTGAGGGCGACCTTCTGGCCTTCCTCGTCTTCGGCGAGGTAGACGAGCGAGAAGCCACCGCGTGCGATGAAATCGAGCACTCGGTAGGTACCGATGCGTTCGCCTGCTTCGAGTTTGATCATCGAGAACTGCCTCGGGATCCGGTGAGCGTTATGGAGAGGGGTGCTGGGAGGGGCTGAGTGAGTGCGCGGGTGGGCTGCGTGGGCGTGCCTTTGACCGTGCCTTCACTCCCTCATCGAGAGAATCGGGCCGGGGATTGAGGGAATAACCGGTGTCGGTCTGCGCTCAATCCGTCAGGCGGGGCCAGGGGGGGCGGGTTATCCGCCAATTCCGCCTGGCTGCCGGGCCCGCTCGGCCCGGGTTCGGGCCTCCAGTTGGCTGACATCGAGCTCGACCATGTGAGCTCGCTCCCCGGCCTCGAGGATCCGCTGGACCCCCTCGAGGACCGTACCCGTGCCCAGCCAGGCGTCCTCCTCATGGGGGACGCGCTTCCAGGATCGGCCCAGGTGGTCGATCATCCCGACGTCCTGGTCCCAGGGATTGCGGACCATGAAGAAGAACTCCTTGGAGCCTCCCTGGCCGGTGAAGCGGACCACGGAGCCCAGGAAGGACCCCTCATTCTCCACGAGCCAGGCGCGCTCCGCAGGGACCACGGAGAGCAGGGCTCCCTTGGTCTCGACGGCGCCCACGGTGGTGGTCGAGGTGACGCAGCTGGAGACGGAGAGGCCGAGCCAGGGGAGCAACAGGAGGGTGCGCATGGAGGGGAAGGGCGGCCGGGGAGTGTCTCGGGCGGAGGATCCCCGCTTCTTCCGGTGATCCACCGGCGACATCTCCTCCCGACGGGAGAGCCATCGGCGGTAACATCGCTCTGATGAACGACGAAGGTCTGGAAAAGACGCGGCGCGCCGGGAAGATCGCCGCCGCATGTCGAGAGTGGGCGCGGGGTGCGATCCAGCCGGGCGTGGAACTCCGCCATGTGCTCGAGACGATCGAGTCGATGATCCGGGAGGCAGGGGCGGCTCCGGCCTTCCCGGCGCAGACCTCTCGCAACGAGTGTGCGGCGCACTACTGCTCCTCTCCGGACGACACGATGGTGTACGAGGAGGGCGACGTGGTGAAGGTCGACATGGGGGTCCACGTGGACGGCTGGATCGCGGACACGGCCTGCACGGTCGACCTCTCAGGGAAGGGCCAGAACGCGGACCTGATCGGCGCCTCCGCGGACGCTCTCGCCGCGGCGATCGCGCTGGTCGAGCCGGGACGCCCGGTCTCGGAGATCGGCGCCGCCGTGGAACGAACCATCACCCGCGCTGGCTTCGAGCCGGTCCGCAACCTGACCGGCCACGGGCTCGATCGATGGAAGGTGCATTGTGCCCCCCAGATTCCGAGCTACGGGGAGCGGGGCGGCGGTCGTCTGGAGGAAGGATCGGTCATCGCCATCGAACCCTTCGCCTGCACCGGGCGGGGCTTCATCCACGAGGCGGGCAAGGCCGAGGTGTTCATGCTCGTCCGCCCTCCCCGGAAGGCCAAGGGCATCGACAAGCAGGTTCTCCGCGCGATGCAGGACTGGAAGGGGCTTCCGATCGCCCGTCGATACTTCAATGACCTCGACCGGGAAGCGCTCGAGGACACCATCTCCAAGCTGGCGCG
This sequence comes from uncultured bacterium, assembly GCA_938083085.1. Classification (GTDB taxonomy): domain Bacteria; phylum Planctomycetota; class UBA1135; order UBA1135; genus Saltatorellus. Next base: position 63,168 of record CALLKX010000005.1, read on the forward strand.
GCAGGGGTCACTTGTTCGTTACCCGCCCCTCGTCGAGCAACCTGGCGTGCTCGTGGCGCAGACCGAGCACACGCTGCATGTGGCCTCCGGAGGCGTCGAGATCATCACGGCCTGACGGAGCGGCGAGCCGAGTGAACGAACTCGGGCTTGAAGGGTTTACCCCTAAATTCTAGTCTCTGCGAGTGATCAATCACCGCACTCAAGAGGGTTCAGCAGTCGTCCAGTCCCTCGCGGACCTTCTCGCCGAGCGCACCCACGGCCAGGGTGGTTGGATCGCGCATGGACGAGACGTCGAGCGGCTTTGTCTGAAGCTGTGTGGTGCCGTGGAGGCCCTCCACGCGAGCGGCGCAGTGCACGGCGCCTTGCGTCCCTCGGTCTTTCAGTTGGACGCCGAAGGAACCGTGGCGCTGCTCCCGGCCACCTCTTCCCCCGCGAGAGCTGCCGTGCTGGGGTACGCCTCCCCCGAGGTCGCGAGCGGCTCGACGCCGACTCCGGCATCAGACGCCTTCTCTCTCGCCCTCGTCCTGTTCGAGGTTCTCGCAGGCGCACCGTCGCGCGCTGGATCGGAGCAGGAGCTCACGGCGCAGGCGAAAGGCGGGCGGGTTCCGATCCCGAAGGGGCTCCCCGAGCGGTTCACCAGCCTCGCCGTACGTTCGACCGCCGCGGAGGCGGATCGTCGCCCGACCCCAGCCCAGTGGCGTGCCGCGTTCGAGCACCCCGCGCCTCCCAAGGGCGCACGTGGGACCACTCTGCTCCTCGGCACATGCGTGGTCGCGCTGGCGGCGGTCTTTGGCGCCACGCAGCAGCGCACCGCCGCCGCCTATGACCGCTCGGCGAGTCGGCTTGCTGAAGCCCAGGTCACCTCCGATGAGCTGCTGATCGGGACCTTCGACGAGCTCAGCCGGATGGACAACGTCGGCCCGCTGGCGGCGGTCGGGGCGCGCATCCTCGCCTCCATCGAGGCCGCAGAGCGAGCGGGCGAGCTGGACGACCGAGAGCGGTTGGCGATGGCGCTGGTCTGGAACGGTCGCGCTCAGCGGATCCTTGGTGAGGCGCCCCTGGCTGCGGAGCTGTTCATTCGAGCCATCGAGGTTGCGTCTGAATTGCGCGGCAGCCCGTTCGCGACCGAGGGCGAGATCGCGGCCAGGGTCGCGCTCGGTGAACTGGCGGTCGAGGACCGAGACTTCAAGACGGCTCGGGCTCACTTCGTCCGCGTGATCGAGCTGTGCGAAGGGTCCATCGAGAGCGGGGCTGCAGATCGCTCACTCCGGCTCGCCCACGTTCGCGCGCTGATCAGCTTCGGCGACGTGGTGATGTCGACAGGGCGGTCCAGCGCAGCCAATGCCCTGAGGCTCTTCCGCCGCGCACGAGCGGCGCTGGAGGATCTCGATGGGGCGGCGGGTTCGGGATCCACGGAGGTGATCACCCTGCGCTGCGATCTACGCAAGCTCGAGGCCAACATGGCGTTCCAGAGCGGCGAGCGGGGTCACGCCGTGGAGCTCTTGAAGGAGCACGTCGAGCTGGCCCAGGAACTGATCGAGTGTGACCCGGGCTCCATGCGGGCTCGTCAAAACCTCGCCCGGGGCGCGGACGTGCTGGCGAGGACCCAGCGGGAGCTGGGCGAGGTCCTCGGGGCCACCGAGGCTCACCGGATCTCGGTGGCGGCCTGGAGCTTCCTCCGGGAGATGGAGCCAGCGAACGTCACCTGGCAGAGGGAGTGGGCCAAGTCCACCTCCCTCCTGGCGCACTCGCTGCGCGTGCTCGGGAAGGGGGAGGAGTCTGTCCTGCTGCACCGAGAGAGCATCGAGTTGCTGGAGGCCATGATGGCTGCCGACGACCTGCCCAGCTCCTTCTCCGTCGAGGTGAAGCGCCAGCAGCTCAGCTGCGCAGAGGGCTACCTGGCTGCAGGAGCGCTCCGCAAGGCTCGGGACGAGCTCCCCGGGCTGAAACCGCCGTTGAAGGGGCGACGAGGGGGCGACCTCAAGATTCGTATCGGCGTGGTCGAGGCGGAGCTACTCCTCGCCGAGGGGCGGTGGCTGCGCGCGAGAACGAAGGCGCTCAGCGTCATGGACGCGATCCAGGCCGCGGCGATGGATGGGCGTGATCGTGGGTTGCGCTTGGATCGCGCGCGGGCCTTGCTGGTGAGCGGCTCGGTGGCGGAAATCGATGGCGACCCCGAGCTGGCAGACTCCAGCCGAGGGCGGGCGCTTGGGTTGCTCAGCGACCTTCAAGCGGAGCGCCCGTTGGACCCCGAGCTCATCTCCCTGCGCGCCCGCACGCTCTTCATCCTCGGGCGCAGAGAGGAGGCCGATCAAGCGCTCAAGTCCTTGGATGCCCTGGGGGTGAAGGATGCGCGCCTCGCCGTGATGAGCGCGGCGGCGCGTCAACTGGATCGGTGAAGCCTCCGTCCAGCGGCCGGGACTGCGGCCGCTGCGGTGGCGCCTGGGTTTTGGGGCAAGGACGGTGAGAAGCCTGCCGATGTCCCTCTCACCAGGGCGCTCGGCAGCCTGCCTTCAAGCCTCGATACCTGTGATGTTCAGGGCAGCAAGCCGTCGCCCTGGTGTACCCCACACCAGGGCTGCGCCAGGGGCTCACCCAGCGTCGATCAGCCGCTCGAGCATCGCGACCTCGGACTCCGGGTCGTAGGGCCGCTTACGCGCGACCTCCGAGAAGCCGAGGAGGGCGTGGAACCGAAGAGAGGCCTCGTTGGCGGGGACGGTGTTCACCTCCGCGCAGAAGACCGGATGGGCGCCAGCACGTGCCCGTGAGACGGCCTCGCGGTAGAGCGCCTGACCGATGCCGACGCCACGGCACGTGGCATCGACCGCGATCCGATCCACGTAGAAGAAGCTCGCATGTCGTTCGCTGAACCACCTGTAGTTGGGGCTCTCGTAGTCGGCCCCCTGGGTCAGGAACACGGCAAAGGCGGCGACCTCGCCGTCCACCTCGACGACCGGCAGCCACGCGGCGCCCACGGCGAAGGCGTCCAGCTTGGAGGCGTCCATATCGCCGACCTCCGGCACGTTGGCGGCGTTGATCTCGAGGATCGCCGCGGCGTCCTCCGCGCGATAGTCGCGGACCGTGAAGGCGCCCATGGGGAGCTCAGCGCAAGCCCTTGAGGTGGGCGAGGAGGGTCAGGGCTTCCATGGGAGTCGTGGCCTCCACGTCGATCTCGTCCACGGCCTTCTCCAGGTCGGAGGGCTCGTTGTCGAACAGCCCCAGCTGCATGCCGGGCGGGAGCTCGAAGGCCGCGAAGCGGGCGGGATCGAGGACCCTGCCGCCGAGGTCCTCTGACTCTCGTTCAATGTTCTTGAGCACGGCTCGGGCTCGCTCGATGAGCTCGGAGGGGACCCCCGCGAGTCGCGCGACCTGGATGCCATAGGAGCGGTCGGTCCCGCCCTCGATGATCTGGTGGAGAAAGACGATCTCATCGTCCCACTCGCGTACCGCGACCGAGAGGTTATGGACCCCTGCGAGCTCGCCGGAGAGCTCTGTGAGCTGGTGGTAGTGGGTCGCGAAGAGCGTTCGAGCGCGCACATGTTCGTGCAGGTGCTCGACGATGGCCCAGGCCAGCGCGAGGCCGTCAAAGGTGCTTGTCCCGCGGCCGACCTCGTCCAGGACCACCAGGCTCTTGGCCCCGGCGTTGTTGAGGATGTTGGCGATCTCCACCATCTCCACCATGAAGGTCGACGCGCCCCGGGAGAGGTCGTCGGCGGACCCGATCCGGGTGAAGATCCGGTCGCAGACGCCAACCTTGGCGGAGGCGGCGGGGACGAAGGACCCGATCTGGGCGAGCAGGACGATCAGGGCGGTCTGGCGGATGTAGGTCGACTTACCCGCCATGTTGGGCCCGGTGATGATCCCGACGCTGCGCTTCTTTCGGTCGAGCGAAGTGTCGTTCGGGACGAAGGTGACGTCCTTCTGCGTGGCCTCGATCACGGGGTGGCGACCGGACTCGATCTCGATGCAGTCGCCGCCGTCGACGCTCGGCGCGCAGTACCTCCGCGCGGCCGCGGTCTGGGCGAGGCCTGCCAGCACGTCCACCTCTGCGAGGGCACGCGCGGTGACCAGGATGCGCGGGACCTCGCGGGCGACCTCCTCCTTGAGCGTCTGGAAGATGTCGTACTCCAGGTCCTTCGCGCGCTCTTCGGCGCGCAGGACCTTGTCCTCGAACTCCTTGAGCTCGGGGGTGATATAGCGCTCGGCGTTCTTGAGGGTCTGCTTCCGGACGAACTCCGGAGGGACCTGGGCCACCTGCCCACCGGGAACCTCGAGGTAGTACCCGAACACGCTGTTGAAGCCGATCTTGAGGCCGGGGATCCCGTAGCGCTCGATGGCCTCGGCCTGGAAGCGTGCCATCCAGGCCTTCCCGTCGCCCGCGATCTGCCGAAGCTCGTCGAGGTCAGGGTCGACCCCGTCCGCGATGACCCCGCCCTCCTTGATGGTCATGGGGGGGGCCTCGACCACGCGGGTGTCGATGGCCCCGATGACGTCCTCGAGCGGGTCGAGGGCCACCCGGAGGTCCCCGAGGACCTTGGAGTAGACGGCGTCCAGCTTGGCCACGAGGGGGGCCACCACGCGGAGCGACCCTGCGAGGGCCACCAGGTCCCTGGCATTGACGCGGCCCGTCGCGACCTTGGCCACGAGGCGCTCGATGTCCAGCACGCTGCCAAGGTGGTCTCGTACCTCCTCGCGGAGAAACGGGGCGTCCACGAACTCGGCCACGCCGCGCTGACGGTGGAGGATCAGCTCGACGTCGCGCAGCGGGTTCAAGAGCCAGTCGCGCATCAGGCGCCCGCCCATGGGCGTCAGCGTCGCGTCGATCGTGTCGAGGAGCGACCCCTCCCGCCGGGCGCCGCGCTGGGTCTGCGTCAGCTCAAGGCACGAGCGGGTGGCGCGGTCGAGGACGAGGTGCTGGCCCGTGTCCACGCGCTCCAGACGCAGCAGGTGCTCACAGCTTCCGCGCTGGGTCTCCAGGGCGTACTCGACGGCGGCGCCCGCGGCGCACACCCCGAGGGCGTCGTCTTCGAAGCCGAAGCCCTCCAGCGTCTTCACCTTGAACTGCTCGAAGAGCACGCGGGAGCACGTCTCCCTGGCGAAGCGCCACGGCTCTCGCCAGGTGATGCGCTGGGCGAGGTCCAGCTGCAGTTGCTCGGCGAGCTCGGGCGCGGTGCGGGGGAGGTCCTCTGGGACGAGCAGCTCCGCCGGAGCCACCCGGGCCAGCTCATCCATGACCCGGTCGAGCGGGATATCGCAGGCGGCGGCGCGGCCAGTGGAGAGATCGACCCACGCGAGGCCGGCGCGTCCACTGTCGAGGAGGAGGGCCGCGAGGTAGTTGCTCGCCCGTGAGTCGAGCTCGTCCTCCTCGGTGATCGTCCCGGCGGTGACCACGCGCACGATGCCGCGGTCCACGATGCCCTTGCTCGTGCGCGGATCCCCGGTCTGCTCGCAGACGGCGACCTTGTGCCCGGCGCGGACCAGCCGCATCAGGTAGGGCTCCATGGACTTCACCGGCACGCCCGCCATGGGCATGGCGTCCGCGCCCTTGGCTCGCGACGTGAGCGCGATCCCCAGCTCACGGCTCGCCACCTCGGCGTCGGTGCCGAACAGCTCGTAGAAGTCGCCCATGCGGAAGAACAGCAGGGCGTCGCCAGCCTCACGCTTCGCGGCGTGAAACTGGTCCATCATCGTCACCTTCGGCTTCTTGGCGGAGCCGCGCGGGGTGTTCGCGGTGGACGTGGTCGTGGGGTGTTCTGTGCTCGTCATGGGCCTCGTTGCAAGAATGTAACCGAGCGCGGCCGCTGGCTCTGCACTTGTGAGCCCGCGGTGTCCGCCTCTTGCTCGGGGCGCCGCTTTTCCGGGCGTCGCCGTGCTCGGCCGGGCTCCCGGGCGCGCTCACGCGTCGTGGGGCGTCCTCCGGAGCGAGGACTTTTGGGGGCGAAGCCGCTCGTCATGGCTTATCCTCGCCGGAGAGCCCGCTCGCGCCCCACCGATCTCATCCTCGGTGAGGAAACTGGCTCCATCAACGTGATCCGCCGACTTCGATCGGGCCGCCAGGCCACCGGGCCCCTGGCCCTCGCGCTCTCGCTCAGTGCGTGCGCGACGTACAACGATCGCGTCGAGGCCCCAGTTCGCGCCTTCGAGGCGGGCGACTTTGTGGCCGCGGAGGCGATGTTCCAGGATGTGGCGTCGCCGGGTTCGCCGTTCCTCTCCAGTGCGGAGGCCGGGACTTCAGCTTTCGTTGGGGGGGACTTCGACAGGGCGCTCGATCTCCTTCACGGCGCCGAGGACGCGGTTCGTGAGGTGGAGGAGCGGGCCGTGATCGGCGAGGAGGCGATCACGGAGGACCTGCTCTCGCTGGTCATCAACGAGGGCCAGAAGGCCTACGTCGGTGAGGGCTACGAGCGCGTCATGCTCCACTCCATGCTCGGGATGTGCTACCTGGCGCAGGGCGCACCCGATGACGTCCTCGTGGAGGCTCGCCGGGTCGACCAGCTCCTGACGGCGGAGGAGCAGCTCTTTGACGCGGACTATCAGGCGGGCGGGCTCGGGCACCTGCTCTCGGCGATCGCTTACGAGCTTGTCGGGAAGCCAGGGGAGGCCTTCATCGACTACAAGCGGATGCTCGAGAAGGGCGTGGGCGGGGAGCTGACGACCTCTGCTCTCCGGCGGCTTGGCGCGAGGCTCGGGCGACTCGACGAGCTGGACCTCTCCGAGGAGGGCGAGGCCGTGCCGCGGGACTGGCCAAGCGTGGTCCTCGTCGGGGGGCTGGGGATGGGTCCAGTGAAGCGGGAGATTCGGATCGACGTGCCGATCGACGGGGGCGTCTTTGCCTGGGCGGTTCCTGAATTCGACGGAGGGACCTCTCCGGCGTCGGCCCTCGACGTGGTCCTCCCCGGACGGTCGATGCGGGTCCGCGCTTCCGAGGTCGAGAACGTCGCGGCGGTCGCAGAACAGAACCTGAAGGATCGCATCGCCTGGCTGGCGGTCCGCTCCGCGGTGAGGGGGCTCCTGAAGCGTCAGGCGGCAGAGCAGCTTCGAAAGAACTCGGACACCGAGTGGCTCGCTCTCGCGATGGACGTCTTCACCATCGCCTCGGAGCGCGCGGACCTGCGCACCTGGAGGACCCTGCCGCAGCGGTGGGTCGCCGCGCGCATCTTCCTGCCGCCCGGCGAGGACGTGGCCCTGGAGTTGGCCACGGACGCCGGGGCTGCGGTCGAACTCGGCTCCTTCCGCTTGGAGCGTGAGGAGACCATGTTCATCCTCGCCCGAGCGCTGCAGAGCGGCATCACCGCCCACGTCATCGGCGGAGAGAAGCTCGCGGCTCCCTCGCCTCAGGCGACACAAGCATCCAACCCATCCCAACCCGCGTCGGGCACACCGGCGCCCAAGCCATGAAACTCACCACAACAGCGCTGCTCGCGGCGCTCCTCGCCTCCTCGTTCCAGGCCACCGGCTGCAGCTCGATCCGCTACGGCGACCCTGACAAGACCGAGACCACGACCATCGACTGGGGCTCCAAGGACCTGCAGCAGTTCGCGGACTTCATGGTCGGTTCGCTGATCGAGAGCCCCGGCCTCAACTACATGGACAGCGAGGGCAAGGGTGCGGACAAGCGCATCATCGTCGCCTTCGGAGGCATCGCGAACGAGACGAGCGAGCACATCAACACCGAGATGATCTCGCGCCGGATCCAGGACCAGCTCCTGGAGAGCGGGAAGTTCCGCTTCGTCGCGCGCAAGGAGGCCGCGGGTCAGGACGAGATCGGGGACGAGATCCGCTTCCAGCAGGGCTCCGGCCGGGTCAAGCCGGAGATGGCCAAGGCCTTCGGGCAGCAGCTGGGGGCTGACATCGTGCTCTACGGTGCCCTGGCGGATATCTCCAAGAGCACCGGCCGCTCGGTCGAGAGCGTCGGGACCAAGAAGAAGGACGTCTACTACCAGTTCTACATGTCCGCCGTGAACATCACGACGGGCGAGATCCTCTGGGGTAAGACCGAAGACATCCGCAAGGAGGCCACCGTCGGGCTCTTCGGACGCGGTTGACCAGAAATCGACGATTCCCGCGTTCGTGCGGGCTGCGAGGCCGGCTCACTCCGTCAGCGGGACGTTGGAGAGCGCCTCGTTGGTAGGAGTTGATTGAGAGAGAGAGTTCGTATCGAGGCCCTGTGTTCTCGGCTCGAAGTCGGAGTCGCCGGCTTCCGCGGTCCCAACCCGGAAGCCGGTCTTTTCTTGTCCTTACTTCCGGATGACATGGCGCTTGCGGGAGCGGTCGGTCCTGGAGAAAGTTTTGATTCCCTGTTCGGTCGCAGCGGGTACGCGGCTCTCTGGTGCACAGCAAAGAGCTGTGCTGGGGATCCTGACTCTCACGAGTCAATTGGGCCCGCCGGAGCCCTCCGGCGGGCCTTCTCTGTATCGCCAGCCTTGCGTTAGACGGCCGTCGGAGCCCCGGCCGTGGGAGCCCCGGCCGTGGGAGCCCCGGCCTTGGGAGCCCCGGCCTTGGGAGCCCCGGCCTTGGGAGCCCCGGCCTTGGGAGCCACAGCAGAGAGCGCTAACCGATCGCTGGTGCGCTGACGGGGGGCTGGGCGCCAACCGACCCCGGCCCCGACCGGCGGGGGAGCCTGTGCGTCGGGCACAGCGCGGTCGCCGACGGCGCGGGAGGTCGATGACGTGGGCTGCCAGTGAGCCTTGTGGGGAGGCTGGCGGCCGGGCGACCGAGGCCCGTCAGGTCCTCGACCGCAGGGGGTCCGTCGCGCGGTCGGACTCGGCGGCATCCGCCTCGCTTGGCCTCGCCTTGTCGGGTGCGGGACGGATCAACGCCGTCAGGACGTGGTCCCGCCAGGCGCCGTCGATGAAGAGGTAGTCCCGCGCGAATCCCTCCTTCTCGAATCCCAACCGCTCCAGGACAGCCGCGCTGCGATCGTTCTCGGGGCGGTAGGCCGCCATGACCCGGTGCAGCTGGAGGTCGTCGAAGGCGTACCGGAGGATCCGCTCCAGAGCTTCGTGCATGAGGCCCTGGCCCACCATCTCCTCATCCAGGCTGTAGCCGAAGACAGCGGACTGGAACGCGCCTCGAACGATCTGGCTGAGGTTGGCGACCCCGATGACTCGTTCGCCGCCGTGCGCGCCGTGAGGGGCACCTGGGTGACGGAGCCGAAGGACGGTCCGCACGCTCTGCCCCGCATGGAATTCATCGAGGGCCGCCCTCAGCTGCCGAACCCAGAAGGAGCGGCTGTGGTAATCCAGTGGACGCGCGGGTTCCCACGGCCCGAGGTGGCCGCGATTCCGGCGGCAGTAATCGGCCACATGTTCCGCCGCCGAGACTCCGGGGACCTCGACCACCAAGCGTTCGGTCAGCAATTGCAGCACGCGTCTCGTCACTCCGCTAACGTACTTGGCCGTGCTCCGAGGCGCAGTCCCTTCATGCCTCCCGATGACCTGCTCGGCGAATCCGAGACATCTCCGCAGCACATTCAGGGCCCCTGAGGGGGCCAAGGCTCCCTCCACTTTCATGGCTCTCACTCTGGTCACCGGCGGCGCTGGCTTCATCGGCTCCCACCTCGTCGACGCCCTGGTCGCCCGCGGGGGGCGAGCCCGCGTCCTCGATAACCTCTCCAGTGGCAGGCTGAAGAACCTTGCGGCTCACGACGTTGGGCCCCTGGGGTCCGGCGCCCAGGTTGAGTTCCTCGAGGGTGACATCGTCGATCAGGACACCTGCGCGCGGGCCATGGAGGGCGTGAGCAGCGTTCTCCATGAGGCGGCTCAGGTCTCCGTCCCCGCCAGCGTCGAGGACCCTGTGCGCAGCTATGCGGTCAACGTGCAGGGGACCCAGCAGCTCCTGGAGGCCGCGCGGACCGAGGGCGCCGGGCGGTTTGTGATGGCCGCCTCCTCCGCCGCCTACGGTGAGTCCCCCGAGCTCCCCAAGCATGAGGAGATGGTGCCTGCGCCCCTCTCCCCCTATGCCTCGGGCAAGGTCGCCGGGGAGCACTTGCTCCGCGTGTACGGGGCCTGCTACGGGATCAAGACCGTGGCGTTGCGCTACTTCAATGTCTTCGGGCCACGTCAGGCCGACGACAGCCCCTACACCGGAGTCATCGCGATCTTCGTCCGGGAGCTGCTCCAAGGACGGACGCCGACCATCTACGGGGACGGCGGGCAGACGCGGGACTTCACCTTCGTGGATAACGTGGTGGCCGCAAACCTGGCGGCCCTCGAATGCGATGCGGAGCCTGGTGTGGTGGTCAACGTGGGCGGCGCCGAGCGGGTCTCGCTCAACGACCTCTACAAGGTCATCGCCGCCGAGCTGGGCGGTCCGCCGGAGCCGGGCCGGGGCCCGGAGCGCGCGGGGGACATCAGGCACAGCCTGGCGTCGATCGATCGCGCGCGGGAGCTGCTCGGATTTGAGCCGTCCGTTCAGTGGGAGGATGGCTTGCGGCGGACACTGGACTGGTATCGGGACGCTGCTTCGGCCAGTAAATCCAGCTGAGGGACGGGTCGCCCGCTCTCGACCCGGGACTGAGTCGAGTCTCCCCCGATCTGTTTGCCCGTTCCGAAAGGCCCCGGTACCCTTTTTGCGCGTAACGGGGCCTCGGCCGCGCCAGGGGGTCTTCAAGGCCGCATGGTGCGCCATTCTGCCTCAGCCCCACCCCCATCACTGCCGTCACGAAATCGAACCCATGGGCCTCCAAGACGACCTCCAAGCTCAGTTCGGTCTGACCGACTGCTCGTATCGAGCCAACCTCTCCAAGGACGAGCTCTTCCACGCGGCGATCGAGAACGACCGAGGTCGGATCCGTGCAGACGGTCCCGACGACGAGCCCAAGGCGTACGCCAGCAAGCTTGGTGTCGACGGCCCCCTCTTCTTCTACAGCGACCCCAGCTGCACAGGCCGTCCGGTGAAGGACACCTTCGCCGTCGCGCACCCGAGCCTCGACGAGAAGATCTGGTGGAAGAACGACCTGCAGAAGTTCGACCCCGCGAGCTTCGACGTCCTGCTGGGCCGGGTCGCGGAGCACCTCAACGCTCGGAAGGCGACGCTGTTCGTGAAGGACGTCTACTGCGGTACAGACCCCAGCTACGCGGTCCCTTACCGCTTCGTGGGCGAGTACGCGACGCACGCGATGTTCGTGCACAACATGTTCCCCAAGGGCATCGAGGGCGTCGAGGGGGAGGATGGGAAGCGCTGGACGCTCCTGAACGTCCCCAGCTTCCGGGCGGATCCGGCCATCGACGGGACCCGGAGCAAGCGCGCCGTCATCGCGGACTTCGAGCGGCGGATCATGCTGGTGGTTGGGCGCGCCGACTACTGCGGCGTGAACAAGAAGGGGATGTTCACCGTGATGAACTACCTCTTGCCGGAGCTCGGGCACATGTCCATGCACTGCTCGGCCAACATCGGCGCGGGCGGAGACGGGGCGATCCTCTTCGGCCTCTCCGGGACCGGCAAGACGACGCTCTCCGCCGATCCGGATCGCAAGCTCATCGGTGACGACGAGCACGCCTGGACCGACGCCGGCGTCTCCAACCTCGAGGACGGCTGCTATGCCAAGCTCATCGACCTCGACAAGGACGCCGAGCCCATCATCGCCGCGGCCCTCAGCACCCGTGGGACCGTGGTAGAGAACCTGCCCGCGCTGCCCGGCAAGGCGCTCGCGGACACCGACCCCCAGGAGCTGGACCTCACGGACGGCTCGATCACCGAGAACACTCGCATCAGCTACCCGCTGGATGCCAACCCGAACGTGGCCGAGGGAGGCCGGGGCGGTCACCCCGAGACCATCGTGCTGCTCACCGCTGATGCCTTCGGCGTGCTGCCGCCCGTCTCGATTCTCGACACGCGCGAGGTCATGTACCACTTCGTGCAGGGGTTCACCGCGAAGCTCGCCGGCACGGAGGTGGGGGTCACCGAGCCCACGGCCGCCTTCTCGGCCTGCTTCGGCGCGCCCTTCATGCCCCACCGCCCGCCGGTGTACGCGAAGAAGCTCTCGGAGAAGATGGCGCAGCACGAGACTCGCTGCGTGCTCCTCAACACGGGCTGGACCGGCGGGGCCTACGGCGAGGGGAAGCGGATCTCCATCAAGGACACCCGCGCCCTGCTCAACGCAGCGCTCGCCGGCGACCTCCACTCCGACGGGATGGAGTACGACCAGCACCCCATCTTCGGGCTCAAGATGCCCAAGAGCTGCCCCGGCGTGGACCCCGAGATCCTCGACCCGCGCAAGTGCTGGTCGGACAAGGCCGCCTACGACGCCGCCGCGAACAAGCTCGCGGTCATGTTCAGGGAGAACTTCGAGAAGAAGGGATTCGCGGACCTGGGGATCGAAGCCGCCATCTGAAGGCCTCCGGGCTTACGCTCTCCTGATGACTGACTCCATCGAAGAGCGCCGCCAGGCGCCCTACCTCGAGGGCCTCGCGCTGTTCGGCGAGGACCGGCATGAAGAAGCCATCCTGAAGTACGAGGAGTCCCTCGCCGTGGACCCCGTGTGGACCGAGTCCATGCACGGGAAGGCGATGGCGCTGATGCAGCTTGAGCGCTACGACGAGGCCATCGAGCTCGGGCTGCGGATCGTCGAGCTCGACCCGAACGACGCATTCGCGCACACCTCCCTCTCGATCTTCTACCAGCGCAAGGGGCTGATCGATGAGGCGGAAGAGGAGGGCGCGAAGGCTCGAATGATCTCCTGGAAGGAGGAGCTCAAGTCCAACCCGGACGCGCGCCCGCCTGGACCCGCCGGGAACCTCGACGTCTTCCAGTAGCCCAGAGGCGAGCGGGCGACGAGGGGAGGCGCGAGCGCCTCGGCGGTCATCCACGGTCCGCCATGGATCGGATGAGCTCTGTGGCTCTTTGGCTCTGTGGCTCTGTGCCCCTGCGGAAGCGGGAAGCCGGCGCGGCTGCCCCTGGCGTCCGCTGTAGCTGATCGCGTCCGCCGTCACGGCACGCGGACCTCAGCGAGCCGCCTTCTCTTGGCCGACCGTCGCCCCTTGGAGGGCACGCCGATCTTCACCGGGCGTGCTCCCCGCAGAGTTCAGGCGGGGCCGCTCTGAGCGAGCGGCGGACGGAGCCGCGCGCGCGGCTCCGTACTCCCGCTCCTCAGTCGTCACCCTCGTCGGAGTCCTCTGAGTCCATCCCCAGGGCCTTACGCCCCTCGTCGGAGATGAGGTGGGGGGTCCAGGCCGGCTCGAAGACGATCTCGATGTCGGTCTCGTCAACGCCCTCGAGGCTGTTGCAGCGGCGACGCATGACGTCGGGGATCGTGCGGGCCTCGGGGCAAGACTGGGAGGTCAGCGTCATGGTGATGAGGACCTTGGGGTCCTCGACCTTGACGTCATAGATCAGCCCGAGGTCGACGATGTTGACGGGGATCTCGGGATCGAAGACCTGCTTGAGCTGGTCGTAGACTTCTTCGGTGGTGGGCATGGGGGGCTCCTGGGTGGGGTTCTGAGCACAGGGAATAAGCCCGCCGCGGCGCGCCGTCCAGCCACGAACGGAGAACTCACCACCGGAGGGGGGTGGGGAGGGCCTCACCCCGGGATCCATCTCCCTCCCGGGCGGCGGGGAAGCGCAGCCTCAGGCCCTATTCACCCGGGGTATTTGGCTCAACGGGCGGCAGTGGGGGATACTCAGGCATGTCGGGAGAAAGCGGGGCGGAACCGGTGACCTTCGAGTCCATCTACAAGGAGCGTGTCTGGGGCGGGCGGGCTCTCGAGACGAATTTTGATCGTCAGCTCCCGGCCGCGAAGACGCCCTTCGGCGAGGCCTGGGAGGTGGTCGACCGCCCCGACGATCGGGGCCGTGTCGCGACCGGGGTCCACGCGGGGCGCACCCTCCACGAGCTCTGGGTCGAGCAACGCGAAGAGCTCTTCGGGGCTGGCCTGGAGCATGCGGGGCCAGACTTTCCGCTCCTCCTCAAGATCCTGGACGCGCGACGTCATCTCTCGGTTCAGGTGCACCCGCCGGCGTCCGCCGTGGCCGAGCTGGGCGGGGAGGCCAAGACCGAGATGTGGTACGTGCTCGCCGCGGACCCTGGTGCGAAGCTCTTCGTCGGGGTGAAGGAGGGCGTGAACCGGGTGGCCTTCGAGCGAGCGGTCGCGGAGGGTCGCACCGAGGAGATGCTCCACGTGTTGGAGCCGAAGGCCGGGGAGTTCCTCTTCATCCCGAGCGGCCGGCTCCACGCCATCGGCGCGGGGTTGGTTCTCTTCGAGATGCAGCAGAACAGCGACACGGTCTACAGGGTCTTCGACTGGAACCGAGTGGGCCTCAGCGGCGTGCCGCGTGAGCTCCACACAGACGAGGCGCTCCGGTGCATCGACTTTGACGACGTCGCGCCGACCATGGGCGAGGCGCAGGGCGAGCTGCTCGTGGCCTGTGACCACTTCCGGGTCGAGCGCTGGGCGATCAAGCCCGGCACCGCCCGGGGGGGCGGCGAGGATCGCTTCGCGCTCTACACCGTCGTCGAGGGCGTCGCCCGGTGCGGCGCCTCATCCTTCGAGGCGGGCTCCTCGTTCCTGTTGCCTGTGGGAGGCGCGCCCCTCGAGACGCCGTCCGGTGCCGTGGTCCTGCGGACCACGCTCCCCTGAGCGACCCCTGGCTCAGCGGTAGGGCGGAAAGCCTGCCTCGGTGAGGCAGGCGAGCGCGTCGTCGAGCCGTACGGAAGGCACCAGCACGTAGTCGGTGTCGAAAGTCGAGAGCGCGAAGACGCTGATCCCGGCTCCCGCCAGGGCGGCGGTGATCTCCGCCAGCAGTCCGACGATGGAGAAGTCGAGCGGGCCCTCCACTTCGAGCGCACCCCAGCCCTCGCTCACCTCGCCCCAGCCGTCGAGCTCTGGGCGCCGGCGGCAGACGACGCTGAGCTCCGCCTCGGTCCGCCCGACCCAGACCATGGGCTCGGTGGCCAGGGTCTTTGGGAGGGGGTGATCCGCGGGCAGCCGGTGGATCGAGAAGTCGCCGGAGAGGCGACGGATGCGGGGGCGTTGCTCCATGGTCAGCGCTCCTGTGGGGACCCCGTTTCGCCTGGACGACCTGGACGGGGAAGCGGAGCGGCGGGCGGCAGAGCAGAGGTTCGAGCGAACCTCGTCTCCGCTGCCCCGCCGCCAGCGCGGCTCACTTCGAGTCGTCCTTGGAGGCCTTGCGAGTCGCCTCCCAAGCGTACCCGTCCGAGTCCGGCGAGCTCTTGACGTCGCCCTTGAGGCTGCCGTCCTCCTGGAGCTTCCCGGTGGCCGTCAGCCTGCCGTAGCTGTCGGACTCGTACTGGAAGGTGAGCGTCTTCTTCGCGGCGTCCCACTTGCCCTTCTCGAGCTTGCGACGGTCGTCGCCCATGATCATGGCACCGGTCACGGCGCCCTCGCCGTCCATCGCGAGGGCGAGCCCGAACTCGAGGCCAGGGGTCGTGAACTCGGCGGTCCAGTCACCGGCGATCGGGGAGTCGCCGCTGGCCTGCTCGGTGCCCTTGGAGTCCTCGGCAGGCTTCTTCCCCGCCTCCTTCTTGGCGTCCTTGTCGGCGCTCTCTACAGCCTTCTCTTCGACCTCCTCTTCAGCCATCTCTTCCATCTCCTCTTCAGCCTTCTTCTCCGGCGGCGGCTCAGGGATGTAGCGCGGCAGGAGCGTATCCGCCATGGCCAGGCTGTAGGCGGTCACGGCGGAGCAGGTGGCGGACTGGACCAGGTACTCCTCGATGGCGTACTCGAGGGTGTCGCGCTGGGTGTGCCAGGAGAAGCGGTAGCCCATGCCCTCGAGGCCGGGGCGGTTCTTCTCGGTCCAGAAGAAGCCAGGCACGCCCTTGCGGTTGAAGGACGCGTGGTCCGAGCTGCCGCCGCGGGGCATCTTGTCCCGGATCTCGAGGTCGATGGGGAGCTCGGGGAACGCGGCGTTCACCGGGGCGATGGCGGCGGCGAGCATGGGCTCCATGCTCTCGATGCAGAACAGTCCCCCCTGGTAGTAGGTGCCGCCGTCGTCCACGAAGCAGGCGGAGATCCCGTCGAGTTCCTCGTCCGTGAGGCTCTCCACGTAGCCGCGGCTCCCGAGCAGCCCCTGCTCTTCACCGGACCAGAGGCAGAAGCGGATGGTGCGGCGGGGCTGGACGCCCGCGGCCATCAGGATGCGCGCCGTCTCCAGCGTGACGGACGAGCCGGTGCCGTTGTCCTGGGTGCCCTGGGAGCCCGGGCCGTTCCAGGAGTCGAGGTGCGCGGAGATGATGACGACCTCGTCGGGGAACTCCGACCCGCGGATCTCGGCGACCGTGTTGAACACGCCGAAGGGGCCCTCGGTGAAGTAGTGCCTGAGGTCCGCCTCGATCTCCACCTCTTCGCCGTCGGAGAGGCGCGAGTTGATGGCGTCGTAGTCCTGACGTCGGATGGTGATCTCGACGTCGGTGGGGAGGGTCTCCATGGTCAGCTCCCGCCAGCCGCGGACCCCTCCGGTGGTGATCTCGTCCCGCGAGCTGCCGGTCAGCTTGCCAAGGAAGGTGAACTCCTTGAGGGCGTCCTGGACCTCGCGCCGCTCCTCGCGCTCGGCCTTGGCGGCGTCGCGGTCCCGGTTGCGGCGGCGGCGGGTCTCCTTGGAGAGCAGCCAGGCGCCATCCAGCTGGTCGCGTACCGCCTCGAGCTCCTCCATGTTCTTGGGCTCCTTCACGACCAGGCCGCGGACGGGACCGTCGGTGCCGGCGCCCCACGCGCGGGTGGTGAACTCGATCTCACGTTCGACGGGGCCGACCATCTTGACGCTGCTTGGACCGCGGTCAAAGCGGACGGGAACCTCGCCCCAGCGTTGCAGGCGGGCCCCGGTGAGGCCCAGCTCGGTGAATCGGTCCCGGGACCACACGTTGGCTCGCTCGAGGGCGGAGGATCCGGTGAGGCGCGGCCCGATCTCCTCGCTGATGTAGGTGAGGGTCTCCCAGACCTCGGAGTTGTTCTTCCCCTCGTCGATGATCGCGGCGATCACCTCCTCCATGGGGGCGACGTCGTCGGGGGAGGGGGCGGGATCGGGGGACGCGTCCTGGGCGCTGGCGCTGGCGGCCACGCAGAGCAGGATCGGAACGAGGACGGTCCGTGGGGAGAGGAGCGAGAGCGTCATCAGTGCTGGGGGGGTGTAGGAGCGAGCCCTTCGAGGAGCCTCGGCCGGTTCGGTGAGGCCCGAGGGCTGGACTCGCATCCTAGCCGGGGCGGCTCAACCTCGCCGGGGCCTTGCGCTTCCTGTACAGCGGATGGCGGAGCCTGCCATGAGCGCAGCGTTGCAGCAGGCCATGAGCGCAGCGTTGCAGCAGGGGGGAGGGCGAGCCGTGGCGGGCCATGGCGAGAGCGGCGCGGGGAGTCGCCGGGTAGGATCCTCACGTGCCCCATGCCCTCTCCAGCTGGTTCCTGATCGTCTCGCGGTCGCTGCGTGAGCACAGGCTCTCCACGTCCATCACGGTCGGCGCGGGCGCGCTGGCCAGCGGACTGGTGATGGCGGTCTTCGCCATTCACGGGGCGACCTCGGACGCGTTCTCCGGCTCCAGCTCCGACTACGACGCGATCCTTGGAGCGCCTGGGGGGCAGGGTCAGCTCGTACTCAACTCGCTCTTCCACCTGGATGCCTCCCAGGGGAATCTCCCCTGGTCCATGTACGAGGCCATCGCGGCGGACCCCGGGGTCGAGCGCGCTGTGCCCTACGCCCTGGGCGACAACTTCCGAGGCTTCCGGATCATCGGTACGACGCTCGGCGCCTTTGTCGGGCGTGACCCCCTGCCTCCGGGCGAGTGGTTCGACCCGAAGAAGCGTCAGGCCGTGGTCGGGGCAGCGGTGGCGAGGGAGACTGGGCTGGTGCGTGGCAGCGTGTTCCAGCCCAGCCACGGCCTCACCTACGACGCCGCGGATCCGCGCCGCCACGCGACGCCCTTCGTGGTCACGGCGGTCATGGCGCCGACCGGCACCCCGGATGACCGAGCGATCTTCATTCCGATCGAGGGGATCTTCCGGATGGACGGCCATGAGCTGCGCGGCTCCGGAGAGGCCGTGGAGGCCGAAGCATTCCACGAATTGGAGATCCCGGACGAGCACAAGGAGGTGTCGGCGGTGCTCCTCCGGTTCCGGCGCGGCGGGATCAACCCGGGCCTGCGCCTCAACCACAAGATCAACGTGGCTGGGGACCGTGCGACTCTCGCCTGGCCCATCGCCCAGGTGCTGGCGGACCTCTATCGCAAGCTCTTCTGGGCCATCGAGGTGCTGCGTATCGTCGCGCTCATGGTGGTCGTGGTCGCGGGTGGTGCGCTCCTCGCGAGCCTGTACAACACAATGAACGAGCGGCGCCGAGAGCTGGCGATCCTGCGCAGCCTGGGGGCGAGCCGCGCGACGGTCTTCAGCGTCATCGTCGGGGAGGCTGCCGTTATTTCCCTCCTGGGGGCCCTGCTGGGCTTCCTGGTCGAGCGAGCGATCCTCTTTCGGGTGAGCGACACGCTCCTCTCCACGACCGGGGTCCTGCTCTCGGCGGGGACTGCCGGCGGAGCGCACCTCTGGACGCCCCTGGGAATGTTGGCGGTCGGGCTGGTCGCCGGCGTCGTGCCTGCGCTGAAGGCGTACGCTGTGGACCCGTGCCAGACCCTGGCGCGAGGATCATGACGGCCCGCACCCTCACCCTGCTGCTTCTCCTCGGCCTGGCGTCTTGTCAGGGGGAGGACTCCGCCTCGGGCGGCGTCGATGAGTTGCCCTACGACGGCGGCGCCCTCGATGGGAGCGAGGACGGCCAGCTCCCTGATGTGGTGGTCCAGCAGGTGCTCCCCTCGGACGAGCCGGTCGACCCGGCGGGGGGCGAGCTTGATGCGGAGCTGCGAGCAGCGCTGGAGGCGAAGGCCGCGGCGTACGAGGCCATGCCCATCGACGAGCTGCTGGCCTCCATGGGGCTGGCCCGTGATGAGGAGACGCAGATGATGGATCTCCCGGATGACACCATCCGGCAGCTCGCCATCGCGCGCCTCTGGCGCGAAGCCGCGCGTCCCGATGGCGGCGGCGCCCCCAGGCGTCGCGGGGACGGCCACCTGGAGCTGCGCTTCCGACACCTCTCTCTCGATGACCTCGACGACGAGGCATACGAGGGCGTGATGGACGACCTGATGCGGGGCGAGAAGCGCTTCCCCGAGGCGGTCGCGGCCCTCGACGGCGAGCGCGTCGAGATCGTCGGCTACATGATCCCCGAGGAGTGGCAGCGCCGCGAGGTCACCGAGTTCATGCTCGTCCGGGACCTCCTCGCCTGCTGCTTCGGCGGCGCGCCCCAGCCGGACGAGTGGATCCACGTCTCCATGAAGGAGGGCAGCGGCTCGCCGTACTTTCCCTTCGTCGCTGTCAGCGTGACAGGGACGCTCCGCATCGAGGGCATCGACGACGGGGCCGGCTACGCCGCCGGGTGCTTCCGCCTCGAGGGGACGGAGACCGAGGAGCTCTGATCGAGCTCCCATGCGGCCCACGGTAAGGGTCGTATCAGAGCTGGTCAGTCCAGGCGGTCCAGGGAGGCGTCGCGCCCCGGAATTCCGAACGGCGACTATGCTCGGTCGACCGGCCGGGCGCGAACTCTCTCAGCGTCCGCCGGGCCTTCCTTTCGATCCACTTCGCTCCGGCCGTAGCCGGAGAGGATGCTCCCATGCGACGACACCTTCGCCTCCCGGCCCTCCTCCTGACTCTGTTTGCGGGGTCGCTGGCTCCGGTCGCCTCGGCCTCCCAGGACGAGCTTGGACGCCGCCCCCTCGAGCACGAGGACTACGAACTCTGGAGCTCGGTCCGGAGCTCGGGCCTGTCGCCGGACGGAGCATGGGTGGCTTTCACCACTCGGCCCGCCGAGGGAGACGGGACGCTGACGATCCGCAAGATCGCAACCCAGGAGCAGTTCACCGTCGAGCGCGGGACCTCCGCGCGCTTCACCCGCGACAGCCGGTACGCGGTCTATCTTGTCCGCCCTGCGAAGAAGGAGGGCGAGGAGAGCGGCCGCGGCGGAGACGCCTCTAGCCTCGAGATCCTGGACCTCGAGACCGAGCGGACAGTCAGCCTCTCGGATGTGCGCTCGTTCCGCCTCCCCGAGGAAGGGTCGGGCTGGATCGCCTACTCCCCCTCGGGCAGCTCGGTGGATGCCGCGGCGCGCAAGGGGGCCTCGGAGATGACCGAGGCCTACAGCATCGCGAGCGGCGCGCTCGGGCCCGCCGGGGCTGCACCGGCGGCCAAGCCGGAGGCTCGCGAGGAGGCGAAGGTCGAGTCCCCAAAGAAGGGCGCCGAGGGGTCCTCCGGAGAGACGACGAAGGAGACGTCGAAGAAGGGGGCCAAGAAGGGTCGCAAGGACGCCCGCGCGAAGAAGAACGGCGGCGTCCTCGTGCTCAGGGACCTGGCGACGGGCATGGAGCAGCGGATCCCCGACGTCACCTCCCACACGTTCAGCAAGTACGGACGGTGGCTCGTCTACGCCACGTCAGCCACCGACGCCGAGGACGATGGGGTCTTCGCCATGGAGCTCGCCACGGGCGAGATCACGCCGCTGCTCTCAGGCCGCGGGGCCTACCAATCCATCGCCATCAGCGAGGACGAGAAGCGGGTGACCTTCCTCTCCGATCGCGACGACTACGGGCCGGAGAAGCCGAGCATGTCGCTCTACCACTGGGCGGAGGGCGATGACGCCGCCGCCAAGATCGCGGGCGAGACGACGGAGGGCATCCCCGAGGGTTGGTGGATCGCGTCCTCCGGTCCGCGCTTCACCGAGGACGGCCGGCGGATCCTCTTCAGCACGCAGCCCAGACCTGAGGACGCGGGCAAGACCAAGGCGCAGCTGGAGAAGGAGAAGAAGGCGAAGGCCAAAGATCCGGTCGTCAAGCTCGATATCTGGCACTGGAAGGACGACGCCCTCCAGCCCCGCCAGCTGCTCCGGGCCGAGCAGGAGCGTCGCCGGAGCTACCCGGCCCTCTTCGACATCGAGGCAGGCAAGGTCGTCCAGCTGGCGACCCTCGAGATCCCCTCTGTCCGGGTCGATCCCCGCTCCACCAGCGACATGGTGGTCGGGACCTCCTCTCAGAAGTACGCCGTGTCGGAGTCCTGGGAGTCACCGGGCTTCAGCGACTCCTACGTGGTGGACCTCTTGAGCGGCGAGGCACGGCTCGTCCTCGAGCGGGTCCGCGGCAGCGCGAGCATGTCGCCGGCCGGCAAGTTCCTCACCTGGTGGGATCCGGACCAACGCAAGGTCTTCGCGATGCCGACGGCTGGTGGCGAGACGGTGGACCTCTCGACAGGGATCCCCACCTCCCTCGCGAACGAGCTGCACGATACGCCGGCGCCGCCGCGCTCCTACCGGACCGCCGGCTGGCTGGACGATGACGCGGCGCTCCTGATCTACGACCGCTTTGATATCTGGCAGGTGGATCCCACCGGCGCCGAGGCGGCGCGCTGCCTCACCGGGGGGCGCGGTCGCGCCGAGCGACTCCGCTACCGGTACCAGTCGCTTGATCGCGAGGCCCGCTCCATTGATCCCGCAGTGCCCATGCTACTGACGGTGTTCGACGAGGGCTCGAAGGCCTCTGGCGTGGCGCGGCTCGACCCCGCGACGGGTGAGATCACGACGCTGCTCATGCTCGACGAGCGGGTCGGCGCCCCGGTCAAGGCGAAGGACGCGGACACCCTGGTGATGACCCGCCAGACCTTCCGGCGCTACCCCGATCTGTGGGCGACCACCACCGCGTTCGAGAGCCTCAAGCGCCTCAGCTGGGCCAACCCCCAGCAGCGCGAGTACCTCTGGGGGACGTCCGAGCTCGTGCACTACGAGACCACCGAGGGCGTCCCGCTGGACGGCATCCTCTACAAGCCGGACAACTTCGACCCGACGCGCAAGTACCCCATGATGGTGTACTTCTACGAGCGCAACTCGGACAACCTGCACCGCTACGTCACCCCGTCGGCGGGCAGCTCATCCATCAACTATGCGTTCTACGTGAGCCGGGGCTATGTCCTCTTCGTGCCCGACATTCCCTACACCACGGGGGAGCCCGGGATCAGCTGCGCCAACGCGGTGCTGCCTGGCGTGCAGTCCATCGTGGACATGGGCTTCGTCGATCCCGACCGGATCGGCGTCCAGGGCCACAGCTGGGGTGGCTACCAGATCGCGTACCTGGTGACGATGACGAACGTCTTCGCCTGCGCCGAGTCTGGCGCGCCGGTCAGCAACATGACCAGCGCCTACGGCGGGATCCGCTGGGCCAGCGGCATGAGCCGGATGTTCCAGTACGAGAAGACCCAGAGCCGCATCGGCGGCACCCTCTGGGAGGCGCGGGACCTGTACCTGAAGAACTCGCCGGTGTTCTACGCCGACAAGATCGAGACGCCGCTCCTGATCCTCCACAACGACGAGGACGGCGCAGTCCCGTGGTACCAGGGCATCGAGCTCTTCGTGGCCATGCGGCGCCTAGGCAAGCCGGCCTGGATGCTGAACTACAACGGCGAGGCCCACGGGCTGAGGCGTGAGGAGAACCGGCTCGACTTCGCCCGTCGGATGCAGCAGTTCTTCGACCACTACTTGATGGGTGGTCCGGCGACCCGCTGGATCGCAGAGGGGGTCCCGGCGGTCGATAAGGGGCGAGAGTTCGGGTTCGATCCGATCGTGGTCCCCGAGGCGGCCGAGGAGGCGGCCGAGGAGGCGGCCGCGGAGGGCGCTGCGAGCGGGGAGTGATCGTCGGCCCGGAGGGCGGGCGCGACCGGCCAGAGATTGATGGACCTCTCCCTCGCAGGTTGAGCGGGGGAGAGAACACAATGTCGCCATGCTCAGGTCACGCCACCAATCCGTCCTGCTGATCCCGTTCATCGCGCTGACGGCCGCCTGCACCGAGGACACCTCGATCTTCGGTGACCAGACGCCGCCCACGGCGACGCTGGACTACCCCTTCGACGGCGCGCTGGCCACCGGGCCCGCGCTCATCTTCACGGGCACGGCCCAGGACCCGTCTGGGGTGACCTCGGTGACGGTCGATCAGGCCGAGGCTTCCACCACGGATGAGTACGCCAACTGGGACGTCTCCCTGGACCTCCCGACCGGCGACCTGTTCGTCCAGGTAGGGACGCGGGACGAGTTCAACTACGACCCGCAGGCGGTGATCATCAACATGGAGCGCCAGGGGGAGCTGGTGGCGCCGACGGCGCTGTCCTTCAACGCCTCCACGAGCCAGCTGGTGTTCACCGACGTTGGGCTCGAGGGCCTCACTGGACTGGTCCCGTCCCCGGAGTCCACGCAGAACCTAAGCGCGCCCACCATCGGCTCGGGTCCGCCCCTCGCAGGCTGCACGGGCGTCGCGGTGGACGGCGTCTCGGGGACCGCCTACGTGGTGGACGCGAGCACCCCTGCGCTGTTGGCGGTGAACCTCAGCGACGGTACACGGACGGTCTTCTCTGACGCGACGACGGGTGTCGGGACGAATCTCTCGACCCCCGTGGACGTGGCCTTCGACGGGACCGGGTCTCGCCTGCTTGTCACGGATGACGGTCTCGACGCTGTGATCGCGGTGGACCTCACCACGGGAGACCGCTCGGTGTTCTCGGACGGCGTGACCGGCACCGGGGCAGCCTGGGTCTCCCCGGCCGGGGTCGCCATCGACAGCGTCGGTGGCGCGCTCTACGTGGCGGACCGCGCGGGCCTCGTGGTGCAGGTGGACCTCACTACCGGGGATCGGACGCCGGTCTCCGGGGGGGCAACGGGAGCGGGCGGCGCCTTCTCGGCGCCGACCTACCTCGACCTCGATCTCGCCATGGACCGGCTCCACGTGAGCGACCTCGGGCTCGGTGCGATCCTGCAGGTGAACCTGACGACCGGGGATCGGGTGGAGGTCTCTGGCCCGGGCGTGGGCGCTGGGGATCTCTTCGATCAACAGGAAGACCTCTGGCTCGACGAGGCGGCGGGCCGCTTGCTGGTGCTTGACAGCGACCTGCCGGCGGTTTGGTCCGTTGACCTCGCGTCGGGAGACCGCTCGATCTTCTACGAGTTCCGCCGAGGGACCGGTGATCGAGGCCTGGTCCTGGACGCCGTGGCCGTCGCGCCCCAGGGGGCCGAAGCCATCTTTGGCGTCGCCCGCGGGGACGCTGCGATCATCCGGATCGCGACCCCGAGCGGAGACCGGACGGTGCTCTCCGACGCCGTCGCCGGCACGGGGCCTGCCCTCGTCGATCCGACGGACGTTCAGTCCCTCGCACCGGGCGGCGTCGCCGGGCTCGGCGGGGGGCTCCTCGTCGTGGATCGCGGGCTGGGCGCTCTGCTCTTGGTGGATTCCGCGACAGGGAATCGCACGGTGCTCTCGGATGGCGCGACGGGGGCCGGTGCTCCGTTCTCCGACCCCTCGGGCGTGGCCGTGGACGCCACTGGCGCGGTGGCTTGGGTCACGGACGATGGCGCTGACTCGGTGGTGGAGGTGGACCTCGCCACGGGCAACCGGAGCACGATCTCGGGCGGCGTCGCTGGCGCGGGGCCGGCCTTCAACGCTCCGGTCCGAGCCCTCCAGGATCCGAACGATCCAGGGCGTTTGCTGGTCATGGATCGCGGCCTCCTGGCGGTCGTCGCGGTGCAGCTCACATCGGGCGTGGGCGCCGGTGATCGGACGATCCTCTCCGACGGTGCCACTGGCGCTGGAGATCCGTTCCAGTCGCTGGCCGGTGCGTCCATGACGGCCGCTGGACTCATGGTCTGTGACCCCACCGCGGCACAGCTGGTCCTCGTGGACCTCACCTCGGGTGAGCGGACCCTGGCCGCGGGCGGCGAAGTGGGATTTGGCCCGCGCCTGTTCGCTCCCAGCGGCCTCGTGACCCGGACGGGCGGAGGCGGCCTCTACCTGGTCACCGGAAGCGAGACGCTCCTCGTGGAGCCCACGGTGGGCGACCGGGTCGTCCTCTCCCTCTGACGGGGCGAGGCGTGCCCGCGCGGGCGGAGGGGTCCTGGCGGACTGCGGCCAGGCCTTGGAGCCAGGCGGACGCGGATGGGAGAGAGGCCGGCTCTGAGGCTCGGCCTCCCTCGTCGTGCGGCTTCAGGTCAACGGGCCGGGGGCCCGTGATCTGTCACTTGACGCTGAGGAGCTCCATCTCGAACTTCAGGTCACCCCTGCCCCGATAGGCCAACGCCTCCGGCATGAGGATGATGAAGCTGTCGCCGACGCGCATGCGTGAGACGACCTTGTCCCAGCCAACGATCGCCTGGCCGGAGCCGACATTGAAGGTGAACGGGCGGCTGCCAGGGTCGAGCACCTCACCGTTCGCCTTCATGGCCTTGTAGGCGAGCGTGGCGGACTTGCCGGTGCCGCACGCGGGGCCTGTCCCGTTCCCCCTGACCTCGAGAATCTTGATGTCGGGGACGCCGGGGAGGCCCGAGGGGATGGTGTCACCGACGGCCCAGTTGGGGCTGCCGGCCGGGGCGGTCGCGGCGCCGGTCGGTTGGGCGG
>CALLKX010000006.1 GCA_938083085.1 uncultured bacterium
TGCGCCGAGCTGCCTCTTCCCACGCGCCGCGGCGCGACCAACGCCGACGGGGCTTCTCCCTCGTCGAGCTGATGGTCGTGGCCGCAGTGATCGGGATGGGCACCTACATCGTCTCGGTCAGCTACGAGGCCTTCGTCCCCAAGGAGCGGCTCAACACGGCGGTGCGTTCGCTGACCGCGATGCTCCGCGAGACGCGCAGCCAGGCCATCAGCCGCTCCCTTGAGTTCTTCGTGGAATACGACCTCGACGGCGAGCGCTACCGCAGGGTGACCCCCTTCGTCCTGGGCGGCGGGCGCTTCAAGGAGGACGAGAACGACGACTCGGAGCGTTCCTACGGGAGCTGGCAGAGCCTGCCCGACGGCGTGGAGTTCGAGGTCGTGGGCATCGCAGGTGACACCTACGACGCGGGCCCAGTGTTCGCCCGCTTCGACCCACGCGGTGCGGCCTCGGACCACCAGGTCGTGCTCAAGCAGCCCGCCTACGGGAACTTCTTCACGATCGAGATCATGGCGCTGACCGGGACCTTCAAGTTCCACCGGGACGTGTTCATCCGCGAAGCCCCCGAGGACGGTGACTTCAGATGAAGTGTCGCCGCATCTCCCTCGGAGCTGCCCGAGCCGGGTTCACGCTCGCCGAGGCTGCAGTGACCATCGCGATCGTCGCCATCGTCCTCACGGTCATGCTCCAGGGTCTGGAAGGCGCGAAGTTCAGCGCCGCCCACAACCGCGCGCGCAAGACCGCCTACGAGCTGGGCACCGAGATGCTCGGGCTGATCTCTGCTGGACTGTGGCAGGAGGAGATCGAGTCCGGCCTGACCGGCAGCTTCGCGGAGCAGGACGAGCCGGACTACTACTGGGAGGTGGCGCTCGGCGAGGACGCCCTCGCCGAGACCTCTGGCGACGAGACCGAGCGCCCCTTCGATAACTTCGAAGCGCGACGCGACTGGGAGAACTCACAGGACGATGACCTTGAGGAGGACGAGGAGAACACTGAACCCTTCGAGAAGGTCAAGCTGCGCGTCAACTACCCCAAGTTCTCGGACTACCCCGAGGAGCTGGTGTTCGAGCGCTGGATCCGCTGGGAGCAGGTGTACGGTCCCTCGGAAGAGGACCTCCTGGCCGAGCAGGAAGCAGCGCAGGGAGCGGCCGGGCCAGGCGGGGCGGCTGGATCACAGGGCAACACCGGTAGCGGAGATAAGCGATGAGGCACACCGTGCGTCTGTCCAACGGTGCGGTCACTGGCGCTCGCGGCTTCACCCTCGTCGAGGTCCTGCTGGTGATCGTCATCATGAGCATGATGTTCATGAGCATCACCAAGCTCATGCAGGCCGCGCGTCGAACCCGGGACACCATCCATAACTACCAGGAGATGCAGCTTGCCGGCCCCGCCGTGCTGGAGCTGATGGTCCGGGACGTGCGCGGGCTCTTCACCACGAGTCGGGCCAGGAACACCTGGCTTGAGGTGACCGACCGCACGGTGAACGGGCAAGACGCCGACCGCATCGACTTTGTCACGACAACGGACAGCCTCGTCGTGACCCTCGACGATGGTGACGAGAGCCTGCGCGCCGACGTCAACGAGGTCGGTTACATGCTGCGCCCCAACGCGGAGAACGACGAGTTCCTGGAGATCTACCGCCGGGAGGACTTCGGCGTGGATGACGAGCCCTTTGACGGTGGCTCCTACATCTTCCTCTCGGAGCAGGTGAAGGGCTTCAACATCGAGGCCTTCACCGAGGACGGCCCCGACGCCGAGCCCTACGACGCCTGGGGGGAACGCTCCGGTGACGAGGAGCTGGTCGGCTTGCCCGCCTGGATCCGCCTCTCGCTGACCGTCGAGCTCAAGCCGCGTATCAACCGCGAGTCCATGGACTTCAGCGGAAGGGACCGGCGCACGATGACCTACACACGGGTGATCCGCTTCCCCGAGGCCCTCCGGGTCGCCGAGGGAGAGATTCCTCGCCTGGGGCTCCCCCTCGCTCCCGGCGGGACGGCGACCGACCCCGAGGCTGGCGGCGGGAGTGATGAGGTGGTGCCCGGCAGCGGCATCTCACTCACCGGCGAACGGGGCCAGGGCGACACGAAGGGCGGGGGCCGGGGTGAGACCGGCTCCATTGGGGCGGTCGGGCGCAGCGACACCAAGGACTAGCCCGGAGCCCCGCCGGGCGGCTCGCCTCCGCACCGCCCCGGGAGACCGCCGCTCGCGGCGGGCCGCTCGCCCTCTCTCTCACCCACCATCGCCCCCGTGTGCCGTGGCCACAGGTTCCGCCGGTGACTCTGAATCGCTGCGAGGACGCCCGGGCCCATTGCACCCTGTAACGGGCCAGACCACCGCGCAGTGAGCGCTTAGAACCGGCGGGGCGGGCCGGCGCGCCGACGGGTGGACCAATGGGGACGGTGGTCGCCGCCCGAGACGAGGGCGAGGACTGACGAAGATCCGGCGGGAGAGTCCGGCCGTCGGCTGAGCCTGCCTGCGAGGGGCTCGGCCCGCCGCCGCCGGGCCGACCGTCAGCCGAGCGGGGCCCCGAGCACCTCGCGGCCGCCGAGGTAGCCGCGCAGCGGCTCCGGAACGGTCACGGTGCCGTCCTCGTTCTGGTGGTTCTCCACCAGCGCAATGAGCATCCGGGTCGAGGCCGCGACGGTGTTGTTGAGCGTGTGGCAGTGGCGAACCTTGCCCTCCGCATCCCGGTACCGGAGCCCGAGACGGCGGGCCTGGAAATCATGGAAGCGCGACGCGCTGTGGGTCTCCCCGTAGCCCTCACGGGACGGCATCCAGGTCTCGATGTCGAACTTCTGAATCTGGGGCTGACCGAGATCCCCACCGCACACGTTGACGACCCGGTACGGCAGGTCGAGGGCCTGGAGGACCGCCTCTGAGTTCCCGAGGATCGCCTCGTGATGCGCAAGGCTCCCCTCCTCGCTGGCCGCGTCGATGACCACCTGCTCCACCTTCTGAAACTGGTGCACCCGATAGAGCCCCTTGGTGTCCTTGCCGTAGGTCCCCGCCTCGCGGCGGTAGCAGCTGGATTGAGCGACGAACTTCAGGGGCAGGTCGGCGCCGTCGAGGATCTCGTCCTGGTAGAGCGCCGTCACCGGCACCTCCGCCGTCCCGACGAGGCAGAGATCATCCCGCTCGTCGCAGCGATAGGCCTGATCCTCGCCGCCGGGAAAGTACCCCGTCCCCACCATGGTCTCGCTCCGCACCAGGGTGGGCACCGAGAGGGGCGTGAAGCCGCGGGCCACCATGGAGTCAAAGGCGAAACGCATCACGGCGTGCTCGAGCAGCGACATGTCCCCCAGCAAGACGTAGTTCCGGCTCCCGGAGAGGCGGGCACCACGCACCGAGTCGATCCAGTTGTGCGCCTCGCCTAGCTCGCTGTGGGAGCGTGGCGTGAAGCCGAACGCCTTCGGCTCGCCCCAACGCTTGATCTCCACGTTGTCCTCGTCTGTCGCGCCGTCTGGCACCGCCTCAGCGGGGACGTTGGGCACCAAGAGCAGCAGGGCGTCGAGGGCCTCAGCCACCTCCTTCTGGCGCGCCTCCATGGCCTTCAGCGCAGCCTTCTCCTGGGCCTGAGCCTGCACCAGCGCGGGGCGCTCCTCCGGCGTAGCGCTCGCGATGGTCTTGCCCGCAGCCTTGGATCGGGAGCGCGCCTCGTCGACCTGCCCCACCAGTTCGCGGCGCTCGGAGTCGAGCCGCAGGATCTCGTCCACATCGCACGGGATGTGCTTCTTGGCGGACCCCGCCTTCACGGCTTCGGGGTTGTTGACGATGAATTTGAGGTCCAGCACTTCGGAGGCCTGCCGCCAGGGGCAGGTCGCATGGGGTCAGGGTGAGGGGCGGGGATCGATCTGCAGAATGCACGCGGGAGCGTGCCAATACATCATCACTTCCAGTCAGACGTGATCTTGCCGAAGAGACGGTTCTTCTTCTCCATCAGCTGCACTTCCGCGTCCCCCACCTTGGCGGGGATCTCCGTGTTGAGCGGCTTCCACAGGGCCGCCCACCCGTGCTTCTGCACGCCGTCCTGGTCGAGGGCAGGCTTCAGCTTCTCGGTCATGGCGGCGCGCTTGCCGCCCTGCTTGCGCACGGAGGCCTCCGGCACCGGCACCGCGCCGTAGATGCGCTCGTAGGACTCTCCGCCGACGCCGATGACCCGAATGGAGTTGCCGTCCACGGTCACGCCGCTACCGGAGGCCTCGTACTCGTAGTCAAAGGTGAACGGGGCGCCGGTCTCCACCACCACGTTCTGGCCCTCGAGGACGTCGTAGGCGCGCATGCCGTCCGTTGGCAGGATCACGGCCTTCATCATCTGCATCTTCTTGCCCTTGCGGACCAGCCCGAAGCACAGCTCCCAGCGCCCGATCGGGACCTCGACCTTCTTCCCGCCAGAGATGTCGATGTAGGTGTTCTCGAGGTCCTTACCGATCCCCTTCAAGACGTAGTAGTCCGGCTTGAGGCCCTTGGCCTTCAGCTGCACCGTGCCGGTCTTGAATTCGAAGGGCTGCGCCTTCAGCTCGACACCGCCGTTGACGGCCTCGAGCTTTTGCCACCCAGCGCCACCAAGGTTGACGTACTCCGAGAAGGGCTGCGCCTTCTTGGCCCCGCCGACGCGGATGGAGTCGAACTCCGGCTGAAAGGCGCCCTTGACGATGCCGAAGTGCTCCCAGCGCTGCGGGAGCGAGCCGTAGATCCCGTCGAAGTTGTCGTCGACGATCTCGACCTTCTCACCGGCGACCTCGCCCTCCATCGCCCCGCCGGGCAGGAAGTAGAGGCTCAGGGAGGTGTCGGTCATCCCCAGGTTCATGGTGATGCCCTGGTAGTAGTCCACCTCGCGCCCCATGTCGCAGAGCACGGCCCAGCGGCGCTTCGAGGGGCCGGTCCCCAGCTCGAACGTCACCGGCTCCAGCTTGCCGCGCAGGGGCCAGATGTCGTCGACACCGCCCCCCCCGATCGTGACCTTGCTGGAGGCCGCGCGGGTCATGGTGGGGCTGTCGGTGATCCGGGTGAACTTGCCCGTCGATCCCTTCCCCTGCAGCACGACCGTGGGCCAGATCTGCCGGTGCTCGTCGAGGTAGTAGTTGGGGCGCTGGGTGTCCTTCACGGCCTTGAAGGCCTCGAAGGCCAGCTTCGCGGTGACGGCATCGCCTGTTGACTTCGGGCCGACAGGCGCGGCAGCGGCGCCGCCGCTCGCGCCGCCGGCTCCTCCGCCCCCGCCTCCGCCCCCAAAGCCGAGGGCCTCGAGGGTCTTCAGCCGCGGGACGCTCTGCTTGTAGGTGCGGTCCTTCACCCCGAGCTCTTCGCGGATCGCCACGAAGCGCGAGTAGCCGTCCGCGATGCGGCGGAAGTCGGCCTTCTTGCCGTGGTAGGTCTCCTCGAGGGAGGTCGCCACGCCGATGTAGCACTGCCCAACCATCCATTGATCGCCGAGTTCCCCGAAGCCCTCAGCGAGCGCCTGGTACTCATCCGCGACCCGCAGCAAGGCCTTCTTGTCGGTCGCCGTGATGGCCTCGATCTGCTGGCGGTTCACCTTGTCGAACTTCTGCTTCTGCGTGAAGCGGTTGCGCTTCTGGTTCGGGTCCAGTCGCGCAAAGAAGCGCTCCATCTTCGACGGGAAGGTCGATTCGAAGCACCTCGTCCACGAACCACTCAGGGCCTCGAAGCGCGTGTAGAGCACATCGTTGGGCGAGTTCGCGATGAGCTCTGCGGTGTTGAGGATGCAGAACAGCCCCTCGTCCATACCGCCCCTCATCAAGCTGTCCATCTTCGACTTGGAGCCGATCTTGGCGGCCTTGTCGAAGTCGAGGCGGAACAGGGTGTTCTTGTCCTGCGCGGCCGCCGGGCTCGCGAGCAGGAAGCTGGTCAGGAGGGCGAAGAGCGCGAGGAGGGAGAAGCGTGCCATGGCGTATTCAGGGGGCTCGGGAGGTGGCCGTCGGCCGCCCCTATGGTAGCCCCGACGGCCGGTCACGTTGCACCTCCGGGTGCTCTCCACTGGCCCATCGGACCGGATCTGCTGCAGGCTCTCGGCTGCCCCCCCCTGGGCCTCAGCTCCGGAGGCATCACCCCGACGGACCCGCGCCAAAGGTCTGTGACTCGGGAACCTCGACTCAGGGCTTGGCTGCCCTGCCCACGGCTGGGCCCTGTGGCTGCAGGCCCTGTGGCTGCAGGCCCTGACGCTGTGGCCCTGACGCTGTGGCCCTGACGCGGTGGGTCTGACGCTGTGGCCCTGACGCGGCCGCCCGGGCTCCTGGATTCTGAGCTCCGCCTGCGTCTCCTGCGGCTCCTGCGCCTGCTAGGGGCGCGACCCGCTACTGCCGGGTACGCTCGGAGGCCTTCTTGAGGAAGGCCTTCTCGGAGCGGCTGAGAGAGCCGATCCCCTCGCGGTTGATCTTCTCCAGCAGGGCGTCCAGCCGCTGTCGATCGCCGAGGCTCCGCTCCGCCGCGGCGACGGCGCGCTTGCGCTCGAGGCCCGCGACGGGGTCCTTCATGATCCACCCGTACCGGGCGCCGAGGAAGCCGTAGAGGGCGCCGCCCAGGTGAATCAGGTGGGCCACGTTCCCCGACGTCCCCGCGCCGGAGAGCTGCAGCACAAGCGGGTACAGGTCCGACGCCACATAGAGCGCGGCCATCACCCACAGCTTGACCGGGATGAAGATGAAGAGGACCTGGGTGTGGGGTCGCAGGGTCGCCGTGGCCACGACGACGCCCATGACCGCTCCCGAGGCCCCGATCGCGGGCAGGTAGTCGGACTGGCCCTTGGCGAGCTCGACAATCAGGTGCAGCGACGCACCCGCCACGGCCGCGCCCATGTAGTGCGTGATGAATCGCCGGCCGCCGATGATCCCCTCCAGCATGGTGCCGAAGAAGTACAGCACCAGCATGTTGAAGAGCAGGTGGCCGAGCCCCCCCATGTCATGCAGGAACGCGTAGGTGCCGAGCTGCCAAAACGCCGGGATGTACGCCTGCCACATGTCGGGGTCGAGCCCGAAGAAGTCCAGGAAGGTGTTCTGCAGGTCGAGCGAGCCGAGCCCGACCACCGCGAGGAAGACGAACACCGTCACGTTCGCGATCAGGAGCCGGCGCACCCACAGGGTGAGCGGCGGGAAGGACACCTGCGGCCTCGGCTGGCCGTACCCGTCGTCGTAGTTGGTCATCCCGGGATCGAACGCGGAGCGTCGGGATCAGGCGCGGCCCTGGCGGCGGCGGGACGTCTTGAGCGTGTTCGAGAGGAGCATGGCGATCGTCATGGGGCCGACACCGCCCGGGACGGGCGTGATCGCCGAGGCGCGCTCGCGCGCTGACTCGAACTCCACGTCCCCGCGGAGCTTGCCATCCTCGCCACGGTTGATTCCCACGTCGAGGACCACGGCGCCCTCCTTCAGCCACGAGCCCTTCACGAGCTCGGTCACGCCAACCGCCGCGACGACCACGTCGGCCGCCCGGCAATGGGCCTCGAGGTCCTGCGTGCGGCTATGGCAGATGGTGACGGTAGCGTTCCTCGCCAGCGCCAGCTGAGCGAAGGGCTTGCCCACCAGATGGGAGCGCCCGATCACGACCACGTCCTTGCCCGACAGTGAGATGCCGTAACGGTCGCAGATCTCGATGCAGCCCGCCGGCGTGCAGGGCACGAGCCCGTCCTGCCCCAGCACCAGCCGGGCGATGTTGTCCTTGGTGAGCCCGTCCACGTCCTTGGCCGGGTCGATGAGCTCGGTGACCGCGTCCGAGTCCAGCCCCTTGGGCAGGGGTAACTGCACGAGGATGCCGTCCACGGCGTCCTCGCCGTTGAGCCTTCGGACCGTCGCCTCCACCTCAGCCTGAGGGCTGTCCGCCGCCATACGCACCGTCTCGACGCGGAAGCCGGCCTCGGTGGCCGCGCGGTCCTTGGAGCGGACATAGACCTGGCTCGCAGGGTCCTCCCCCACGAGCACCACGGTCAGCCCGGGCTGGCGGCCGCCGCCGGAGACGAGGGCCTCCACGCCCGAGGCCACATCGGCTCGCACCGCCGCCGCCGTAGCCTTGCCGTCGAGGATCTGTGCGCCGCCTGTGGTGGCGGCTGCGTTGGGGTCGTTGCTCATGCTGCCCCGAGGTTACGTCGGGGCCGAACCAGGAGGTACCACCCACCCAGGGAGACCGCGACGAAGGCGGCCACGAGGTAGTAGTAGTTCCACAGGCTGCTGAGGACACCCTCGGTGAACCCGTAGGAGTGGAGCCCGACGCCGAGCTGGTTCACGTGGAACCAGGAGAAGGCCACGATCGATCCGCCGATCACCGCCAGCACCGCCACGCCGAAGTCCTTGATGTACCCGCCCATGCGCGCGTGGAGGATCACCAGCTCGTACAGCACGATCATCAGGGCCCCGTTCTCCTTGGGATCCCAGCCCCAGAAGCGGCCCCAGGAGTCGTTGGCCCAGACGCCGCCGAGGATGGTCCCGATCACCGAGAACAGGAGGCCGAAGCACAGGACGCCGTAGGTCATGCGCCCGAAGCGGCGGAACCACTCGGATTGCTCACGGCTGAGCGCCCCGCCGCGGTTCTTGAGTCCGTGCCCGAGACGTAGCACCAACCACACGTGCCCGAGCGCGGCCGCCAGCAGCCCCGCCGAGTACCCCATGGTCACCGTGGTCACGTGGGTCGCGAGCCAGAAGTTCGTGTTGAGGACGGCGATCAGCCCCCCCATGGTGTCGCCCTGACTCGCCGCCTCGACCGCCTCGTAGCGCATGGCCAGGAACATCCCGGCGGCACCCAGGGTCGCCCCAAGCGCCAGCGCGACGCGCTCCTTGGTGAGCCGCTCGGCGATGAGGCACACGAGGACCGCGATGGAGGTGATGAAGAGGATGGTCTCGTAGAGCGTTGCCACCGGGGGCCGCTCGAGGAGCAAGCAGCGGACCGTCACGCCGATCGACGCCGAGGCCAGGCCGCCACCCACGAAGAACCAGGTCAACCGCGGGAGGAGCGAGCCCCCTGGGCGCAGCCAGGAGATCGCGACGGTCAAGAAGCCGAGCAGGAAGAAGACCAGGGCCTTGGTGAAGTAATCCCGCTTGTAGTAGCTCACCTCCATCGGGATCTTCTCGAACTCGCCCCGACCCGCGGCGGCGTCCTTGCCCGCCTCGAAGGCCGTCAGGACCGCGGGGCCGATCACGCTGACGTCGCTATCGACGCCAGCGAGCTGGGCATAGGCAGAGAAGAGCGCGAGCTCCTCAGCGGTGGGGTCCTGCTGCGCCGGATCCAACTTGCGCTGGAGCAGCTCGCCCGCGGTCTGCCACTTCTCCACCTCGCCGTCCTCGGAGGGGAACAGGGCCAGGCTGTAGTCAGCCGTCTCGATGAGGAGGAGGATGCTGTTGTACAGCGGGGCGATGGCCCGGTCCCGCTCGCCGCCTTCCGCAGCCCCCTCGGCGGCTTGCCGCCAATCAAGGGCCTCCGACCAGCGCGCGAGGACCACCTGGGTCCCGACGCTCCCGCCGCCCGCGGCCTCGGGATAGATCTCGATCAGCTCTGCCGGCGCCTCCGATCCGAGCCGCGCGGCCAGCCCGCTGAAGGTGAGCTCCAGCACCTCGTACTGGATGATGTTCTCCCGGAGCGCGATCAGCTGGGTCTCGACCCGAGTCCGCTCCGAGCCCTCCTTCGCGAAGGCCACCCTGGCGAGCTCCTCCATCTCCCCGCGCCCGGCCGACAGCTGGTTGTAGGAGTAGCGATCCCGCCGCTTACGCCCCTCGAAGCGCAGCCCCATGGCCTCGAGCACGGCGTTGTCGTCCACGAGGAACACCTCGTAGGTCCTTGCCTGCTCGGGGAAGAACATGGCGTCCAGGTACCAGGTCGTCGGCGTGAGCTTCTCCGGCGCCGTCGGTAGCCCGGAGTCGGCAGGGATCTCAAAGCTCCGCTTGCCGTTGGTGTTCAGCATCCGGAACCCGGCCACCGTCGAGAGCGGCTTGACCCGGCCGCGGTCCTGAACGGGGAGCTGCCCGAAGGCCTCCACCACGGCCTCGGGCCACGGCTGCGACCGCGTCGCCTCGACCTCGGCGCGCTCAACCTTGCGCTGTGCCGCGGCGGGCGTCGCGCCGGCCACTCCCAGGATGAGGAGCACCAGCGCCGTGATGAGGCCTGGGCCCCCGGCGGTCCAGCGCCTGGCCGCCGTGGCAACGTGAGGACTGTTGTGTTCGCAGATCATCGCTGGTCACCTTGGGCGGAGGCCGCCTGAGCGGTGCGCCGGCGTTCCTTGCCCAGGAAGAGGAAGAGGCGGTCAAGGAAGGTCCAGATCAGCCCAAGGGCGATCACCGCGACGGAGATCCACGGGATGCGGTCGCTCGGGTTCCGAGAGACGGCGAGCACCGTGTAGGGCTCGCCGGGGACACCCTCCGGGGGGCCATAGCTCGCCTGGTAGATGATGAGGCCGTCCGAGCGGAGCGGCTTGTTCATCTCGATCAACACGGGGACCTCAGAGCCATCCTCGTCGATCTGCACCACGGAGCTCGAGTACGCCCGCGCCATGGAAATGCCGGGGTGATCATCCTTGGTGAACTTCTCGAGGCGGAGGCTGAACGGCATCGAGTGGCGCCGGTGCCTGAGCGCCACCGCCCAGCTCTTGCCCCCCGCCTCGAAGGTGAGCGGGTGCTTGTCCCGCCCGAAGATGAAGGACTCGGCCACGGTCCGCCCGTTCAGCGCCTCGGCGCGGAGGTAGAGCCCGGGGACATCGGCCTCGGCCTCCTTGCTGCGGCGCTGCTCGGCGAGGAAGAAGCCGTCATAGTCCGGCGCGTCCATCTCGTCGCCGGGCTGGATCCTCGAAGTGGAGGTCGGGAGCGAGTTACGCATGTAGCGCGTCGCGACGATTCGGAAGGGCAGGTCCCCGCTCTCGAGGACGCGCTGGGTGCCCCCATCGAGACCCTCGAGCTTGGCCTCGGAGAGAGTGAACTCCTGGACGTCCCGCGTCTGGGAGGCATCCCAGAGGACGAGCTCCCAGCCGGAGTACTCCTCGAAGTTCGAGCCCTGCTCGCCCTCCTTGAGCGCGATGCGGCCGTAGATACTGGTGGCGTGCTCCACCAGCCCGCCGAGCATCATGAGCGCGATGCCCACGTGAGCGATGATGACGCCCACTGTCCGCCGAGACTTGCGGATACGCACCATCCCTCCCACGAGGAGGTTGAGGGTGAACAGCCCCATGGTGATGTAGCCGCCCGGTAGCAGCAGTCGCATCTTCCCCGCCTTGGCGAGGACCACCCAGGACTCGAAGTACTCCTCCTGCACCTGGTGGATCCCCTTCTCAACCTGCTCGAGGGTCCCGAGCCAGGTCAACAGAAAGAGGTTCACGAGGAGCGCCACCGCGAGCCAGAAGGACCCGAGCGGGGAGAGGATCTTGCCGATCAGGGTCGTGGGTTTTTTCGCCATAGAATTCGTCCGACTCAGCGTGCGCCGATGGAGCCCGCGAGGCTGAGAAAGTCGTCACGGACCGCTGCCACGTCTCCGCTGGGCCCGGTCGCTTTGAGCGTCACGATGACGCCGCCGCTCTCCACGATCGCGGCGAGCATCCGCTGGTCCGGCTTGGGCGCCGGGTCGCGCATTCCCTGCAGGGCGCCCACGCCCTCGAAGACCGTCGCGGTCATCCCCATCATCGGGGTCCGCTCGAGGGCATCCAAGCCGGCCTGATCCAGAGACTCGAGGCCGAGCTGTCCAGCCCAGCGGTTGATGTTGGCGAGCACCCCGCCCCGGGCCACGGAGATGTACATCTCCACCGGGCCCTTGCGGAAGGTCACCTCTCGGAACGAACTGGTGGCCGCCTCCTCCGTCCAGCCGTAGGGCGCGGCCCAGGTCAGCGAGGACGGGGGCGCGCCAGCGCTGCCGCCACCGCCGCTTTGGGCTGCCCCGGGACCCGCAGCCGCGCTGGACGGGTCGGCCAGATTCAGGCTGTCGAGGAAGCTGTGGAACGCGGGCCGCTGGGCCCCCAGCAGCTCCGACGGTCCCGTCATCTTGACGAACAGCGCCGACTGCCCCCGGGCGAAGACCGCGCCGAAGAGACCCGCGTTCGTGATGCGAGTCCCGTCCATGCCCTCGTAGCTCCCCTCCAGCTCCACGTAGGTCGCCGGCTGGTCGAACATGGTCCGCTCCTCGAGACCGAGGAATTCTTCCTGGCTCATGGGAGCGAGTCCCACTTGCCGGCGCCAACGATCGATGTTGGCGCGGACGCCGCCTCCGTCGCCCATCAGCATGGTCAGCGAGACCTGCGCCGGCTGTGGCTCCGCGGGGACCTGCAGGTTGATGATCCTGAACTGGGTCGGCGGCAGCTCCTCCCAGCCCGCAGGGACCTCGTAGTCGAACATGGCCGCCAGCTCCGCTCCGCTGGGGGCGCTGCCCTGAGCGGGGTCTGGCGCGCGGGCACCAGCGCTGGCGGGTGGCCCCTCTCGGAGCGGGAGCCGCTGGGTCACCGTGGCTCCGGGTCGCACCGGAAGGGACGGACGCTCGGAGGTCCGGCGGCCGTCAATCTCTGCAGTCTCGCCAGGCCCGCACGCGGTGCCGGCGAGCACGCCCCCGAGGGCGAGGCACGCAGTGAGGGTTCGGTTGAGTAGGAGCCGGGGGACGCGGGTGATCATGTACCTATTCTGGTCGATCACGGCCCGCTCACCAGCGACGCTCGAGAACAAACTCGGTGAGCGCATGGAGAGCTTCGCGCGAGGGCCCCTCGGGGAGACGATTGAGGCGAGCACGCGCCCGGTCCACCAGCTCCCTGGCGCGCTCCCTTGCCTCCGCGATCCCGGGCCCCATGTCGCAGACCTCGAGCAGGCGGCCGAGCCGTCCGCCCGGCTCATCCTCAAGTCCCGGGAGCGTGTACGCGTCGCGTATGGCGGCTCGGGTCACCGCCTCAGCGGCGCGATAGGTATGGAGCACGGCGAGGGTCACCTTCCCGTCCTCCACGTCCGTCCCCGTACTCTTCCCCGCGACCTCCTCGTCGCCCTCCAGGTCGATCAGGTCATCGACGATCTGGAAGGCGAGCCCGAGCTCTCGCCCGAAGGCGCGCATCTCGGCGCCGTCGAACTCAGAGCCCCCCGGATAGCGCATCCCCAGCTCGCAGGCCGCCCCGTAGAGGGCGCCCGTCTTCGCCGTGGCGATCCGCTCGTAGTTCTCCACCGGCATCTCGAAGTCGTAGCGGCCTGCCGCCTGCTCGATCTCACCGGAGCAGATCTCCTGGGTGATCTGCGACAGCAGCTGGCTCACGAGGGAGGTGGGCAGGGTCGTCGAGAGGTGGAAGGCCCGCGAGTAGAGGAAGTCTCCGAGGAGCACCGCCACCTGGTTGTCCCAGCGGCGGTTCACGCTCGCGACGCGCCGGCGCTTGTCGGCGCCGTCGAGCACGTCATCGTGCACGAGCGTCGCCAGGTGGATCAGCTCGACGATCGCCGAGACGACCGCCAGGTCCCCGCGCTCCGCCGTCTCCGAGGCACGGCCGTGGGCACAGAGCAGGACGAGCCCGCCCCGCAGCTGCTTACCGCGGAACCGGCCGATGTGCGCCGTCATGTCCGACACGGCCGGGACGTCCGAGGACAGCGCGTCCGAGAGCACCTCTCGCATGGCCGCGAGATCATTGGCGATCGGGGCCACCAGGGCCTGGAGCTGGGCGTCCTTGCGACTCATGGAATCAGGGAGGGGTCCTGGGAGCGCTGAGCCCACCGGGAGGAAGCCGCAGCACCTCGCCGGAAGACCTCAGCGGGTGCCGCGGAGGACCTCGTTCCTCAAACGATCGTAGTCGCTCATGGTGTTGAGGTTCACCAGTCGCGCCGATGTCTTTTCGTCGGGGGAGAGCCGTTCCAGGACGGGCGCGTGGCCCCCTGTCGCAGCCGGGTCAAAGATCGCGACAAGGCGTCGCTTGCCTGCCCCAAAGGCCGCCCTGGCCGCGGGGAGACAGGAGAGCCGGTACACGGCACAGAGAGGTTGCTCGCGATCGTCGACCATCCACATGGCCGCGTCGCTGGCCTTGATCTCCGGCGACCCCATCCCCCCCTCGCCGGGCGCCCTCATCTCCACTTGCCGCAGCAATGGCTCCAGTTCGGCCTTTCCGACCAGTGGCATGTCGCAGGCGAGGGCGATGACCCCCTTGGCGCCCAGCCCGCCCGCTCGCTCCAGCGCGGCGAGCAGCCCCGCCAGGGGGCCCGCGCCCTCGACCACATCGAGAATCACCGGTCGCCCCGCCTCGGACGCGGCGCCCCGCGGCCCGCGGGCGACCTCGACCCATCCGCAGAGCCCGTCGAGCGTGCGCGCCGCCCGCTCCATGAGCGATGTGGAGTCCCCGGAGGACCCGGAGGACCCGGAGGCCACGGACGCCATCGGCCATGGGAGGAGCGCCTTATCTTGCCCCATCCGTCGGCTCTCCCCGCCGGCGAAGACCACACCTAGATAGCCGTCCGCCTTCGCAGCAGGAGCACCGGCCACCGCCGGCTGAATCGCGGCGTGCGCCTCGCCAGAGGTCCCAGGAGCCGAGGCCGGGGCGCGGGCGTCCTTGCGCTCAGCGCCAGGGTCGGTCGGAACCGACATGCTGGGTCAGGACTTCGTGTCGCCGTCGGAGCCGGGGGCGCCCTCGACTTGCTTGGCGGGCTCCTCTTCCTTCGAGTCGAGGCCCTTCTTGAACTGCGTCACGCTGGACCCCATCGCCCGCGCCAGCTCCGGGAGCTTGCGCGCACCGAAGAGGAGGAAGACGACCGCAAGGATCGGCCAAAGTTCCGCGATCCCGGGAATGGCGAGGAGGGGCTCGGTTCGAGTGTCGTCGATCTGCATGTGTCCGGCTCCGTGGAGAACGGGGGCCGTCCAGTGTAGGAGAATCGGGCCACCAATGAAGAGGCGGGGGGC
The DNA here is from genome assembly GCA_938083085.1 of uncultured bacterium. GTDB lineage: Bacteria > Planctomycetota > UBA1135 > UBA1135 > Saltatorellus. Next base: position 14,821 of record CALLKX010000006.1, read on the forward strand.
GCCAAAGTGCGCCCCCCGCCTCTGGAGGTTGAATTCGAGAGCCGAATCAGCCGGCCACGTCGAGGCCCTTGCCCCGCGGGGCGAGGCCCTCGGCCATGCGATCCGAACCGTAGACCACGCCACGGGAGCCCGCGTCGGACTCGCCCGGCTCGAACAGAAAGGAGAGCTGCTCCTGGAGGGCCGAGAAGGACGCCGCAAAGAGGTCCTGGAACGTGCCTCGGTCGATCGGGTCGCCGGTCTGAGGGTCAAACAGCGCGGCATCGAGGCGCGCCGTGGCGCTGGCGAAGGCCTCGGCCACGCCCGTGGCCACGGCGTCTCGCTTCTGGTCAGGGAACTCGGCGGACGCCAGGCGCGCCTGGACGCTCTCGGCGAACCCGGCAAAGCGGTCCCGGACCACGTCGCCCACCTCCGGAGCGCTGGAGGCGTCAGGCGCCCCCGGTGCAGCCTTGGAGGGCTGCGCGCCCTGGGGCGCAGAGGCTTCCTGAGCACGCACACGGGTGGCCTCAACCCCGTTGCCGGAGGGGCTGCCCACCGACTGCGCCGGGGCAGCCTCCGCGGCGGCCCCGTCAGGGGCCTCAGATGCCGGGGTGCGACCTTCCTTCAGGACCGCGCTCACGTTCTGGAAGAGGTTCCCGACGCCCCGCTGGACGTCGGCGGGCTCGATCGTGCCGTCCGAGAGGCCTGCCCTCAGTCGGGCGAGGCCAGACTCCAACTGCTCCGCGGCTTCACGGAAGGCCGGAAACTCACTCCGATCCATGTCTCCCGAGGCCGACCGGAGGCGGTCCATGAGCGACTCGGTGAGCCCGTCGAGGCGGGCGAGGTTGGAAGCGAGTTTCTCACCCTCAGGGCTGGAGGGGCGCTCCGCGCCTACGGCGCTGTCCGGAACGGCCTGCTGCTTGGTCGCCGCGGGCGTCGCCGCGGGCCGGACCTGAGCCGGAGCGACCGGCTGTTGTTGGCGCTGACTGGGAATCTGCATGATGGGGTTATCGGTAGCGCCGTCGCGAAATCCACCGGAAGAAACGGACAGCGGAACTTTCTGGGTCGATTCCGCCCCCGCGGGCCGTGAGGGCCTCCGCTACCCGTCCCTGAACGAGAACACGGAAAGGCTTTCCGTCTGATCCCCTCGCGCTCCCTCGACGAAGAGCCCGTCGTGGATGAACTGATGGAGCAAGAAGAGGACCTCGGGGACGACCTGCTGGACCAGGAGGGCGCCTTCGACAGCGACGGCGAGGCTAGCTATGCGTGCTGGGCCTGCGGAGAGGAGGTGGTGATCCCCATCGACCCGACCATGGGGCACCGGCAGGACTACGTGGAGGACTGCCCGGTCTGCTGCCGGCCCAACGAGATCCACGTGGAGCTCGACCCCGAGGACGGCCACGTTCGCTGCTGGAACAGCCAGGTCGGATAGAGCATCGTGGGCCGCGCCATGGCCGCCGTCTCCAAGAAGCTCGTCAAGATCACCCGGGACCTCTCCCGGTCCGTGGGAAGGCTCCGGTTCGCCCCCCCCACGACCCACGTCTACAACCCGCTCGAGTACGCCCGCGGCCCCGTGGAGCAGTACCTGGAGCGGTTCGCGCGAGCCAAGCCCAGGGCCATCATGCTGGGCATGAATCCGGGCCCCTACGGCATGGCCCAGACGGGGATCCCGTTCGGCGAGGTCGCGGCGGCCCGGGACTGGCTGGGCATCGACGCGCCAGTGGGCCGCCCCCCCGTGGAGCACCCCAAGCGCCCCATCCAGGGCTTCGACTGCCCCCGCAGCGAGGTGTCCGGGCGGCGCTTCTGGGGCTGGGCCGCCGAGCGCTTCGTGGACCCCGAGGCGTTCTTCGAGCGCCTCTTCGTATGGAACTACTGCCCGCTCGTCTTCATGGAAGAGGGCGGCAAGAACCGGACCCCGGACAAGCTGCTCGCCCCTGAGCGGGAAGCCCTCTACGAGGTCTGCGACGCATCGCTCGCCAGGGTGGTCGACGCCCTCCAGCCGGAGCAGATCATCGGGATCGGGAAGTTCGCCCAGGGGCGGGCCACCCTCGCCCTGCCGGGCTGCGACCTCCCCATCGGGACGGTGCTGCACCCCTCCCCGGCCAGCCCCATCGCCAACCGAGGCTGGGCCCCCCAGGCCGAGGCCCAACTCGAGGCCCTCGGCGTCCTGGACTGACCGGCTCGGAGTGCTCCGGCCTGGAACCGCGCCCAACTCCTTCGGGGGAGGAGCCGGCTCCCCTCCACGAGACTCGCGGGAGCCCGCCACCGCCCGTACGCTCGCCCGCGCTAGGCACGGGCGTCGCGGCCTAGTCGAATAGCAGCGTCAGCAGCGAGAGCGGCACCACGGCGGCCGCCACGGCGAGGTAGCCCTTGGTCATCAGCGGGCAGCGCCGGTTGATGAAGAACAGCACCGTCGGGAAGACGTAGACCAACTGGGTCACCCCCGCGAGCGCGAGGGGCGCCAGGGGCCGGACGTCGCCGCTGATGAGCCCCGTCTGGAACGCCAGCAGGATCATCCCCTGGATGACGACGAACATCCCGGCGCCGATCATCGCCCCCACCGCCACGCCGCGGTCGTCGTCGACCTCGGCGTAGCGTTCGTGGTAGCTCTGGGACGCCCCCTCCGGGGCGCCTTGGGTGCCGTCCTCCTCGGACATATCAGCCAAGGAGGCCCGCCTCGCGGAGGCGGCCTTCCATCATTTCGCCGAGCCGCGCGGGGCTCGGGCTCATCATCACGCCCGCGGCCTCGAGGGCCTCGACCTTCTCCTTCGCCGTGCCCTTGCCGCCGGCGATGATGGCGCCAGCGTGGCCCATCCGCTTACCCGGAGGCGCGGTGTTGCCCGCGATGAAGCCGACCATCGGCTTCTTGACGTTGGCCTTGATGAACTCGGCCGCCTCTTCCTCGGCCGAGCCGCCGATCTCGCCGATCATGATGATGGCGTCGGTCCCCTCGTCCTGGTTGAAGGCGTCGATGACGTCGATGAAGTTGGTCCCATTCACCGGGTCGCCGCCGATGCCGATGCAGCTGGACTGCCCGATCCCGCGGGAGGTGAGCTGCCAGACGGCCTCGTAGGTGAGCGTGCCGGAGCGTGAGATCACGCCGACGCGGCCGGGCTTGTGAATGTAGCCCGGCATGATGCCGATCTTGCACTCACCGGGCGTGATGACGCCGGGGCAGTTGGGGCCGACCAGGCGCGACTTGGAACCCTTGAGGGCCTCCCGCACGCGCACCATGTCGAGCACGGGGACGCCCTCGGTGATGGTGACGATCAGCTCCATCTCGGCCTCGATGGCCTCGAGGATCGCGTCGCCGCAGAAGGGCGGCGGCACGTAGAGCACGGTGGCATTCGCCCCGGTCTCCTTCTTGGCCTCGGCGACGGTGCCAAAGACGGGGAGGTCGAGGTGCGTGGTCCCCGCCTTCCGGGGGTTCACGCCGCCCACCATCTTGGTGCCGTACTCCACCGCCTGCTGGCTGTGGAAGGTGCCGGTCTTGCCGGTGAAGCCCTGGCAGATGACCTTGGTATCGCTGTTGACGAAGATGCTCATGATTTGCTCCTTGGCCCTCAGGCGCTCGCGGCGACGGCCTCGCAGATCTTCTGCGCGGCGTCGTCCAGGTCGGTTGCGGGAATGATGGGGAGACCGGAGCCAGCGAGCATCTCGCGGCCCTTTTCCACGTTCGTCCCCTCGAGGCGGACGACCAGGGGCACGTTGAGGTCGATCTGCTTCACGGCGGCGATGACGCCCTCCGCGATGACATCGCACTTCATGATCCCACCGAAGATGTTGATCAAGACGCCCTTCACGTTCTCGTCGCCGAGCAGGATCCGGAACGCGGCCGTGACGTTCTCCGTCGTGGCGCCGCCGCCGACGTCGAGGAAGTTCGCCGGCTCACCGCCATAGAGCTTGATGACGTCCATCGTCGCCATGGCGAGCCCGGCTCCGTTGACCATGCACCCGATGTTGCCGTCGAGCGCGATGTAGCTGAGGTCGTACTTGCTGGCCTCGATCTCCTTCGAGTCCTCCTCATGGAGGTCCCGCAGGGCGACGATCGCGTCGTGGCGGAACATCGCGTTCGGGTCGAAGTTGATCTTGGCGTCGAGGGCGCGGACGACGCCGTCGTTGGTCGTGACCAGCGGGTTGATCTCCGCCAGCGAGCAGTCGTACTCGGTGTACATCTTGGCGAGCCCGACGAGGAACTCGGCGCTCTGGGGCACGAGCTCCTCAGGGATCCCCATGCCGCGCGAGAGCTCGGCAGCCTGGTCCTCGGAGAGCCCCACGGCCGGATCGTACGCAGCCTTCAGGATCTTCTCGGGAGTCGACGCCGCGACCTCCTCGATGTCCATGCCGCCTTCGCTCGACGCCATCACGACCGGCAGGCTCTTCTCCCGGTCCAGGACGACGCCCACGTAGTACTCCTTCGCGATGTCGGAGCCCTCTTCGATCCAGACCTTGCGGACGAGCTGCCCTTCGGCGCTGGTCTGCGGAGTCTTCAGCATCATGCCGAGGATCGCGTCGGCCGCCTCGCGGGCCTCCTCGCGGGAGCGGACCAGCTTGACACCGCCGCCTTTCCCGCGGCCGCCCGCGTGGATCTGAGCCTTGACGACAGCCACGGCGCTGCCGAGCTCGTCGTAGGCCGCAGCGGTCTCATCGGCGGTTTCGCACACGCGTCCTGAGGGGACGGAGAGGCCGGCTGCTCGTAGCAGCTCTTTGGCCTGGTACTCGTGGATCTTCATGCCTGGGTGGGCTCCTGGCCTGATGCGGCGGAGCCAATTGGGGCGGGATGGGCGGGGATCGGACCAGAAGGGGTCGACCGACGCCAGGGGACGAATTGGCCGAGCAGTGTAGAGACGAGCCTCCCCAGCATCCACCGCGATCGGCGCTCCGCTAGGCTCTGACCCATGAGTAGCTCCACCGCACGCGCCCAGGGGGCCGGAGAAACCGACGCCGGCAGTTCCGCAACGGCGCCCGGGGCCATCCTCGTGGACGTCGAGCTGAGGGCCCTCGTGGCCGCTGGCTCCATACGCGGCGCCCGGGATATCGCCCCGGCGCAGATCCAGCCCGCGAGCCTGGACCTGCGCCTTGGACCCAAGGCACACCGGGTCAGGGCGAGCTTCCTGCCGGGCGTGGCCTCCATGGAGGAGCGCCTCGCGACCCTGAGCACCTCGACCCTCGACCTGGGCTCCGCCGATGGAGCCGTCCTGGAGCGTGGCCTGGTCTACCTTGTTCAGCTCGAGGAGACCCTGGAGCTCCCCCCCGACCTCGGCGTCCGCTTCAACCCCCGCAGCTCAGCGGGACGCTGTGACATATTTACTCGCGTCCTCTGCCCCGGTCATCCGCGCTTCGACGAGGCCCCCCCGGGCTACTGCGGGCCCATCTGGCTCGAGATCAGCCCGCTCTCGTTCCCCGTCAGGCTCCGCCGGGGCGACCGGCTCTGCCAGCTCCGCGTCCACCGCGGCAGGCCGGGGCTCACCACGGACGAGCTGCGCGAGGTCGTCGCGGAGACCCCGCTCGTCTTCGACGGGGACCGGCCGCTCGGCCCCGAGGAGACCCGCTTTGACGACGACGGCGGCCTGGAGCTCAACCTCGGGCTGCGCTCGCGAGACCCCGCGGGCTGGCGCGCGTCCCTGCATACCGAGGTGGTCGAGTTCAGCCAGGAGGGCGCCCACGACCCCGACCTCTTCTGGGAACCCGTCCGCGCGCCTGGCGGCCGCTGCATCCTCGCCCCCGAGAGCTTCTACATCTTCGCCAGCAGGGAGCGACTCCGCGTCCCCCCGCACCTGGCGGCGGAGATGCTCCCTGTCGACATCGGCATCGGTGAGCTTCGGAACAACTACGCGGGCTTCTTCGACAACGGCTTCGGGTGGCGCGAGGACGCCGAGGGGCGCCCCGGCGGCAACGGGACGCCCGCGGTCCTCGAGGTCCGTGCCCACGACGTCCCATTCCTCGTCGAGGACGGACAGGTCTTCTTCCGGCTCAAGTTCTTCCGCGCCTCCGCCCGACCCCAACATCTGTATGGACAGGACCGACAGGGCGCCAGCTACCAGCGCCAGGACCTGACCCTCGCCCGGGCCTTCCGCAAACCCCCGTCAGAGTGACCTCCGACCCCGACAGCTTCTCACCGCGCGGCAAGCGGGTTGGCGTCGTGCACTACCGCGGCCACGTCGGCCAGCGCCTCAACGCGTGGCGGAAGCGGACGCCGCTGAACCCGTACTGGCTGGACTGGCGTCACCTCCGTCGCTCGGTGGAGGCCCTCGTGCCCCACGCCTCAGGAACCCTCCTTGATGTTGGCGTCTCCGAGGGACCCTATCGGGAGCTCTTCGAGGCTCACGTGGACCAATACGTCGGCCTGGAGTATCCGCCCTCCATCCTCGACAAGCAGCCGGAGATGTGGGAGATGCTCCCGCAGGTGAAGGCCCTCGTCCAGGTCTTCGGCGACGGGGCCCACCTCCCGGTTCGCTCCGGAAGCGTCCGGACCGTGCTCTCCACCGAGGTCCTTGAGCACGTCCCCGACCCGCGCGCGCTCGTACAGGAGATGGCGAGGGTGCTCGAGCCCGGCGGGAAGCTGCTGCTCACCGTGCCCTTCATCCAGCCGCTCCATGAGCTCCCCAGCGACTACTTCCGCTTCACGCCCTCGAGCCTGGAGCGCTTCGTCGTGGACGCTGGCCTCGAGGTGATCTCCATCACCCCCCGCGGGAACTTCGCCACCGCCAACGGCGCGATGCTCTCCCAGTGGCTCATCCGCTCCTTCGGTGCGCGGCGCCGGCAGAGCGACGGGAGCGTGATCCCCTCCCCCCTCCGGAGCCTCCTCCTGATGCCGCTGACCGCGGCCCTGCAGGTAGGCTTCCACCTGGCCTCCCTCGTCACGAACGACGAGGCCGTCTGCCAGGGGTACGCAGTGGTCGCCCGCCGCCCCGAAAGCCGGGCGAGCTGACCACCGCTACATCAGGACGCCGCCGTCCTGACTGTGGTCCGGCAAGGTGTAGGCCTCGCCCAGCTGCTGGCGAACGTCTCGCTCGATCGCCTCGGCGAGGCTCGTCATGGGCGTGTCCGTCGGGCGGTTCTCGAAGGGGTCCGCCAGGGCCTCGCCGATGACCCAGATCATCCAGAAGGTGAGGATCACGGCGATCGTCACCGGAATCGTCCACCAGATCAGGTCCCTGCCGAGGGACCAAGGCACGAGCAGCGCGAAGAGCCAGAGGATCCGGGATGCAAGGTAGCCGTAGTGCGCCGGGAAGCCCGTGTTCTTGATCCGCTCACACCGGCCGAGGTGATCGGTCAATCGGGTCAGAGCTTCCTCGAGCGCCACGTGTTGATAGGTGTCGACCCAGCCCCTGCCGAGCGCGCCCCGCAGGTCCCTCGCTTGACGGTCGAGGAGCTCGTTCGGGATGTGCACGGACCGCTCCAACGCTGCCGCCTCCCCCTCGGGCAGCAGCTCCAACCCACCCTCGAGCACGGGCTCCTTCCGCAGGAACCGAGAGGTGGCGTAGACCCAGAAGATGTGGCGGTGGAGCAGATCCTCCGCGAGCTCGCGAACCTCAGCAGCCTCGCCCTCCGAGGTGGGCCGCATGAAGGACACCACCCGACGACCGAAGGTCCGTGAGTCATTCACAATCCCACCCCAGATCTTCCGCGCCTCCCACCAGCGGTCGTAGGCCGCGCTGGTCTTGAAGCCGAGGAGGATCGAGATCGCGGTGCCGAGCATGGCAGGGATGGCGATCGGGAGGTCCAGCGGCGTGTCGGTCTCACGCTCGTACAGCACGACCCCGACCGCGTATACGGACACGAGGACCATCGGCCCCACGGTCGCGCGGAGCACCTGAAGCGGATCGATTCGACGTCGAGTGATCATGGGTCTTGGGCGTTGATCGGGGGAGGTCCAGCGGCGCGGCTGCGGCGGCCGGCGCCACAGGAAGCGGGGCGGGAGCCTCCGGCCCTCCCTCCGCGGGAGCAGGGTCGCCCGGCCGCTGGGGCCGGACCCGACGATAGCTTAGACACCAGACGCCCGGAGACGGGCGGCCCTGGTGCGGGAGACCCAGGCGTGGGAGACCCAGGCGTGGGAGACCCAGAGGCGGGAGACCCAGAGGCGGGAGACCCAGAGCGGAGAGACCCAGAGCGGAGAGACCCAGCGCGGAGAGACCCAGACGCGGGCCCGCCACGCGAGAGCCACGGTACGAGAGAGGCGGCCCACCGCCAGGTAGGGCCGCCCGATGCGAGGCCGGCCCTCAGGGGGCCCGCGGCGACGCACGTCTCTATGCGGAGAGCAGGATCAGAAGCTGCCGTGGCGCGCGCGATGGCGCTTGTTGATCTTCCGCCCGCCGACGGTCTTCTGGCGGCTAAGGAAGCCGGTCTTCTTGGCCTTCTTGGACTTGCTGTTGCGAATCTTGAGCTTCATCGGTGTCGGTGCGCAGGGGCGCGGCGAACTTTCGGGGTGGGAAGAATAGGGACCCGGGGGCCTCTGGGGTGCATGGGATCGTCGAAATCCGCTGCAAAGCACCGGCGGCCGAGCTCGCCGGATCGTCCCCGGCCCCCACTGGGCCCCCACTGGGCCCTCATCGGGGCTTGACGGAGGCCCGAGAGCGAGTCCTGGCGGAGCGACCGCGAAGGATCAGCGGGGTCCCGTCATCTCCCCGGGGATCACGGCCTGGCTGAACTCGTCCTCGGTCATGAGGCCGAGGGCGGTCACCGCCTCCACGAGCGTTGTCCCCTCCTCGTAGGCTTTCTTGGCCACCTTGGCGGCGTTGTCGTACCCGATGTGGCGGTTCAGCGCGGTCACCAGCATCAGAGACTGGCGCATGAGGTGGTCGATTCGCTCGCGATCCACGTCGAGCCCAGCCACGCACTTCTCGCGGAAGGAGTCGGCGCCATCGGCGAGGAGCCGGATGGACTCGAGCACGTTGTGGATGATCACGGGCTTGTAGACGTTGAGCTCGAAGTTGCCCTGGCTCCCGGACACCCCCACGCACGCGTCGTTCCCAAGGACCTGGGCGCAGACCATGCTCAGGGCCTCGCACTGGGTCGGGTTGACCTTGCCCGGCATGATCGAGGAGCCCGGCTCGTTGGCCGGGAGCTTCAGCTCGCCGAGCCCCGATCGAGGCCCGCTTCCGAGCCAGCGGACGTCGTTGGCGATCTTCATCAGGGCGCAGGCGGCGGTCTTGAGCGCCCCGTGGCAGAGCACCAGCGCGTCATGGCCGGCGAGGGCGCTGAACTTGTTGGGGGCGGTCACGAACGGCAGGCCAGTCTCGGAGGCCATCTGCGCGGCGAAGCGCACGTCGTAGCCAGGCTTGGTGTTCAGCCCGGTCCCGACCGCGGTGCCGCCCTGGGCCAGCTCGTAGAGCGCAGGCAGGGTCGACTCCACGCCTCGGATCGCGTCCAGCAGCTGCTGGCGCCAGCCGGAAACCTCCTGAGAGAGCCGCAGCGGCGTGGCGTCCTGAAGGTGGGTCCGGCCGATCTTCACGATCCCCTCCCACTCGGCGCCCTTGGCCTCGAAGGCGTCCGCGAGGGCCTGCAGGGCGGGCACCAGGGTCCGAACGACCTCCTCGGTGGCCGCAACGTGCATCGCCGTCGGGAAGGTGTCGTTGGAGGATTGAGCGCGGTTGACGTGGTCGTTGGGGTGGACGGGGTCCTTGGAGCCGACCACCCCGCCGAGGATCTGAATCGCCCGGTTGGAGATCACCTCGTTGGTGTTCATGTTGGACTGGGTGCCCGAGCCCGTCTGCCAGACGACCAGCGGGAACTCGGCGTCATGATCGCCCTTCACCACCTCGGCAGCGGCCGCAACGAGGGCCTCGCGTGCCGCAGGCTCGAGGGCATCCAGTTCGCCGATCTCGCTGTTCACGATCCCTGCGCACATCTTGACCAGGCCAAGGGCGCGGATCATCGGCCGCGTGAAGCGCTGCCCACCGATCTTGAAGTTGTGCAGTGAGCGCTGGGTCTGGGCGCCCCAAAGGGCGTCCGCCGGGACCTCGATGGGCCCCATGGAGTCGGATTCGGTGCGAGTGTCAGTCATGGAACGCGACCCGCGAGGCACGCGGACCTTGTGTTGCGGTCATGGCCCGACCTGCAGGCCGGACCGGTGAAGTGCAGTGTTCGCGGCGAGCGATCAGAAGAGGCCCAGGTCGCGCATGGCGAGGACGTCATCGTGGATGGCGCCCGCCGTCTTCTGGAGCAGCGCCCGGGACTCGGTCTTCAGGGGGAGCTCGACGATCCGCTCGACCCCGCCGCGCCCGAGGATGGCGGGGACGCCCATGTAGAGGTTCTCGAGACCGTACTCCCCGTTGAGCAGGCAGGCACAGGGCATCATCCGACGCTCATCCCGCAGGATCGAGGCGGCCATAGCCACCGACGCGGACGCCGGCGCGTACCAGGCGCTGCCGGTCTTGAGGAGCTTGACGATCTCGCCGCCGCCCTTCTTCGTCCGCTCCCCCATGGCCTCGACCGCGTCGCGGTCGATCAGGTCCAAGACCCCGATGCCGTTCACGGTGCAGCGATCCGGCATGGGCACCATGGAATCACCGTGTGCGCCGAGCACCATGGCGTCCACGTCCTGCACCGCTGCGCCCGTTGCCTCGGAGATGAACCAGGAGTAGCGGGCCGCGTCGAGGACCCCCGCCATGCCGATGACCCGCCGCGAGGGGAACGCGAGGGAGTGCCGCATGAGCGTCACCATCGAGTCGAGCGGGTTGGTCACCACGATGACGACTGCCTCAGGGGACCCGGCGCGGATGTACTCCGCGACGCTCTGCATGACCTTGCCGTTGACCTCAAGTAGATCCGAGCGACTCATGCCTGGCTTACGCGGGAGGCCAGCCGTCACGATGAAGACATCGGAGTCGTAGGTGTCCCGCGGGTCATTGGTGCCGACGACGCGGCTCGAGAAGCCCTCCACCGCGGCGGACTGGTTCATGTCCAGGGCGATGCCCTGGGGGCGGCCCTCGGCGATGTCGATCAGGCAGATCTCCGGCGCGAGGTCCTTGAGCGCGGCGAGATGAGCGCAGGTTGAACCGACGTAGCCGGCGCCGACGACGGTGAGCTTGGCGTTCTGATTCATGGTCGGGAGCAGGATAGTCACTCCGAGCGAGAGGCGAGGACAAGGGAGCCCGAATCCGGATCGAGCCGCGCGGGTCCGTCCAGGCTCGCAGGGTGTGGGGCGGAAACTGGCCGCCTATGAAGGCGCCTCGCCCCCCCCCTTGATCGGGGGGAGGCGAGGCGCCGGGGTCCCAGGGTCGCTCTTAGAAGAAGAGGACGCTCACGCCGTCGGTGAAGTTCGACGTCGTGAAGCCGGGGATGAGGCTGTCACGGTGCCAGGCCTGGAAGTACCAGGTCTGCCCGGTCATGGCCGACATGCTGCCGTTACCGGTGGGGATGGCGTCGAGGTCGACGATGCCGGAGAAGCTCCCGGTGCTGCCGGAGGACTTGATGCCGCCCGCGACGCCGCGGCCGATGCTGCCGCCGAGGCAGAGGTTGCCCGCGCTGCCGCCGGCGCCGGCCACGAAGGCCTGATCCAGCGAGGAGATGAAGAACCCGTTGGAGTTGACGGGGAGGTTGCTCGCCTCGAGCTCCATCGTGCGGGCGGACTGGTCCACGTTGCCGGCGGTGATGTCACCGGCCACGGCGGTGGAGTTCGGGTTCGCATCGCAGTAGCTGGTAATGACCGCGCCGCTGCCGGAGGGGTCACCGGGGACCAGGATCGAGACCTGCTGGTCGCCAGGGTTGCCCGGACGGAAGAGACCAAGCGTGGCGGTGCCAGCCGTGGGCTCACCGTTGGAGGTGAACCAGTAGCTGTAGGTCGTTCCCCAGCGGAGCGCGTTGGCGTTCTCGTTGACCGCGAAGGCCTCGGTGCTCCAGGTGATCGCGCCGCCCGCCTGCGTCCCGGTCCAGGCCGTGTTGGTGTACGGCTCGCCCGAGTGGTAGTGCGGGAAGGACATGCCGACGTCGAGGAGAGTCGAACCGGTGCCGACGGGCACGGAGAAGGACTCGCCGCTGAAGTGGCTGTTGTTGTTGAAGATCGCGAACTCGTAGCGCCAGGTGCCGTTGCCCAGATCGATGACGTTCTGGCCCAGAACGAACTGCCCCTCACCGGGGACGTTGACGTCGGTGACGGTGGCGTTCGGCTCGTAGACCGCCCAGGCCCGGATCGCAGCCTGCTCGCGGTTCGTACCGCCGCCGATGCTGAGGCTCGTGCCGGACTGCGGGCGGTTGAGGTTGCACCAGGAGACGTTGTTGAAGCCGTTCCCGGCCGCTGCGTCGTCCGGGGCGATGTACTGGGCCTCACCGAAGTAGCGGGCCGTCGGGTGCTGAGACGCGAGCACGTCCTCCACCGGGACCTGGATGCGCTTGAAGATCCGGTCGCCCGTCTGACCCTGCTGGGCGAACGGGTAGTTGAACCCGCCGGTGAAGGCGTTGACCTGGAACTTCGGGCCGAGGCCACTCTGCGAGCCGTTGAGGCCGGAGCTGTACGGATCCGAGCACCCAACACCGAGGCGCGAGCCGGTGCCCGAGCTGTTGCAGTTACAGCAGAGGTTCTGCTGCAGCGCGGTGAAGCCGTGCTTCAGCCAGCTCATCCCGACCTGCTCGAACCGTCCGTTCTCGAGGCGATAGATGTTCTGCCCGATGACCGGGTGGTTCGTGGTGTTCGCGAACCAGAGCAGCTCCTGGTCTCCCACGTTGCAGGACGTGGTCCCCAGCGCGTAAGCGGCCATGCCGTTCAGCTGCCCGTAGTTCGAGATGTTCGGGATCTGACCGACGATGACGTCAGCGCCAGGCTGTGAACCGGGGCACTGAGCGGCGGCGCTGGCCGAGAGCGAGGAGGCGAGCAGGCCAGCTGCGAGGATGGGGAGGATTCTCATGTGTTGGGCTGTGGAGGTACGAGCGGCGGCTGCTGGATCTCCGGGCGGAGATCTGCTGCACCAGTGAGTGTCATTGCCGGAAGTGACAACCGCAAGACCGAACGCCCGGGGCCCCTTGTCGCACCGCGGCGGGTTGTCTCGATTCGACCCGGGTCACGATTCAACGAACGACCTCCTGGTCCCTGACTGGCCTCCTCAGGACCCTTCAGGTGACTGGATCAGCCTGCGAAACGAGCGCGTAAAAGCTGGCTCCACCCGCTCCGCAGGCGTCAGGCCATGACCGCCAGCGCGGCCGCTTCCAGTCGCTCCACGTCCCCCGCGCTCAGATCGAGATGCGTGACGAACCGCAGCACCTGCGGCCCCATGGCCATCACCTGGACACCCTGCTCACCGAGAAGCTCCGCCACGCGCGCCGCAGACAGCCCTTCTCGCTCCACTCTCACCATCGCGATGTTGGTGGCCACGAGGGAGGGGTCCGCCCCCAGTCCATCGATCCTGCCGAGCCGCTCCGCCACGTCGCGCGCCAGGGCATGGTCGAGCGCGAGCCGCTCGACGTTTTGGGCGAGGGCGACGCGGGCGGCCGCCGCGAGGAGGCCCGCCTGACGCATCCAGCCGCCGAGCCGCTTCCTGACGCGCATGGCCCGCGCGATGAAGGCCGCGTCACCGGCAACCACAGACCCAACGGGCGCCCCGAGCCCCTTGGAGAGACACAGAGAGACCGAGTCGGCGTGGGCCGTCCACTCCGCTGCCGGAATGCCCGAGGCCACCACGGCGTTGGCCAGCCGCGCCCCGTCGAGGTGCACCGGGACCCCCCGCTCGCGAGCCACCGCGGAGATCGCCGCGACCTCATCCATCGGGACCACCACGCCGCCCGCGACGTTGTGCGTCTGCTCAAGGCAAACCAGGGCCGTCTTCGGGCAGTGGATGAAGTCAGGGCGCATGGACTCCTCGACCTCGGCGGCGCTCATTCGTCCGTCCCGGCCGCCGAGGGTCATGGACTGCAGCCCATGGAGGAAGCCAGCGGCACCACCCTCGAAGGTGGTCACGTGAGCCCAGCGCTGACAGATGATCTCATCCCCTGGCCGGGTCCACGCGCCAAGCGCAACCTGATTGGCCATGGTGCCAGAAGGAACAAAGAGCGCGCGCTCCTTGCCCAGCCAGGCAGCGGCCTCCTCCTCGAGCAGGCGCACCGTCGGGTCTCCGTCGAGGACGTCGTCGCCGACCTCTGCCTCGAGGATCGCCGCCCGCATCGCGGCGGAGGGCCTCGTCACCGTGTCGCTTCGGAAGTCGGCGCCCATGACCTCAGCTCCCCCGCTGCTCGAGGTGCGCCCGCACCCGGCGGAGACCCTCGCGGATGTTCTCCGCGCTGTTGGCGTAGCTGAAGCGCATGTAACCCTCCCCGGAGGCGCCGAAGCTCGTCCCTGCGAGGCAGGCCACGCCGGCCTCGTTGAGCAGCTCGTCCTCCAGGACACGGCTCGCGATGCCGGTGCCCGAGGTATTCGGGAAGGCGTAGAACGCGCCCTTGGGCATCACGCAAGAGAAGCCCGGGATCGCGTTGAGCTCCTCGTGGATGATCTTGCGGCGGCCGTCGAAGGCCTCGAGCATGTCGTCCACCGCGCCTTGCGGACCGCGCATGGCCTCGATCGCCGCGACCTGGGTGGCAGCGTTCGCGCAGGAGCTGGAGTTGATCTGCAGCCGCTCCGCGTGGGCGACCAGGTCCGACGGCCAGACGCCATACCCCAGGCGCCAGCCGGTCATGGCGTAGGTCTTGCTCCAGCCGTCGAGCATGATCGCGCGGTCGCGCACCGAGTCGTACTGCAGGATCGAGACGTGCTCCTCACCATCATAGAGCTGACGGCTGTAGATCTCGTCGCAGAGGATCGTCACATGCGGGTGCTGCTCCAGCCCGGCCACGAGGGCGTCCATCTCCGAGCGCGGCACGACCCCGCCGGTCGGGTTGGCCGGCGTGTTGACGATGAGCAGTGAGGTCTGAGGCGTGATCTTGGACAGGACATCCTCCGCCGAGAACGAGAACCCGCGGTCCTCGGGCAGGGCGTACGGCACCGGCTTGGCCCCTGACCAGTGGATCAGGCTCTCGTAGATCGGGAAGCCGGGGTTGGGGTAGACGATCTCCTTGCCGGGCTCACCAAACATCATGATCGCATAGAACATCGTGGGCTTGCCGCCGGGCACGATGAGCACGTTGTCCGCGTCGATCTCCGCGCCGCGGTACTCCCGCACGTTGTCCACCACGGCCTCGCGGAGCTCGGGGAGCCCCTTCGCCGGCGTGTACTTGTGGTAGCCGTCCGCGAGCGCCTTGCGCCCGGCCTCCACGACGTTGGGGGGCGTCTCGAAGTCGGGGGCGCCGATGTGCAGGTGCACCACGTCCTTGCCCTGGGCTTCGAGGGCCTTGGCCTTGGCGAAGACCTCGAAGGCGGTCTCGGTCCCGAGGACCTCCATGCGGTTGGCGAGGGTCATTGGATCTGTCGAGGGATGGGGACTCGGGAAACGCTCAGCGTCGCGGCACGCAGACCGACGCGGGCGACAAGATTAGCGCCAGCACGTCCCCTTGGAGACCCCCTTCCTGCCGCCAGCCAGCGCTCATTTTCAGGGCCCCTCGTCAGGACGTCGGGCCGAGGCCCCGGCTCGACCGGCCACCAGCTCGTCCTGCCCCCGCCCCAATCGAGCCGTCCGACTGGCGAGCCGACCCCGTGACGCCACCTCGCGATCCGCCCGGACACGACCCGCTCGCCGGCGGCGCGGCCGCCCCCCTTCCCAGGCCGCCGGTCCCCAGGCCGCCGGTCCCCAGGCTCTCGCCGGTCCCCGGTCCCCCGCTGGTCCTCTGCCCGGCGGGCAGCATCGCGGGACCCTGGCTGGACCGTCAGAAGCGGCGGGTGAAGCCGACGAACAGGCCGATGTCCTCGGCAGCAGCGTTGAGCCCCACCCGGGCGCCGACGTCCACGATCATCTCGCTCGAGAGGGTGCGGGTCAGGCCGAGGTTCAAGGAGGCGAGGTAGTCGTCCGGGCCCGCGACCCCCGCGTACTCCAGGTAGGCGCCCGTCGTCTCGTCCAGCGAGAAGCCCGCCACGGCCGTGTGGAGCACCTCGAGGTCGTACCTGTCCTCCTCGTCATCGTGGACCGCGTCAAAGCTGGCCATCAAGCCCAAGCTAACGGAGCCGAGGCTCGCGGAGTACGGGAGGGCCAGCCCTCCCTCCACCTCGGAGCCGCCGACCTCCCCCCCCGAGGGGAAGCTGACGAAGGGGAGCAGCGCAAAGGCCGTCTCGCCCCCGTCGTTCCCCCACAGGTTGACCTTGAGGCGCGTCACCACGTCCCCGATGCCGGTCGCCTCGCCTCCCTGCGGTGCGTCCTCGAGGATGTAAGGGTCCACCAGGAACTGGAGGTCGGTGTTCTCCGAGAGCCCGACCTTCGCGTTGGTCTGGAAGCCCACGAACCGCTTCCGCCCCCGGTCGCGCGACCAGTCCACCACGCTCACCTCGAACTGCAGGTGGCCCGCGTCCAGGGTGATCGGACTCTCCGTGGCGTCGGGGCGGTCCGACGCGAGGGGGCGCAGCGCGTCCTCGGGGACGGGGTGGAAGAGGCTGTAGGCGGGCGCCTCGTCCCCCTGGGGGGCGCAGAGCATGGACAGCAGCAGCGGAGTCAGGGCAGTCATGGGGCCGGGATTCTGCCCTCCGGTTCGAGACGCGGGCCGCTGCTTTTGAAGACAACCTCGGGACCGGGGTGTGGCCCCCTGCTCCCGGGTGCCTATCTTCCAGGACATGAGACTCCCCTCCCTCTGCCTGTCCTTGGTCCTCGCCGCCACCCTCTCCGCCTGCGGCGACGGTCCTGACCTCGTGGTTCGGGTCTCCCTGGACCAGGTCTTCTCGGAGGAGCTCATGCGTGAGTTCGAGGAGTCCTCCGGGCTCGAGGTCCGCGTCCAGTACGACATCGAGCAGTCCAAGACGGTCGGGCACGTGCGGGCCATCATCGAGGAGGCCGCCCGGCCGCGCACGGACGTCTTCTGGAACAACGAGATCGCCCAGACGATACGCCTCGCGGAGCTGGGGCTCCTGCAGCCCTACGACTCCCCGAGCGCCGCCGAGATCCCCGAGCTGTTCCGGGACCCTGAGCGGCGCTGGACCGGCTTCGCGGCGCGCGCGCGCGTCCTCATCGTGAACACCGACCTGGTCCCCGCCGGCGAGGAGCCCAGGGGCACCATGGACCTCTTCGATCCGAAGTGGTCCGGGAAGTGCGGCATCGCGCGACCCCTCACCGGGACCACGCTCACCCACGCGACCGGGCTCTACGAGGTCATGGGCGAGGAGTGGGCCAGGGACTTCTTCACCCGCGTCGTGTCCTCCAACGAGGCCGGGGCCGTCAACCTCCCGGAGAGCAACGGCCAGGCCATGACCCTCGTAAAGAACGGCGCCCTCGCCTGGGCCTGGACGGACACGGATGACTTCAACGTCGCGCGCCTCCAGGGCGCGCCGGTGCGGCGGGTCTACCCGGATCAAGAGCCCGGACCCGGCGTGCTCATGAAGGACGGCGAGCCCCTGGGGACGCTCTTGATCCCCAACAGCGTGATGATCCTCAAGGACGCCCCCCACCCGGAGAACGCCAGGCGTTTCGTGGACTGGGTCCTCACCCGGGAGATCGAAGCCAGGCTCGCGGCGTCGCGCTCCGCTCAGATCCCCGTCCGGGAGGACGTCGCGCGCCCCGACCACGTCGGCCGTATCGGAGACTTCCGCGCCATGAACGTGGAGTACGGCGACATCGGCTCCACCATCGGCGCGCGCTCCAGCGAGCTCGGCGAGACCTTCATCCGCTGAATCCCTTGGCCGCGCCCCACCGCTCCACGGCGCTCGTCAGCCGCCCCCTGCTCGCCGCCGGCCTGCTGGGCCTCTTCGTGCTCTGCCTCCTGCCGCTCCTCCTCATGGGAGAGCGGCTCGTCGGCGACCCGTCGGCGATCGCGGGGCTGATCGGGACGCGCACGCTCCACCTGCTGCTCTCGACCGTCCTGCTGGGCCTCGGGGCGGCGTCGATCGCCCTCCTGATCGGGCTCCCGTTCGGCTTCCTCGTCAGCCGGACCGACGTACTCGGCGCGGGCGCGCTCCGCGCCCTTGGGATCGTCCCGATCCTGTTGCCGCCGATCATGCTCGCCATGACCTGGACCATGCTGCTCCCGCTGCGCGGTCCCGTCATGTGTGCCCTCATCCTGGGCGTCAGCTCCTTCCCCCTGGTCGCCCTCTTCACGGCCCGCGCGGCGGAGGGGATCGACGCCCGGAGGGAGGAGGCCGCGCTCCTGACCGGAGGGCTCAGGGCAGTGGTCGCGATGGAGCTGCCGCTCATCCTCCCCTCGGCCCTCGGCGGTGCGCTCCTCGCCTTCGTCGTCGCGATCAACGACTTCGCGCTCCCCGACTACGTGTCCTCGGTCGGCCGCAAGTTCAACGTCTACGCGGGAGAGGTCTTTAGCACCTGGCAGGTGGACGGCAACGAGGCGCGGGCGGTGGCGACGGCGCTCCCACTCCTCGTCCTCACCACCCTGGTGGTGCTGCCCCTGCTCCGCGCCAGGGCACGGAGAGGCGGGGTCACCATCGACGCCTCCTTCCAGCACCCTCGCACCCTCAAGCTGGCGGCCTGGCGAGCGCCGGCGACCCTCTTCTGCGCCGCCGTGGTCACGGTCGGCGCCCTGCTCCCCATCGGGCGCCTCGCCTACGAGTCCGGCGGCGGCTCCCGGGTCTTCAGCGGCGTCTCCATCAGGAGGGACGCCTGGACCCAGGGAGGCGGGGCTGCGCAAAACATGCCCGCGGCGACCGCGCCAGCCATCAGCGCGGCCGGGATCACCGAGGCCGTCGCGGCGGCCCAGGCCGCCGCCAGGGCCGCCGCGGGAGGCACGGCCACCACGGTGCCCACCCCGAGTTCGAGCGCCGCGGCGCCGCAGGGCCGGCAGCGCTCTGTGGACCCCGCCGCCCCCGAGGTCCAGGCCGCCCTCGACGCGTCCGAAGCCGACGACATGTCGGACTTCGGGGGCGGGCTCCCCGCCTTCGTCCGCAACATCGCGAGCGCCTTCGCGCGGGCGCTGGACCTCTCCCGTGAGAGCCTGCTCTGGAGCCTCCTGTTTGCCTTTGGGGCTGCCACCCTCGCCACGCCGTTGGCGCTGATCCTCGGCCACGCCATCGCCCGGGGCCGCAGGGGCGTCCCCCTGGAGTTCATCACCATCCTCCCCCTCGCCGCGCCGGGGACCCTGTTTGGCATCGGCTCTATCGTGCTGTGGAATCACAACGCGACCGGCGCCTTCTACGACTCTGGCGCCCTGGTGGCCGTCCTCTTCGCCGGCAGGTTCCTGGCCGTGGCCACCCTCATCTGCGCCGGCGCGGTGCGCTCCTTCGACCGGCGACTTGAGGAATCCGCCGAGCTGGCCGGAGCGAGCCCAGCGGGCCGCCTCTTCGGGATCGTGACGCCCGGGATCTGGACCTCTCTCGTGGGCTCCTGGATCGCCGTCTTCGCCCTCTCGGTCCGAGAGCTGGACGCCGCCGTCCTCGTGCCTGCCGCCAACGACACGGCCATGTTCCGCGTCTTCAACGCCGTTCACTTCGGGAGGGACGACTTCGTCTCCGCCCTGTCCCTACTGGTGGTGTTCGCCATCCTCCTCCCGGGTCTCCTCTGGACGCTCTTCTCACGGCGCCGCCTCCGCTTCCTTCCATGAGCACTCAACAGCACCCCGCCATCGCGATCCGCGGCCTCATGGTGCAGGCCGGCGACACGACCATCCTGGGCCCCGTGGACCTCGACGTGCAGGCAGGCGAGCACGTGCTCCTCGTGGGGCCCTCCGGCTCGGGGAAGAGCACCCTCTTGCGCTCCATCGCCGGGCTTGAGACCCCGGCGGCCGGTGAGATCCAACTGTTCGGTGAGACGGTCTCAGCGGCCCAAGGCCCCCTCACCCCGCCCCAGGACCGCGGCGTCGGGCTGCTGTTCCAAGGCGGCGCCCTCTGGCCCCACATGACGGTGCTGCAGACCCTGCTGTTCGTGCTCAAGCGGCGCGGCCTGAAGGGCACGGCAGCGAAGCAGCGCGCCGAGGAGCTTCTGGAGCTGGTGGACCTCCCCGGGATTCCCGACCAGAAGGCGCCGACGCTCTCCGGCGGCGAGGCCCAGCGCCTCTCCCTGGCCCGGGCCCTCGCCGGGGAGCCACGCATTCTGCTCCTTGACGAACCCCTCGGCCCGCTCGACGCTCCCCGCCGCGCTGCCCTGCTCGATCGGCTCGCCGCACTCGAAGCGCAGCTCGGCCTCACCACCCTGCACGTGACCCACGACCCCGGCGAGGCAGAGCGCGTCGCCACCCGCACGGTCTCGATCGACGCCAATGGCGCGCTCTTCGCCCCCATGGGCTGAGCCAAAGAGCGGGCCGACCTCCACGAACCTCTCGGGAGGGCCCGGGGCGATGTCACCGGCCCCGTCATTGGCCCCGTCATCGGCCCGGTCATCGGCCCGGTCAAGAGCCCTTCCTCCAGCTGCGCTACCGGCTGGGTCCCGCCTCGCAGAGAGCCAAGGCTTCCGGACCAGCGGGGCGCACTGACGCACCCTTGTCCCTGAGCCGACAGGTCTTCCCTTTCACCGCGTGACCTCGGGCGTACTCTTGGGCTACAGGAACCCATGCGTATCGTCCTCGGAATCATCGTGCTCTTGCTCGCGAGCTGGTTCTTCTCCGCCCTCATCGGCACCCCGGAGGAGACAGCGAGCGCGCAGACGCCCGCGGAGTGGGTCTCCTCCGAGCAATGCCGGGAGTGCCACTCTCAGATCTGGGACGAGTGGGCCTCCTCGCCGCACGCGAACTCGTGGCTGAACGAGGACGTCCGGGTCCAGTCGGATCAGTTCGCCAACAAGGACTGCATCGACTGCCACGCGCCGCGCCCGATCTTCGAGACCGGGCTCGGCGAGCGGGTGCTTCCCCGCTCTGCGCGACGAGCAGAGGGCGTCGACTGCCTCACCTGCCACCTGCTCCCCGACGGGAAGATGGCCGGCAAGATCGACAACCCTCGCGCCGCCTGTCAGCCCACCACCCGGCGTGAGCTGCAGCGGGTCGAGATGTGCTCGGGCTGCCACGACCAGCACAAGACCGTCCAGCAGTGGAAGGCGACGCCCTTCGCGGAGCACAACGAGGGCTGCATGGAGTGCCACATGCCCTACCGCGACGGCACCCCGAAGAGCGGGCGCTTCCACACGATGCCCGGCGGCCACTACATCGAGATGGTGCGCTCGGCGGTGACGTTCATGGGCGAGCGTGACGGCGCCGGCGTCCCGTCCGTCACCATCGCCAACGTCCGCGGAGGTCACTCCTATCCCACCGACGAGCGCAGCCGCGCCTCGGACATCTGGTGGCGGCCGCTCCCCGAGGACGCCGACACGTTGAACGAAGCGGGCGTCGCGGCCGGCGGCGGCGCCTGGCGCCACCTGCACCGAATCCGCGACCCCTACCGCCACGAGAAGGACATCGAGAGCACCCTGCTCCACTTCGGCGAGAGCCGCACGCTCACCATCGAGGACCCCGACGCCGTCGGGGGCGTGGAGGTCGCGCTGGTCTACAAGCGGTCCCCCTACTACCGCGATCCCCAGACCGGGATCGCCCGGAAGATCGACGCTGTGACCAACCCCTTCGAGGACGCCGAACTCGTTCACCGGGTGACGGTGGCCCCCCGATGAGGCTGCGGGCCGCGCTGGCGCTGGTGCCCCTGCTCGGCGCCTGCGGCCCCGGAGCCGAGGGAGGCGATGCGGCGCCCGCCGCGGCCCCAGCCGGGGCTCCCGGCGCGAGGCCCACCCGAGACGTCCTCGACGCGACCCTCGCGGAGCTCGGGGTCAGCCGGCGGAAGGGCGTGATCAGCGCCAGGGAGCTGCGGGCTAACCGCGGCCTGATGCCGGGTGAGAGCGCGGACCTACCCGAAGAAGGCGACGCTCCGCTCGACGCCACCTCCGCTCCGACCCTGGACCCAGCCGGGGCCTCTGGAGCCGCGGCCGAGCCTCTGG
This sequence comes from uncultured bacterium, assembly GCA_938083085.1. Taxonomy (GTDB): domain Bacteria; phylum Planctomycetota; class UBA1135; order UBA1135; genus Saltatorellus. The sequence continues at coordinate 36,657 of CALLKX010000006.1, forward strand.
ACCCGGAGATGGTGGAGTTCAGGGACGGCCTCGTAGGCATGGCCCTGAGCGATCCGAGGTACCTGAAGACCGCCCTCGCCGACGTGGTGGCGACCTCCGAGGAGCTCTCGCCGTCGATGGCTGCCGGGCTGCGCGAACGGGCACGCCCCGCTGACGAGCTCAAGGTCTTGATGCAGTTCGCGCGCGCCGCGCCGAGCGCACCGGTCGCCGCCGCCCTCGCCGAGCTCACCCTCACCCACGATGATCCCACCGTCCGCGCCTTTGCCTCATGGGCGCTGGTGCCGGCAGGAGAGACGGAGGGGAGCGGCGCCGTGGTCACCACCTTGCTGCGCCGTCTCAAGTACGAGAAGGACACCCAGGCGCTCATCTGGGCGGCGCGCGCCCTGGCGTCCCACGGCAACCTCTCCGGGCTCGCGGCCCTTTCGGCCATCGCGAGTGGACCGGCCAGCGACGACGCCGCCGCGGCGAACCAGCAGTTCTACGAGGTGGTCCGCTCGACGGTCGGTCGGGAAGACGTGGCCGTGGAGGACGCGAACGGGGTCATGGCCGACTGGGCCTCAGGGAGCGTCGACCGGCCGTCTCCGGCCCCTGACGCCCTGCGCGCCTCGGTCTGGCGCCTCATCTCGGACCTCTCGGGGGAACACTTCCAACTGCGCGGGGTCGACGACGCCCGGTTCATCCTCTCGCGGCTGGGCCCCTGGGCCGCCGCCGAGCTCGGGGCCGCGCTGGAGGACGAGGACGACTACGTCCGGTTGCATGTCACCCAGGTCCTCGAGCGCATGGGCCAGCGCGGCGGGGGAGCCGCGCCGAGCCTGAGGCTCGCCCTGCGCGACCAGAGCGACGCCGTGGCCGGCGCGGCCGCAGAGGCGCTGGCGGCAGTGGCCCCGGAGGCGTGCCTTCCAGCTCTCCTCGCGCGCCTCGAGGAGGCCCCCCCCCACGAGGTACGGGTGGCGATCATCCGCGCCGCGGGACGCAGCGCGACCGTCCCGGCCCCCCTGCTGCTCGGGTGCTTCCGCGAGGCAGGCGCCCCCACCGACCTGCGCCTCGCCGCAGCGGCCGGGCTGCTCGGCACCGACCTCGGCACCGGGGACGAAAACGAGGTTCTGAACTGGCTCGCCGAGACCATGACACGCCCCTTCGGCGACCCCGCGGGCGCTGAGGCCCTGGTCGGGGCCTGGGTGGCAAAGGTCGAGGGCTCCGGCGGTGACGAGCTACGGGCAGCATGGTCCGACTTCGGCCCCAAGCAGGCGATCATCCACACCGCCGACCAGGCCAGGGCCCGGCGCAGCGGCCGCGCGGCCCTCCTGCAAGCTCATCTCACCGTGTCCAGGTGAGGTCGGCGGCGCCGCACCGGCTCCCCGCACGGCCCTCCTGAGGGCCTTCTCCGCACGATTTCCTGCCTCCCGCTCCGCTCCGCCCAGCCTCTTCAGCTCGGCCGTTTCCGTTCGGCCTTCTCCGCTCGGCCTTCTCCGCTCGGCCTCCATCCCGCTGGAGTGGCCCGCCCAGCCCGCCCCGCGGCTCCGCGGCCCGTCAGATGGAGAAGAGGCAGGAGGCGACCACGGCCATCCAGAGGATCCCGTTCACAGCGAAGATCAGGTCTCCGCCGAGGAGCACCTTGGTCGGGCTGCCGCCGGCCTCCTTGCGGGTGACCATCAGCAGGTAACGGAACAGGCCAAAGACGACGAACGGCACGGTCCAGACAAGGCGGTTGTCCTCCCCGAACTTGACCGCCGTCTCCTCGTCCACGGTGTACATGGAGTAGGTGATGATGGCGCAGGCGGCGAGGACTCCCGTGGCCTGATCGAGGAACGCCGTCGTGTACTGGCCGAGGTTCTTGCGGTGACTGGCGGCCTCCTCGCCGAGGAGATCGATCTCTGCGCGCCGCTTGCAGAAGGCGAGGAAGAGCGCGAGGAAGAGCGTGCTGAGCAGCAGCCACTCGGAGATCGGCGCGGCCGCGGCATAGGCGCCCGCCGTCACCCGGAGCATGAAGCCGAGGGCGATCAGGAACGCGTCCACGATGGCGATCTGCTTGAGCTTCAGGGAGTAGAGGAGGTTCGAGACCATGTAGACCCCGACGACCGCCATCACGTTGTCGCCCTCGACGGGCGTCGAGACGGCAGCCAGCCAGAGGGCACCCACGACGCACACCGCGCTCAGCGCAAGGGCCTGCGCCACGCTGACCTCTCCAGCGGCGATCGGGCGCTTGCACTTCTCCGGGTGCTTGCGGTCCGACTCGACGTCCATGACGTCGTTGACCAGGTAGATCGCGCTGGCGCCAAGGCAGAACGCCGCCGCCGCGATGAGGACCCGCAGGATCCGCTCCTCCTGGGAGGCGGCGTCCACGCCGACCTCTCCCAGGGCGAACACCAGGGCCGCGAGGACAAAGACGTTCTTCACCCACTGGTGTGGGCGGAGGGAGCGGATGAGCGCGAGCGGGTTCATGTGGAATAAGGGAGACCGTGGCGTGACGCCCCCCCGCACTCATCGGAGGGCTCGGCACCGCCGCCGGACCCTCCACACTCAAAAACCGCTCCGGGCCCGTCTCGATCCGAGCCGCGGCTCGAACCTGCCCGTCCAAGCGACCGGGCTGAAGCCGCCAGGTTGGGGCCACCGGGTCGCGGGAGGACTACTTGCTGAGGGAGAGGGTCTGGAGGCCTTCGTAGGGCGAATCCGAGCCGACCGGGATGAAGGTCACCTCTTCGCTCTCGTCAAGCAAGCCCTCTCGCTGGGCGTCGATCAGCTCGAGCGCGCGCACCTGGAGGTTATCCCAGAGGACGTTTGTGGTGGTCTCGTGGTTGCCCTCGGGATCGTTGTCATCTGCCACGAGGGCCGTCTTGCCCCGCCCGCTGAACCCGCGGAGCGGGCTGCGGCGCTGATCGCGCCCGGCGTAAGCGGACCAGCCGCCGTCGAGCGCGTCTCTGTTCTCGGGGAGGTACCAGTCCGCGACGGGGATCCCGTCCTGATCGGGGGTCAGGAAGCTCAGCTGAACCGCGGGGCACGTCAGGGTCTTGGCGTTCTTCACGTCGGGCTGCCAGACCTTGTCGGTGATCAGCGACGCGAAGAAGCCCACGCCGGACTGCTTGGGGATCCGGCTGTACTTGGTCTCGTACTCCAGGAATCCCCGCTTCACCTGCTCGAGGTTGGAGCGGCAGGCCGTCACCTTGCCCTGGCCAATCGAAGAGACGACGTTCGGGATCACGAAGGTCATCAGGATCCCGATGATCAGGATCACGGCCAGGATCTCGATGAGGGTGAACCCGGCGTCGCGGCGCTGGCTCGGCGGTTGGAGTGCGATCTTCATCAGTGGCTTTGGAGAAGGGGCGAGGTGGGAGATACCGCGTCGGGTCTCGCGGGTCACGGTCCCCGCCAGAATACGACTCAGGCCAGCGCGGCGGCGGCGTCCTTGAGGGCGTCCACCTTGCTGGTGGCCTCCCAGGGGAAGCCCGGGCGCCCGAAGTGGCCGTGGGCCGCCGTCTGGCGGAAGATGGGCGCCTTGAGGCCGAGGGCGTCGATGATGCCGCGGGGCGTCAGGTCGAAGACCTGGCCAATGGCGCTGCTGATGGCGTCCTCGGAGACCTTGGCCGTGCCGAAGGTGTCCACTCGCACCGAGAGGGGCTTCGCCACTCCGATCGCGTACGAGAGCTGGACCTCGCAGCGGGTCGCGAGCCCGGCGGCCACGACGTTCTTGGCGACCCAGCGGGCCGCGTAGGCCGCGGAGCGGTCCACCTTGGAGGCGTCCTTGCCGCTGAACGCGCCGCCGCCGTGCCGGCCCATGCCCCCGTAGGTGTCGACGATGATCTTGCGGCCGGTCAGCCCGCAGTCGCCGTGGGGGCCACCGATGACGAACTTGCCCGTGGGGTTGACGTGGAAAATCGTGTCGTCGTCGAGCATGCCCGCGTCGATGACAGGGCGGATCACATGCTCGATGATCTGCTGCCGGATCTCGGCCAGCACCTCGGCCTCCTCGGACTTCCCGCTCACCTCAGGGTCGTGCTGGGTGGAGATCACGACGGTGTGGACGCGCGCAGGCTTGTCTCCGTCGTACTCGACCGTCACCTGGCTCTTCGAGTCCGGGCGCAGCCAAGCGAGCTCGCCGCTCTGGCGAAGCTCGGCCATGCGCTCCACCAGGCGGTGGGAGAGGTGGATGGGGAGCGGCATGAGCTCCTCGGTCTCGTCGCAGGCGTAGCCGAACATGAGGCCCTGGTCGCCCGCGCCCTGCTCCACGTGGAGGCCCTTGTCGTCGTCCACGCCCTGGGCGATGTCCGGTGATTGACGATCGAGCGTCACCATCACCGCGCAGGTGTCCGCGTTGATTCCGAAGGCGTCGTCGGTGTAGCCGATGGAGCGCAGGGTCCCCCGCACGATGTCCTGGTAGTTGACGACGGCCTTCGTGGTGATCTCTCCCGCGATGATGCAGACCCCCGTGGTGACCATGGTCTCGCAGGCCACGCGGCTGGAGGGGTCCTGCTCAAGGAGGGCGTCGAGGACCGCGTCCGAGACCTGGTCCGCCACCTTGTCGGGGTGGCCCATGGAGACGGATTCAGACGTGAAGAGGCTGCGTGACATGCGGGAGCTGGGTTGGATTCGGTGGGCGGAGAGGGCCCATCAGGACCGGGGCGTTCGCAGCCGCCGTCGGCCGCGCGCACGAAACTCTACCCTTCTGGCTAGCCTCAGGCGAGCCCGATACGTGCCCTGAGGGCGTCCAGGGTCGCGACTGTCGCACCCCGCTCGGCCCTCAGCGCCGAGCGCCCCGCCTCTCCCATGCGGCGCCTCATGGCGGGATCGGCCGCGAGCATGGAGAGGGCGTCCCCGAGGGCAGCCGCGTCGTCCACCCTGAGGGCGGCCCCCACCGCCTCCAGCATCTGGGTCTCATTCAGAAAGTTGTCCACGTGGGGCCCGTAGACCACCGGGACCCCCTGAGCCGCGGGCTCCATCATGTTCTGGCCCCCGTGCGGAATCAGGCTGCCGCCGATGAAGACCGCGTCGGCCACCCCGTACAGCTCCTCCAGCTCCCCGATGGTGTCCACGATCAGCGGTCGACTCGGGTCGGCCTGCTGACCCCGCGCCCTCAGCTCCGAGAGGCGCTCCGGCGACAGGGACCCTCCCTCGCCGCCCGTCAGCGTCTCCTGAACCGTCTCCGCGCGCTCGGGGTGTCGAGGCACGACGATGAGCCGCGCCTCGGGCAGCACCCGGCGAGCCGCGTCCACAAACGCCACCTCCTCGGGCTCATGGGTGCTGCCTGCGACGATCACGAAGGGCGCACCGCTCCCTGTCCGCAGGCCCAGCTGACGGCGGAGCTCCTGCAGGCGGTCTCCGGGGGCTCCGCCCTCGGCGCCGCGGAGCCCGTCCACCTTGACGTTACCGGTCACCAGAACGCGCTCGGACGACCCTGCGAGTGCCGCGAAGCGCGCGGCGTAAGCGTCATCCTGCGCCGCGAAGAGCGAGATTCGGCCGAACTCCGGGAGCGCGCCGAAGAGCTGATAGCGGCGGAAGGACTGCTCCGTGATGCGGCCGCTCACCACCGCCACGGGTGCGCCCAGCCGGTTCGCCGCCCGCAGGAAGCAGGGCCACGCCTCGAGCTCCACGAGCAGCACGAAGTCCGGCCGCACGCGCCGCCAGAATCGCGCCACGATGGGGGCGAAGTCAAAGGGGAAGCGGACCACCTCGATCTCCGGAAAGAGCTGCCGCGCCACCTGCATTCCGGTATCGCTGAACGCGCTGACCACCACCTCGTAGCGCTCACGGAGCGCGTGCACGAGCGACTGAGAGGCCTTGATCTCCCCCACCGAGACCCCGTGCACCAGGACCCGCTTGCGGCCGGCCGGCGCTGGAGGGAGCCGCACGAGCCCCACCGTGGAAAGCGAGAGGGCCTTGCGGGCGAGACGGGGTCGCAGGAAGCCTGCGACGAGGAAGAGCGGCAGCATGACCGCCCAGACGAGGCCGATGCACACGTCGTACAGCATCTGGAGCCCCCGCCGGCCAGGGCCGACGCGGGGGCTCGAGGTGATCGGGCCGGGGACCGCCTGGTCGGCTCCGAGCGTCACTTGCCGTGGCACTTCTTGAACTTCTTACCGCTCCCGCACGGGCACGGGTCGTTGCGGCTTGCGTCCTTGAACTCGGGACCGAGGGCACCCGCCTTCTGGGCCGTAGCACCCGGAGCTGCGCGCTGCCCCTGCCCAGTCCCGGGACGCTGCGCGGGACGAGTCGCGGGACGCTGCGCCGCGGCGTCCTGCCCTTCGCCACCCGCGCCGGCACCCTCGCCGCCTTCAGAGCTCTCGCCGGCAGCGGCACGCTGCTGCTCCTCGAGCGCCTTCCGGCGCCGCATGACGTCAAAGGCCGCCGAGGCTGCGGGGCCGCGCTGCGCCTGCTTCATGGCCTGTTGCTGGCGGACCTGCTGGGCGCGACGCTCCTCAAGCTGGCGCTTGACCTCGCCAAAGCGCTCGCGAAGCTCGGGCGGCAGCTCCTCAAGCAGCGTCGCCTGGTTGGCATCACCGGCCTGCATCACGGCCATCAGCTTCTGCTCGTCGGGGAGCTGCTCGATGACCTTGCGCTGCTGCTCCAGCGGCAGCTCGTCGAAGCGAACCTGACGCTGCGGCGCCTGCTGCTGCGTGGGCGCGATCCCACGGGGGGCGAGGCCGTCGCTAGCTGAGGAGTCACCACCTCCAGCCCCCTCGCCTCCGGGCTGGGAGACCTCGATCCGCATGATCTTGCTGGTCACGTCGGACTCGATCGCGGGCAGCAAGTTCTGGGCGAAGAGCTCCGTGGCCTCCTTCTTGTAGGCGATCTTCGGGTCCTGCTGGCCATAGCCGCGCAGCCCGATCCCCGCCTTCAGGGCGTCCATGGCGTGGAGGTGATCCTTCCACTTCTGGTCGATCGCCGTGAGCACGAGATAGGACTCGATGCGACGAGTCAGCTCGTCGCCCCAACCCTCGCGGCGCTCCTCATAGCGCCGGTTGATGGGCTCCAGCGTCGCCTCGACGCTCGGCTGGTCCTTGTCGACCGCCGCCGCCGCAGCAGCGCCTTCGACCTCCACCGCGAAGTTGCGCTCGACCCACTCGGCGAACCCATCGGCGTCCTCCTCGTAAGTGAACGCCTGCCGGTCGGTGACGTTGCTGATCATCGTCCCCACACGGTCCTTGAGGTCCTCTCCCTCGAGCACCGCCTGGCGCGCGGCGTAGATCTCCGTCCGCTGGTGGTCCATGACCTCGTCGTACTCGAGGAGGCTCTTGCGGATCTCGAAGTTTCGATCCTCGACCTTCTTCTGAGCCTTGGCGACCTGGCGGGCGACCAGCTTGGACTCGATGGGCTGGCCCTCGCCCATGCCCATGCCCTTCATCGCGTTCACGACCCAGTCCCGGTAGAAGATCCGCATGAGCGGATCCTGCAGCGACAGGAAGAAGCGGCTCTCGCCGACGTCTCCCTGCCGGCCGGTCCGACCCCGCAGCTGGTTGTCGATCCGCCGCGCCTCGTGCCGCTCCGTGCCGAGGACGTAGAGGCCTCCGAGCCCGAGGATCTCGGCCTCGTCTTCGGCAGACTGCTTCTCAACCCCCTTGCGGATCCGATCGATCTCCTCGAGCTGGTCGAGGTCCCCGGCCGCGAGGCCGGCCTCCTCGAGCCCTCGCTCCAGCCGGTACTCGAAGTTGCCACCGAGCTTGATGTCCGTACCGCGGCCCGCCATGTTCGTGGAGACGGTGATGGAGCCCTTGCTCCCCGCCATGGCCACGATGTGCGCCTCGCGCTCATGGTTCTTCGCGTTGAGGACCTCATGGGTCACCCCGCGATCCTTGAGCAAGCTCGAGAGGTGCTCCGAGTTCTCGACCGAGGCCGTACCGACCAGCACCGGCTGGCCGGTCTCCTGGACCCGCTCGATCTCGTCACAGATTGCGTTCCACTTCTCGGGGAGCGTACGGAAGACCACGTCCACATGGTCCTTCCGCGCGATCGGACGGTTGGTGGGGACCGAGATCACGTCGAGGGCGTAGATCTTGTGGAACTCGCCCGCCTCCGTGATCGCTGTCCCGGTCATCCCGCCGAGCTTGTCGAACATGCGGAAGTAGTTCTGGAAGGTGATGGTCGCGAGCGTCTGCGTCTCCTGCTTGGGCTCCAACCCCTCCTTCACCTCGACGGCCTGGTGCAGTCCATCGGACCACCGACGCCCCGCCATCTTCCGGCCGGTGAACTCGTCGACGATGACGACCTCGGGACGCATCTGGCCCGTCTGGGGGTCCTGCGCCTCCTCGACGACGTACTCCTTGTCCTTCTCGTACAGAGAGTGCGCGCGCAGGGAGTTCTCGATGTAGTGCGGCCAATCCTCAAAGCCGGGCACATAGAACGACTCCACGCCGAGGATCTCCTGGGAGCGGACGATGCCATCCTCGGTGAGCGAGGCCTGACGCTCCTTCTCCTTGACCTCGTAGTGCTCGTCCTCGACGAGCTGCCGCGCGACGCCGTCGGCCTCACGGTAACGGCCGACGTGATCCTCCGCGGGCCCCGAGATGATGAGCGGGGTCCGGGCCTCGTCGATGAGGATGGAGTCCACCTCGTCGACGATGGCGAAGTACAGATCCTTCTGAACCTGCTGGTCCAGGGTGGTCTTCATGTTGTCGCGCAGATAGTCGAAGCCCAGCTCGTTGTTCGTGGCGTACACGATGTCCAAGCCATAGACCGGCTTGCGCGCGGAGGGATCCAGGCTCGACTGGATCGCACCGACGGAGAGGCCGAGATACTCGTAGATCGGCCTCATCCAGTCGGCGTCACGACGCGCGAGGTAGTCGTTGACCGTGACCAGGTAGCAGGGCCGGTCCGCCAGTGCGTTGAGCGCCAGCGCCAGAGTGGCCATGAGGGTCTTGCCCTCGCCGGTCCTCATCTCCGCGATCTTGCCCTCGTGGAGCACGTAGCCGCCCACCAGCTGCACGTCATAGTGCCGCATGCCGAGGGTGCGTTGACTCGCGATGCGGGTCAGCGCGAACATGCGGGCCAGGCAGTCGTCGAGGGTCGCGTCGCCACCCCGGACACTCTCCCTCATCTGCGCGACCTCGGCCTGGATAGCCTCCCGGTCCAGACCCTCGGCCCAGCTCTCCAGCCCGTTGATTTCTTCGATGATCGGGGCCAGTCGCCGAACCTCGCGTTCGTTCTCGGAGCCGACCAGCCGCTTGGCGAGGCGGCCGAAGCCATCCCCCGCCATCGAGAGTTTGTCCGTGATGTAATCCCAGCTCATGTCTTGAACCCGTATCGAGCCGCCTGGTTCCCATCCCATCCTCCTGACGGGGCCTCCAGGGCGCGGGAAGCGGCATGCGGGGCGGAGGAGTATCGGTCCACCCCGGTCGAATGCCAAGCGGGATCGGCCCTCGCTGGCTGAAGGTTCTCTCGATCCCCTCCCCGCACACGCCCCGGGCCTCCGAAGCCCCCGCCCCTCAATGCGAGCGCAAGCGCGGGCCGAACGGTCCCTCCCCGGCGGCCGACCCCGCCAGGGAAATGGGCCTGCCCAGATCAGCCGCGCGGAGCGCCGAGCCCGGGGGATCGGCCCTGCCACCGCTCCAGATCGCCCCCGCCATGCGAACGGCAGCCTCGGTCTCGGACCGTGTGCACTGAGCCTAAACGCGGGCCTAAACGCGGGCCTCAACGCGGGGATCCACGCGGGAGCCTCCCCCTCGATCTCACCACCCGACCCAGGAGCGCGGAATCAGTCGCGCGCTTCACCAAGGAGGCGCTCGATCATCTCGAACAGCACCTCTCGAGGATACGGCTTGCGGAGCAGCCCGCTGGCACGCTGGATGGTTGGGAGTTCGATCTCGCTGGCGGTGGCGAGGAGCAACGGCACCCCCGCGGTGCGCGGGTCCGCTCGCAGGCGCCGCATCACCTCCTCCCCGTCGAACTCGGGCATGGCGAAGTCGAGGACGACCAGATCGGGGAGCGGGTCGCGACCCATCCGCTCAAGGGTTTGCCGTCCGTCGAAGGCCGTCTCCACGGTGTAGCCGCGAGCGCGGAGGAAGGCGGCCTCGCCGCAGCACACGTCCTCGTCATCGTCGACGATGAGGAGCCTGGGCCCAGCGGTCTCCTTGGGCTCCCCCGCCTCCAAGCGAGCCATGCCCTCGCAGAGCGCGCGGAGATCGCTGTGCGTCGGCAGCCCCGCGCGCTCCCAATGGGCCTCTACCGCTTCCTTGAGTTCGCCGTTGTAGGAGCGCAGCTCATTCCACGCCGCATAGTCGGGCATGGTGGGATCGATCCGGATGTCGTCGTGGGTGTCGGCGGAGATGAAGAACTCACCCGACACGAGGAACTCCTGGACCACCAGCTTCATCCAGGGGTAGCGGTCGTTGCCGAGCCGGAGGCTGAAGCGGCGGCGGCCCTCCCCTTCCCCGGTTCGCACCAGCTCGAAGATCTCCGCCAGGTCCTCCATGGTGGACGCGCCATCGACGGCGACCGTGAGCTCCGCGGCGCGGCCGGTCGGGCCGCCCGGCCAGGCGTGCTCAACGAAGATGGACACGGCCTGCTTGACGTGCGCCGGCGTGAGGTCGGAGAGCTTCATCGGCCCCCACCTCCCTGCGTCGCGCTCACATCCTTCGAACAAGCTCCCATCCTCTCCGGAGGATAGGGTCGCTCCCGCCGGAACGGAAGACAGGAGAGCATCCACTCAGCCGGCAGCGTCGCCACGCTCACCCCGGGCAGGACCATCCGAGGGGCCTGCGGCGGAGCTCTCGGCCAGCTCCTGAGGAGCCTTCGACCGGCCGCCCCCTATGCCACTCAGGAGCAAGAGAATGGCCCCCACGGTGATGCAGGAGTCCGCCACGTTGAACGTCGGGAAGTGCCAGTCCCAGCCGTAGAAGTAGACGTCGATGAAGTCTCGCACCGGGCCAAAGGGCCGGCCTTCCTGAACGCCAGGCAGGTCGGGGGCCGGGGCGAAGGTGAAGTTGTCGTACAGGTTCCCCAGGGCGCCCGAGAGGATGAGCACCAGCGCGCCGAGGTAGACGCGCTGCCCCGTGGGGGTCCGGTAGATGAGGAAGGTGAGGAAGACCGCCGCCACGCAGCGCCCTCCCACCAACAACCACGGCATGGACCCACCCTTCCCGAAGGCTGCACCGTAGTTCAGGTTCAGCATGAAGCCCAACCACTCCCCGATGAGCGGGAAGCGCGGGTGCCCTCGCTCCGACCGCGGCAGCGCCGCCTGGGCCTCGGGATCCTGGAACCAGGTGAAGACCGCAGACTTGGACCACAGGTCCAGCGCTACGAGCAGCGCCACGACCACCAAGAGGATCACATGCCTGCGGAGTGGGGCCCTCCCGATGGAGAGGTCCGCGAGGGCCGGCAGCTCGGTGGTCGCGGCCCCGCTGCTGACCGCGACGCCGGAAAGAGAGCCCGCCTTGGAGGGGGGCGTGGGACCCGTGGCGCTCCGGGCGCGGTCGTGTTGCTCGCTGGAGGACATCGGCGAAGAGCCTACCCAGATCCTGCCGGCGGCTCCCGGTTCGCCTTGAACTCTTCCCTCCGCCCCCCCACGCTGGGGCCATGTCGCAGCGCGCCAACGCCAGGACCAGCGCCAGGGACGACGGCCCCGGGCCCGTGCCTCCTCGACTCGACGCCGACATCGCCGACTTCCTGGACGCGATGCGGGTGGAGGCTGGCCTGTCCCGCAACACGGTCTCGGCGTACCGCTCCGACCTCCGCTCGCTCGGGGCCTGGCTGGGGCGCGCCGGGGTCACGGAGTGGGGCGCGCTGGAGGAGGACGGCATCATCCGCTGGCTCGGCGATCGCCGCGGCACGGGCGCCGCAGAGACGTCCGTCGCGCGCGGCCTTGTGGCCCTGCGCATGCTGATCCGCTTCCAGATCGCAGAGGGGGTCCTGAAGCGCGACCCCACCGCTCGCATCAGCTCTCCCCGCCTGCGGCGCCTCCTCCCCACCACCCTCACCCCCGAGGACGTGGACTCGCTGCTCTCCGTGTACGCCGTCCCCGAGGCGGACGTGACCTGGCGCACGCTGCGAGACCGCGCTCTGCTCGAGGTCCTCTACGCCGGCGGCGCCCGCATCTCCGAGGCGATCGGGCTCACGACCGACGACCTCCCGCCGGACCTCTCCCCCCTTCGACTCCATGGCAAGGGAGACAAGATGCGGGTCGTCCCCCTCGGCCGGACCGCGCGCGAGGCGCTCGATCGTTGGATGCGCGAGGGGCGTCCGGGGCTCGCCAGCCGGGGACGCGCGAAGGCGGTCTTCCTCTCGCGGAGTGGTCGCCCGCTGGACCGCTCCAGCGCCTGGCGACGAGTCAAGGAGGCGGCGGGCACAGCGGGGTTGCCGCCCAGCACCTCCCCCCACGACCTGCGCCACTCCTTCGCCACGCACATGCTCGCCGGGGGCGCCGACCTCCGGGCCGTCCAGGAGATGCTCGGACACGCCTCCATCCGGACCACCGAGCTCTATACCCACCTCGACGAGGGCCACATCCGCACCGTGCACCAGATGCACCACCCGCGGGGCTGAACCTAGCGGCGCGGGCCGCGCTTGAAGCGATTGAAGAAGACCGTGCTCCCGGCGTGAGCGCCGAAGCCAGCCGCGCCGTCGAGGGTACGCTCCGCGATGCGAACCGGCGTGAGCTTGACGTCGGCGACCTGGGCCTGGAGCACTTCGCCGTCGTAGTCGATCTGCACCTTGAGCTCGCGGAAGGGCGGGACCTCGAACTGGCTCGCCTCCGCCAGGATCTCGTAGGGCTCGCCGGCCCCCGCTCGACGGAAGAGGAAGATCCCCTTCTGGGTGTTGATCGCCAGCAGGATGCGGTCACCGGCCTGGTCCCCCACGACGATGTCGGCCTGGCCGGCAAACTTCGGATCGTTGGCGAAGATGACCACGGTGGCGTCGATCCGGAACGGGCCGGAGATCGCCGGCGCGGCCTCGAGGACCAGGGCATCCGACGCCCGCGTCGCGGTCGCCATCCAGCCGTTCGGATGCCCGGCGACGGCCCCCCCCTCGACCACCCACCGCGGGCGCAAGCCGTCCAGTCGCGAGAGCGCACGCCCCGCAAGCTCCGCGTGCGTGAGCTCCTCCCCGCCGTCCGCCTCACGCTCCAGCGCCATGAGCATCCTGGCTGCGCCGGTCGCTGACTCCCGGGCCGGGCGTTCAGCCTCGTAGAGTTCGTGATCCCACCTGTCCCTGGAGGCGATCCGGAGGAGCTCGGCCCCTCGCGCGGCCGCTCGACTGGAGCCCGCTGGCTCGCTGGCTCCCCCAGGGAGACTGGAGCCACCAGGGACGCTGGGCCCCACCAGCGACAGCGCAGCTCGAAGATCCAGCAGCCCGGACGACGTCCAGGGTTCCATGGCCATGGCTCGAGCGTGACCGATCGACTCCAGGCCGCGCTGAGCACGAAGAGAGCAGATGCCCGACGACAACCATTCCGGGGTCTGCGCGGAGGACTCCGCCCCGAGCCGCCGGGCTGCCGCGAGCGCCACGAGGCGACGGGTCGCCGGCGGGAGCCCCGTCCCGAAGAGGACTCGATCATTCATCCGCGGGACCACCGCCACAGCCGGCGTCCCGGTCCCCCGGAAGTCCGGGTCCCACTGCACGCGCTCGCCGCGCCGCCCGCCCTGCTTGCCGAGCTGCGACGCCGACTCGGCGAGGAGCAGCTCGACCGCAGGCCCATCTGTACCCGCCAGCTCCGCCGCACCGGGGCCCCCGGCGCCGTCCACCGCCGTGAGGATCTCCAGCGCCTGACGCGCGCTGCGCTCGAGGCCCCTCTCGGACCGCCAGAGGGCGCTGGAGCGGACGGCACCTTCCGTGACCGTGTGCACGCGCTCGTCGCCGGTGATGGGACGCGGCTCCTGGACCGAGAGGAGGGGCAGGAGCGCGGCGAGAACGGGCACGGTGAGCAGATGCTGCATGGTGAATGAGGACAGGTGCGCCGCCCTCATGAGGGCCTCTCGACACCTCGGAGGGTCGAGGTCAATGTAACGCGTCAGAAATCACCCTGGCGAGCTCGGGTGAGATCCCGTCCACGGCGGCGAGCTGCTCCACGCTCGCCTCGGTCACGCCCGCCACGGAGCCGAAGGTCTTGAGCAGGGCCCGCCGGCGAGCCGGCCCCACCCCGTCGATACCGTCCAAGCGGCTCGTGATCTTGCCACGCTCCTTGCGGTGGTAGGTGATCGCGAAGCGGTGCGCCTCGTCTCGGATCCGCTCGAGCAGATGCCTGACCTCGCTGTGAGCGCCGAGGACCACCGGCGCGCTCGCGCCGGGGACCCAGACGCGCTCCTCCACAGGGCCCTTGCGCTTCCCCCGCACCTTCCGCTCGCCCCGCGCCTTCGCCAGCCCGATCACCGCCACGTCAAAGGCGCCCGACTCCTGCCGCGCGAGCATGGCCCGCTCCAGCTGCGGCGGGCCGCCGTCGATGACCACGAGGTCGGGGAGGTCCTGCTCGCGCTGCCCCCGCTCGAGGCTCCGGCGCACCACCTCGTGCATCGAGGCGAAGTCATCCTGCCCGTCCACCTCACGGATCTTGTATCGCCGGTATCCCGACCGATCCGCGTGCCCGCGCTTGAAGCGCACCCGGCTCGCCACCACGTGACTCCCCTGCGTGGTGGAGATATCGAAGCAGTCGATCACCTCTGTTCCTGGATCCAGATCGAGGAGCTCGATGAGCCGAGCGAGGGCGTCGGCGTCCCGGTCCTCCTCATCTGACTGTCGCTGGAGGCCCTGCGCCGCGTTCTCGAACGCGAAGTCGAGCATGCGCTTGCGGTCCCCGCTCGAGGGCACGAGCAACCGCGCGCCCAGCAGCTCCTCGAGCAGCCCCTGCTCCGAGGGAGCGAAGGGGAGCAGGATCTCCTTCGGCGCCGCGCGGCGGCCCGGGGCGTAGATCGCGCTCAGCACGCTGTGCAACAGCTCTTCATCGGGCAGCTCCGACCGGAAGTGATGCGTCCGCGACTCCGCCATCCGGCGATCCCGCCAGGCGATGCGGTGCACCGAGGCGCGCCCACCCCGGCGCGCCAGGCCGAGGACGTCTCGGTCCACCGAGTCCTTCGGCCGGACCCCCTGCCCCTCCACCGTTCGGCGCAGCGCGACGAGCCGGTCACGCCAGACCGCAGCGCGCTCGAACTCGAGCGCCTCGGAGGCGGCGGCCATCCGCTGGCGGAGGTCGTCCTCGAGCTCCGTTGCGTCCCCGGAGAGGATGCGAGACGCTCGCTCCACGAGGTCCGCGTAGGCCGCCGGCTCCACCGCCCCGACGCAGGGCGCACAGCAAAGCCCGATCTGATGCTTGAGGCAGGGCCGAGAGCGATTGTCCATGACCGAATCGGGGCAGTCCCTCAACGGCACGATGCGGTGCAGGTCGGCGAGCGTCCGGCGCAGCGCTCCCGCGCTGGCAAAGGGGCCGAAGTACCGCGAGCGCCCGCCCTCACGGCCCATCTCCGGAGAGTGCGCGCGGACATGCTTCAGGCGTGGGAAGCGGTCGCTCATGTCGATCCTCAGCATCCGGAAGGACTTGTCGTCCTTGAGCCGGATGTTGTGGGGCGGCTTGTACTGCTTGATGAGGGTGTCCTCGAGCAGCAGAGCCTCTTGCTCCGTCCGAGTAACGATGGTCTCCACGGTGTCCGCCTCGTCCCCGAGGAATCGGATCAGGATCCGCCCATCGTTCTCCGGACGCCGGTAGGCCGTGAGCCGGTTGCGCAGGTTCCCCGCCTTCCCCACGTACAGGACGCGGCCATCCGCCGCGCGGAAGATGTAGACGCCGGGTCGCCGGGGAATATCCGCCGGCCACCAGCAGGGGTCATTCGATCCACCACTCTTCACCCCAGGGGTATAGGCCGCGCTGGCCCGCCGCGCAACGCGCGCGTCCGGGCAGCGTCTTGATTGAACCCGCCTTACCGCCGGCTGTGAGCCCAGGCGGCCGCCCCCAACGGTGCCCCCCCCAGATCGTGACCGCGGATCCTCGACCGCCAGCCGACCTCGCCGGCCCCCACCGGAAGGGGCGAGGCTGTCGCGTGCGTTCCCATCGAAGTCACTTGGCGGTGTCAGCCAGCGGTGTCAGCCAGCGGTGTCCCCCAGGGCGCCTCCGGCGGGCCTCCGGGGGAGCGGACCGAGCCGGCTTGCAAGGTGATCCCGCGGCGTGTACCCAGCGGCCTCGCCGCGCCCAGCTTGCGCGCGCGCAGGGCCGCGCCCTCCGTCGACGACCTCGAGTGGAACACGGGAGAGCGCAGCAGAGGGTCCAACCGGCCGCGGGCGCCCTCCGACTAGAGGCGCCGCTCCATGGTCTCGACCATGCGCAGTTGAACCCGGGCCCGATCGAGGTTGTGCCCCTCGCGCTCGATCTTGAAGTAATGATCCCCCATGACGTGGTCGGCCAGGAAGCGCATGCCGATGGTGAGGGTCACGATCCGCGCTGCGAAGGCCATGTGCTCGACCTCGAAGGCGTTGAGAAAGCCGTTGGCCTTCTCGAGGTAACCGTCGCGCAGGGCGTGGTAAAGGTCCATGTCCACGTCGACCCGGTCGAGGTCGCCTTCGTCCTCGTCCGAGGTCGCCGCCGTGAACCGCACCAGGTCCCCAAAGTCGAAGAGGGAGTAACCGGGCATGCACGTGTCGAGGTCCACAATGCAGCGCGGTTGCCCCGTCTCGCTGTCGAACAGGACGTTGTTCAGCTTGGTGTCTCCGTGAATGACTCGCCTCGGCATGCGGCCGGCGCGCAAGGCGTTCTCGAAGACCGAGAGCTGCCTGCGGCGTGCGCCGATGAACTCCAGCTCCTGCTGCACCTCGGCGACCCGCCCGAGCGGGTTCCTGCGGCAGGCGTCATCCAGCTGAGCCAGGCGCGCCTCGGAGTTGAAGAAGTTGGGGATCGTCTCCCGCAGCTCCGACGCGGGCAGCGTGCTGAGCTTGATCTGAAAGTCCCCGAAGGCGAGCGCGGCGGCGTGCGCCATGCCTGCATCCTTGGGGTGGTCGTAGGACTCGGTGCCCTCGACAAAGTGGTAGGTCCTCCACGCCGTGTCCCGCGCGAAGGCAAAGTCCGCTCCGTCCCGAGCCCCCACCAGAGCGAGCGCGGTCAGGCCGTTGGCGCCCCCCGCCCGGGCGAGGTGCCTCGTCACCACGCCCACGTTGTGCATGAGCGCAGGAAGGTCCCGGAAGACTCGATCGTTCAACCGCTGGTGTACGTACCGGCGAAGCTCGCCCCCCTCACCGCCGACCCGCCAGCTCGAGACCAGCGTGTCGTGAATATGCCCCCGATGGAGGCCCACGATCTCCACCAACTCGCCCTCCAGCTCGAAGAGCCTCACGGCCGCCTCCAGCTCGCCGCCAGCCAGATCAGGGCTTGCGCTCACGGGGTGACCCCCGCCTCGCCGGAGTGGACGTGGAAGTGCCGGCGTTTGGAGTCCTTGGAATTGCCCAGGTTGGTCAGCACGCGGGCCGCCCCGTGTTCAACCTCGACCTCGGGCGCTCGGCCCTGTACAGCGAGCAGCTCGCCGAGGGGGCCCTCAGGAGCGTCACCGAGGTCGGTCAGCGAGGGCACGTGACGCTTCGGGATCACGGCGAAAGGCACCGGCCAGAACGGCCGGGTGTGTGGGGAGGCAAGGCCCGTGTCGGTCTCTCGCACCACCGCCGCCGGGGTCTTCCCCGAGGACACCTCGTCGCAGTAGAAGTCGCTGTTCACGGACACATGATGCCGAAAGCCAATCGGGCGTGCTGAGGCTCGGCACCAACCTCGGCGCCCATGCCTCGCTCCGAGGCGTCTTCGCCTCAACGCGAGAGCTCGATCCCCTCCAGCTCCTTCAGGCGATCTCGCATGGACGTCGCCTCCTCGAATCGAAGCTCCCCCGCGGCGAGAAGCATGTCCGCCCGGGTCCGCTCGATCTCCCCCCGCAGGCGCTGAACGGGCCAGTTCCGGGGGTCATCCTCACCGCCGCCCTTCTCGGAGCCGCTGTCGGGCAGCTCGGGGACCGAGGGGTAGTCCATCTCGTACAGCGCCTCGATGCCGTCGCGAATGGGCTTGAAGATGGTCCTCGGCTCCAGCCCGTGTTCCGCGTTCCAGGAGAGCTGCACGTCCCGACGGCGTTCAACCTCGCCCATGGCGACACGCATCGACTCCGTCTCGCGGTCGGCGTAGAAGATCACCCGCCCATCCACGTTCCGCGCGGCGCGCCCGCAGGTCTGGATGAGGCTCGTCTGGCCGCGCAAGAACCCCTCCTTGTCTG
Source organism: uncultured bacterium (assembly GCA_938083085.1). GTDB lineage: Bacteria > Planctomycetota > UBA1135 > UBA1135 > Saltatorellus. Next base: position 54,806 of record CALLKX010000006.1, read on the forward strand.
CGTCGAGGATCGCGACCAGCGCCACCTCGGGGAGGTCGAGCCCCTCGCGCAGGAGGTTGATCCCCACCAGCACGTCGAAGGAGCCGAGCCGCAGGTCCCTGAGGATCGCAGAGCGCTCCAGCGCGTCGATCTCCGAGTGCAGGTAGCGCACCTTCACGCCCAGCTCCGCGTAGTAGTTCGTGAGCTCTTCGGACATACGTTTCGTGAGCGTGGTGACCAGCACGCGCTGCCCCGCGGCCACCGCCTTGCGCACCTCCGACAGCAGGTCGTCCACCTGGGTCTTGGCCGGCCTGACCTCGATCGGAGGGTCCAGAAGCCCCGTCGGTCGCACGATCTGTTCCGCGATCGCGCCAGCGCTCACCTTGCGCTCGTAAGCGCCCGGCGTCGCAGAGACGTAGACCACCTGCTTGACGAGTTTCTCGAACTCGGCCCACTGGAGGGGCCGGTTGTCCATCGCGCTAGGGAGACGGAACCCGTGCTCCACGAGGGTCTCCTTGCGGCTGCGGTCTCCCTTGAACATGGCCCCGACCTGCGGGACGGAGACGTGGCTCTCGTCGATATAGAGGACGAAGTCGTCAGGGAAGTAGTGCAGGAGCGTGAAGGGGGGCTGGCCCTCCTCGCGGGCATCCATGAACCGGCTGTAGTTCTCGATACCGCTGCAGACCCCCACGGTCCTCAGCAGCTCGAGGTCATGCCGCGTCCGCTGCTCGAGGCGCTGTGCCTCCAGCAGCTTCTTCCTCCCCTTGAGATCGGCGAGGCGCGTCTCCAGCTCGGACTCGATCTTGGGGATCGCGGAGGCGAGCCGGTCCTTCGGCGCGACGTAGTGGTTCTGCGGATAGACCACCACCTCCTCCACGTCGCCGAGGATCTCACCCAGCAGCGGGTTGACGCGGGTGATGCCCTCGATCTCATCCCCGAAGAACTCCACCCGGATGACCTCGTCCTCCTCGTACGACGGGAAGATCTCCACCACGTCGCCCCTGACCCTGAAGGTGCCGCGGCGGAAGTCCAGGTTGTTCCTCGCGTACTGCATCTGGGTCAGCTGGCGCAGCAGGTCGTCGCGGTCCATCTCATCCCCAACCCGCAGGGGGACCGCCATCTGGCTGTAGTTGGACGGGCTCCCGAGGCCGTAGATGCAGGACACCGAGGCCACGAGGATCACGTCCCGGCGGTCCAGCAAGGAGCGGGTCGCGCTGCTGCGCAGCCGCTCGATGTTCTCGTTCCGGCTGGCGTCCTTCTCGATGAAGGTGTCGCTCGAGGGGACGTAGGCCTCGGGCTGGTAATAGTCGTAGTAGCTGACGAAGTACTCGACGGCGTTGTTCGGGAACAGCTCCTTGAACTCCGAGTACAGCTGGGCCGCCAGCGTCTTGTTCGGTGACAGGACAATCGCTGGGCGCTCTGACCTGGCGATCGTGGACGCCACGGTGAAGGTCTTGCCGCTCCCCGTGATGCCGAGCAGGCACTGGTGCTCCTTGCCCTCCGCGAGGCCCTTGACGAGGGACTCGATGGCCTGGGGCTGGTGTCCTGTGGGCTCGAACGGACAGTTCAGATCGAAGAGCGGGGACGACATCGCGGGCATGATGTTCGACGGTCCCGCCCAGCGCGACGACAGGAACTGTGATTCCCGTCCAGGGCCCCACGGGGCGCGCTGGCCCCCCCAGGTTGCGACGGAACGCGCGTGCCGGTAGCTTCCTTCCTGCTGCGCGGGTCCTCCGAGGCCTCCAGCGGCCCTCCGGAGGGGGCCAGGCTCAGGACGATCCGGTCCGCCCCGCCGCTCCCTCCTCCTCCCCCCAAAGCGTCCATGCTCATCAAGTGCCCCTCCTGCAGCACCCAGGCCAAGATCCCCAGCAGCAAGGAGGGCGCGAAGGTCAAGTGCCCGTCCTGCGGGCACATCTACGCCGCCCGGGAGCGCGGCGCCAAGGGCTCCTCCCAGGACCCCACCAGGATGTACGTCATCGGGGGCGCGATCCTCGCGCTGGTCTTGCTGGCCGTCGTGGCCAACCGATCCAGCGAATCGGAGCCCTACCAGGCCCCCGTGGAGGAGGAAGTCAAGAAGGAGGTCGTGGCCTACGTTGACCCCATGAGCTGGGACGGCCCGCTCGTGGGCCTCGCCCGGGAGCTTCAGCTGGCCGCGGCCACTGGGAACGACGCTCGCCTCCTGACACGCTTCGCCCAGCAATCGGCGTTCGAGTACGCGCCGTCCACCGAGGACGGCGAGGAGCCCTCGGAGGCTCCCGATGAAGCCGCCGAGGCCGAGGATGCGGTCCCGACGCCTGGGCCGGCCTGGGGCGACCTCGACCAGCTCGCGCGGATCCAGTGGGCTGAGGAGCAGATCGCCGCGGTCATGGCCCCGGGCCCCGAGGGCCCGGTGGCGGCGTGGAAGCCTTACGACGGGTCGGTGGTCTCCCTCGAGGGCGGCATCGCCATCGTCCACCTCCGCGTCCAGGCCCAAGATCCGAGCCTCAAGCTCGACGACCGCTGGACGCGCTGGGTGCTCAAGAATCTTGACGGAGAGTCGGGGGCAGATGACCGCTGGCGCTGGGTCAAGGCCGAGCGCTACATCAGCCCCGAGGAGCTCGCCGCCATGCGCAGGCGCGGCCGGCGCAAGGCAGAGAAGAAGACCCTGTCGGATGGCTCCGTGGTCTACGAGAGCGAACTAAGAACGATCCCCTACGATCCCGAGATGCCCGCAGAGGAGCAGCAGCGGCTCACCGCGCTGATCGAGGGGCTCGTGAAGGATGTCGACGCGCCGCCGCGCAAGACGCGCGCCATCCGGGAGCAGGTGATCGAGGCTGGCAAGCCCATCGTCCCGGGCTTGCTCTCCAAGATGTCGCTCATCGTCGAGGAGATGCCGTCCCGGCCAGACCAGGATGAGGACGACCGCATTCGCCTCAACTTCCTGCACGAGGCCCTCCGCGACATCACCGGACACGAGACCACCTTCGTGGTCTCAGAGGCCATGGGAGGCACCCAGGAGCGCATCAAGTCCGGCCTGAAGCAGTGGTTCGCGTGGTACGACCGCAAGTTCAAGCGTTTCGATGGCGTCGAGGAGGCCGGAGACCCCCTCATGGACGACCCCGACTTCGAGCCCAAGACGAAGGAGGAGCTCCGGGAGTACAACCGAGCCCTCCGTCAGCAGATGGAAGAAGAGCGCAGCCGCAAGAACGGCTGAGAGCCCGAACAACCCTAGCCCGCAGGGGCTGACCCTTTAACGGCCCCACCGGCACCCAAGCCATGACCGAGAACGACCCCAAGCCGATCCCGCGCAAGACCCCCAAGAAGAAGGGCGAAGGCCCCTCCATGCGGGAGCAGATCCTTGCCCGCAAGCGGGCCGAAGCCCAGGCGAGCTCTGCTCCAGAGGCGCCCGAGGCCGAGGCCGCCCCGGAGAAGCCCGCGGCCAAGGCCAGCTCTCGCCCGAAACGCAGCGGGTCAGGTCGGTCGAGCGCCAAGCGCTCCGACAGCGACGGGGCCGAAGGCGAGGGTCGGAGCAAGCGGACCCGCCGTGAGCGCCCCCAGAAGAAGAAGTCCCCGGTGCCGCTCATCGCCACCGGCGTGATCCTGATTGCCGCCGTGGCCGCCGGAGTGGTCTTCCTCGGAGGAGGAGACGACGAAGCGCCGGGCGAGACCACGGGGACCGACACCGTCGCCAACGCAGCCTCGGCAGAGGGCGCCGGCGACGGGACTGCGGCGCCCGAGGCCGGCGGTTCAGCGGGTGACGCGGCGGCTGGCGACGGCGAAGCGACCGCTGCGGGGGCTGGGAGCGCGGCGCCGGAAGGCGAAGCTGGCGCGTCGAGCGTCGCAGCAGCGCCGGAGGAGCCCAAGAAGAAGCCCAAGCCGGCCGCCTCTGAGCCCGTCGACCTCACCGCTCTGGAGCCCTTCGGCAAGCCGGACGGAGTCACCAGCGAGCAGTGGACCAAGCTCCAAGAGGACGCCGAGATGTTCTTCGACGTGGACGCTGGGGCCGCGGGCGGCCGCGCCCGGCGCCGCCTCGAGGAGGCCGGCCAACCGGCCTGGCCCGCGATCCTCAACGAGATGATCAAGCTCGACCCGGGCAAGCCCGACGACAACGAGCAGGGCATGCTCGCGCAGCGCGCCCTCAACGCCGCCCGAGGGAGCCAGACCTCGCAGGCCTTCGACTGGCGCACGCCCGACGACGGCGTCCTCAGCGAGAAGAACCTCCGCTACAACCGGAAGCTCATCAAGGCCCTCTACGACTCCTGGGCCGCCGTCGTCGTGGACCCCTCCCACTGGGGCCGCATCGACAAGGCGGAGGCCGCCGCGGAGGCCAAGGCCGACACGGAGAAGAAGATCGAGGACGAGTTCGAGTTCGACCCCAGCGACCTCGAGGGCCTCGACGGCTGACTCGTAGGCCGGCCCGATGAAACGGGGGCCCGCCGCACATCGCGGCGGGCCCCCGTTGTCATCCCAGGGTCTGCGACCGGCGGCGCCCCAGGGCCCAACCTGCCAGCAACGAGAATCCCCCAGCGGGTAGGCCGCCGGCGGCGATTGGCCGCGGACCATTCCGCCGCTGAAGCTCTTGCTGTGGAGCGGCTTGACTCGCAGTCTGAGGTCGCGGACTCCTCGGCTGCGCGTGTACGGGGCGGCAGCGGGGCACGCGGTGGAGGGCTCGGCGGCGAAGGGCTCCACGGCGACTGGCTCCACGGCGACTGGCGCCACGGCGACTGGCGCCGCGGCCCAGGCGCCCGGCACCGGCCGTCAGCCCCCAGGCCGGATCGCCGGCTCTGCCACACCTCGGCCCTCGACGCCCCCCGCGCCGCCCCGGCGCGGGTCACTGAAGGCCTCCACGCTCCCATCTGGGCCCACCAGGATCGCCTGGACCGACCCAAAGAACCGACCTGGCTCCGGCAGCGTCACCGGCTGACCGTGATCCCTCTGCAGGGAGTCGATCACCGCCTCGTCGAAGGCCGACTCGAAGCGGGTGCGCTCGGGCCGCCACTGCTGGTGGATCCGCGGGGCTCGTATGGCCTCGGTGAGGTCCTGGCCGTACACGAGCACGCGCAGGATCACCTGAAGGACTGAGGTGATGATCCGCGGCCCACCCGGGGCGCCCAGGGCCATCTCCACCCGCCCGGACGCCGCCCGGATCACGACGGGCGTCATGCTCGAGAGCGGTCGGCGCCCAGGGGCGAGCTGGTTCGCCTCGGCGCCGACGAGCCCGTACATGTTGGGGACCCCCGCCTGGATGGAGAAGTCATCGAGCTCGTTGTTGAGCAGGAAGCCGCCTGCGTCGACGAAGATGCCGCTCCCGTAGCCAGCGTTCAGCGTCGTGGTCAGCGAGACCGCATTCCCCTCACGGTCCACCACCGAGAGGTGCGTGGTCTCGTCCGGACCGTCGGGGACCGGGTCCTGCCACGCGGCGACCTCGAGGTCCGCCTGCTCCCCGATGCCCATCCGGCGCTCTGCGATCCATGCCGGAGAGACAAGCTCCTCGACGGGAACGGCGACGTGATCGGGGTCGCCCAGGTGAACGGCCCGGTCTGCGAAGGCGCAGCGCATGGCCTCGATCCACCAGTGGAAGGAGCGCGCGTCGAGACCCGCGGGCTCCGGAGGAGCCAGCTCCTCGTCTCCTTCCAAGAGGCCCATCCTCCCCATACGCGGCCCCTCATCCACGCCCAAAGCGACCCGCTCCACCGCCGCGCGCCGCCCGACCTCGAGGGGGAGCCCCTGCAAGATCCCGAGCATCTGAACGAGCGCAACACCGCCGGAGCTGGGCGGGCCCATCCCGATCACCTCCCGCCCCGCGAAGCGCCCGAACACCGGAGGTCGCCACACGGCCCGATAGGCCGCGAGGTCCGCGCGTGTCATGAGGTTCCCGCCGGCCGCTGCGCCGGTGCGCGCGTCAGCCTCCGCGAGGTCGGCCACGATGGCCTTGGCAACGGAGCCCGAATAGAACGCATCGGGGCCGCCGAGGGCGTAGGCGCGGATGGTCTTTGCCAGCGCCGGTTGGAGCAGCGTATCTCCCTCCTTCAGCGCCTCTCCGCCCGGGTAGAACACCGCGGCGGCGCCAGGGTCCGCGCTCAGGAGCTCCCGTACGGAGTCCCTGGACAGGGAGGCCGCGAGCCATGGGTCCACGCGGAAGCCGTTCTCCGCCAGCAAGATGGCAGCCTCGCAGACCTGAGTGAACGAGAGCCGTCGCGATCCGTGGGTCCGATACAGCTCGAAGAGCCCCCGCGGGGATCCGGGAACGCCGACCGCAAGGGGAGTGCGCTGGGAGCGCCGGGTGACCACCTCGCCGTCGGCGTCGAGGTAGAGGTCCGCCGTGTAGCTGGCAGGCGTCACCTCCCTGAAGTCGAGCGTCGCGGGCGCGCCCTCGGTCGGCACCCAGATCGCGAAGCCACCACCACCGAGGTTCCCGGCCTGCGGATAGACGACCGCCAAGGCCAGCGCAGTGGCCACCGCCGCGTCGGCGGCGTTGCCCCCCGCCTCCAGCACCCGGAGCCCCGCGCGGGTGGCGAGCGGATGCTCGCTCACCACGGCGCCCCGATCCGGGCCTCGCTGGTCGTCCATCGCGCGGAACGGATCTACCGCAGAGCAGCTCGCCCCGAGGAGCAGCAGGCAGACGGACAGGGGTCGGAGTCGCGATCGCACGGGACGCCTCAGACCCGAGGGGGGTCCTCGCCCTCCGCCAGCTCCTTGACCGCGACGCCGCGTTCTTTGAGGTACACCACAGAGTCCTCGATACGGGCCGCCTCTCCCTCGATCTCCACCACCACGTGAGCCTGGCTCTCCGAGATGGTCGCCGCGCGGATGTTGGGAACCACCCCGAACTTGACCCCAAGGGTGTGCGAGATCAGGGGCTCGCTGATGAGCTCCTGGGGGAACGTGCAGAAGAACTTGCGGGAGGTCATGGGCGAGTCGAGCTCGGGGTGGTGTGGCGCGGTCGGGAGGGCGCTGCGGCCGATCAGCGCCGGGCACGACGTCTGGAGAGGACGCGACGGGCTGCCAGGGCCATACATCCCACCAAAAGGGTGAGGCTCCCTGCAACTGGCCCGGCGTAGACCGACCGTAATCCCGGACCAATTCGATCGGTTCCAACGGGCTCGTACACAGCGGGATGCCGCATCCAGTCCACCCCACCGCTCTCCATCAGCAGGGACCGGGGCGAGAGGTCCAGCAGCACGGACGCCACCCCTGGCGACCAGGGGGGGGCGGGTTGCAGCCGCCCCCACCCAGAGGCTGCGCCGTCCGCGGCCCACGCGAGGACAAGCAGCAACGCTCCCCGACGCACCGACGTGGCCATGCGCTTTGCGAGCCACCCTGGGCCCGACCTTGGTCCCACGGGAGCCAGCGAGGCCCCCACGAGGAACAGTCCGCCGAGCACCGCCCCCGCGAAGAACGGACTCGGCAGGGCCCACCACGCGGCCCCCGCCGGGGTCAGGCCGAACGCGGCGAAGAGCAGCCCCGCGGCCCCGAGGAGCAGAGCGGAGCGCCTGGCCCGAGGACGCCACCCCGGCGGGCTGACCTCCCCATCGGCCGCCCCCCCCCCGAAGGCGACGCCACCAAACAGGACCCCGAACGCCGGCATCGCTGAACCAAGCTCACCGAGCCAGGCGAGGTGGCGCTGGGCATCCAGCGCCAGCCAGGCGACGGGCTCCGCCATGGCCATCAAGGACGACACCGGATCCGTGATTCCGGACGGCGGCGGAGAGTGGCAAGGTGGAACGGGTTCACTCGCGCAGCGTATAACGGGCGGCATGAGGGTCCAATGCCCGAGGAGAGTCCTGCTCGTCGCGATCGCGATGGTCACCGGCGCAGGCTGCGCCACCCCACCGGCCGAGGTGGGGCGGACGGCCGACACGGAACGCATGGACGCCCAGGACCGCGCCGCGGCGTCGGGGGGAGGCGCAGCGGAGGGAGGCAGTGCGGAGGGAGGCAGTGCGGCCAGGGGCGAAGCGGCCGCTGGAAGAACGCAAGGCGGGGCCGCGATGGGCCACGACGCAGGCGGACAGCCCGACGTCAGCGCCGCCGACCCCCTGCACGAATGCCAGCAGGTCACCGGCCTGGCCCTGGGTCCCGGGGGGGCGCTGGTCAGCGGGGAGCTCGCGGCCTCCGCGGCCTTCACCCAGTGCCTGCCCTCCTGGAACGTGGACAGCACGGAGCCATTCACGGTCGAGCTGCGGACACGGCCTCAGGGCTCCTCCCTTTGGACCCCATGGCTCCTCATCGGTGATTGGGGGATCGCCCAACGCTCCGAGGAGGTGGTGACCGCTTGCGACGAGGCGCGGGTCGCTGTCGATGTCCTGGAAGCATCAACGCCGCTGGATCGGGCTCAGCTCCGGTTCACACCCGGTGGCGCCTCCCCACTCTCACCCGAGGCCGTCCGGGCCTTCGTGATCTTCACCGACGAGCGCCTCCTCGAACAGCGCGTCGCGGCCGCGAGCGCCGAGCCCTGGCCGCTCCCGGTGGAGCTCAGCGTCCCGGCGCGGTCGCAGCGGGCTGCGGGCGAGGATATCGGGCACAGGATCTGCAGCCCGACGTCCGTGGCCATGGTCACGGCCTACCACGGCCGCCGCGTCCCCACCCGCACCATGGCCGCCACGGTCCTCGACCCGCACTTCGACATCTACGGCAACTGGAACCGCGCGGTCCAGGGGGCGTTCAGCCACGGGGTCCCAGGCCGCCTCGTGCGCCTCTCCTCGTGGGCGTCCGTCGCCGAATATCTGGCGGCGGGCCGCCCCCTCGTCGCGAGCATCCGCGCCGCGCCCGGCGAACTCCGTGGCGCACCCTATGAGGAGACGGCAGGCCACCTGCTCGTGATCACGGGGCTGGGGCTAGGGGGCGTGGTGTACGTCAACGACCCCGCCGCCGCCTGGCCGGGCGTGGTACCACGCCGCTACATGCGGGCCGACATGGAGCAAGTGTGGTTCCGCAACGGTGGCGTGGCTTACGCCCTAGAGGCCCCGAAGGCGCTGCGCGGAGAGACCCTTTGAAGCGCGACATCCCCGCGCTCTCCGGCGCGGACGCCACCACCGTCCGGCTGGACGGCGTCGACCTGCTCAGCTTCCACGGGTGCGGTTACCTGGGCCTCGCACATGACCCGCGGGTCCGCGCTGCGGCCCACGAAGCCATCGACCAGTTCGGTGTCTCAGGCCTCGCCTCACGCAACACGTCCGGCAACCTCGAGCTCCACGAGCGCCTGGAGGAGCGGCTCTCCGAATTCTTCGGAGCCGAGGCCGCCCTGGTGCTAGCCGACGGCTACCTCGCGGACATCGCCGCGGCCCAGGCGCTCTCCTTTCGCCCGGGCGAAGGCCCCACGCCTGCGGAGCGGGTCGCGCTCCATGACGCCGACGCCCACCCAAGTATCACCGACGCTCTAACGTCGGCGGGCTTCCGCTCATTCAGCTACGGCGCCGGCGACATGTCCCATGCGCTGGCGCTGCTCGACCTTCACAAGGACGCAGCGCCGCTGGTCGCCACAGACGGCGCGTTCGCCATGCACGGCCGGCTCGCACCCGCCGCTGAGCTCCTCCGGCACCTGCCCGCCAGCGCCCACATGCTGATCGATGACAGCCACGGGGTTGGCGTCGTGGGGAGAACCGGCCGCGGCGTCGTCGAGCTCTTCGGTCTCGACGACCCACGCATCATCCTGACGGGCTCCCTCGCAAAGGCCCTTGGGAGCGCCGGGGGGTTCATCACTGGATCTGCGGACACCGTGGAGGCGATCCGACGCCATGCATGCAGCTTCACGGGGACCACGGCCCTCGCTCCCCCGCTCTGCGCGGCCGCGATCGCGAGCCTCGACCTGATCGATGCGGAGCCGGAGCGCCTCGAGCGCCTGCGGGCCAACATCGGTCAGCTACACCGAACCGCACGGCGCGTCGGTCTTCGGTCCACGGGGACGTTCCTGCCGGTGCTGCGCATCGAGCTGGAGTCAGAGGACGAGGCTCGGCGACTGTCGGCGGCGCTCCACGTGGAGGGTATCTTCGCGCCCGCCATTCGATATCACGGGACCGAGGGCAAGGGCCTGGTGCGCTGCGCGGTCACGAGCGAGCACACGGCGGCGGAGCTGCGGCGCCTCGAGGAGACGCTCATCAGACACCTCCCCGAGCGCGCTCCCCGCGCCTGACCTCGACCCCGTCAGCTCAGCGAGAGAGGGCGGCGGCGGCGAGCGCAGCTCCCGCCACGACGAGCACCGCGAGGCCGACCTTCGCCCAGGAGTAGGGAGCCTTGCCAGCGACCTTCCCTGTCTCGCCGTGGACGAGGACTGCGTAGGACTTGCCCCCCAGCCGGTACGTCACGCTCCACATGGGCAGGAGCATGAGCTTCCACCGGACGTCCGAGAATTCATTGCGCACGCGCAGGCTCCGGTAGGTGTCGCCTGGCACGTCGCGGGCGCAGAGCTCGCGCTGCCTCACCCGGATCGTCTCCCGCCCGAGGTCCCATCCGTCGAGCAGGTCGATCTGATATTCCTCGGCGCGCCAGCCCGCGAGGAACTCCGGCGAGTAGGGCACCAGCGCGTCGGTGGAGTACGGGCCGAGCTCGCCGGCCATGTCCCGGTCCACGCCCTTGGAGGCGAAGACGAGCACATCGTCATGATCGTCCCTGCGCTCGCCTCGTGATGAGCGCCAGCGGACCTTGCGAACCCGGCGGGTTCGGTGCTGAGTCTTGCCGTTGACGCGCGCCGTGTAACTCTCCGTCACCCAGTAGTAGGTGCCAGACTGCGCGGTCCACTTGGCGTGGACCCGCGCATCAAACGCCCACGCCGGGACGTACACCCCAACGGCGCTTCCTACCTTGACACGTTTCAGGGCGTTCGGCCGAAACCAGAGGCCCCGAGCCCAGGCCTTGAAGTTCGCCTCCACCAGATCCTTGCCGACCTCGAGAGGAATCAGAGACTCCGGCCGCAGCGCGTTCCGGCTGGCCTCCTGGTCGAGCACGCCTGGCGAGCCGCAGAACGGACACGAGCGTGAGATCGTGGCTCCATCAAAGGTGACCCGCGCCTGGCAGACCTCGCAGGCGAGCAACCGCACCTCGAGCCCGAAGCCCCGGGCCGCGTCGCTGGCCTCGGACAGCGGGCGCTCCTCCACGTCGACCTCGTCGACCTCAACCTCGGTCAGGCATCCGCAATGACCACAGCGAAGGGCGCGGTCCCCCGGACTCCAGGACACCGGCGCACCGCACTCGTCACAGGAGAGGTCGACAGGCGCCCCCACCGTAAGAGCATTTGGCTCCGTTGACCGTTCGACCCCGCCTCTGCGGACCTGCGGTGAGGTCTCTTGAGGTGAGGAATCGAAGGGGTCCATGGATTCGGAGGGCTGGGATGAATGAACTTGACGCCTCGGCGTACCCTGCCGCAAGAGTTCTATTCAGTCTAGGCACCGCGTGGTGGCGGCTGGGTCGACCGAGCGAGGCACAGCACAGAGGTAAAGCAGCATGGGAATGATCGACTGGTTCAAGCGCGGCGTCGGCGAGATGATGGTGGCGCGTCCCGACGGGACGAAGGCCCAGGTCGTCTGGAAGCATCCGGACTCGACGATCCCCATGAAGTCTCAGCTGACCGTGGAGTCGGACGAGGTCGCGGTGTTCTTCCGCGACGGGAAGGTGGTCGAGGTCATGCAGCCGGGCCGCTACACCCTCGACTCATCGAACCTGCCGTTCCTCTCGAACCTCGTCGACTCGTTCACCGGCGGCAACGTGTTCATCGCGGAGGTCTTCTTCGTGAACACCCGCGAGCACACCGGCGTGAAGTTCGGCGGCAGGATCGGACACGTGGAGGACCCGAAGTCGGGCGTCCCCGTGGAGACCATGGTCCACGGCGAGTTCAGCTTCCGCGTCACGGACCCGGAGCGGCTCATCATTGGCCTGGTGGGCATGGGCCGCGCGGACTCCGCGACGATCAAGTCCTGGACCAAGGAGCAGCTCCTCAAGGTCCTGCGCGACAACATCGCCGAGCTCATCGTGAAGCAAAAGTGGCCGATCCTCGACGTCACCTCGGGCGCCTACACCGAGGAGATCGAGGTCGATGTCCTCGCCAAGATGGACCACCACGTGGCCGACTACGGCCTCGACATCGTGCGCCTCGGCAACTTTGTCATCGGCATTGACGAGGAAGACGCGGACAACCTCAAGACCCTCTACCGCGACGCCGCCTACCTGCGCACCGTGGGCGGAGTGGACGGCTACCAGCGCTTCGCCGCCGGTAAGGCGATGATGGGCGCTGGCGAGGGCATGGCCCTGGGCGGCGGCGGTGGTGCCGGCGGCGGGGAAGGCAACAGCGGCATGCTTGGGGGCGCGGGCATGGGTATCGGGTTCGGCCTCGCGCAGATGATGGTGCGGGACAACCAGGGAGGCGAGACTCTGGCGCCTGCCGCCGCCGGCGTGATCTGTGGCGGGTGCTCAAGCAGCGTCCCCGCGGGCAAGTTCTGCAGCGCCTGCGGCGAGGCGCTCCAAAAGGTCACCCCCGACTCCCGCCACTGCACCTCATGCGGGGAAGCCATGGCCGCAGATGCTCGCTTCTGCGGATCCTGCGGGACCCGCCAGGGCGACTGACCCGCCAGGGAGCGTCGCGCACACAGGTCTCTCGGGGACCCGGTCCTCCTGGGTCCCCCTCATCTCATGGTCTCCGCCTCCCCGGGGTCCCTCTGGAGTGCTTGCGCCCCCCCGGGATCCTGCTCGCCCCGGGGCTTCTGAAGCCCATGCCCCCCCCGGCAGCCCCCTCTCCGGGGCACACGGCGGCTCAGTTCCGCCAACCCGATGGCCGGAGCCCGACGGTGAGCAAGAGCGGCCGAGGTCGCCCGCAGCGCACCGAGGCTCCCCGCCACGGGCGGCCGCGCTTCAATATCCGTAAGGGTTCGGCTCGCCCCTCGACAGCCAAGCGGCCGTGCCACATGCACCTGTGACCACCATGAGCCGCAGGGCCGCGAACCCGAGCCCCGGGCCGGGGAGCAGGCAGACGGCAGGGGCCAACAGGAGCGTCAAGGCCGACCAGGCCGGTGTCTCCGCGTAGAGCGCCCCGTTGGCGAGGACCCCTGCGAAGAGCAGCACCTGCGGGAGAGCTGCGGACCGATGAAGCGGGGCGTAGCCCGCTTCCAGCCCGGGACGCAGGAGCAGCAGGAGCCCCGGGAGCCCCGAGCTTGCGCTGACCGTCGCTGCGAGGAGCGCGGAGACCAGGGTCCCTGACCAGCCAAGCGCCGGCGCAGCGAGGACTGCGGCGAGGGCAAAGCCGAGGCCGCACTCGGTCGTTCGCGCCCGAAGTGGTGCTGCCCACCGGACAGCGAGGGCCAGCGCGGTGGCCCCGATCAGGACCGCCACGTGCTGAGTGACGGCACCGTCCCAGTAACGCTCGTGCAGGCTGGATGTCCGGCCCAGGAAGAGCCAGACCGAGAGACCGCCGGCTCCCACCACCCCCAGCATGGCTCGCGCACCGCCGAGGCCGATGAGGACCCCGAGCGGCACTCCCGCCACACCAACCAGGACGACGCCGTCGAGGAAGTCCTTCGGCGGGAAGGAGATCGCCCTGCCAAAGACGGCGAGGGTCGTCAGGGCCGCGGCGACCGGGGCGAGCGCCGCGAATGACAGCGCAAGAGCCCCACGCCCATGGCTCCCCCTCGTCGCCAGAGCGGCGACGAGCAGGGCAATGATGAGCGCCGAGGCGATCAGGACGGGCTTGGGGTCAATCAAGAGTCCTTGGCGATGCCCTCGACGGCGAACGTCATCGTGACGTCCGTTCCAAGAGAGTCGCTGTAGGTCTCGACGCCGAACTTCGTGCGGTCGATCTTGAAGCGGCCCTCAAACCCCGCGCGGCGGCCCATCCGGGTATCGGCCTCGCCGACCTTGAGGACCTCCATCTCGACCTCGCGAGTGACCCCGTGGAAGGTCAGATCGCCCTTGATGGAGTACTTGCCACCCGCGCCGGTCACCTGCTTGCTGGTGAAGGTGATCTCGGGGAACTCCTTCACGTTGAAGAAGTCCGGGCCGCGGAGGTGGTCATCCCGCCCCTTCGAGTTCGAGTTCACGCTCGCCGCATCGATGACCATCTCGACCTTGGACTCCGCGGCGTCCTCCGCGAGGGTGAAGGAGCCATCGAACGCGTCGAAGCGGCCCCACTGGTACGAGACACCGAGGTGCTTGCAGCGGAACATGAGGGTGCTATGCCCCATGTCGACCCCATAGCTGGTCGCTGCCGCAGGGGGCGCGGGGGTCCCCGGGCCCGCGGAGGTCGAGCCCGTGAAGGCAACGAGGGCGGCTGAGGAGGCCAGGGCGAGCGCAAGGAGGGGGCGGGCGAACGGGGTCATGGGAGTGTGATGGCGTGACGGCTGCGGAAGGACGCGAACAAATCGTCGCGGGAGGAAATTACACTCCCCCCCCCTGAGCCGTCCTCCCGAACACCGGCTTGGACGACGAACTTACGGAGGCCAGAGGCGCTGACGTCCCCCGCCCCGCTCCCACCGCCCAAAGCTGTCCTCTCCCGTGCCGACCTCGCCGCTCCCCCCCCTTATCGCCCTCGCGGTCATCGGCTTCGCTGGCGTTGCCGCCCAGTGGACCGCCTGGCGCCTGCGCCTGCCCTCCATCCTCCTGCTCTTGCTTGTCGGGCTCGCCCTCGGCCCAGGGCTGGACGTCATCGAGCCGCGCGACCTCTTCGGCTCCGCGCTGGACCCGATGATCTCACTGGCGGTCGCGGTGATCCTCTTCGAGGGCGGGCTCACTCTGAAGCTGAAGGAGCTCGGAGAGAACGCTGCGGTGATCACTCGGCTCCTCACGGCCGGGGTCCTCGTGACCTGGGCGCTCGCCACGGCGGCGGCCCACTTCATCGCCGGGCTGCCCATCGAGACCGCCGTCGTCCTCGGGGCCATCCTCACGGTGACCGGGCCGACCGTCATCGGTCCGCTCCTGCGTCAGATCCGACCGCGCGGCCCCTCAGAGGCCATCGCCAAGTGGGAGGGCATCGTGGTCGACGTCGTCGGGGCGACCCTCGCCGTTCTCGTCCTCCACGCTGTCGTCGAAGGCGCGGGTGCCGAAGGAGCGCGCCAGACGCTCACCACGGCCGCGATCGATCTCGGCCGCACCGCCCTCGTGGGGACGGTCATCGGCGCTGCAGGAGCCTGGATCCTCGGGCTCGCTCTCCGCAAGCACCTGGTCCCCGATGAGCTCGAGAGTCCCCTGTCCCTCGGGTTCGTGCTCCTCGCCTTCGCGGGGGCCGACTCATTGGCCCACGAGTCAGGGCTCCTGGCCGTGACCCTCATGGGGTTCCTGCTCGCAAACCGAAGCGACCTGTCGGTGCACCACATCGTCGAGTTCAAGGAGAACCTCCGAGTGCTCCTGATCTCGACGCTCTTCATCGTTCTCGCCGCCACGGTGGAGGTGGACGCCATGCTCTCGACGGGCTGGCGCGGGGCGGCTTTCGTCGCGGCCCTGATCCTCGTCGTTCGACCGGCGTGCGTCCTCGCCTCAACCCTCGGCACTCGCCTTCCCCACAAGGACCGAGCCTTCCTCGCCCTGCTCGCCCCCAGGGGGATCGTGGCCGCCGCGGTGTCCTCCCTCTTCGCCATCCGTCTCCAGGAGGTGGACGTCCCGGGGGCCGAGCTCATGGCCCCGCTGGCCTTCATCGTGATCATCGGCACGGTCGCCTTCTACGGACTCTCCGCCGGCCCCATTGCGCGGCGCCTCGGGATCTCGGACCCGGACGCCCAGGGGACGTTGATCGCGGGCGCTGGCCCCTTCGCCAGGGAGCTCGAGCGCGCCCTGCGCGCACAGGGCATCGACGTGATCCTGGTGGACTCCAACCGGGCCGCGGTCCGGGCAGCCAACATGGATGGCGCTCGGGCGAAGCGCGGCTCGATCCTCTCGAGCAGCTTCCTCGAGGGCCTGGAGCTCGGCGGCACTGGCCGCTTCATCGGGCTCACTGCAAACGACGAGGTCAACGCCCTGGCGGCGGCGCACTTCTCCTCCCTCTACGGCCGCGCGGCGGTCTACCAGGCCGCCACCGCCGACGGTGCGGGCGATGAGATCCGCAAGGACCTCCGAGGTCGGGTGCTCATCGGGGACGCGGCCTCACTCTCAGGCCTCGACGTCCAGGTCCGTCGCGGCGCGACCATCAAGGCGACAAACCTGACGGAGGAATTCACCCTGGACGACTTCTCCGCCGAGCACGGCGAGGACTCGACGCCGATCGGCGTCATGGATAACGGCAGGCTGGACCTCTTCACCACCGATCACAACCCAGAAGCCGAGGCCGGGACGGTTTACCTCGCGCTGATTCGAGAGCCGGCGCAGAGCTGACTCAATCCGGCGAACAGCGCGCGAGCCCGGCGGCGATGGACGCCGCCTCGGACGGGGTCGCGAAGCTAACCTGGGCCATGGCAGCGGCGAAGGTCGCCCTCGCTTCAGCCACTCGACCGAGGTCTTCTTGGAGCCGCCCGAGGAAGATCGCAGCCGCGATGTTGGTGGGCTCCACGCCGATCAAACCCTCCAGCGTCGAGATCGCTCCGGGGGCCTGGCCGCACGCGGCCTGCGCCATGGCAAAGACGAAGGTCAGCGCCCCCTCGCGCGGTCGGGAACGCCGAGCCGCCGCGACCTCCGCGAGGACCTGCGGCGCCTCGCCAGCCAGGACGCGCAGGCTGAACATCTGCGCCTCAAGCTCGGCTCGATCCCTGGAAGTCGCGTACCGCTCCACGTCCTGGAGGGAACGGAGAGCGCGCTGGTGGTCCCCGGTGGCCGCCACGATGGCGGCAGAGAGCGCCATACGCACCTGAACGCTACGCGGCGCCTCGGCGGTCGCGGCACTCAGCAGGTCCAGGGCTGCCCCGGCGTCCCCCCGAGCGAGCTCCGCGCGACCGAGATCCGCGAGACCCGCAGCGTCGCTCTCCTGAACGGCCGCGGGGACGAGGTTGCTGAGGCCCACGAGGAGCAGGGCTGGGAGGCCCACCAGGGCACATGCACGCACGTCTCTCGCCCGCAGCCCCGCCGCGAGCTGAACGAGGGCGTATCCCGCGCCGACCGAGAGCACGGGTAGGAGCGGGGCACGGAAGCGCGCGTTCACGAAGAAGAGCACGACGCTCAGGGCGTAGACCGCCGTGAAGCCCAGGAGCACCCCGGCGCCCCTTTGTCCCCGACGCCAGGCCAGCACCAGCCCGACGAGCCCGAACCCGAAGAGAAGGTCCCATCGAGAGGGGCTGTAGCGCAGCGCTGGCAGCGTGCGGCGCGCCGTGAACTCGAGGTCCTGGTTGTTCGCGAGCTCGACGTTCGTCGCCAGCAGGCGCGCCTTCCAAGCCAGCAGCCGAGCGGCGGCGGCGGGGTCTCGAGACATCCAGGCGAGAGACCTCCCCACGTAATGCTGGGAGACCTCGCTCGGCTTGAGCGCTCGCCCCTCCTCTGCCTCGGCCGCAGCCACCGCGTCGTAGTATCCGTTCCACCACCCCTGCCGCGTCCCCGGCACGATGGCGCTCACGCCGTCGCTTTGGGGGTTGTTGCCGATCCAGAGATTGACGCCCGCCTGGGTTGAGATCAGGGCGGCGTCCCCCGCCAGAGCGTTCGCCACGGTCACCGGGACGATGGGAACCAGGGTGCCGAGCGCCAGCGCGAGGCCTGCGGCGGGCCGCCGGGTGCGCCACAGCGTCCACGCGAAGAGCGCCGGCATGAACAGGAGTACGTTCGGGCGCGCGATGGCAGCCAGCCCGAAGAGCAAGCCGGTCCCCAGGGCAGCCCAGGGCCGATCCTCTCCGCCCCACCTCACGCAGCAGCCGAGGGCCAAGAGGAGCAGCGGGACCAGCAACACGGGGATCAGGAGCTCGGCGTCGAGGGCCACCATCACGGGCGACACGGCCACCAAGACGCCGGCCCACCAGGCCGAAGCCCTGCCAGCAACTCGCTGGGCCAAGCCGGCGGTGAGGCCTGCGGTCACCGCACCCAAGACCCCCTGTGCCATCCGGGCGAGCAGGGTGGAGTCCGGCGAGAGCGCCGACCAGAGGGCGAGGAAGTACGGGTAGAGCGGCGCTCTGAAGAAGGGCCCCTCCTGGAAGACCTCGCCTGCCGCGAGAGACCGCGCCCAGGCGAGGTGGTATCCAGCGTCCATCGTGGGCGCGTCAAACCGCGGGTGATCCCGCAGCGCGAGCACGTAGACCAGGCGCAGCAGAGCGGCGACAACGAACGAGCCGGCCACGGGTCCCCGCCACCAGGGCGCCGAGCCGAGGGCTCCTCCGCGGGCCCCGCCGTGCGCCTCGCCGTGCGCCTCAGTCGCCCTGATCTGCTCCTGGCTCACCATATGACTTCACACGCGCGCTCCAAAAGACGCGGGCCGCGGCCCCCCGAACAGGGAGCCACGGCCCGCAGCGTACGGACTGGGATCAACGAGGTGAGAACACTTCTCCGGTCTGAAGCGGCGAAGAGGCCGGGCCGTCCGAGCCCCCGATCAGGAAGGCCCTCGACTCGAAGAGCACAGCGCAGGCCCCTTGCCGCGGCCCCTGAAGGGGAGCTTCTGCCCGCCAGGAATCGCTCGAGGGGTCATAGACCTGAACCTCGGTGAGGGCAGACGAGGCATCGGCACCCCCGAAGACATACAGCTCCCCATCCCAGAAGATGGCAGGCCCTGTGGCCGAGGTGGGCAGCGGGAGCGGCGCGAGAGCTCCGGAGGAGCTGGACGCCCAGGTCCCTGTCGATGGATCAAACGCCTGGACCTCGTCCACCCCGGCCTGGGGCCCGAGCGACCCGGTGCGTCCTCCCATGACAAGGAAGCGCTGCCCGTCCGAACCAGCGGCCGCCAGGTGGACGGCCATCGGGAGCACCGGCAGCGTGGTCCAGCTGTCGAGCACGGGATCGTAGGAAGCGAAGTTGCCCACCGTTCCGCCGGAGGGCGCGACGCCTCCTCCCACGTAGATCAGTCCATCCACAACCGCCGCGACACAGCCGCCAGCGTCCCAGGGCATGGAGCTCCCCAAGGTCCAGGAGTCCGTCGCAGGGTCATAGACCTGGACCTTGCCTGCGGCCCCGGCGCCGAAGCCTCCGAACAGGTACAGCAGCCCGTCCATCGTCACCGCTGCGTGGCCTCCCCCCGCGAAGGGGCGGCCCGCACGCGCCGTGGAATATGACTCCTGGAAGGCGTCGTACGACACCGTCTGGTTCGAGCCCGATCCGAAGAGGAAGAGCTGGCCGCCGATCTCGCCGGCGCTGACCTCGGCGAGGCCGACCGGGGCCGGATCCGCCTCACGCCACCGGCCGAGCTTCATCCCCGGGGCGGGCTGCATGTATCGGAAGGCCTCAGGGATCGTCTTGGAGTCCACCCCGACCTGCACCTCGACGTCCAAGGCGTCGGTCGCTCCCCCAGACGCGCTGGGCGGGAGGAGACCCACGATTCGCGTCTCCGACACGGACGTGATCGTCGCCGCGACACCGCCAATGAAGACGCTGGTGACCGAGGCGTTGGTGCCAAAGTTCTGTCCCCCAATCACAAAGCGCTGGCCCCCCGTTGAGGGCGCCCGCCAGGGCAGGATGTCGTAGGGCGTCAGCCCCACCGCTGCGGCGTCGTCAGGGGTCTGAGCACGGACCCGGTTACCGCTGTAATCGATCGAGAGGATCGCGCCGCCGGGGCCCGTCACCACGTCAAGGCCGCGGTTCTTCGGGAACGGCGCCCCATTCATGCCATGCAAGATGTGGGTGTCCACGTCGCGTCCCGACTCGGAGAGCGTGATCTGCCACATCCCGCCGTTCCACTTCATCGCGAGGAGGTTCCCCCTCATTGCCGAGTTGAAGGCCGTCGCTCGGTACTCGTCAATCCCGTTGGTCGACGAGGACAGCACCCGGAGCGGCGCCGCAAGCAGGTGAGGAATCGAAGGGTCCTCGTTGTCGTGGTAGACGGCCTGTCGGTCGTCGTAACGGCCCCGAGCTCGGTTCGCCTCGCCGTAGAACCGGCCAGGCTCGACAAGATCCAGGGTGTCGCCGGACGAGGGGTGCGGCAAGCCACCCTGCGTGGTCATGCTGAGGGAGGCCGGGCCGTAGTTGCTGTTCGCCCCATTGTCCGTCGCGTAGAGGTGCCCGTTGGAGTGCAGGACGACATCGAGCGAGTTCCGGAGGCCAGGTGCGTAGACCTCCACGTCCACGCCGCTGGCCACGTCGACCTGCTCACCCAGGACCTGGTCTGTCACCAGGGCACCGGTGACGGAGTCCTCGTACAGAATGGTGCCGTTGAACCCGGGCCGGGAGATGCAGATCTTGAGCAGCGCTGCGGAGAGCGGAGACTCCGGGAGATCCCCGCTCAGCGGCCACTTGATGCCCCCGTTGGTGTTGCTCCCGCTGCAGAGCAAGAGATCGCCGTTGTCGTCCACGAACATGCCGTTGATGGCGTGGTCGTGGTTCGACTGCGGGAGCCCGGTCACCAGGGGAACCGGGCTGTCGAAGTCCGGCCCGGAGAGAACCGAGATCTGGCCGGCAAAATCCGAGGGCCCCGAGAAGGCCCCGCCGCCGTTCAGGAAGTGCTCTCCGTGAGAGACGTAGAGCTTGATGCTCGAGGGATCCTGCGGGTCGTAGACGTCGTAGGGATTGAAGACCACGCCGAGGGTGTCACGGTTCGTCAGGTTGGAGACGCCTACCTTGAACTCGTTCGACAGCACGCTGTAGTCGTCGCCGTAGGTGATCACATGGATCGAACCCGTCAGCGAGGAGACGTACAGCTTGCCGTCGGGGCCCCACGCTGCGCTCGTCGCCTTGTTCACCACGGCCTCGACCGAGGTGAGCAGATCGAACCGCACGGGAATGGGCCCTGTCGGCGAGTAGTTGAAGGTACGCACGTCGCTGACACCGTTGGGGGTCTCGACGGTCACCGCGATGGAACCCGACCCCGGCGGTGAAGTCAGGACGATGCCTTCGGCGGAGTACTCATCGAAGTCTCCGAGGGCGAAGTCCTGAGCTCCCCAGTGGACCACCACCTGGGCAGCGGGGAAGAACCCGAAGCCGCTGATGTCGATGCGGTTGCCGCCGAGGTCCGTCCCGACGGTCGGCATCGAGTGGATCACGGGGGCGACCTGCGACTCGTCGTGGGTCACCAACTCGAGGACATCCGAGGCGACGCTCCCGCCCTCGTAGATTTCCAGAGCGATGGGCAGCTCAGTGAGAGCCGAGACCGCAAAGCGGACCTCGATCGAGTGAGACCCGGCGCCCAGCGTCAGGGGTCCGGAGGCGGCCACGCCGTTCACGAACAGGCGCTGATCCGCCCCCCCCGTGGCCACGAACTCCAGTGAGCGAGGCGCAGGCAGCTCGACCGAGCCGGTCCATCGAACCATCACCTCCTCAGAGAAGGGAGAGTCACCGACGGTCCCACCGCTCGCGAACAACTGGAGGCTGTTCAACCGCTGAACGAAGTCGGGCAGCGCGGGGACGTTGTCCAGCAGGAAGATGCTCCCAGCAACCGCGCCGTCATAGAACTCGACGAGCGCTCCGGGCACTGCGCCGGCGCCGAAGACGCTCAGGGTCATCCCGTCAGCCGCGAAGCTCGGCGTCACGTTGTCGTCGCCGATCTCCAGCTGCACACTGGAATCCCCGAGGGGGAAGGTGAACATCGTGTCGTCCGTCGTGGCCACCGTGGCCCCATTGACCTGCCAGGTGAACGTGGCGAGCTGGCGGCCCGGCTCGTGCGTGTGCGACTCTCCACCGAAGAGGCGCACCGTCTCGACGCCGTTCCCGTCGTAGTCGATCACGCAGGCGGGAAGGAAGTCCGGCACGGGGTGAAGAAAGCCCCAGCCGGCCTCTGCGCCGCCGGTGCCAGCGACGCTGGCGGGGAACGAGGCCCCACGCTCCGTGGACGCCAGCTCCAGCTCGAAGACGTTGTCCTCATGCTCGGTCGGGCCAAACGTCACCGCGACGCTGGTCAAGCCCGGGGGCACGTCGATCGGCGGGTCGATCGCGTAGGTGCGCTCTCCTGCGTTCCCGGTGTACGAGAAGCCACCGTGGTCGATCCGGAAGTCCTCGCTGGACCCGAGCGAAGGCTCGCCGAAGGTGACCTGATCAATCTGGCCGGGGTGGAGCCCGGCATTCTCCACGACAAAGTCCAGCGTCACTTCGGTGCCCTGGTCCACGATCCCGAAGCTCAACGCCGCCGTGGGAGAACTGAGGACGGGAATCGAGCGAACGGACACCGCGCTCACGAGCGCCTGAGCCACGGACGCGTCAAAGCTGAGGTCAAGGACTCCGTCTGTGACGGTGACCACGACGGGCTCCGAGGAGAACGCAGTGAAGCGACCAACCTCATCAAAGAGATCGAGGTCATCAATGATCACCGCGCCTTCCGCCAGGACGTCGAAGAGCCGCTGACCGGGCGCCTGCTTCACCGGCTCCCAGCTGAAGATCACGACCTCGTAGGAACCGTTGGGAATCGGAAGCGTGTAGCCGAATTGACTGCCGACCCGGACCCACTGGAAGAGCTCGTCCAGGTCGGTCCCAAGGACAGCCTCGGTCACCTGAACCACACTACCTCCGCCGAATCCGTATTCCTCCAACCAGACCTGTCCGCCCGGCTCGACAAACGCATCCAGACCGGCGGTGATGAGGACGTCTGCGCCCGTGGGACCGATCGCCCGCCCGGAGAGAGCCACCTCCATCGGCGGCGCCCCCTGTCCAGCCTGACGCGCGGAGAAGGTCCCCTCAAGGAAGCCTGGCTCCGAGGGCAAGAACTGCAGGTCCACGCCCACGCTCGCCGCGGGCGCGAGCACCACGGGCAGGGCCGCCTGACACGTCGCCGTGAAGGCCCCGGATCCACGGAGCACCAGCTCGGTGAGCGTCACCGGAGCGGAGTGGAGGTTGGTGAGGAAGATCGTCTCGGTCGCCGAGGGGTCCGCCACACGACGCTGATCGAAGAGGATGGTCGCGACCGAAGGGGCCAGCGGCGGCGCCTTGGCAACCGGTCCCGCGTTCCCGTCCGAGAGCATCACGAGGAAGGAGGAACCCGCCCCGAGGGTGGCGCCGTCCGGCGCCCCGACCCCAGGAGTACCGCCATCAAGGAGGGTGAAGAGCACCCGTTCGCCCGGCTCCGGCAGCCGATCCACGACAACCGAGACCGGGATGTCTACGGACGTCGACCCCGCAGGAATGACTGCCGGACCCGCGGGGTAACTGATATCCCCCGGTCCCGCCGCCTCACCCGCGACCTGGAATGGAGCCACCACATCCAGCCCGGAGACGGTGTCCAACTCCAGGCGGAGATTGAATCCACCGGACGACTCTTCGACGACCGTCCGGAAGGCCGGGAACTGCACGACCGGCAGCGGGTCGTCCTCGACAACGGTGAGGACGTGCGTCGGGATCGCTCCCGCCGTGGCGCCGGTGACGGCGCCCAGGTCCATGATGAGCTCCTCGTCCCCTTCGTACAGCGCGTCGTCCACCAGAGTGACGTCGAACTGCCCGATGGTGTCGCCCGCCGGGATCACGAGGGGCTGCGGGAGCACCCCGAGGTCGACGCCGCCAGGCGTGGCGCTGCCGGAGAGCACCAGCGGCACCGTGACATCGGAGGATGCCGCGGCGCTCAGCTCGACGCCGACCGAGAGGACCCCGGCGGACTCGGATACAGAGGACGCGGGAGTCGTGAACGTCAGGACGGGCAGGGTGTCGTTGTCCGTGATCGTCAGGATGTGCGTCGCCGGCGCTCCGAGACCCGCGCCGATGGGATTGACGAGGGTCACGACCGCCGTCTCAGAGGGCTCGGGGTCGGTGTCCTCGAGCACCTCCAGTTGGACCAGTCCGCTCAACGCGCCGACGGGGATCGAGAGGGAGGTGGTGAGCAGGTTGACGTCGACGCCCGCCTGGGCCGTGCCCCCGAGGGTCAAGTCCACGGTGACCGGCTCTGAGGCGTACCCGTCTAGCTGCACCAGGAGGTCTTGGACCCCTCCCGCCTCTTCTGCCGTCGAGGCGGCGCTTGAGAAGCTCAGCGAGGGCTGAGGGCCGTCGTCATCGATGATCAGGAGGACCGTCGTCGGGAGGGCCCCCAGAGTGGCCGCCGTCGGAGTCCCAAGCGAGAAGGTGACGGTCTCCGGCCCCTCAGGGTCCGGGTCGTCAAGGACGGTCACGTCCACGGTCCCAGTGCTGGCTCCGGCCGGAATCGTCAGGGTGGCCGGTGTGAACACGAAGTCAGCTCCCTCGGTCGCGGAGCCAGACGCCGTGATCGGAACCATGACGTCGAATCCGCTGACAGCGCTCAGCTCGACGCCCAACGCGGCCATCGGGTCATCCTCTACAACGGTCGCGTTGCTGGACGCGAACGCGACGGACGGCGCGTCGTCATCGTCGAGGATGGTGAGGTCGTGCGCCGTGACCGCGCCGTAGTCGGCGTTCTCAAGCGAGCTGAACCTCACCTGCAGGTCCTCATCCGGCTCATCCATCGAATCGCTGACGACGGTGGCGACGATCGAGCCCGCGACGTTGCCGCCAGGGATCAAGAGCTGGCTGGCGGGAGCGACCGAGACGTCCACACCGCCCAGGGTGGCCGTGCCCGAGAGCGTGAAATCGAGGAGGACGTCTTCCGTTCGTGCACTGGACAAGGTGAGCGTGAGGACGGCGGCGCCAGCCCCCTCCGCTTGACTGGAGGAGGCGAGGTCGAACCCGAGGGTGGCCGCCGGCTCGTTGTCTTCGATCACCACCTCGTAGACGGTCGCTGCTCCAAGGACCCCGCCGACCGGAGTCGTCAGGGTGAGCACCACCCGCTCGGTGCCCTCCGACAGAAGGTCATCCGTCACGGAGACCAGGATGAAGCCATCCAGCTGTCCCGCCGGGATCACCAGCGGGCTCGCACCGACGCTTGCGTCCGAGGAGGTGGCCGACCCGCCCACGGTGAAGGGGATGGTCACGTCCTGCGCAGAGACTGCCGTGAGTGAGACCTGGACCGAGACTGGCCCGGCCGATTCCACAACGCTTACCGAGGCGCCGACGAAGCCCACCTCAGGGTTGAGCCCTCGCAAGGGTGCTGTCGGCGCCGCTCCAGCCAGGAGAGGAGCGATGAACAGGGATGCTGTAGCTAGCAGTTGTCTCGAGGGAGTCATCGGGACCTCAATGATCAGAACCCGTCGGCGATCGTCCCACCAGCGAGGTGGTCACGACGATCGATGGGGCGGGGCTGTGATTCCAATGGGGGGTGGCAGGCGGTCGTGAGGGGGCTTTTGAGCATTCGGCAGAACGACGCCTTTGGACCCATCACAGCTCTTCAATGTTCCATTCATCGAGACGGAGCCCGTCCGGGAAGAAGACAAATGGACAGCGAAGGGGCGCTTAGGCCCGAGAATACCCAATGCGAGACGGAGTTCGCCCAAAACTCGCCCGGCGGATCAGGCGAAAGGAGGTGGCGATTCGACGCGCCCCGCTCCCCTTCAGGCGAGGCGGGACCCCACATCCACGAATTGAACGCCGCGGAAGCGAGCTGGGGCCGCGCCGTGACTCATTTCGGCCACCTGCATCGGGTTGCCCTTGCCGCAGTTCACCACCCCCCACAGCCTCCACTCCTCTGGACCTGCGATGCGATCACAGCGCTTCCAGAAGTCCAGCGTCGAGCCCTGGTAGGTCGGGAGTCGCAGGAGCCTCGACCGGCGCCCGCCGCGGATCTCCCAACCGACCTCGCAGGTGAACTGGAAGTTGCGCCGTTCCTGGTCGATCGACCACGTCTTGATCGTATCGGCAAGGATGGCCCCGTCCTCGGTCTCCGCGAGCAGGTCGTCCAGGGACCCGTGCCCCGGAGCCAGGGAGACGTTGGTGATCCGGTCGATGGGCGGGGCATACCACCCCTCCGCACGCGAGACCGATCGGCTGCTCTCGGCTCCGGCCCGGCCAGCGCTGATCCGACCGCTCTGGAATGCACGGAGCTGCCCATCACGGACGATGTCGAAGCGCCCTGAGGGCACACCGTCGTCATCCCAACCCCGGGTGTCGAGGCCCCCGGCAACGGTCGAGTCGGCGACGAAGCTGACACACTCGGATCCGTATTCCAGCGACCCCGGGTCAGTGGCTGCAGCAAAGGAGCCCCCTGCGAGGTCGCGCTCCTCTCCGAGCACCCGGTCCAGCTCGGTGGGATGCCCCACCGACTCGTGGATCTGCAGCGCAAGCTGCCCGCCCCCGAGGATCAGCGTGCGCTGGCCAGGAGGACAGACGTCCGCGTGGCACAGGGCGATCGCCTCGTCACGAACGCGCTCTGCGTTCCCCTCGAGGTCAAGGGCCCTCACCACCTCGAAGCCGCCGCTCCGAAAGTCGCCCTCCAGCGCGTTGGGGTAGCTCCGCCGTTCCACCACGCCGCGCGCGCGGGCGATGGCCTCCACCCGCCCCCCCGAGCGGACGAGCACCTGGTGGGTGGCGCCGCCATCCGAGGTCGCCATCCACTGTTCCTCGCGGCGGAGGCTCATCCCCGCCAGCCGGGAGACGACCTCGCGCCGGCCGCCGAGACGCTCGCTCGCCCGCATCAAGAGCTCGAGCTTCTCCTCGAGCGAGACCATGAACGGGTCCTCCTCCACGGGCGTCGCATACTCCCCGCACGCGTCCGCTCGGCCGGCCAAGCGCACCGGCACCCGCCGCAGCGGGGCCAGGTCCCGGGCCGACGCCAGGCACCGGCGCACGAGCCCGCTCACCGCGTTTCGCATGGCCGGGTACGGGCCGGGCGCCGCCGCGAAGCCCACCGCGCCGTCCTTGAACACTCGCACCGCAATCCCAAAGTCCTCGGGCGCGTCGGACTCCTTCAAAGCGCCGTTCTGAATCACGAGACGTTCCTCGGCGCAGCGCACGATGCGCGCGTCCGCCGCGTCTGCGCCCCGCGCCATGGCCTCGTCCACCGCGCTGCGTGCGAGCGCCTCCATGGAGTGCGCCGAGCTCGGCTTGACCGTCGGATGAACCATGGGACTCAGGACCTCGCCTTGGATGTGAACTTGAAATCGCGAATGAGCAGGGCGGGCGCCACCAGCTCGCCGCCCATCAGTGACCCGACCCGCGTCGCGCGATCGCCGACGCCGTCGACCGCCCGGAGCGCCTCCACGAGTGACTGGGTGAAGCGAAGGTTGCCGATCGCGCGGCCAACAGCCCCGTCCTTGACCCTGAAGACCCCGCCCCGGGTCATCCCGGTCAACACCAGTTCCCGCGGCTCCACCACGTTCACGTAGTGGAGCTGGCGAACGAGCAACCCATCCCCGAGCCGCTCGAGCAGCTCCGCTCGACTGAGCTCTCCCTCCGCGACCACGAGGTGCCCGGCAGACGGCCCTGAGGTGGAAGGCTGAGCCTGCGAGTGGCCCGTGTTGGAGAGACCCAGTTGGCCCGCCCAGAAGGAGTCCGTCACCGGCCCGTGCGCGGTCCCCGAGGTGACCAACGGGTGCGCCCCTCGAGGCGTCCCCTCCCCGTCAAACCGCAGGCCCCGCAGGTCCGGGTGCGTGGGGTCGTCGGAGATGGAGACCTCCTCGGAGAACAGCCGCTCTCCGACGCGGCCCGTGAGGAACGACGACCCCTCGTGGAAGCCTCGAGCCCCGAACCCCATGCCCGAGGTAAAGGTCATCAGCGCGGCCACGGCCTGAGGTTCCAGGAGCACGTCCACGGGGCTGGCCTCCATGTCCTCAGGATCACGCGCGCGGACGGCGCTCGTCACCGCGTCCTCGATCACCCCCCCCACGTCCACCTGATCCACGAAGCAACGTACCGATGCGGAGCTAGCGGAGCCACCGACGGTCTCGGCGTCGGCGCCGCCGTCCGCGCATGTGAGCGCGAACTCCGCACGTGACGTGGCCCCGTGAACGCGCCGGCCGGCCGAGTTGACGATGCTCATCGAGGCGACCGTGGTGCGGGCAAGCCCACCGCCATGGAGCGACTCCGCCTCGCAGCGAAGGAGCGCCGCCTCGACCCACTCGGCCTTCTCCTTGAAGCTGTGGTCCTGGGTCGGTCGCGAGGGGGCCGTCCCCTCCACCTCCACCGCGCCGCCCAGGGGCACCGCGCCTCGATCAGGGGACGCCACGCGGGCGAGGATCTCAGCCCGGCCGAGGGCGTCCAGGACGGTCGCCTCGTCCAGGGATCCGCAGCTCGCCTTCGCCTCGCGGAAGCCCTCGCCGTCACGGAACCGGACCCGGACCGCGAGGTCATAGCGCTCCCGGTCCGCCGACTGGGTCGGCCCCTCGTGGCCGAAGCGCACGAAGCGGTCCTCGACGCAGTTGATCGTCACCTCGGTCTCATCCGCCTCGCTCGCGGCGAGTACGGCGTCAGCGATCTCGAACGCGTGGTCTTCTTCCAGCAGTGCCATGGCTGTGTCCTCCGGCTCAGATTGTCTCGATCCAGACCGCGCCGATCAACGCCGGCGCCTTATTGACAATGCGACTGGGTGACTCGTGATCCAGCAACCCGGCCATCCCGCGCCCCGATGGGCCGATGCCCCCGCGCCGCCGCGCCCCCGCGGCCCCGCGGCCCGGTGGCCCGGTGGCCCGGTGGCCCGATACCCCGCTGGCCGGCTGGCCCGGGGTCACTTGACGACGAAGTTGACCAGGCGGCCGGGCACGACGATCGTCTTCACGACTTCCTTGCCCTCCATACGATCTGCCACGGCGGCCCGCGCGGCCGCCTCCATCTCGTCGCGGGAGGCCTCCCGCGGCACCATGACTTTGGCCCGCAGCTTCCCGAGGATCTGCACGGGCATCTCGAACTCGTCGGCCTTCAGATAGCGCTCATCCACCTCCGGCCAGGCGGCGTGGTGGACGCTCCCGGAGCGTCCCATGCGGGACCAGATCTCGTCGGCGAAGTGCGGCGCGAAGGGCGCCATGGCGCGGACGAACCGGCTCGCCTGGGAGCCATTGAGCCCCTTGGAAGAGGCCCCCTTGAGGAACTCCATGAAGGCCGCCACAGCCGTGTTGAAGTTGAACGCCTTGAAGGAGTCGTCCACCCGCTGGAGGCACTGGTTCAAGGCCCGCTCGACCTCGAGGGCGGAGC
This sequence comes from uncultured bacterium, assembly GCA_938083085.1. Lineage (GTDB taxonomy): Bacteria > Planctomycetota > UBA1135 > UBA1135 > Saltatorellus. Next base: position 83,675 of record CALLKX010000006.1, read on the forward strand.
CCTCAGGGGTGACTTCAGAGGCATCCTCCAGGCCCGGTCGGATAGGCGTTTCGCTCTCGGGGTCCACGAAGAGCCGCCAGGACCGCTCGAGGAACTTGCGAGGCCCCGGCACGTCACGCGGATTCCAGGGCTTCGAGTCCGCCAGCGGCCCCATGAACATCTCGTAGAGCCTGAAGGTGTCGACGCCGTACTCGGCGCAGACGTCGTCCGGGTTCACGACGTTCTTGAGCGACTTGCTCATCTTCGCGATCACCTGCTCCATCGGCTCGCCCGAGACCTTCGAGACGGGCGGGTCCACCTCGAGGTTCACCTCGTCGGTCGGCACGAGGCGGCCCGTGCCGTCCTTGTAGGCAAAGGCCGTGAGCATCCCCTGGTTGAACAACCGCTGGAAGGGCTCCTTTGTCTTCACCACGCCCGCGTCAAAGAGGACCTTGTGCCAGAAGCGCGCGTAGAGGAGGTGCAGCACGGCGTGCTCCGTGCCGCCGATGTAGAGGTCCACGTTGCCCCAGTAGTCCTCGGCCTCCGCCGAGAGCGGCGCCGTCTCGCACTTGGGGTCCATGAAGCGCAAGTAGTACCAGCAGGAGCCGGCCCACCCCGGCATGGTGTCGGTGTCCCGCCGGGCCGGTCCGCCGGTCGCGGGGTCGGCGCTGCTGACCCACTCGGTCGCCCGCGCGAGCGGGGCCGAGCCGTCGTCCGAGGGCTTGAAGTCCTCCATCTGGGGCAGCGTGACCGGCAGATCGCCGTCGGGCACGCGGACGTGAGACCCGTCCTCCAGATGCAGCACGGGGAACGGCTCACCCCAGTATCGCTGGCGAGAGAACAGCCAGTCGCGCAGGCGATAGTTGGTCTTCGCCTCCCCCACGCCCTGCTCGACCAGGTGAGCGATCATCCGCTCCTTGGCCTCGTCGACGCCGAGGCCGTCGAGGAACCCGGAGTTGATGGCGGGCCCCGCACCGGTGAACGCCTCACCGTCGAAGTCCGAGGGCGGCTCGACGGTGCGGACGATGTTCAGCCCGAACTCGGTGGCGAAGTCCCAGTCCCGCTGGTCCTGCCCCGGGACGGCCATGATCGCGCCGGTGCCGTAGCTCGCCAACACGTAGTCCGCCACCCAGACCGGAACGCGGCCGCGCTCGTCCCCCGCGTCGAAGGCGGGATTGTGAGCGTACGCACCCGTCCAGACGCCGGTCTTCTCCTTGGCGAGGTCAGTGCGCTCGAGGTCGGACTTGGTGGACGCCGCCGTGACGTAGGCCTCCACCGCCTCGCGCTGGTCGGCTGTGGTGATCGCGCGCACGAGCGGGTGCTCGGGAGCCACCACCATGAAGGTCGCCCCGAAGAGGGTGTCCGGCCGCGTGGTGTACACGCGCAGCGAGGCGGCCTCGTGGCCCTCGACACAGAATTCGATCTCGGCGCCCTCGGAGCGCCCGATCCACTCCCGCTGCATGGTCTTGACCGACTCGGGCCAGTCCACCAGATCGAGGTCATCGATGAGGCGGTCCGCGTACTCGGTGATCCGGAGCATCCACTGCCGCAGCGGGCGGCGGACGCAGGGGTGCCCGCCGCGCTCACTCTTGCCGTCGATGACCTCCTCGTTGGCCAGCACGGTCTTCAGCTCGTCGCACCACCAAACCGGCACCTCGTTTTGATAGGCGAGCCCCCGGTCATAGAGGCGGGTGAAGATCCACTGGGTCCAGCGGTAGTAGTCCACGTCACACGTGGCGAACTCCCGGTCCCAGTCGTAGCTCAGGCCGATCGCCTTCAGCTGCCGGCGGAAGGTCTCGACGTTGGCGCGCGTGGTCTCCTCGGGGTGCCGCCCGGTGGTGATCGCGTACTGCTCCGCCGGGAGCCCGAAGGCGTCATACCCCATGGGGTGGAGCACGTTATGCCCCTCCATGCGCTTGCGTCGCGAGACGATGTCGCTGCCGATGTACCCCATCGGGTGCCCCACGTGCAGCCCCGCGCCAGAGGGGTAAGGGAACATGTCCAGCACGTAGTACTTCGGCCGGGAGGGGTCGAAGTCGGCGTCGCCGGGGTTCGGTGTCCGGTAGGTGCCGTCGGCCTCCCACCGGTCCTGCCAGCGGTGCTCGATCTCGTTGGGGCTGTACTGGTTGCTCGTCATTTTCGACGGTCCTGGGGCGGTTCGACGGTCGTTGCCTGGCGCTTCGCGCTGCCGGGCAGCCTCGAGGGCGCGGGTACGGATGCGAGGAGGTTACCCCGGCGCGGGGCCGCCAGCGGCACCCCGAACGCGCTCCTGCGTCCGGATCCCCTTGAAAACACCAAACCCCACGACCCGGATCACCGGAGCGTGGGGTTTGGTGGAGGATAGGGGACTTGAACCCCTGACCTCCTGCATGCCATGCAGGCGCTCTACCAGCTGAGCTAATCCCCCGAGATGTCGGACGCGGCAGGCCGGTCATTCAGCGCCGTCCACCTCCGGACAAGTCCAGTGGTCTCAGGCAGCCAGAACGGGGGGGCACCGGCCGCGCCCCTGCGCCATCGCGCAGTTGGCGAGAAGAATGCGACGATGGCACGCTGTCGTCAAGAGAGAGTTCGGAGGAACCTGTCAGTGTGATTCATGGCTCCCCTCTTCCCTTTGGCAGGCCAACAGGGGACTTTCTTCACCATGACGGACCTCGCTCACCCCGACCGCCTGGCCAAGATCGAGGCCATGCGCGCTGAAGGCGTCGATCCCTTCCCCGCCAGGGGAGTCGACGCACGGCCCATCTCCGAACTCCTGAAGGGCGTTGGCTCCGCCGAGGAGCCAGGGCCCCTCGTGGGCCAATCGGTCACCATCGCCGGCCGAATCCTGGGCACCAGGGACTTCGGGAAGCTCATCTTCGCCCCCGTGGTGGACCGGACTGGGCGCCTCCAAATCGGGCTCCAGAAGGGCCGTATGAGCGACTGGTGGCCCCGCCGGAAGTGGCTGGACGGCGGGGACCTCGTGGGCGTCACGGGCGAGCTGGCCTTCACCCAAAAGGGCGAGCCGACCATCTGGGTGACCGAGATCGAGATCCTCGCCAAGTCCGTGGCCCCGCCCCCGGAGAAGTGGCACGGCTTGACCGACGTGGAGGCCCGCTACCGGCGCCGATATGTGGACCTGTGGGCCTCTGAGGGCGTCACAGAGGTGTTCGTGAAGCGCAGCAAGGCGCTGTCGCTGATCCGGCGCTACCTGGAGGATCAGGGCTACCTTGAGGTCGAGACCCCCACCCTCCACCCGATCGCCGGTGGGGCCACCGCTCGGCCGTTCATCACGCACCACAACGCCCTCGACGCCGAGCTCTACCTGCGCATCGCGCCGGAGCTCTACCTCAAGCGCCTGATCGTGGGCGGCCTCGAGCGCGTCTTCGAGGTGAGCCGCAACTTCCGCAACGAGGGGCTGTCCACGCGGCATAACCCCGAGTTCACGATGCTGGAGCTCTACGAGGCCCAGGCCGACTTCCACCGAATGATGGAGCTCACCGAGCAGATGTTCGAGCTGCTCGCCACCGAACTCAACGGCCAGACCGGCATCACCTTCCGCGGCGAGGAGTACGACCTCAAGGTGCCCTTCCAGCGAGCGCGCTACACCGACCTCTTCCGGGAGCACGCGGGCTGCGACTACGACGACGAGCCCGCCGTCCGCGCCAAGGCCAAGGAACTCGGCCTGGACCACGCGTCCAATGAGTACTGGAAGCTCATGAACGACGTGTTCGAGGAGACCGTGGAGCCTCACCTCGCCGGCCCCATCTTCGTGACGCACTACCCGGTCCCGATCTGCCCCCTCGCCAAGGCCTCCCCTGAGGACCCCGCCCTGGCAGAACGCTTCGAGGTCTTCGTGGCCTCCATGGAGCTCGGCAACGCGTTCTCCGAGCTCAACGATCCCGCCGAGCAGCACCGCCGCTTCGAGGAGCAGGTCGCCTCGAAGGACCCGGAGACGCCAGGTGAGGTGGACGTGGACTACGTTCAGGCCCTGGAGTTCGGCATGCCCCCCACGGGCGGCCTCGGCGTCGGGATCGACCGGCTCCTGATGTTGCTCACCGGACAGGACTCCATTCGCGACGTCTTGCTCTTCCCGGCGATGCGTAAGATCGAGGAGCAGGCGGCCGAGGCCGACGAGGCCTCGGAAGAGGCCCCCGCCGGCGCCTGACCGACCCCGAACCCCGTGTTCCGTACCTTCCTCAGCCTGCGCTATCTCAAGGCGCGCAAGACCAACTGGATCGGCATGGCCGGCATCCTGGTGGCCGTGGGAGCGCTCGTGCTCATCCTGTCGATCATGGCGGGCTTCCTCGAGGAGAGCCGGCGCACACTCCGCGGGAACCTCGCGGACCTGGTCATCCAGCCCTCGTTCCAGTCCAGCGTCCTGCAGGAGAACGGCGACTGGGTCCCGATGCAGACCGACGTCGAGCGCATGCTCGAGATCATCCGGGAGGACCCCGGGGTCGCAGCCGCGACTCCGCAGCTGCAGTGGTACGGGATCTTTGCCCCCGACGGCGGGGAGAGCGCCCTCGAAAAGCCCATGCAGGACGCCATCCAGCTCATCGAGCTGGTCGGCATCGACGTGGAGGGCGAGGGCGAGGCCACCGACTTCCGCGAGTCGCTCGAGACCGAGTTCGGCAAGAAGCCCGGGCTCGGCAAGCACTGCAACGTCGGCCGCCCAGCGGACCTTGACGACCCCTTCGTCAACCTGCGGGAGATCCGCCAACGGCGGACCCGACCCAAGGTCCCGATCCTGGTGGGCGAGCAGCTCGCATACCTCTGGGGCCTGCGGCGCGGCCAAGAGGTCTCGCTCGTCACCGCCACCTACGACGAGAACAGCTCCAAGCTCAACGAGACGGCTGCCAACGCCCGCTTCCAGGTGGTCGGTAGCTTCCGAAGCAAGGACAACGAGACCGACTCCCGGCGGATCTACATGGACCGCCGCGCGCTGGCCGACTTCCTCCAGCGCGACCGCCTGTGGTCCGCGGTCCTGGTCAAGCTGAACGACTACAAGCGCGACAAGGAGGCCGTCCGCGCCCGCCTCTGGTCCAAGCTCCACGCCGAGGGGTTCCTGAGCGCCCCGGGGATCCGCATCAACGAGTTCCGCACCTGGGAGGACTTCCGCGCCACCCTGCTGGCCGCCATCCAGAACGAGAAGGCGCTCATGGGCATCATGCTCAGCCTGGTGCTCGTTGTGGCGGGCTTCACCGTCTTCGCGCTTCTATCGATGATGGTCACGGAGAAGCGCCGTGATATCGGGATCCTCTGCGCCCTCGGCGCCACGCCCCGCGGCGTCTTGGCCTTGTTCCTGATGATCGGCCTCTGGGAGGCCGTCATAGGGAGCGCCTTTGGAGCCCTGGTCGGCGTGCTCGGGGCGTACAACATCGACGCCATCGAGCGGAAGCTCTCGAGCACCTTCGGCTTCCAGATCTTCAACCGCGACATCTACCTCTTCGACTACATCCCCGCCGAGGTCTCGGTCAGCGGCGTGGCCTGGATCGTCGGCGGCGCGGTCTTCAGCACGCTGCTCTTCGCGGCCATCCCCGCCTGGCGCGCCTCGCGCCTCGACCCCGTGGAGGCGCTGCGTCACGAATGACCCTCCCCTCCGACGGCCCGATCCCGACAGGCTCCCTTCCTGGCGGCTCCCTACCTGGCGGCCCCATTCCTGGCAGCACCGTCCCCAGCGGACAGCTCCGCACAGAGCCCGTACTCGCCTGCGCAGGCGTCCGCCGCTCCTTCCCCGTGGGCGAGCGACGGCTCGAGATCCTGCACGGCATCAACCTCGAGCTCCGCGCCGGGGAGCGGCTCGCGCTGATGGGCACCTCCGGCGCGGGGAAGACCACCCTGCTGCATATCCTGGGTCTCCTCGACCGCCCCACCGAGGGTTCGGTCTACGTCGCCGGCCAGGACGCGTGGAGCCTGAGCGCGAGACGGCGCGCGAACCTGCGCAACGAGAAGATCGGCTTCGTCTTCCAGTTCTATCACCTGCTGCCCGAGCTCTCCGCCCTCGAGAACGCCGTGCTGCCGGCCATGATCAAGCTCAGCCGGCGAGCCTTCCGCTCGAACCGGGCCGAGTTCCTCGACCGCGCCACCACCATGCTCACGCGCTTCGGCCTCGCGGATCGCCTCGGGCATCGGCCCTCCCAGCTCTCCGGCGGTGAGCAGCAGCGCATCGCGATCGCGCGCGCCCTCCTGCTGGACCCGCCGATCCTCATCGCGGACGAGCCCACCGGGAACCTCGACCGCGGGACCGGGGAGAAGGTGCTAGAGATCCTCCTCGACGAGCAGTCGGAGCGCGGCGTAGCGCTGATGCTCGTGACCCACGACGAGCGGCTCGCCAAGCGCTGCGAGCGCGTCCTCTACATGGAAGACGGCCTGATCCAGGCGGACTCCTCCGCCCCGATCCCCACCTGAGACTCCGCCCTATGATGCGCACGCGAAACGCCACCGTGTCCATCGGGATCACGGTCGCCCTGGTGTGGTCCCTCTGGCTGACGCTGATGGTCCAGGGCGACCGCTTTGGGCTCTTCGCCGAGAACTGGTTCATGAGCGTCACCATGGCGGTGGGCTCCTTCATCGCGGGGGCCACCAGTGAGGGCGGCGGGGCCGTGGCCTTCCCGGTCATGACCCTGGGGTTCAAGATCCCCCCCACCATCGCGAGAGACTTCTCGCTGATGATTCAGGCGGTGGGCATGACCGCCGCCTCGTTCACCATCCTCTGGACCAGAACCCCGGTGGTGCTCCCGGCGCTCATCTGGTCCAGCTTGGGCGGCGCCATGGGCGTGATCTTCGGGCTCGAGTTCGTCGCCCCGAAGCTGCAGCCCGCGTACGCCAAGATGCTCTTCACCGCGTCCTGGCTCGCCTTCGCGGTCGCCCTGTACTGGATCAATCGCTATCGCGACCGGGAGGTCCGCACCCGGATCGAGCGCTTCCTGCCCCGGCACGCGGTCCTGCTCATCGGCTTCGGGGTCGTGGGCGGAGTGATCAGCTCGGTGACGGGCAGCGGCCTGGACATCGTGACGTTCTCCCTCCTGGTGCTGCGACTGCGCATCTCAGAGGTGATCGCCACGCCGACCTCGGTTGTCCTCATGGCGGGGAACGCGGTGGTCGGCGCCGTCTACCGCGGCGCCGTGCAGGGCGAGCTCGCCCCGGAGGCCTGGAACTTCTGGTGGGTCTGCGTCCCCATCGTCGTGGTCGGGGCCCCCTTCGGCGCCTGGTTCATCCGCTCGCGGAGCCGCCTCTTCGTCGCGAGGCTGCTCTACGGCTCGATCCTCATCCAGTTCGTCGCAGCGCTCCTGATCATCCCCCAGAGCCCGAGGCTCATCGCCTTCTCCACGGCGACCTTCTCGCTCGGCGTCCTCGGCTTCTGGTACATGGCCCGCAAGGGCGTCCGGCGCCTCGAGTGGCTCCGAGGCTCCGACGAGCCGAACTGAGCGGCCCCTACTCCTCGACGCGCTCGTCGAGACGCCCCGCCCAGCCGAGGCGATCACGGAGCCGCTGCCACGGGTCAAAGGACGGGATCGTCAGCAGCGGATAGGGCTCGCGAGCCGCCCCGAGCAGGACCGCATCTCCAGACGAGAGCGACGCCTCGCGCCGCCCGTCCACGTCGAGGGAGACCGGGCTTGGGGAGTCGATGACGGCGACCTCAAGCTCCGCGCTCGGGTCGAGGACCAGCGGGCGCATGGCGAGCGCGTGGGCCGAGATGGGCGTCACCACCATCGCCCCGAGCGCGGGGTCGAGGATGGGTCCTCCTGCGGCCAGTGAGTACGCGGTGGACCCGCTTGGCGTGGAGCAGATGAGGCCGTCGGCACGATAGCTCGACACGTCACGCCCGGCCGAGGAGAGGCGGAAGGCGGCCATCTTCGGAGCCTCGCCCCGGGAGATCACCACGTCGTTCATGGCGTGCATCACGCCCGGCTCCAGCTCGCCAGCGCGCCGAACGCGCGCCTCGAGCCGCATGCGGTGCTCCACCACGGCCCGCCCCTCGAAGACCTCCACGAGGCCCTCGCGCCAGGCCGACACCTCCAGGGAGGCGAGGAAGCCCACCCGACCGAAGTTGATCCCGATGGTCGGCACCGGGCGCGCGTGGAAGGCGTGGGCGGCGGTCAGCACGCTCCCGTCGCCCCCGAGCACCACGGCCAGGTCCACGTCTTGCTCGGTCAGCGCGGCGCCGCTGGCACGGAGCGCCCGCACGTCCGGGTGGACGGCGACCGTCACCCCGCGGCCCTCGAGGAACGACTCGACCTCGCCGAGGGCCTCCTGGACCCGGGTCTTCTGTCCGTCCGCGAGCAGGAGCACCGAGCGAATCTTGCCCCCGGCCGGTTCGAAACGCTCGCTCCCGGGCCGCGGCCCGGAGGAATGGGCCCTCGGCGGGTCGGGCGGAGACGGAGCCGCCTCAGCAGGCGGACGATTGGCGCTGGAGCCCGACAAGTCCAAGCGCCGCCCTCAGGCGGTGACCTTGCCCAGGAGCTGCGTCACGACGCGGGTGACCGACGCGGCGTCGAGCCCCGCCGAGGCGAGCTGCTCTTCCCGTGTGGTCATGTGATCCACGTACCGATCGGGGATGCCGAGCACCCGCACCGACGCCGCGCGGCCGTCGACACGGATCCGCGCTGCGGACTCCAGCACCGCGGAGCCGAAGCCCCCCGCACGCTGGTGATCCTCGAGCGTCAGCACGTGGCGGAACGTCGACAGGTGTCGGGCGAGGAGATCCTCGTCGATGGGCTTGGCGAAGCGAGCGTCGACCACCCCGACCTTGACCCCTCGGTCGGCGAGCGCCTGGGCCGTCTCGAGGGCCGTGGAGACCATCACCCCGTAGGCCCAGAGCACCACGCCTCCCTCTTCGCCCTCACGCAGGACCTCGGCGCGCCCGAGGGCCATGGGCTCGCGTTCCTGCGCCGCGATCTCCTCGTGGACAGGGACCTTGCCCCGGGGAAAGCGCATGGCCAGGGGCCCGTCGTGCTTGAGCGCGAGGCTCAGCACCCGGTCCACATCCGTGGCGTCCCGCGGAGCGGCGAGCACCATGTTCGGAAGCGTGCGCAGGTAGGCGATGTCGAAGACACCGTTGTGCGTAGGGCCGTCCTGGCCGACGGGCCCCGCCCGGTCGAGGGCAAAGACCACGGGCAGGTTCTGGAGCGCGACCTCCTGGAACACCTGGTCGAACCCGCGCTGCAAGAACGTGGAGTAGATGGCGGTCACAGGCCGCAGACCGGCCTTGGCCATCCCGGCTGCCATGGCGATGGCGTGCTGCTCGCAGATGCCGGTGTCGTGGAACCTGGAGGGGTGCGCCTCGGCGAACCGGTCGAGGCCCGTCCCGGAGGGCATCGCCGCCGAGATGGCGTGCACGCGCAGGTCACGGTTGGCGTGATCGATGAGCGAGCGCGCGAAGACCTTGGTGAAGGCGGGCGCCTCGGGCGGCGCGTCTGCCGGCGGCTCCAGCTTCCCGGGGGGCTTGGGAGCGGCCACGGCGTGCACGCGCTCGGGGTGGCTGGGGCCGTCGGGGTGCCCCTTGCCCTTCTCGGTAAGGACGTGCAGGAGGACCACGCCGTCCAGGGCGCGGACCTTCTCGAGCACGTCCACGAGGCCGTTCACGTCGTGCCCATCCACCGGCCCCACATACCGGACACCAAGCTCCTCGAACACGTGGCCGGGAACAAAGACGTGGCGCAGCACCTCGCCCATGTCATCGAGCGCCTTGTCGACCCGGCGCCCGATCAACGGGATGGCCTGAACCAGGCTCTTGGTCTCCTGGCCGGCGCGCTGGACGAGCCGGCTCCCGCGGATCTTGGTCAGGTACTTGGAGAGCGAGCCCACCGACCTGGAGATGGACCACTCGTTGTCGTTGAGGACCACGAGCATCTTCGGGCGGCTGGCGCCCCCGTGGTTGAGGGCCTCGAAGGCGACCCCGGCCCCGAGGGAGGCGTCTCCGATCACGCTGACCACGTGGGGCGGGTCCGGCTCCAGCGCCATGCCCGCCGCGAGCCCAACACCCAGGCTGATGCTCGTGCCGGCGTGCCCCGTGTGGAACAGGTCGTAGGGCGACTCGTCGGGATGGGTGAAGCCGCAGAGCCCGTCGGTCCGTCGGAGCGTGTGGAAGCGGTCCTTGCGACCGGTGAGGATCTTGTGCGGGTAAGCCTGATGAGAGACGTCCCAGACGACCCTGTCGCGCTTGAAGTCGAAGACCCGGTGCAGCGCGGTGGTCAGCTCGACAACGCCCAGGTTGGAGCCGAGGTGGCCGCCCGTGCTCTGGACGCTCTTGAGGAGGAACTCGCGCATTTCCCCGCAGAGCTGGGGGAGCTGGTCGCGCTCCAGCGCCTTGACGTCAGCGGGGCCCTCGATGCCATCGAGGATCGATCGGGCCTCAGCCTCCTCAAGGGGAGGCTCTTCGGTGGTTCCGTCCAGGTGGGTCATGTCCGGTCTCGTATCAACGGGGTCTCGTCTCTCTAGCCTAGGGCTCGCGGGGCCATGAAAGCAGGAGCCATCACGACTTCCGGCGGAGCAGGAGCTCGATGAGACCCAGCCCCGCGCTGCCCAGCCCCAGATGGTTCGCGTGGCTCCGGGCTTCAGACGCGCGCTGAGCCGCCTCGGCCTTCGCCCCATCCAAGCCAAGAGCGGCCACCAGGGTCCCCTTGTGAGCCACCAAGTCCTTCCCTGGCGTCTTTCCGAGGGTCCCGGCGTCCCCGGTGACGTCCAGCACATCGTCCATGGCCTGGAAGCACATTCCCAGGGCGAGCCCGAACCGCCGCGCCTCGGCGACACGGGGCCCCTCGGCGCCGCCCGCGAGGGCTCCCAGCTCGGCGCTCGCGCCGAGGAGCGCCGCCGTCTTGGTCCGGTGGATCTCCTGGACGCCGGCGAGGTCCAGGTTCTGTCCCTCCCCCTCGAGGTCCAGGACCTGCCCGCCGACCATCCCCGCGGCCCCACCAGCCCGCGCCAGGGCCACGGTCATGGCTGCAGCTCCGCGTGATGCGCCGCCGCAGGCCTCGAAGGCCAGGGCCTGGAGGGCGTCCCCCACGAGGACCGCGGTCGCCTCCGAGTAGGCCCGGTGGACCGTGGGGCGGCCCCGCCGGAGGTCGTCGTCGTCCATGCACGGCAGGTCGTCGTGCACGAGGCTATAGGTGTGAATGCACTCCACGGCGACCGCCGCCGCCACGAGGTCCGCAGGGTCGGCATGGTCACCGCCCAAGAGGCGCACGAGCGCCGGCCGGACGCGCTTCCCTCCGCCCAACAGGGCGTACTCCAGCGCCTCCGAGAGCGCCGGCGGGCCGAGCTCCGTGCGCGCGAGAAAGCCCTCGAGACCGGCCTCGAACCAGCGGCGGGACTCCTCCAGCCAGCGGCCAGCCGCCTCGAGGTCTCCGCGCTCAGTGCTCGATTCCAACGGAGCCTGGTGGTCAGAAGGGAGTGTCAAGACCGTCCAAGCTCACCGGCCCGGAAGAGCCGGTTGAGTCATTTCGCGTGTCCGAAGCGGCCCGGGTCCCGCCTGCAGCAGCGGCCCCTTGCCCGCCAGCAGGTCCTTGCCCGCCAGCAGCGCCGGAAGCATCAGGGTCCCCATCGTGATCCATGAGCCCCTCGGCCGTGAGCTCCTCCACCTGAGCGCGGAACGACGTGAGCCGCTCGCGACATCCCTTCAGGAGCCCGACGCCCTCCTTGTAGCGATCGAGGGACTCCTCGAGACCGAGGCCGCCTTCCTCAAGCTCACCGACCACCTCCTCAAGACGCTCAAGGCTCTCGTCGAACGACGCCGGAGCTTCGTCCGACCCTTTGGTGCCACGCTTCGCGCTCATCGATGCATTGTAGTCCGCTGGACGCGGAAGTCTCCCTCGGCCCGGTCGAACCCTCCAAGGACGGCGGCCCGAGCGAACTCGGTGGCGCTCGCGCTGTCCAGCACCTCGGCCAGCCGGAGCCGCGCGGTCGCCGGGCGGAGCACGAGGGGCACCCGCAGGAGGACGCCCCAGTAGGGCTGCAGGACGGAGCTACGGAAGACCCGTCGGCCGAGCCCCCGGAGGAACGCGGCCTCATGGGGGGCACCTGCCACCTGCTCCAGCTCGACCGGGACGAAGCTCGGATAGCTGACCCACTGACCGGTCCCGTACCTGCCGAGCGCCTCGGCCGAGACCGGCGACATCCCCTCACTCTCGAGGGCACGCCGAGGATCCCCACCGTGCTCGCGGAGGATCGCTGGCCCGAGTCCAAGCTCGAGCGCCTCGCGCGAGTGCCCGTGTGGGAGCTCGGTGACGAGCGCCTCAAGGACCGCGCCCGAGGTCGCCCCGACCGCCTGCTGGGCCGCGGCCGCGGCCAGCTCCGAGGAGAGCAGATCCGAGCGGGGATCCTGGAGCCCGGCGAGCTGAGCCGCCGCTCGCGCAGCCCGCAATGCGGGGTCCGGCTCATCCGGATCCTCGATCCGCGGGACCAACTTCACAAAGGCGCCGCGAAGCTCGACCCCGCTCGTCCCGAGCAAGGCCGTGAGGTTCGCGCTCGCGCTTCCGGGGTCCCCGGCCGCCACGATCCGCACGGAGTGCACGAGGCCGAGGCCGAGCAGTCCCGCCGCGGCCAGGCGCGCCAGGAGGTGGCCAGACCCATCGTCGAGACCGAGGCGGAGCGCGGGCCCGGCTGACATCGCCACGAGAAGCAGGCAGGCGTAGACCAACGGCGCGAAGCGCACGAACTGGACCCAGTGCCCTTCAGCGGTCGCGCCCGGCACCATGCCGGTCACAGCCGCCACGAGGACCCAGAGCAGCGCGAAGCTGAGGAGCAAGCCGAGGGCCCGCGCGCGGTCGCGTCCTGGCGGAGCTGCCATCAATCCCGCGATGGAGGCCAGGGCCCCAAGCGCCACGCCTGTACGAGCCAACGATGAGCTCAGGCCCGCACCGATGGCGCTGAAGAGCCGGGCGGCGCCGCCCTCCTCGCCGACCTGCGCCCCGTGGATGTCCACGATCTCCGCCCCCACCGAGAGCGCCATCCACGCGAGCGGCAACAGCCCCGCGAGCGTCGAGAGGACGAGCGCAGGCGAGAAGATCCGGCGCCAGTCGGTCCACGCGAGCAGGCCGATCACCGCGAGGACCGCGAAGGGCACCTGGTAGCTGAAGTAGGTGCCGAACCCGGAGGCGAGCCCGAGCCCGACCAAGACGCCGCGGGCAGGCGCCTGGCCCCGCGGCGTCGCGGCCAGCCGCAGGCCAAGGTCGAAGATGAGCGCCATCCAGAGCAGGCCCTCGAAGTGAATGCCCAGGTGCAGCAGCGACTCGCGCTGGAAGTGCGCTGGCCCAAAGATCAGCAGCCCCCCCGCGAGGCACGCGGCGCCCCGGCCGGCGTGGCGCCCCACGAACCCCACCGTCACGCCGAGGATCAGCAGGCCCCAGGTGATCGCCGCAGCCTTGTGGGCGAGGACGCAGGGGCCGAGCAGCCAGAAGAAGGGCAGCTTGAACCAGCTCGCGACGAACCCGCCGCCCTCGTAGGGGTGGTAAGGCAATCGAGCCAGGGAGACGTCCGTCCCCCCGAGGAGCCCGAGGGACACCGCGCCCTTCTCCAACTCCTCGCCGTAGAAGAACACATCCCCCAGCGCCAGCACCATCAGGGTACGGACCACCAGGTAGGCGATGAGGAGAGCGGCGACGATCCGAACCATGCTCCCGAGGGTACGGAATCGGCCTCGCCCGTTCCCGTCGCTACCATCAGGCCCGCGTGTCCGCACCCAGCTCCCCCCCTCTGGCCCAAGGAATGCCCACTGGCCGCCCACCCGGCGCGCCAGCCCTGGCTGGATCTCACCCGGCCAACCACGGTCGCCGCCGAGGCTGGATCGGGCTCGCATGCCTCGTCCTCGCGACCCTCGTGATCTGGGGTCCCGCCTCGATCCCTGATCGCCCAGGCCCCTCCTTCGACGATCGCGAGGCGGTGGTGGGCAACCCCGTTGTCGAGGGCGCGCTGCCCGCGCGCGCGGCCTTCGAGCGCGACTACTGGCACCACCTCGAGGACGCAGGGCACTTCCGCCCCCTCGCCTCGCTGCTCCTCCGATGGGACCACGCTCGTTCGGATCCGCTCGGCACGAAGCGAGGCGGCACCGCCGAGGAGGCCCGCGCCGACGGCGAGCCCGACTGGAGGGCCTTCCGCCGGACCAATGTGGCCCTGCACGCGCTGGTGATCCTGCTCCTGGGAGCGGCGCTGCTTCGGCTCGACCGCCGCCATGGTCTCCCGACCCCCTGGATAGGCCTCGGGCTCCTCGCGCTTCACCCCGCCTGCGCGGACGTGGTCGCATGGATCTCGGGACGAACCTCGCTCGTCTCCGCCCTCGGCGCGGCCCTCGGCCTCCTCGGCACCACCTTCCTCGCGCGGACGTCGCGCGCGCCCGCCCTCGGCGGCGCAGCGCTGGCCTTCACGGCCTGCGGTATTGCCCTCCTTGGCAAGGAGGACGGCGTCGTCCTCGTCCCTGTCCTCGCGCTCGTTGCGGCGCGCTGCGCCGGACGCCGCGCGGGGCTCGGTGCGCTCACCGGTGGCCTCCTGGCGCTCGTCGTGATCGCTGCGCTTCGACAGCACGCCCTCGGCTCACCGCTCCCCTCCTCACCCGCCGCTCCGCTCGCCTCCTTCCCGCTAGTCGAGCGGGTCACGCTCGGTCTCGCCGCGTGGTGGAGGGGGCTGATGGAGTTCCTCACCCCGTGGACGGCCTGGCCCCCCTCGGCGCACCTCTCGGACCTGACGTCGAGTCCGGGAGCGTGGGCGCGCGCCGCAGCGCTGCTCGCTGTCGCGCTGGGAGCGGCCCTCGCCCTCGCACGGCGAGCCATCCGGACGACCAGCCGGCCGAAGGCCCGGGCCGCCGCCGGCCTCGCGAGCCTGGCCGCGGTGGGCCTCGCGATCGTCCCCCTCGCGCAGGTCGTCCCCGCCGGGGAGCTCTTCGCTCCCCGCTTTCTTTATCAGCCGATGCTCCTGGGCTGCTACGCCGCCGCCGCCCTGGCGGACGCGGTCCTCGCGCCCCTCCGCTCCCCGCGACTCCGGGCGGCGCTTCAGCTTGGGGCCCTCGCGGTCTGCGCCGCCGCGGCCCCGCGTGCCGCGGCCACCTACGAGGGGCGCGCCTCCTTCTGGCGGGCGCACCTCCCTGATCACGCCGGGGACTCCCGCGTGTGGAATGACCTCGGTAACGCGGCGCGGGAGGCCGGGGACCTCGCGGAGGCCCGCGCCGCCTTCGAGCGGGCGATCGAGCTGGACCCCGGGTACAGCCGGCCGCGGACCAACCTCGGCACACTCTCGCTGGCCGAGGGAGACCTCCTCGAGGCCGAGCTACAGCTGCGCGCGGCCGTGGCTGCGGGGCCCAGAAATCCGGTGGCCCGAGCCAACCTCGGCAACATGCTCCTGCGCGCCGAGGCCTTCGATGAGGCGGCGGCGCAGTACCGGCAGGCCGTGGAGCTCGCGCCCGGGCGGGCCGCGTACCACCGCGGCCTGGGGCGCGCGCTCCGGCTGGCCGGGGACGCCGCGGGAGCACGCGCGGCGCTTCGGCAGGCCCTCGTCCTCGACCCCGCGGACCTGCGGGCGCGCGCAGAAGTGGAGCGCCTCGGCCCGCAGCGGTGAGCAGAGCCGTGAACGGAGCGATGCGTGAACGGCGGGCGCCGCGCCTGAATCGCGGGGGGCGCTCCTTGTCGGGCCTTCGCCCGCGGCCTATACCCTCCAGTGTGAGCCGCCCCCACTGGACACCGATCACTCGCCTCGGCGCGCTGACCCTGACGCTGGTCGGGGGTCTCGCCTCCTCGGGCTGCGATAACGCCTCTGCCTACGAGCAGCTCTCCGGCGCTCAAATCTACGAGCGGCTCTGCACCCAGTGCCACGGGCCCGAGGGTCGCGCGCTCCACGGCCGAGGCGGGAGCTACCTCGGCAAGCGGAAGTACTGGACCCGCGCCACCCTGCTTGAGTACCTCGAGGATCCCCAGGCGTACAAGCGCAAGGCACCCCACCTCTCGTCCGCGAAGTACATGCCGCCGTTGAGTCCGTACGTGCAGGGCGAGGCCCGCGCGCGCCTCGTCGACCATGTGCTCGGCCTCATGGACGCGCTGGAGCCCAGCAAGCGCTGATCGCCGGCGGCGAACGCCCATTCACCGGAGGCCCGCCCGCTGGGCCCCCGCCGCTGGGCCCTTCTCCGCTGGGCCCTTCTCCGCTGGGCCCCTGGCCGAGAATGGGTTGGGCCACCGAAGCTCTGCCGCTGAAGGCGTCGCGGCTGAACGCTCCGCCTCTTCAGGCTCCGCCGATGGGCGGACCGGCTCCGCCCGGGAGACCTCCAGCGCCCGTCTCCGCTGTCGCCAGCCGTGAGGAGCCCGCTGGAGCGACGAGGCTCGCGGGAAAGGACACCCGCGGTGCGTGGGAGAGCCGCGGTCCATGGAGAGCCGCGAGGAGGCGCCTCACGCTCCGAGCACCCTGGCGATAGACGCCCGGAAGCCCGTGACACCGGCTCCCGGGGTCGGTCTCAGCCGCGGGCCTGCTCGTCGACGTAGGCGAGCTTGACGAAGGGGCCGTTGAGGAAGGTCTCCGTGGGCACCTCGGACTGGAGCAGCGGCCCCTTGTGGCCTCCCTCGAGCACGATACGGAGCACCTCGGCGATGCCGGCCGCCGTGGTGGACTGGATGGCCCGCAGCCGCCGGCCGCCGACCTCGATGCTCGGGCAGAAGAGCGCCGCGCGCTCGGCGCGCAGGGCACCGTCCTTGTCCCGCCCCTCCACCGAGGCGTAAACCACGACCAGGTCATCCTCGACGTGCGGGATGGCGGCCTCCATGGCCTCCTGCAGGCGCGCCGGGCGGTCGTCCCCCGCGGGGATCGCCGCGAGGACGCCCTCGACCCACTCGTAGTGGCCGGGGTGCCGGAGCGTCTTGTAGTCCAGGTCCCTCACCTTGCCCGCGAGGGCCTCCGGGAGGTCCGCGGCGCCGCCAGAGGTGAGCGCCTCCTCGAAGGGGTAGCCGTGCAGCAGGACCGTCTTGCACTCCGTCAGCGACGGCAGCTCCACCGTCTTGAAGTCGCGCACCGCGATGGCGTCCTTGACGTACTCCGTCGCGACCCCAACCGGGCTCCAGGTCCAGCCGTAGAAGTGCGGCTCGGTGGCGTGGCGGGTGATGGCGCCCACGCGCATCTCGAGCTTGTCCACGGTGTCCACGCCCCAGGCCGCGGTGGCCCGCTGGAAGAGGTCGTTCCCGAGGATGTTGATGTAGCCCGGCGCGAGGCCGCACTGCAGGGCGAAGCAGGTGTCCGCGCCCTCGGCGATACCGAGCACCTCGTTCGTCTCCGCCACGTACTCGGTGAGGTTGAGGTAGTGGCACCCGTGGTCCTTCGCCAGCCGGGCCATGCGCGGTGCCTGGGCGCCGGGCAGGCAGTCCAGGATCGCAGACGCCCCGTCGAGGATCCCATCCAACTCATCGCTGCTCCCGCTCGCGGGCATGGCGATCCCGCGGGCCGCCGGGGCGTCCGTGGGGACGTCCACGTTGGCAAAGGCGCAGGCGTCGTCCGCAGCGGCCTGGGAGAGATCGCCCAGGACGACCTCAGCCGCCATGCCGGCGTCGTTACGGAGGAGCAGGGCGAGGGCACGGCCGATGCCGCCAGAACCGGCGATGAAGATGGTCGGACGGTTGGACATGGGAGTTTCGATGGGGTCTGAGATCCGGAAAGCGGGCGAGGAGAATAGCTGATGACCCTGCTCGCAGAGACCCGGCGGAGGTCGAATCTGCCCCGCCAGCCCCCCCTTCGCCAGCGGGGAGCCGTGGCGCCACCCGGAGGGGTCGTTCCGGCTGCACCGTGACTCAGGCGGATACGCGCGCGGCGGAGCGCCGCACCACCGCCGGACGCCACCAGCTCACGCCGGATCCCAGACGAACTCGACAGGCATCTCGACCGAGCTGCCCAGGGTCGCGTGCACGGGACATCCGAGCGCCGCCTTCTCGAGCGCCGCGCGGGCCTGCGCGTCGAAGGTGCCAGGGATCTCGATCGTCACCTCGATGCGCGCGATCCGTCGCACAGGGTCCGCGGCCATGACCTTGGAGGCCGAGGCCGTGGCGCGGGTCAGATCCCACCCGTGCCGCTCGGCCACGATGCCCATGATCGTGAGCATGCACGAGGCCAGCCCCGTGGCCACGAGGTCCGTGGGCGAGAAGGACTCGCCCCTACCCTGGTTGTCCACCGGCGCGTCCGTCACCAGAGTTGTGCCCGACTGGAGGTGGCTCGCCTCGGTCCGAAGCTCACCGCGATAGCTGCTCTTGATCGTCGTCATGGGGGTAGGCGCTCAGCGCGCGTCGTGGAGGATCTCTCCGTTCACCACGGTCATGAGGACCGTGGCGTCCAGTGCACGGCGCGCGTCGCCCTGGCCCAGCTGGGTCAGGTCCACGTCGAGCACCGTGAGGTCGCCACCATAGCCCCTGGCGAGGAGCCCGCGGCGATCCTCCTGGGTCGCCGCGAAGGCCGCCCCGGAGGTCATCCCGCCGAGGACCTCGTTCGCCGTCAGACCCTCCCCGACGATGAACCCCGAGGCGGCCGGTTCGGAGGCGGACCGCCGGCTCACACCGGCGAAGAACGTCAAGCGCGGGTCGGTGGCGCCCGCCGGATACCCGCTCCCCAGCGCGAGGGGCTGGGACGACGCAGCGAGCAAGCTCCGCCACGCCTGCAACCCGAGCGCACGGTCCCTCCCCAAGCGCTCCGCGGCCCACACGGCCTGGCGCGCCAAACGGGCAGGCTGCACCGACGGCACGATCGCGAGAGGACCCAGACGCGACCGCTCCGCCGAGGTGCTCAGATCGAGGCCCTCCAGACGAGGCCGCAGGCCAATGAACCCGGGGACGTCCGAACGGACGCGATCGTAGATGTCGATGGCGAGCCCCACGGCGCGATCCCCGGCGCACTGGATCGCCGGCTGGCGCCCCAGCCGGGCCGCTCCGGTCACAAGGTCACTCGCCCTGGCGAATCCAACCGAGAGGGTTCCCCGCTCCCCCGGAGGGACCTTGTAGGCCTCGCCCAGCGCCGCACCGCCCGCAGCGAGGGACCCATCCAAGCGGAGGGATACGCCGACCATCACGAATCGGTCCGCGCCGATGGGGTCGCGCTCCCACACGCTCCACTCCTCCGCTGACGCATCAACTCCGGCGTCGAGGTACCCAACGACACGGATCCGGAGGCGTCCGTCAGCGCGCAGCTGCGCGAGGGCTCGCGCCTCGCCGGAGTCCAGCCCCATGACGTGAACGCAGGTCACGCCCGCCCCAAGGAGAACCTCCTGCGCACGGAGGATCCGCCGCGCGCGGTCCTCGCCAGTCGGCGCAGGGAGACCCGCTTGGACCGCGTCCGCGCCCGCGCCAGCGAGCCAGCCGCCCGAGCCAGCCGCCCGCGCGCCGGCCTGATCGCCGGACGCCTTCGACCCGCCATCCCCCAGTCCGCTAGCGGACCAGCCGGCCTCGTTCAGCAGGATCCCCTCCCCCGACACCTCGCGGAGGATCACCGGATGATCCGGGAGCGCAACGGTGATCGCCACCGCGAGCGAGCGACGCGCTTCGGCCGTAGCGCCGCCGACCTCGACTGAGTGCCACCCGCCAGCCCGGACCCAGCGCCCCGCGGGGAGCGCCGCCGCGCGGGCCTGCAGGGCCTGAATGAGCTCCGACACGTCAGCGCACCCCGAGAGTTCCACGTGCTCGAGGTCGCGCCCGAGCCGCTCCAGCTCACCGTGGGCGTCCTGGAACCCGGGGTAGATGAAGCCCCCGGTCAGGTCGACCCGTCGGGCCCCGCGACCGGCCTCCAGTGAGGCGAGCTCACCCTCGTTTCCGATCCCAACGATTCGCCCCCCTTGCACCAGGATCGCGGAGGAAGAGCCCTGCCGCCTCAGCGGCTCCGCCCGTCGGCCGTCAAATCCCGCGAACACCGTCCCGCCCGTGAAGAGCGTGGCCCGGCGAGGCTCCTGCGCGGCGAGAGCGCCCCCGACGAGGGGCAACCCGACGAGGCCGAGGAGGGCGAGCGAATGGAGGAACCGGAGCAGGTGTCGCATGGGGAGAGTCCGGAGCGAGGAGAACCGGCCGGCTGAGCCAGCGGGCTGAGCCAGCGGGCTGAGCCAGATTCGGATCCGGCGGGAAGCCATCCGCTGGGGACATCGTGCCCGGCTCCCTGGCCGGGGCGCAAGGTCTGCAGGGCAGCGCTGCCCCCCCGAGGGCCCGGACGAGGCTACACTCCCCCCATGAACGATCAGCAGGCACACCTCCCGCTCGCCGGCCGGCGCGCGGTGGTCACCGGCGCGTCGTCCGGAATCGGTCGGGCCACCGCCCGGGCCCTCACCGCCGCTGGCGCCAGTGTCCACCTGGTGGCGCGCCGCGAGGACCGGCTCCGTGAGCTGGCCGAGGAGCTTGGCCCGGGCACCACCTGCTCCGCCGCCGACGTCCGCGATGCCGCCGCCGTGGCCGATGTCTTCGCCAACGAGGCCTTCGACCTCGTCGTCGCCAACGCGGGCCTCGGTCGAGGCGTCGCGCCCCTCCACGAAGGGGACACGGACGATTGGGCCGATATGATCGACACCAACGTCAAGGGCGTCCTGCACACCGCCCGCGCGGCGCTCCCCGCCCTGCGCGCCGCTGGCCACGGAGATCTCGTGCTGCTCGGCAGCGTCGCCGGCCGCCAGGTCTATCCTGGCGGCAACGTCTACAACGCGTCCAAGCACGCGGTCCGAGCCATCTACGAGGCCCTGCGCCTGGACGAGTTCGGCTCTGGCATCCGCTTCACCACGGTCGACCCCGGCCTCGTTGAGACGGAGTTCAGCCTGGTTCGCCTCGGCGACCAAGAGGCCGCCGACCGCGTCTACGATGGGATGACTCCCCTCACACCAGAAGACGTCGCGGACGCCATCCGCTACGCCGTCACCCGCCCGCCCCACGTGAACATCGGTGAGATCGTCCTCTGGCCTACAGAACAGGCCAGCACCCGTGACGTCCACCGCAGCGGCCACTGAGCCGATCCGAAGAAGAAGAACCCAGACATGTCCCAAGACTCGCTCGACAAGGAAATCCAAGCCGCCCTCGATGGCGTCGACCTCCAGGCCCTAGGCAACAGTCCCGAAGAGGACGGCTCGGACTCAGGCGGAAAGGCCGGTCGCGGCAAGGACGACCTGATGCCTGGCACGGTGGCGGGCGTCAGCGGTGACGACGTGATCGTTGATCTCGGGCCGCGCATGCAGGGCGTCTGCCCGCTGACCGAGTTCGAGGACAAGCCCAGCGTTGGGGCCAAGTTCCGCTTCATGCTCCGGGGCAGGGAGGACGACCTCTGGCTCCTCTCGATGCGCGCGGCCAAGGAGCTCGAGGCTTGGGAGCAACTCCAGGTTGGCTCACGGACAAAGGCCCGCGTCACGGGTCAGAACCAGGGTGGCCTGACCCTGAAGATCGGCGCCCACGAGGCCTTCATGCCCATGAGCCAGGTCTCCGTACGACGGGACGTGGAGGGCTCGGAGATGCTCGGGCAGACCCTCATCTGCGAGGTGATGGAGATTGACCGCTCCCGGAACCGCGTCCTGCTGTCCCGCAGGCGTGTCGAGGAGGGCGAGCGCATGGAGGCGATCGCCGAGAAGATGGGCGGCCTCGAGCCCGGCGCCAAGATGAAGGGCAAGGTCATGCGGATCGAGCCCTTCGGCGCGTTCGTCGACATCGGCGGCATCGAGGGCATGGTTCACGTGAGCCAGATCTCACGCCAGCGCGTCGAGAAGATCGACGAGGTCCTCAAGGTCGGTCAGCAGGTCGACGTGATGATCCTCGAGCTCAAGGAGGGCGGTAAGAAGATCTCCCTTGGGATGAAGCAGCTCGAGCCGGACCCCTGGGACGAGGTCCCCCACAAGCTCAACATCGACGGGCAGGTCACCGGCAAGGTCACCCGCCTGATGGACTTCGGCGCCTTCGTCGAGGTGTTCCCCGGCGTTGAGGGGCTGCTACACATCTCGCAGATCTCCACCGAACGCGTGGTCAACCTCCAGAAGGTCCTCTCCATCGGGGAGGAAGTGACGGTCCGGGTCACCTCCATCGACCCTGGTGCCCAGCGCATCAGCCTCTCGCGGCTCGACCCGCGCGGGGCTCAGCTCGGATCGGAGGACTCGGTGGACACCTCGACCATCCAGCAGGCCCTGAACAGCTCCAGGGGCAACCTCGGGACGAACCTCGGCGACCTCTTCAAGAAGGCGCTGGGCGACAGCTGAGAGGTCAGGCGCCGGCTCGCATCGCAGCGACCGGCAGCACGAGGACCATCTGGACGGGGGCATCGGCCCCCATGCGGAGGGCGGCGCGGCCCACGATCAGCGGCGCCCCCTCTTCATACTTGAGCATCGGGGGGACGTTGGGCTGGACGCCCTGGCAGCCCTCGAACTCCACCCTGACGCGGATCATCCCCAGCACCTCCACGGCGGACTGGAGTGCACCGGCCACGAAGGCGCCGACCTCGAGAATCGCCTCGCGTAGCGGCCCCTCCACCTCGCCCCGCTCCTGGAGCTCGGCAATCTGAGCCGCGCCGGCCATCATGAGGTTCCCCCCGAGTGAGATGGACTCGGCGAGGGGGATCAGCAGCGTGCCGTGTTCTTCTGCGCCATCGTTATCGAAGGCGAACCGGAAGGAGATGTAGACCCCCTCCTGCGACGCCGGTAGATCCTCACGTTCCTCAAAGGTGACCGAGTCCACCTGGATCTCCCGATCGCAGAGCATCGAGAGGTCTCCCCCGATCCGCCGGAACATCTCTCCCACCCCGAGGGTTGATTCGATCGCGCTTGTAGAGCTCACGAAGGAGCCTTCGTCGAGCGCGCATGCGGATCTGAAGGAGACCCCCGCCCTGCAGACGGGCTCTCTCAAACGGTCCCACCTTGATCCACCCCAGCGGGCGGGGAGCGACCTAGTAGGACTCGTCGTCGCGCGGGAAGTCGCGCCCGCGGACGTCGGCAGAGAAGCGCTCGAAGGCGCTCCGCATCTCATCCGCCAGGTTCCCGTAGCGACGCACGAAGCGAGGGTTGAAGCGCGTGCAGATCCCGAGCATGTCGTGGCTCACGAGGATCTGACCGTCGCAGCCCCCGCCCGCACCGATGCCGATCACGGGCACGCTCACGCTCTCGGTGACCTCGCGCGCGAGGGCCGCGGGGACCTTCTCGAGGACGATGGAGAACACCCCCGCCTGCTCGAGCAGCTTCGCGTCACGGCGCAGCTCATCGGCCTCCTTCTCCTCCGTGGCGCGCACCTGGTAGGTGCCGAACTTGTGGATGGACTGGGGCGTGAGCCCGAGGTGCCCCATCACGGGGATGCCGACGTCGACGATCCGGCGCACGGTCTCAGCCACGACCCGACCGCCCTCGAGCTTGACCGCCTCGGCCCCGGCCTCCTTCACCATCCGACCGGCGTTCCGCAGGGCCTCGTCGGAGTTGACCTGATAGGACATGAAGGGCAGGTCCGCCACCACGAGCGCCCGCTCGACCCCGCGGCGAACCAGGGACGCGTGATAGACCATGTGCTCCATGGTCACCGTCACCGTCGTCTCCAACCCCTGCATGACGGTCGACACCGAGTCACCGACGAGGATCAGGTCCACGCCGGCCTGGTCCAGCAACTGGGCCATGGTGTAGTCGTACGCCGTCAGGGCCGCGATCGGCGTCCCCGCCTCCTTCATCTGGGTCAGGAGGTTGGTCGTGACCTTTCGGCCAGTGAACTCCGTCGACTCCGCGTTGCCGTGTTCAGGGTGCTGGGACATGGACGAGGTTGTACCAACTGGGGGCCGAGAGCGTCGCCGCTCGGCCCCATCACCGGGCGGGACCCGTCTCGGAACGGTGATCGCTCGCCACCGCGGCGCGGGCAGCGCGCGCCCCGTCGATGGCCGCGCTCATGATCCCCCCCGCATACCCCGCGCCCTCGCCGGCTGGGAACAGGTTCGAGAACCCCTCCGCTCGGAAGGAGCCCCGGTCTCGGGGGAGCCGCACAGGCCCGGAGCTGCGCGTCTCGATCCCAACGAGCAGCCCCTCCTCGCCGGCGAACCCAGGGATCGCCCGCTCGAACCGGCCGAGCGCCCCAAAGATGGCCTCGCGAACGCGCTCGGGGAGCAGGGAATCGACCCGCGCCGCGGTCGCGCCGAATCCATAGCTGGTTCGTAGCTCGCCGGTGGACCGCCGCCCCTGCAGGAAGTCCGAGGCTCGCTGCGCGGGCGCGGCGTAGGTCCCACCCCCGGCGTCGAAGAAGCGGCGCTCCAGCTCACGCTGGAGGCCGACGCCCGCCAGCGGGCCACGGTGCCCAAGGGCCTCCACCGCCGCCGGGTCAAGCGTCGTCACCAGAGCTGCGTTGGCCCAGCGGGAGGAGTGGCGGGAGTTGCTCATGCCGTTGGTGCAGAGCCCCCCCGACTCGCTCACGCTCGCCACGATCCGCCCGCCAGGACACATGCAAAACGAGTGCGCCGGCACGTCCGCCCGACTCTGGAGGTTGTACGAGGCCGGCCCCAGAACATCGCGGCGCGGGTCGGCGCCGTAGCGTCCCCGGGTGATGAGCTCCTGAGGGTGCTCGATCCGAACACCGACTTGAAACGGCTTGGCCTCCATCGCCACGCCGGCCTCCGCGAGCCAGTCCCACGTGTCCCGGGCGCTGTGCCCGATGCAGAGCACCAGAGCGTCCAGCTCGATGGCGCCCGCAGTCGTGAGGAGCGCGCGCACCGTCCGGCCATCTGCCCCGTCGACCGTCGCCACTCCGGTGGCCCGAACCCCGTAGCTGAAGCGAACGCCGAGTTCCTCGAGCCGGCCACGGAGCCGGGGCAACATCCGGTGGAGCACGTCCGTGCCGATGTGCGCGCGTGCATCGAAGGCGATGTCCGCCGGAGCGCCCGCCCGGACAAGCTCGTCGATCACCGCCGTCTCCAGGGAGTCCGACACCCGCGTGTAGAGCTTCCCGTCGGAGTACGTCCCGGCGCCGCCGTCGCCGAACAGCAGGTTGTTGTCAGGGTCGGGGTCCGCGCCGCGGTGGAAGGCCACCACCTTGCCGCCGCGTCGCTCGATGGCCTCGCCGCGCTCGACGAGGGTCACGTCCGCACCTGAGAGTGCCCCCGCAAGGGCAGCGAAGAGACCACCGGGCCCGGCCCCCACGACCACGAGGCGAGCCCCTGGCGTCCCCTCCACGGCCAGCTGCTCCGGGGCCGGAGCAGGCGAGACTTTGCCCGAGCGAATCAGGCGCCGGAGCCGAGGGGCCCTGGGCCCGTCCGGCACCACCAGGTCCACCTGGCAGACGAAGTGGAGGTCCCGCCCGCGGCCACGCGCGTCGATCGAGCGCCGCGCAAACCGCTGGCTCCGCACCGCCCCGGGCTCAACCCCGAGGGCCCTGGCGGCCCTCAACAGGACGTCCCCGTCCCCCTCGTCAAGCTCCTGACGGAGCCCCGAGATCCTCCACGCGGCCCACCCCCGCCCTTGCTGCTCTACCCCGTTGGCCATGCTGATCCCTCCTGCTGGGCAGTCTAAGGCCCCCGCCGCCGCAGCCGCAGGCCAGTTCGTTCCGTTTAGGGTCCTGCTTCGACCCACCTCGGTCGATGCTCCGACCTGAGGCGGGGGCTCTCTCCGCACCGCGCTCGCCCACAAGACGCCCAATTGCACTCCTCGCCCTCTCGGCCTACCCCACCCATCCGATGATGCACGTCTCGATGAAGCACGTCCTCCAAGCTGCCCTCCTCACGTGCCTCGCCGCCCCCTTCGCGGGCTGCCACAGCGTCTCCTCCGCCCTGATGGTCCCCGAGAAGGTGACGATCGAGCAGACCATCGGTGGCAGCGCCCGAGTCGCCGCCAGCGGGTCCGAGAAGCAGGGCCTGTTCGGGCCCAGCATCGTCGACGACGAGGGCCTCGAGGCGGCGGTCACCGAGGCCCTCCTCGGCTGTGGGCTCTTCGATGAGATCTCCACCGCCGGCACCAGCCAGCACCTCGTCGAGGTCAGCGTCGAGAAGTTTGTCGAGCCAGAGGTGGGCTTCGACACCTCCTGCGAGGTGACTCTCCGCTGGAGCCTGAAGAGCGGCGACGGCTCCGCGATCCGCTGGGCCAAGTCCATCACCACGTCAGCCTCCATGAACTCCTATGAGGAGATGGACTCGAGCCTCCGCCCTCAGCTGGTCATGGAAAAGGCCATGCGGGAGAACCTCGCTGCGGGGATTCGGGCGCTGTCCACGGCGGCCCCGAAGGCACCGTGAGCGCCGATGACTCTGACCAGGGGCCTGTTGGCCCGGGCACCGGCGAGGATGGCCCGGCCTTCGGCGATGGTGAGCCCGCCCCTGGCGACGGCAACACCGACCAGGGCGAGGCCGAGGAGGGCGTTCAACTGCCCCCTCTTGATCCGCGCGGCCAGCTCCGAGCGCTCCTCGATGCCCCGGACCGGGATCGCTGCCCCGGGGTGCGCCCCGTGGTCTCGGTGGACGCCGAGGACGACCCGAACTTCATCTCGGAGGTGAACGAGCGCTGCGTGGCAGCGCCGCGTCTGATCCGGCGCGGGGCGTTCCACGGTGACTGGGCCGAGCTGCACGACCAGGACGGGTTCTTTCCGCGTGACCCGCTGCCCGCCCTGGCGGAACGCTGGGAAGAGGCCCGCCCGATCATCCTGCACGACGTGCTGGACGACGACCTCCTCGATAGCGTCGTCACGGATCGCTGGCTCGACGGCCTGCGAGAGCGCGGGGGGCTCGCGGCCTTCCTCAAGGAGCGGACCGCCGACCTCGCGCCGGAGTACCGCGTCCAGGGACCCCGCCGGCCCGCGGTGGCCGATGAGCGGGACGTCGAGGGCGCGACGATCTCGTGGCGGGCCCCGAAGGGGCGCCCGACCCGTGGGCCCGGCGCCATCGATGACCTGTGGGCCAAGACACAACGCCTCTCCACGCATCCAGACGACCACTCGCTCCGCCTGCGCCTGTCCTTCGGCGACGAGATCGAAGCGGACGCCAGCCGGGACATGGCGCGTCACCGCGCCGTGAGTGAGCTGGCCAACCGGCTGCTCCCCGAGGTCGCGGCGCTCAACGCGGACCGTGAGCTCACGGGCCTGGTGGCAGAGTGGATCCGCGGCAAGCCGCTCCTCACCCAAGCCATTGCCTATTGGAATGCGCCCAACGGCGGCGCGCGCTTCCACCACGATGCATTCGATGAACCCACCGGCGGGCGCCAGCGCGGGGTCCTCTACGCGCAGCTCACCGGCGCGACCGCCTGGGTCGCCCTGTCCACCGATGACCTGCTGCGGCGCGCGCTGGAGTTCGCCGAGCTCCTCCAGGAAGGGGAGTTCCCGTGGGTCCGAGAGCACATTGCGCCGGGCGCGGGCGACCTCGAGTCCTGGTTGGATCTCCTCCATGACCCCGAGCGTGCACGAAGGGTGCTGGGAGCCCCCGGAGGAGGCGCGCTCGGGCCACTGATCGACCAAGGTCCCGAGTTCACATCCCTCCTCGCTGACGCGGGGCACGGCTTCGTGGTCACCGCGGGGGATGTGATCCTGCTCCCAAACCACGGCCTTGAGCAGACCTGCATGCACTCGGTCTTCTGCGCGAGCGACGAGGAGGCCTTCAGCCTGTCCCTCGCCATCCGGCAGCAGGAGCGGGCGAGCGCCTCTGGAGGCCGGAAGGGCAGCGCACGGCGACGGGGGAGCCGGCCGAGGGGGAACTCGCGCGGCGGAGGCCGCCGGGGAGGCCGCGGCTCTCGTCCCGGATCGAGTCGGCGACGATGAACGTGATCCAGCCTCGACTCGCCGCCCACCAGCGGTCGATCTCTCTACTGGTTAACCTTGTCCTCCCGAATGGTCGACTCCATCGAACACAGCCCTGCTGCCCCCCCTCCCAGGGGCCCCCACTCCGCCCTCGGGCAGCTCCCCACCCTGGGTGAGTTGACACCCGTGCTGGAGGCGCTCGGGCAGTCGGGCGGCACGGTCTTGCCCCTGGGCACCCCGGGTCCAGAGGGGCCCCGGTTCCACGTGGTGGGACCCGAGGAGTTCCTGGTGGGCAAGCGTCTACGGACGCTGGACGCAGAGCTTGGCGTCGGGGATGCCCTCTACCTCGTCCTCATGGGACCGTCCGACGACGCGCGGCTCGCCGCCTGGCGGAACGCGATCTGGCCGCTCCTCCACGTGAACCAGCTCGCCACGGTGAAGGAGCGCGCCGCCACGGTGCTGACCCTCGGTAGCCGGGACCAATCGCCTGTCGACTCGAACCTCGAGCTCTCCGTGCTCGTCGGCCGCAGAAGGACTCACGTGATGTCGGCCGATGAGACCGTCACGAAGTTCGACCTCAACGCGACCGGGTGGGACGGCACGCCAGGCAGCGCTGGCTATCCGCACTTTCGATGGATGCGCCGCCACGTCGGCCGCTTCGTGACGCCGCGCCTCGTGCGCCAGGCCGCCGACAAGCAGATCCGCATCCTGGACTTCGGATGCGGCGCCGGCTGGACCGGGCTGGAGGCCGCCCTCTCATCGCCTGGCGCCCACCTCTCGTCCTTCGATCCGAGCCCGGAGATGGTCCGGATCACAGGTGAGAACGCAGCCCGTCTCGGGATCAAGAGCTTCGAGGGGCGCGCAGGTTTCGGCGAGGCCCCGCCCTTCCCCGCCGACGGAGAGGATCCCTACGACCTCGTGATCAGCTCCGGAGTGGTGAGCTTCTCACCCGACATCGACGGCTGGCTGGACGGGCTTGTCGCGACCCTCGCACCCAGCGCAGACCTCGTCATCGGGGACATCAACCCGCACTCGCGGGGCTTCCAGCGCCGGCGGCGCCGAAAGCCGCTGCTGCCCGTCCGAGAGCTCAACGCCCGGCCACGGGAGGAGATCCGCCGCGGACTCGAAGCCCGGGGCCTGGCCCACATGCGGAGCGGCGCCTACCAGCTCACACGCCCGATTCCGGAGGCGATGCACGTCAACGAGACGCGCCTGGCCGGGGTGCTCACCCGCCCGCTGCTGATGGCCAATCGGGTCGCGACCTTCGTCGACGCCTCCTTTGGCTCCCCCATGCAGGACCACTTCGACTCGTGGGTGATGCACCTCCGGCGGCCAGAAGCTCCAGACTGAGCACCGCCCGGTCTCCGGCGCGCCTTCAGGCCGTCGAGGGGTTCTCGACCTCGCCTGCCCACGCCTCAACGCCGGGCCCTGCCGTCGGTCGATCCCCGGCAGCCCCACCGGCGTCAGACCGGCTCTCCGCCAGCGGGCCTATAGCGATCGGGTCCTCACCGAACGGGTCCTCACCGAACGGGTCCTCAGCGAAGGGGCCTCGCTCTACGGGGGCTCTGCGAGAAGCGGCGCCTGCGACTCCCCGGGGGAGCCAGTTGACGCCGCGCCGCCGGGGAGACCGGTCAGCTCCCGTCGGAGCTCGCCACGTCGCCACTAGAGCCCTTCGCCTCGTCGCCCGGGACGCTGGTGGAAGGGGCCTCCTGCTCCGCACCCGAAGAGGACGCGCGCTCCGATGAGGAGGCGGGTCGCCGACCAGCGGTCGCTCCAGCGCCGGGGCGACAGGCGCCGAAGTCGATCAGCCGCGCGAGCATGTTCCGCATCTCATCGCGGGAAACGATCACGTCCACCTGTCCCTTCTCAAGGAGGAACTCGGCTCGCTGGAAGCCCTCGGGGAGCTCCTGTTTGATCGTGCTGGCGATCACCCTCGGACCGGCGAAGCCGATCAGGGCGCCCGGCTCGGCCAGGGTGATGTCGCAGACCATCGCGAAGGAGGCGGTGACGCCACCGGTGGTCGGGTGCGTGAGGACGCAGATGGAGAAGCCGCCGTCCTCGTTCAGCTTCGAGAGGGCAGAGCAGGTCTTCGCCATCTGCATCAGCGACAGCATGCCCTCGTGCATCCTCGCGCCGCCCGAGGCGGTGAAGAGCAGCAGGGGCTTGCCCTCCTTCCTCGCGACGTCACAGCAGAGGGCGATCTTCTCGCCCACGACCTCGCCCATCGACCCGCCGAGGAACTTGAAGTCCAAGACGCCGAGCACGACCGGTCGGCCAAGCACCTCTCCGCGCCCCGCGATCAGCGCCTCATTCTGGCCGGTGCGCTTCACCGTGCGTTCGATCTTGTCGCCGTAGGGGCCGGAGTCCACGAAGCCGAGCCGGTCCATGGCCTCGATCTCCGAGAACAGCTCCTCCCAGGTCCCCTCGTCGAGGGTGTGCCGCACGCGATCGGCGCCGGGCATCGTGAAGTGAAATCCACAGGCCGGGCAGGTGTACGCCTTCTCCACGACCTCCTTGCGATAGATCGTGCCGCTGCAGCTCTCGCATTTCAGCCAGAGCCCGCCGGGCATGTCCTTCTTGCGGAACCGGAGACGATTGATGCGCCCGTCCCCACCGGCCTCGCCGTCCCCTGAATTGGATGCGTCTTTTGACATGCTCGTCTCGGTCATCCGACCCGTGCCCCTGAACTGGAGGCTGCGATCGCGCTGGCCCGAAAGCCGTCGATCGCCGCCTTGCGGTCGGGTGCACCGAAGATCGCCGAGCCCGCTACGAACACGTCCGCGCCGGCCTCGGCGCAGAGCGGGATGGTCTCGGCGTTGAGCCCGCCGTCCATCTCGATGTGCCCCTGGAACCCCTGCGCCCGGAGCCAGCGCGTCTTCTCGAGCACATGCTCCATGAAGCGCTGTCCACCGAAGCCGGGGAAGACGCTCATGACGAGCACGAGGTCCACCTCGTCGAGAATCTCGCCGAGGGGTTCGACCGGGGTGTTCGGGTTGATGGAGACGCCGACCTTGGGCACCCCCGCCTCTCGGAAGGCGCGGTTCGCCTGCCGGGCGCCGCGCGCGCTCCCGGCCCCAACGGTCTCCCAGTGATAGGTGAGCACGTGGGCGCCGGCCGCCGCGTACTCGGTCGCGTACTCCATGGGATTGGAGACCATGAGGTGCACGTCCAGCGGCCGGTTCGCGGCACGCCCCATCGCCGCCACGATGGGCGGGCCGAAGGTCATGTTCGGCACGAAGTGGCCGTCCATGACGTCCACGTGGTGCCAATCGGCTCCCTCGGCCTCGATGGCTGCCATCTCCTCCCCGATACGAGCGAAGTCGCAGGAGAGCAGCGAGGGGGCGATGATCGGAGCGGCGTCCGCGGACGCGCTGGGGGAAGGAGAACCCATGCCTCTATCCTAGGCGCGGAGGGCCTGGATTCCTGGGAGTACCTTGCCTTCCAGCAATTCCAGGGAGGCGCCGCCCCCCGTGGACACGTGATCCACCGCGTCGGCGAGCCCCAGGAGGTGGATCGCCGCGACCGAGTCGCCGCCGCCCACCACGGTGGTGCCCTCGCAGGCCGCCATGGCCTCTCCGATGATCTCCGTCCCCTTGCGGAAGCGCTCCATCTCGAACACCCCCATCGGGCCGTTCCAGACCACGGTCCGGGCCGTCCTCACCCGCTCCCCGTAGATGGCGCGGGTCCGGGGGCCGATATCCAGCCCCATCCACCCATCCGGGATGTCCACGTCGACGTCGCGCGCCTCGGCATCTGCCGCGAAGCGGTCCGCGATCACGTGGTCTACCGGGAGGAGGAGGTCCACCCCGCGCGCCGCCGCCTTGTCGAGCGCCGCGCGGCACATGTCGAGGCGGTCGTCCTCGACCAGCGAGGCGCCCACCGAATGGCCCTGCACCTTGAGGAAGGTGTACGCCATGCCGCCGCCCACGAGGATCGCGTCGCAGCGATCGAGCAGGCTGTCGATGACCGTCAGCTTGTCGCTCACCTTTGCCCCGCCGAGGATCGCCACAAGCGGTCGCTCCGGGGCGTTCAGGACCTGCTCGAAGGCCGCGCACTCACTCCGCAGGAGCGAGCCCGCCGCAGAGGGCAGCAGGGCAGCGACCCCGGAGACCGAGGCGTGGGCCCGGTGTGCGGCGCCGAAGGCATCCCCGACGAAGACGTCACCGAGCCGCGCGAAGCTCGCCGCAAGCTCGGGGTCCCCCTTGGTCTCGCCCGGGTGGAAGCGCACGTTCTCGCAGAGCACCACTGCGCCCGAGGGCGCAGCGGCGATCGCCTCCTCGACGGCCGCCCCCACGCTCTCCTTGAGCGTGATGACCTCCGAGCCGAGGAGCGCCGCGAGCCGGTCCCCGATGGGACCGACGCGCAGGCTCTCGACGACCTGCCCCTTGGGGCGACCGAAGTGCACCAGGACGACCGGGCGGCCGCCCCGCGCGAGGATGTCGCGCAGGGTCGGGAGCGCCGCGCGGATGCGCGTGTCGTCGGTGATCTCCCCGGCCTCGTTGACCGGAACATTGAAGTCAGCTCGAACGACCACCCGCTTACCGGAGAGGTCGCCGAGGCGATCGAGGCCAGGGACGTCGAGATTCATCGAAGGAGAGCGCCGCTCAGGACTTGCTGGAGGCCTTCTTCTTGGCCGCCGGCTTCTTGCCGCGCAGCTTGTGGGAGAACTTCATGAGCTGGACCACCCGGTTGGAGTAGCCCCACTCGTTGTCGTACCAGGAGACGACCTTCACGGTTCGATCGCCGATCACCATCGTGGAGAGACCGTCGACCACCGAGCTGTGCGGGTCACCGATGATGTCGGTGGAGACCAGCGGGTCCATGCTGAACTTGAGCACGTTCTTGAAGCCCTTGGTCTTGGCCGCGGCGGCGAGGGCCGCGTTGACCTCTTCGGCGGTCGCCTTCTTCTTCAGGCGGGCGACGAGGTCGACCACGGAGCCATCGGGGACGGGCACGCGCATGGCCATCCCGTCGAGCTTACCGCTCAGCTTGGGCAGCACCTTGCCGACCGCGCGGGCGGCGCCGGTGGAGGTCGGGATGATGTTCGTCGCGGCGGCGCGGGCGCGGCGCAGGTCCTTGTGCGGCAGATCGAGGATCTTCTGGTCGTTGGTGTAGGCGTGCACCGTGGTCATCAGGCCGTGCTCGATGCCGAAGGCCTCTTCGAGGACCTTGGCCACCGGCGCCAGGCAGTTAGTGGTGCAGCTGGCGTTCGAGATGATCTGGTCGCTGGCCTTCAGCGTCTCCTCGTTCACCCCCATGACGACCATGGCGTCGATCTCGTCCTTCGGCGGGACGGTCAGGAGGACCTTCTTGGCGCCGGCCTCGAGGTGCTTGGAGCACGCCTCGCGGGTGGCGAAGACCCCGGTGGCCTCCACGACGAAGTCGATCTTGTTGGCGGCGTGGGGCAGGTTGGCCGGGTCACGCTCGGCGGTGATGGCGATCTTCTGCCCGTCGACGGTGATCGCGCCCTTACCGGCGCGGACCTTGCCGTCGTAGCGGCCGTGAACCGAGTCGTACGCCAGCAGGTGAGCCAGGGTGGCTGCGTCGGTGAGGTCGTTAATGGACACGACCTCCATGCCGGGGGTGTTTTGGATGATTCGGAAGACGTTCCTTCCGATGCGGCCGAAGCCGTTGATCGCGATGCGCATGATGAGTGGTTTGGGGTGGTCCTTGACCCGGACCAGGGAGGGTGCCAGACACCTCGGAGAGGCTCTGGAATGGAGCAGGGATGGGGCCGGGCCCTCCCGCCTGTCGCGCTCCCCCCGAGGGGCTGGCGATCCGGGCAGGGCCCTTCCAGGAGTGCCCCTCGGGTCGGTTCGGATGGGGATGGCGAATTCCGACCGAATTGGCGGCCAGAGAATACGGATGGCTACCGATTGGATCAACGGAAGCAGGCTGCACTCCCCCAATGCCGCATCGCTTCCGCTCCCCCCATCCCTGCTATGGCAGACCCGAGAGTGCCCTCCCAGGCCCCCCCGGACCCGCCTCGCGCACCCTTGACGGCCCTATCTCCACCGCTTCACGTGCCCTCTAGCGCACATGAGCCGGGTCATGGAGACTGCAGCTCGTCTCACCCCATGCCCCGACGGCTCGGGCCGTCCGCAACGTGACTGGAAGCGCCAAGAACAACCACATCTCCCTGCCCGACCACGCCGATGCCGGACGCCGGAGCGCCGAGCCTGGCCCCGCCGATGGCG
The DNA here is from genome assembly GCA_938083085.1 of uncultured bacterium. GTDB lineage: Bacteria > Planctomycetota > UBA1135 > UBA1135 > Saltatorellus. Next base: position 117,459 of record CALLKX010000006.1, read on the forward strand.
ACCGGGCCCTCGACCGGGCCCGGGGGCTGGAGCTGCCGGACGAGCGGCGCACAGCCGCCCCTCGCGAGGCTGCTGAGCTTGAGCCGCTCACCCCCCCGATTGAGGCCGACGCCCCCTCCGGCCAGGGTCCCCTTGAGCCCGCCCGGGAGCCTGAGCATTCGCGCCCAGCGGTCTCCCCCCCCAGCGGTCCGTGGGCCTCACGGTGGAGTCGCCTGGCCCATGGCCTCGGCATCGCCCCCTCAACGCCGGTCGCGGTGGCCCTCAGCGGCGGCGCCGACAGCGTGTACCTCCTTCATCTCCTGGCTCGCGCGGAGAATCGCCCCAAGGTCCTCGCCATCCACGTGGACCACCGGCTGCGAGGCGATGAATCCCACGACGACGCCGCGTTCTGCGCCCGCCTGTGCGCCAAGCTCGGGGTGCCCTTTGCGCGGCGCGTGGCCGAGATCGACCCCGAGGGTGGCGACGTCGAGGCCCGCGCCCGCGACGCTCGCTACAAGGCGCTCTCCGCGGAGGCCTCGGCCTCCGGGATCTCCGTCGTGCTCACAGGGCACCACGAGAATGACGCCGTGGAGACGCTGCTGATGCGCTGGATGCGAGGTTCGGACATCGGGGGGCTCGCCGGCCTCCGGAGAGAGGCTGTGCTCGGCAAGGGGCACGTCTCGGACTCATCCGCAGGGATCCGCGTGCTTCGCCCCCTGCTGGGCATGCGCCGAGAGGAGGTCCGCAGCGCCCTGCGCCGCGAGCAACTCCAGTGGCGAGAGGACAGTTCCAACGACGGCTCGCAGTTCAGCCGCAACCGCGTCAGGAACGAGGTCCTCCCGCAGATCGAGGAGAGCTGCGGCAAGGAAGGCGTCGAGAACTTCTTCGAGTTCGCCCGCGCCATCGAGTCCTTTGAGGACGAGCTCGCCGACCGGACCGGCCACATCCAGTGGCAGCCGGTGGCCCACGAGGCGGCCCGCCGCTCGACCTCCATGCCCGAGCTTGGCGGGATGGTCAACCGAGCCGAGCTGGAGTCCCTGGCCGGGCCGCTGCTTCGGCGTGCGCTTGGCCGGCTGATCGGCGAGGGGACCGGACGGCGCCCGACCCGCGGGCTGCTCGCCGAGCTCGGAGACGGCATCGAACAAGGTCGCACCCTGCGCGTGGACGTCCACGAGGGCTGGACCATCCAGCTCCGCTCCGACGCGCTCCACCTGACCCCGCCTGCGGAGCGGCTGCGCCCGGCGTCTGCCGAGGTGAGCGGGGAGTCCCAGCCCGCCGAGTCCCAGCCCGCCGAGTCCGCCCCGCCTGAGCCCAAGCAAGCGCCCATCGCAGGCGCTGGCCTCGTGCTCGGGCTTCCCGGCGCCGTCCAGCTGGAAGACGGCCGGTCCATCTGCGCGGAGATCCTGGCCCAGGAATCCGGCCTGGATCACCCCGACCCCACCACCGTGGAGATCGACGGCGAGGGCATCGGCGAGCTCCGGGTTCGCTTCGCTCGGCCTGGAGACCGCTTCCAGGCCGCCGGCGCGCCGGGACACAAGCCTGTGCGGCGCTTCCTGGGCGAGGCTGGTATCCCTCGGGAGGAGCGCGGGTTGGTCCCCGTGGTGCTCGCCGATGAGGAGGTCGTGTGGGTCGCCGGGGTGGCCGTATCGGAGCGCCGAACCGTGACCAGCGCGACCAGCCGGAGAATTCGACTGTCTCTCGGCGGCGCCAGAGGCCAGTCCGTCCGGTGACTCCAGCACTCGCGGGGGCTATGCTCCCTCCCTGTGCCTTCGCCTCTCCGACTTACCCCAGCCGCGATCCATGCGGCCAATGGGAGCTCCAACGGCGGATCTCCGCCGGCAGACCCACGCCAAGCCATCGTCGTACGCAACGTTGAGGCGGTCCGCCGGATGCTAACGGAGGCGGCCAGCAGTGCCGGCCGCGCGGCCCCGACCCTCGTCGCCGTGACCAAGGCGGTGGACGAGGAGGTCGCAGGCTGGGTCCTTGATGCGGGCTGCCAGGACCTCGGTGAGAATCGAGCCGACGCCTTCGCCCGGCGAGCCGAGCGCTTTGCCGCCATGGGTCGGGAGCCTCGTTGGCACTTCATCGGCCACCTGCAACGCAACAAGGTCCGCCGAGTCCTCGAGCATGTCCACGTCCTGCACTCCATCGACTCGGAGCGCCTCGCGGGCACCGTGGCCCGCGTCGCCGAGGAGCTGGGGCGCTCGATCGATGTGTTCATCCAGGTCAACCTGACCGGCGAGGACGAGAAGTACGGCTTCAGCAAGGACGAGGCCGGCGACGCCGCCCTGCGGCTCGCTAGCTCGCCCGCCATCAACGTCCGTGGCCTGATGGCCATGGGGCCAATGCGCGCACACCGCACGGTCCGAGAGGTCTTCGAGGAGGCGCGCGAGCTGGCCAGTAGCCTCGAGGAAGAGCTCCCCGAGGTCTTCCTCGAGCGCCGCTGCGAACTCTCCATGGGGATGAGCGGCGACGCCGCCCTCGCCACCGAGCTCGGCTCTGACCTCGTGCGCGTCGGGTCAGCGTTGTTTGTCGACCTTCCCATGCCAGCGACACCGGAGCGGGCGCCCCAGGCCCCGATGACCACAGATGCCCTGAACCGGGCAGAAGACGACTGATGGACCCGCTCTACATCGAAGTGGTTGGCTCTGGCGGAGCCCCTGCCGAGCTCCCTCGCCAGGGCAAGCTCGTGATCGGCTCGTCCAGCGACAAGGCATCGTTCCTGGTCCCCGGCCAAGGCGTCGCAGATGTCCACTGCGCGATCGGGCGGATCAAGGGAGGCGGCTGGGCCCTGCGCGACCTCGGCTCGGAGTTCGGCACGATGCTCAACGGCGAGCCCGTGGAGGCCACGCGCCTGAGCGAGGGCGACGAGATCCTCCTTGGGTCCAAGAAGCTCCGCATCTTCTCGCTGGCATCGGCCAAGGGCCCCACAAGCGGCAACGCCCCCAGCAGCAAGCGGTCCACCCCGAGAGAAGACCCCCCGAGAGAAGACCCCCCTGAGGAGATGGCCCTCGAGGACATCGTGCTCCCGGAGACCGCGCCCGCCCCGGCGCCTCCGGCCGCCGCTCCCTCACCGCGGCCGGCCGCGAAGCCCCGTGCCTCCTCCAGACCTACGTCCGCCGGACCGCCCGAGATCACCGGCTATCAGGTCGACCGCCTGCTCGGACGCGGCGCCATGGGCGACGTCTACCTGAGCACCCAGGAGAGCCTGGACCGGCGGGTCGCCTTGAAGGTGCTCAAGCCCAAGCTGGCGGGCGACGAGGTCTTCGTTCAGCGCTTCAAGGACGAGGCTCGCGCCGCCGCACGCCTGAACCATCCGAACATCGTCACGGTCTTCGACGTGGGTCAGTTCGGCGACCATCACTTCCTCTCCATGGAGTTCATGGCCGGCGGGTCCATCGAGGCCCGGCTCGAGGAGCTGGGCCCCCTCCCGTGGCGCGAGGCCCTCGACGTCCTCCGGGACTCCGCGGCGGGGCTCGTGTACGCGGAGTCGCGGGGCATCGTGCACCGGGACATCAAGCCCGAGAACCTGATGCGGAACCAGGACGGGGTCACGAAGATCGCGGACCTGGGCCTGGCTGTCCAGGTGGAGCAGGAGACCGTCGACTCCAGCGGCGGGAAGATCTTCGGCACGCCACACTTCATCGCCCCCGAGGTCGCCAAGGGCCAGCCAGCCGACGCGCGCGGCGACCTCTACGCGCTGGGCGTCACCGCCTACCGCGTCCTCTCGGGCAAGACCCCCTTCGAGGGGGCCACGTCCCGTGACATTCTCCGCGCTGCGATGACCGAGGAGCCCGCCCAGCTCGGAACGCTGGTCCCCGGCCTCCCCGCGCGCCTCCAGGCCACCATCCATCGGCTCCTCGAGAAGGACCCCGACCGACGCCCGCCCTCGGCCTCCATCCTCCTGAAGGAGCTCGAGGCCATCCGCTCGGGCGACATGGGGAGCGCATCGACTCCTGGTGCCCCCGCGAGCGGTGGCTCCAAGGGGGGACTCATCGCGGGTGTCGCCGCCGTGGCATTGGCCGCCGCTGGGTACCTGTTCATCGGCGGGGGCGACGACCCCGCCCCCGCGCCCGAGCCCTTCAAGAAGAGCGGCTTCACCGACCCCGCCGAGACCCAAGCCAAGAGCCCAGCCGAGACCCCCGGGGAGACGGCGAGCGCCGAGGCGCCCGTCCGCCCCGCAGAGAACCCAGCGGGCGGTGGATCGACCAACGGAGCCGATCGGGATCCGACGGGCTCCGATGAGGGCTCGTCGACCAGCGGATCTGCCGCCGGCCCCTCCATCAAGCAGAGCGCTCCCGCGGCCGAGGCCGAGCTGGAGTACCAGGCGGAGCGCGCCACCCTGGCGCTCAACGAGGAGCTGCTCACCCCGGCGGACCGCGCCGCGCGGCTGCGGATCCTCGCCGAGCAGTTCGCCGGGACCGACGCGGCGGCCCGCGCCTTCGAGGAGGCCGCGCTGATCGAGTCCGGCGCCTCCGCCGCCACCGACGTCGCCCAGGCCCGCGCCGCCGGCATCGGCGCTGCGCTGGGGGCCCTGACCGCCGCCGCGAACTTCGAGGCGACCCCCTTCCACCCCGGCCAGGCCCTGCGCGCGATGAACCTGATCATCGCGCCCGCGAACCTGGCCACCGACCCCGAGTTCCTGGCGGGTCGCGCGGCCCTCGTGGACCGGGCCATGAAATCCGGGCTCGCGAGAGGAAGGGCCGCCACGGCCGCCGCCGACGAGGCCGCGGCTCGCGGCGACCTCCCCGGTACCCAGGCCCCGCTACGTGAGTTCGTCGGGCTCGCGGACCTGCCCACCGAAGAGGAGGCCCCCCTGCTCGTCGGCCTGGGTGCACCGTCATCCGTCAAGGAGCTGGAGGACCTCGCGGCAGCCGTCAGGGAGCGCCTCAACGGGCTGCGTGGCAGCGAGGAGGCGTTCGCGGCGATCCGCACCGCCAAGGAACGCGCCGCCATCGCCACCCTGCTGGGCAGTGGGCTCGAGTCGGACCTCCGCCAGCTCGCCTTCGCAGGCGCGCGGGAGCGGCTCGTCCAGGCCTCCGGGCTCTGCACCGACGCCGGGTTGGCCGGCAAGCTCCGCGACATGGCCTCGAGCCTGGAGAAGGGTGAGCTCGCGGCGAACTCGCTCCTCTCCGGCTGGGCGACCCCAGGCTGGCGTCGGCGCGGCGTGATCGACCCGCGGGGCAGCGGGAACGCGAGCGTCCTGGGGACCGCTCCAGGCGCGCTCATGCTCGAGGCCGCGGGGGGCCCAGAGAGCGTCCCGCTCTCCGCATGGATGACGAGCCCAAAGGCGCTCGACAATCTGTTCAAGGGTCGGCTCGATCGGAGCTGGAGCGAGGACGAGGAAGAGGGCATCGCTGTCCTCATGGGCCTGAGCGCCTCCTTGCAGCTCGTCGACACTCTCACACCCGCCCTCCGCAAGAGTGGTCGCCGGGTCACCCGAGGCGCGACCACCAAGGCACTCCAGTCCTTCTCAGAGGTTCAGGAGTGGGTCGATCGGGCTCCCCAAAGCGCGCCCTACGCCTCGCGCCAGCGCGCCGCAGCGCGGCTGCTCGCCGACGCGATCCTCGCGCGGCAGGACGGCGACTGGAGCCTCTGCGCCTCCCTCCTCGGGCGGCTGATCGATGAGAACAGGGCGACCTGGGTCGTGATGCTGCTCTCGGACGGCGGGGTGGAGCGATGAGTTCGAACGAAGACATCCGAGGAGACTGGAACCCGCTGGACCGGGCGGTCTCGCAGGCCACGGGCGCCCTGGGCGACACCGAGGTCGGCACCCCCGACGCCATCCTCTTACTCGCCACCGGCCCGGGTGACCTCCCCGCGAGGATGACGGACTCCGTGGTCGTTCCCCTCCGTGAGGTCCCCGGCGCCCCCGCAGCGTGGCACGGGGTGAGCCTCCGGGCGGGCCATCTCGGCGAGTCGCGCGTCTGGCTCATCGAGGACGATGCGGCTCTTGAGCACGGCCCCGAACCCGACTGGCACCGCGCCTTCCCGGTCTGGCTCGCTGGCGCGGCCGGCGCCCGGCTGATGATCCACACCTCCGCCGGGACCGCGCTCGGCTCCACGAGCCCTGACGGGGCGACCCTCGCGGCGGGCGACGTCGTGCGGCTCGTCGATCACCTGAACCTCTCGGGGCGTTCACCGCTCCGAGGGCTCGGAGAGACCCGGTTGGGGCCGCTCTTCCCGGACCAGACGCGGGTCCACGATGAGCGGCTCGGCGAGCTGGCCTGGGACGCCGCGAGCCGCCGCGGCCTCGACTTGACCAACGGGATCGCCGCCTGCACCTCGGGCCCCGCCCTCTGCACCCCCGCGGAGCTCGCGTGGCACAAGACCGCCGGCTGCGATGTCTCGGTCCAACGGCTCGGTGATCCCCTGATCGCCGCCGCTCACGCGGGAATGGGGACCCTCGCGCTCGTCGCCATCACAGACGTCGCCGGCGAGCATGAACTCGACGTCGCGACGATCGTCGCCCGCGCCGAGCGCACGGCGCCTGTGCTCGATCAGCTGGTGGAGGACGTCGCCCAACAGGTTGGGCCGCTCGCTCGTGAGCGCGCCGCAGAGGTGGAGGCGTGAGCCACCGCCTCGCTGTCCTGGTGTCTGGCACCGGGCGGCACCTGGAGAACCTGGCGGAGCTCTCGAGGGATCCAGCGGCAGACCTCGACGCGGAGATCGGCGTCGTCATCTCGAACCGCCCCGGCGTCGGCGCCCTGGACCGGGCCGCCCGCTTCGAGCTCCGCGCGGAGGTCCTCGAGGGCGCGGAGGCCGAGTCGGACGAGACCTACGGGAGGCGCGTCTTCGAAGTGATTCGAGACGCCGAAGCCGACACGGTGGTCCTCGCGGGCTTCCTGAAGAAGCTCTGGATCCCCGAGGACTTTGCGGGGCGCGTCATCAACATCCACCCCTCGCTCCTGCCGGCCTTCGGCGGCAAGGGGTACTACGGAATGCGGGTCCACCGCGCGGTCCTCGAGCGCGGCTGTCAGGTCACCGGCTGCACGGTCCACCTGGTCGACGACGTCTACGACAACGGGCCGATCCTCCACCAGCGCTGGTGCGAGGTACACCCCGGCGACTCGGCCGAGGCCCTGGCGGCTCGGGTCTTCGAGGAGGAGCTACTCGCTCTCCCCGAGGCCCTGCGTCGCTTCTGGCGCCGCTGAGGCTGACCGGCGCGACGCAAGCCGCCTGGCTCTGTCCCGTAGACGCTCCTGCTGCCGAGCGGTCAACCCGAGCCGCACACCGGCCTCAAGGGCGCGCTCCGCGAGGCGGTGGGCGCTCTCGAGGTCGCCGACGTGGCGCTCGAGGAGCATCGATCCGCCCGTGAACAGCTCCACCGCGTGGCGGTCCTCGGCGCACTCCTCAAGGGCCCCCCGGTAGGCAGCGCGGGCGGCATCCACCCTCCCCGCGCGCCGATGCAGGTGAGCCTGGCGAACCTGCAGGCGACGACGCGACTCACCCGCGGCGCCTCGATTGAAGGCGGCCTCGATCCACCGCAACTCCTCGTCCTCTTCGGCCGCGGTCTCTGCGAGCGCGACGGCGCGCTGACAGGGCGCGCCCGCCAGCGGCTCGCCGTCCACGCGCGTCTCGTCCTCCGCTCGGCCGAGGTACGCCGCCAACGCGGCGAGGGAGAGCACATCGTGATGGTTGTGCTCGAAGACTCCCTCCAGCCGGTGAGGCCGGTCCGCCAGGAAGTCGAACCACGCGGCGGGGGCCAGGCTCCCCGGCAGGTCATCGACCCGGTGGAAGTCCAGGAGCTCCCGCTCCATGGTCTGGAGTCGCCCGTCCGGGAGCGTGCCCTGGGTCAAGCGGCGAAGCGGGTGGTAGAGGTCGAGGTGGGCCAGCCCGTCGAAGGGGGCCTCCACACCGGCGATGCGCATCTTGTCCTCGAGCCGATGTCGGTCGAAGGACTTGCCGAAGAACGACACCATCCCAGGCGCGGCGCGGAGCCGCTCCGCCACAGCGGCGAGCATCGCCCGCTCTTCACCCGGTTCCCTGAGGAACCCCTGCCAGCTCACGAACTCGTCCCCCTCGAACCAGCCCAGGCCCACCATGTACACGTAGACCCCGGCGCCGCCAGAGAGCCCGCTGGTCTCCGTGTCCAGGTAGACCGCCTCACGCAGCGGCAGCCCCGCCAGCCCGGGATCGCGCGCAAGCCGCGCGATGGTGCCCGCCGCCGCACCGTCCACTTCATGGAGACGCCAGCCGCCGTGCGCCCAGCGGCCCACGTCCACGCGCGTCTCCCGCGCCGCAAACGTCCCCTCAGGCCGCGTCACTTCCATGAGCCCGGAGGGGGGCGCAGAGCTCGCCTCACGAAGTCCGTCCGCGCCACCCTGAAGAGCCGCGCTGATGGAGCCCGAGGCCCGGGGTGGGCCGTCCGACTGGCTGCTGCGCGCGCCGGCGGTCCGACCGCCAAGGCGCGCCTTCAGGCTCTCAGGCATCCCTGCCCCGCCGACTCGGCCCTTGATGAGGCCGTCCCCGCGCGAGGGCGCCGCGGCGGCGGAGCCCACCGCAGCGGAGCCCACCGCGGGAGAGTCCACAGCTGCAGGGTCCACAGCCTCAGGGTCCCCGGCCGCAGGGTTTGCCGCCGCAGGGTTTGCCGCCGCAGGGTTTGCCGCCGCAGGGTTTGCCGCAGCACCCGAGCGCAGCCGGTCACCCTCGCGCCGGAGCCGGGCGAGCTTGGAGCGGAAGGCGTCCTGCATCGGCGTGCTCAGAGCCCCTCCGTGGCGGCGCCGCGGGGCAGCGGGCCGAAGTCCGCGGGCTCCTCCTCGCAAGGGGCTTCAAGGTCTCCGGCGTCGGCGGCCGTGGGCATCGGGCCGCTGCCGAGGTGCTGGAGGAGCCGCACCACGGTCTCCTTGCCCAGGGGGCCGACCTCCGCCGTGGGCCCTACGCACGCGGGGCAACCCACGGGGCAGGAGCAGCGGGTCACCACGTCCAGCGCGGCCCCGAGGAGGTCCCGGTGCGCGTTGAAGAGCAGCTCTCCGAGCCCGACGCCGCCCTGGACCTTGTCGTAGAGGAAGAGCGTGGGCCTGCCGAAGTGGGGCGACTTCACGTGGCTCGAGAGGCCGAGGTCGGAGGGCTGGCAACGAATGAACAAGGGCGCGACCCGCCGCAGGAGATCCCCGAGCGCCCGCCACGCGGCCCCACGGTTGCCCCCGGCCAGGCCGAGCTCGTCCGCCGTGTGTTCGGAGAGGGTCATCACGAAGGCCTCGGTATCCAGCTCCTCCGGGGGCAGGTGGATGTCTCCGGCCCCCACGTTCTCGCGGGTGTAGAAGCGGATCTTCTTGTAGAGGGTCGCGACGGTGGTGACGTGCACCTCGCCGCGCCACCCCGAGTAGTCCTCGCCCTCACGCGGCCCCTCGGGCAACACGGGCGACTCCACGCGCGCCACGACGCGGTCCCGTCGAGAGCGCTCCTCGAGGCGCAGCACGCGCACCTCGGTGTCGGTCTGCGCGTCGGTGTAGTAATCCGACTCCACCTCCCGCACGTAAGCCCGGCGGTTCTTGTAGTCGAAGCGCTCCACCCTCCAGGTCACGCCCTGGACCTGGTAGATCGCACCCTCGTGCACGGTGGTGATGGAGGACTCCCGGTCTGTCTCACCGATGGCTCGCTCCGTGCCCTGCTCGAGGATGAGCACGTTGTCGATGTCTCCGCCGGCGAGGGACACGTCCTGGGCCGGATAGGCGTCGGCCATCCAGTACCAGGTGGTCCCCCTGCGGTGCAGGAAGCCCGACTCGTCGGAGAGGTAGTCCAGGATCTCGGGGACGTGGGGCGCGAGCGCGAATTCGGCCTCGTGCTCCAGCACCTCAGCGCCGTCTTCGCCGACCTCCTCCGCCGCGCGGAAGGGGAGCTCGAAGGCCGCGCACTTCACATGCTCGCTGAGCAGCACGAGGTTGTTGGGGTCGACGCCCAGCCGCTCCCGAGGGGCCTCGAAGAGAAACTCGGGGTGGTGGACGAGGAACTGGTCCACCGGCTCACTGCGGGCGATCTGGATCACCAGGCTCGGCTTACCGCGGCGCCCGACGCGCCCTGCACGCTGCCAGAAGCTCGCCTGGCTCCCCGGATAGCCCACGAGGACCGCGACATCCAGGGCGCCGATGTCCACGCCCAGCTCGAGGGCATTGGTGGAGACGACCACCTTGATCTTGCCCTCCTTGAGCCCGGACTCGATCTCTCGCCGCATGTCCGGCAGGTACCCACCTCGATAGCCACGGATCTCGCTCGGCTTCAGTCCGAGCTGCTTCGCGCTCTCCTTCAGGTAGCGGGTGAGCACCTCGACCGCCGTGCGGCGGCCGCAGAAGAAGATGGTCTGGTGCCCGGGCCCGACCACCTCGCGGGCGAGCTCTCTGGCCTCCTCGAGGGCGTTGGCTCGTAGGCCGGCCACCGGGTTGACCACAGGCGGCTCGTAGACCCCGAAGATGCGCTTGCCCGCCGGGGAAGCGTCCTCGTCCACCACCGTCACTGGCCGCCCGAACAGGCGCTCGGCGTGCCCCTTGGGGTCTGCCACCGTGGCCGACGAGGCGAGAAATTTGGGGTCTGCTCCGTAGTGCCTGGCGATACGCATCAGGCGCCGGAGCACGTTCGCCACGCTGGAGCCAAAGACCCCGGAGAGCGTGTGGACCTCGTCGACGACGACATACCGGAGGTCACGGAAGAGCTCCGCCCACTTCGCGTGGTTCGGCAGGATGCCCTGGTGCAGCATGTACGGATTGGTGAGCACCATGTGCCCGCGATCTCGGAGCGTGCGGCGCACGCTCGGCGGAGTGTCGCCGTCGTAGGTGAAGGCGTGCCAATCCCGCGCGCCCGTGTCGTCCCCGTGACGGGAAGCGAACTCCTCGACCAGGCCCGTGAGCCCCACGGTCTGATCCTGAGAGAGCGCCTTGGTCGGATAGAGAAACAGGGCCCGCGAGGCCCCGTTGGACTCGAGCAGGGACTGCAGCACGGGCGCGGTGTAGCACACGGTCTTGCCGCTGGCGGTGGGCGTGGCGACCAGCACATCCTCGCCCCTGAGCGCCGCGTCGATGGCGGAAGCCTGGTGAGCGTAGGGCTCCTCGATCCCGCGGGCCCGGAAGACCTCCACGAGTCGCTCGTCCAGGGAGTCCGGCCAAGGGGAGGTCCGCCCAGGCCGCGCCGCGGCCTCACGCCAGTGGACGATGCGCCCCTTCCACGGCGGCTCGGTTCCGAGGCGACGCGCGATGGCCTCGACCCCCTGTGCCCTGCGTGCTCGCCTCTCGCCGCCGGATCGGACCGACGCGCTCCCCTCGCTCTCGTGGCTGCTCCCCATCATGTTAGGGGTATGGTAGGGTCCACCCTCCGCTCGGGGAAGAGCCCGGCTCCCGATCTTGATCAGGGCCCGCCGCGCCTCAGCGGTCCGACCACTCCGGCTTGCGGTCCACGATGGCCTGCAGGTCGCCGTAAAGCTCCTGCCGGGCCAGCACCGCCCGCAGCGCCCCGACCTGGACCTGAGCCTCCCCGGCTGCCGTCCGGCCGAAGCGAGCCTCATGGGGCTTCCCGTCGCCTCCGATGAAGCGCACCTCGACGGAGTCGAGGAGCTCCTCCCGCTCGCCCTCGGGGATGTGGCGTTCGGCCTTGAGGAAGAGCAGATGGTCGAGGACCGGGTCCAGCTCACGCGCCGCGATCTTGGTGCCCTTGGGCCGCCAGTCGAACGAGTCTGCCCGCACCCACTCACGCGCCCTCCCGTCCTGCTGGATCCGGAGCTGGCGCAGGCGGACGTTCGAGAGGGTCCAGAGCTCTCGGTTCAGGAGGCTCTCGAAAGACAGCCCGAGAACCTCGTCGAAGGCGGGATCCAAAGCCCCCATGATCTTGTCCCCGTCCCGCAGGAGCGGGAGCACCTCCGTGCCCTCGGCGTTGCGGGTCGCCGCCGCGATGGCGCCGCCCTGGACGAGCCCGTCCCTCGTCTCCACCCAGACCCCACGGTCCCTCGAACCGACGGGGAAGAACTCGGCCCCCTCGGTGTCGATGAAGTACTGCACCACCGGCGCGTCTTCGAGGACCGACACCAGGTCCTCGATCCGGCGCCGGTCCCCAGGAAGGTCGGTCGAGTAATCCGGGAGCCCCGACGAACGCTTGGCGACGACCCAATCATCCCCCTCAGGCCGGATGCGAATCGAGTCCGCGCCCCGTCCGATCAGAACCTCCTTCAGGTCCTCACGGTTGAAGCGCACGAACTGGCCCTCCAGGAAGCTGGTCACCGGCTCTCGCAAGCGGAGGACGTCGAGGGGATCGAGCTCGAACACGGTCTTCCCCTCGCCGCGACGGCAGAAGACCCGTCCCTCCTCAGACGAGATCTGGATGGTCTGCACCACGCCGGTCAAGGAGGTCGCGCTGATGGACATCCACGGGACATCGAGCCCGAAGCGAGCCAGGTCCACCTCGGAGCGATCGCTCGCGATCCGCTCGGCCTCCAGCCGGTTGAGGAACCGGGTCCAGAGGGTGAACAACTCCGGGTCACCGAGAGCCTTGGAGGGCGCGTCGATCTGCCAGCCAGCCCCCGAGCGGAACGCCCTCATCCCGAGGTTCTGCTGCTCGCCCTGGTCGTACCACCCGCCGACCCGCTCCAGGGCCACGACCTCATCCGCGCGGAGCGCGAAGATGCGCCTCGAGCGGTACTCGTTGAGCCCCAGCGTGAAGGGCGTCTCGAAGTTCCTGAGGGTCCGGAAGATCCTGCCGTCGCGGCGCACGTAGACGCGCATCCCGTCGAGATCCACCGCGCCGAGCTCGACGCGTGTACGGCGAGGCTCCCCCCCCTCGGTCTTCTCCTCCACCTCGATGAAGCCATCGGGGGGATCGAAAGACTGGCTCGCTTGCTCCAGGAGGGCATCGGGGACCGCCACCACGCGGTTTCGCAGGACCACCTGAACGATCTCCAGGACCTGGTTCTGCTCCGCGGGCCAGGCGATGGGGTCGGTGATGAACCACTGCCCCGCCACGTCGCGCTCGAAGCGAAGGTGCATGGAGCCCTTGATGTCCTCGAGCCGAATCGCAGCGAGCCGGCTCTTGTCGACACCGGGAAACAGGGCCTCCGACAGGCCGTCCTCAGGAATGGTCTTCGCCTCCCGTCCGGTTTGCAGGAACGCGGCGCCGCCGAGCCCAAGGACGACGACAAACAGGAGGAGCGTGGTCAGTCGATTCATCCGGCGCTCTCTTCGATGCGGGAGGTCTTAAGGGCCACCCGCCGGCTGCCGCGAGTGCGCAACAGCCAGACGAGCAAGCTCACCAGGAGGGCGGCCAAGGGCAGGTAGTACTGGGCGACGCGGATCACGAACACCGCCGACTCGGGACGTTCCCGAGGGAGGAAGCGCAGGTCGGGGTCTCCTGGCTCCATGATGATCCGGTGCTCCCGATCGAGGAGCCAGTTGAACGCACCCCGCAGCACGTCCGACGAACGGAACGTCGGGTTCTGGAGCGCTGCGTTGGTGAGCATCGATTCGGACCCCAGAGCCACGATGCGGACCTCCGGGACAGTGCCGAGGCCCGTCGGCGCCTCCACGTCCACCATCGGCGGGCGCTGAACCGTGGCCGCGAGCGGGAAGGACTTGAAGGTCCCGTCCAGCTGGGCGTCATAACGTCGGTCGCACGGGGGAGCGTCGAGCCAGGAGTCTGGAGAGGAGCGCAGCAGGACCTGCGCCACTCCGTCGGGGGGTTGCACTCCGACCTGAACGCGGTGGGCGATCGGAACCGAGAAGGACCCGCCAACGCCGCGCAACGCACTGAGGATCGGGTGCCGGCTCATGAGGTCACCGGTCACGACGTGGACCTCGCACTCCTGCTGCCCCTGCACCACGAGCCCGGTCCGACGATCAAGCAGCGGGTGCATGATCCGCCCCTCGCTCACCTCCAGCCCGAAGTGTGCAAGGAGGTCGGGAACGTCGCTCTTGCGGAGCATCTCCGGCACCGTCTCGGCTGCGACCAGCAGTCGCCCGCCCGCCTCGACGTACTCGACCACCTCGGCGTACATGTCCTCGGGCCAGCCGACCTGGGGACCGACGACCGCGACCGCAGCGCAATCGTCCGGCAGCGGCCCGTCCTCGAGGAAGTTCCAGCGGTGCACCCGAAGGCCGTCCCCTTCGAGCTCGTCGCTGAGCATGCCGAGCCCGGAATTCTCCACCACGTCGAGGGCGTCCAGCTCGCCGAAGCCGTAGGTGAAGTACACGTGGCGCTCCGCGCCCTCGGTCACGTCGAGGATCGCGCCCACGATCGCGCGCTCAGCGTCGAACTGCTGGATGCGCGGGGGAATAAACGTCTCGGGGACCGGGTTCCCTATGTCGAAGACCGCGAGGTCACCGGAGAGCGCGAGGAACTCTCGCCGCTCTCCGTTCGAGATCACGAGACCGTTCTCATAGCCACGCAGCCGCAGCTCCTGCTGACGGATGGTCCAGGCCTCCTGGTCTGCGGTGTCCACGACCTGAATGGCCAAGCGACCGCCCGCCGCCTCCTCCATCAGGACGAGGAGCTTGTCCGTGCGCACGATCACCTCCTGACCCAGAGCGGTCAGGGGCGCGTTCATGTCGCGATAGAGGATGTCGACCTGGATGTCCGACTCCAGACGATCGAGCAGGGCGAGCGTCGCGGTGGAGAGGGTGTTGCTCGAGGCCGAGGTGAGGTCGAACCGGTGACGGAGACCGGGCCGCGCGACGAGCCAGTTCACCAGCAGGAGCGCCACGAGAGCGAGCGCTGCCGTCACGAGCACCTGAGCGCCGATGCCCATCCGAGAGAGCCAACCAACGTTGCTGTGCGACCCGCTCATCCGCGCCACCTCCGCGCCTCGATGGAGCGCGCTGTCAGGAAGAGGAAGAAGCTGATCCACGTCAGGAAGAACACAATCTCGGCCGTATCCAGGACGCCCATCTGGAACGAGCGGCTGAAGTGCCGCAGCGCATCCATGCTCGCGACGACGCTGCCCATGCGCTCCGCCAGCACCGCCTGCTCGGCGGCCGTGGAGGTGAGGAGCGGGACGAGGTACGCCATGATGTTTGCGGCGAGAAACGGAATGGCGATCCACATGAGGCAGGACACCATGCTCAGGAACGCCGCCAGGAGCGGGGTCGAGGTGGAAGTCGAGGCGAGCATGCCGATCGAGACGAAGAGCCCGGAGACCAGGATGGTTCCGAACCAGGTCCCGATCACAGCAGGCCAATCCGGCGGGCCGCCGGCGTAGTCGAGGGTCACCGCGTAGATCAGCGACGACGACCACAGCAGCGCCAGGAACCCCGTCGCGGCAAGGAACTTCCCGAGGACCACCGCCGCGTCACTGACGGGCGCGGTGAGCAGATACTCGAGAGTGCCGCTCCTCGACTCCTCTGCCACCAGGCGCATGGACAGCAGCGCCGGGAGGAAGATCATCCAGAGCCAGAAGCTCGGGCCCGTCATGGACTCCGAGAGGGTGGCGGTCACGTTCCCCTGAGTCTGGTAGAGGAAGCTCGAGAACAGGAGCCCATTGATGAAGAGCACCACCAGGAGAACGATCCAGGTGAAGGGGGCCATGAAGAGGCCACTCAACTCCCGGCGAGCGACGACGAAGGTGCCGATCATGACTCGGTCTCCTCGCTCGCCCCGTCAGGGAGCCCTTCAGCGGGCGCTTCAGGCGGCGCGTCCACCGAGACCGGCTTCGACAGGTCACGCGAGGCGCCCCGGTCGAACGGGTTGAGGCTGTAGATGATCTTCGAGCCGGCATTGCCCGGCGTCCCAAGCGGCAGCGCCGAGGGCCCGGTCGGACCCTGCGACAGCTCCAGGCCCGACGCCAGCACCGGCGCGTCCGCCGACAGACCAGCCGGCCCCGCCTCGGGCTTGGACGAGGGGGCAGCGCCAGGACCGGAAGCTACAGGCATGGCCAGCTCGTCCAGACCGCGCCCGGTCACGAGCCGCGTGAACAGCTGCTCAAGGGTCGGGCGCTGCCAGGAGAGCTCCCGCAGGGCCCAGCTCTGGGTCATCGCGAGGGCACCAATATCCTCCCGCAGATCGCCCTCGCCACGCACCTCGAAGGACTGGTGGATTCCGACCCGTTCACCGGTCGCCACGGACTCCACCCCGGGGAGAGAACCAATCAGTGACGACATGTCCTCTGCCGACGCTGCGCCCATGACCTCCACCGCCACGTGCCCACCGCCACCCAGAGAGGCGGCGAGTTCGGCGGGCTTGCCGTCCGCGACCTTTTGGCCCTCGTGCAGGATGATCACTCGGGGCGCGACCGACTCCACCTCTGCCAGGATGTGGGAAGAGAGCAGCACCGTGCGGTCGTCCGCGAGAGAGTGGATCAGGTCCCGCACCTCGCCACGCTGGATGGGATCCAGCCCGCTGGTCGGCTCATCGAGGATGAGGACCTCCGGGTCGGGCAGCAGCGCCACGGCCAGGCCGACGCGCTGCTTGAGCCCACGCGACAGCGTCCCCACCAACTGCTTGCCGCGGTCCTGCACCCCGACGCGCTCGAGGACCTCCGGGATGCGAACCCGCATGGCTTGACGATCCATGCGGTGTAGCCGCCCCTGGAAGCGCATCATCTCCTCGACGCGCAGCTCCGGGTACAGCGGCACCGACTCCGGGAGGTAACCGATCGACCGGCGCACGCCCATGGAGTCCCGCTGGACGTCGTGCCCAGCCACCACGAGCCGACCGGCCTTCGTGGCCGCGAGGTAGCCCGCGAGGATCCGGATGGTGGTGGTCTTACCCGCACCATTGGGACCAAGAAACCCCACGACCTCCCCGCGTCCGATCTCGAAGCTGAGGTCGTCGACGGCGAGCAGCGCGCCGTACCGGCGCGTCAGGTTGGCCACTTCGATCATGGTCTGGTGGGGGTGTTCGGTGTGAAGTCTGGGCCTGGATGCTCGATCTGCCCGGCATCCGTCGGCGTAGAGCATTGGCTACGGACGCGCCGGGCTCCAGTTGGGGCGCGTAAGGGTAGTCGCGGGACCCCTGGTTACAAACCGTGTGCCGCGCCGAAACGCTCGCGCCGTGTACGGTGTGCTCCCAGCTCCACCCTCGCCCCCCCCTCCCCATGCAAAGACGCCACTTCCTCCGCGGAGCCGCCGCGGCCGCGGCCACCGCCGCAGCGCCCTCTGTGTTCGCCTCCGCCCTCGGGAATGAGCGACTCAGCACACCCACGCCTGTGCGCCGGTCCCAGGGGTTCGGGCTGCGCTACGCTCCCCACTTCGGGATGTTCCGCGCCCACGCCGGCAACGACCCCGTGGACCAGCTGCGGTTCATGAGGGACGAGGGCTTCACCGCCCTCGAGGACAACGGGATGAAGGGTCGAGACGACGCGACCCAGGACCGCATTGCCGCCGCCATGACCGAGATGGACATGGCCATGGGCGTCTTCGTAGCCCACGTGGACATGCGTAACCCGACCTTCGTGGACCCCCCCGCCAAGGCGCGCGAGCGCATCGAGGCGGACATGAAGCGGTCCGTGGAAGTGGCCAAGCGCGTGAACGCGAAGTGGTGCACCGTCGTCCCGGGCGCCATGAAGCGGAACGTGCCCCACGAGTACCAGATGGCCAACGCCATCGACAACCTGCGCTTCGCCGCGGAGATCCTGGAGCCCGCCGGCCTCGTCGCCGTCCTCGAGCCCCTCAACCCCTGGCGCGATCACCCCGGGCTCATGCTCAGCGGCATGCCTCAGGCCTACATGATCTGCCGCGCGGTCGACTCGCCCTCGGTCAAGATCCTCGACGACCTCTACCACCAGCAGATCACCGAGGGGAACCTCATCCCGAACCTCGACCGCTCCTGGAGCGAGATCGCCTATATCCAGGTCGGCGACAACCCGGGCCGCAAGGAGCCCGGCACCGGTGAGATCGGATACCGCAACGTCTTCCGCCACCTCAAGAAGAAGGGCTACACCGGCATCGTTGGCATGGAGCACGGCAACGCCTCTGGTGGCAAGGAAGGCGAGCGCGCCGTGATTGACGCCTACATCCACGCGGACGGCTGAGCGCCGGGTCCCGGTCCTTCCCGGCCGCCTCCCCCTCCAGCCCTCCGCTTCTCCCTCGCCCTCTCCGTCCCTCTAGTTCTTCGGCCTTCTCCTACGGCCTTCTCCTACGGCCGTTCTCCGGCCCTCCTCCTTCCAGCCACCCCGCTCGCTCGCCTGACGCCGCTGCCCCGACGGGCCGCGAGCGTCCGGGGAACGCACTATCGAGATCGCGCCTCCGCAACGGCGCACCCACATGAGCAACACCGAGATCAACGACCTGAAGCGTGAGGTCGCGGCCCTGCGCGACGAACTCCACCGCACCCGCCAGCAGGCGGACACGAGCTACTACTTCTCGGCGGACGCGGAGCACGACCTGTCTGGCGAGGCTCACATGCCCGACGCTGGACTGCCCGCCAAGACCGTCAAGACGCTGATCGAGAACGCCCACTCCCTCGACTTCGACCAGAAGCTCAACACGTCGTCGTACGTGAACGTGAGCTTCGAGCCCGAGGAGGAGGAGGTCGCGCTGATGGGGCTGCAGGTCAACCTCGCGGACCAGACCGTCTATCCCAAGTCCTACGCGATCCACGACTCGGTGGTGAACATGATCGCGACCCTCTGGAACTGCCCCAAGCCCGACGACTTCGACGAGTACGGCGTCTATCCCGGCGCCGGCACCGTCGGCTCCACGGAGGCCTGCCTGCTCGCCGGGCTCGCCCTCAAGTTCCGCTGGCGCGCCTGGTACCAGAAGCTCCACGGGCTGAGCGACGACGAGGTCCGCGCCATCCGCCCCAACGTCGTCATCTCCACCTGCTACCAGGCAGCGTGGGAGAAGCTCTTCAAGTACCTCGACATCGAGCCCCGCCTCGTCGCGCCGTCCCGCGACACCTTCAAGGTCGATCCCGAAGGCGTCCGCGAGGCCATCGACGACAAGACCATGGGCGTGGTCTGCATCATGGGCAACCACTACGGCGGCCAGTACGACCCCGTGTGGGACGTGGACAAGGTCGTCACGGACGTGAACAGCGCCAACGGCTGGCAGGTGGGCATCCACGTGGACGCCGCGTCCGGCGGGTTCATTGCGCCGTTCCAGGATGACCTGCCCGCCTGGGACTTCCGCCTTCCGAACGTGCTCTCGATTTCCTCGAGCGGGCACAAGTACGGGGAGTCATGCTGCGGCACCGGCTGGGTGGTCTGGCGCGAGCGCCGCGACCTCAGCGAGCACGTGGCGATCTCCGTGACGTACCTCGGCGGCAAGGCCGACTCCTACACGCTCAACTTCTCCCGTCCCGCCAGCGGCGTCTACGTGCAGTTCTACAAGCTGCTGCGCTTCGGGATGGCGGGCTACCGCCAGTGCGAGGAGAACATGATGCGCAACGCCACCTTCCTGCGGGACGGACTGCGCGCCATGGAGCACAACGGCAAGGCGCGCTTCGTCCTCCTCGACGATGGAGACGAGCACTGCCTGCCGGTGGTCACCGCCATGCTCAACCCGGACGCCGGCTTCACGTACGACGACATCGACCTCCAGCACGTGCTCTCCCAGCACCACTGGTACGTCAGCGGCTACAAGATGAACTACCTGCACCCGATCAGCGAGGACACCCTGCCCCTCTTCCACGACGCCGAGGCGGACCAGTCCATGTTCCGCATCGTCGTGAAGGGCAACCTCACCCGGGACATGGCCGAGGACCTCCTCGAGTCCTTCAACGCCGCCCTCAGCTTCCTGGACTCCGTGGACTTCTCGGCCCTCCACGGAGTGAGCACCAAGGACATGCGCCACAAGGACCAGCGCATCGTCAGCAACCACTGCTAGCAGCTCAGCGCCGCCTAGCGGCGAGCCGAAGGAGGCGCCGGATCCCACAGGGGAGCCGGCGCCTCCTTCTCATCGCTCCCCCACGCCTCCCTTTCCCACGCCGTGCAGCGGGCGCTCCCCGCCAGGATCAGCGCGCCGCCAACCCGTCCATGACGCTGTTCCGACCGCCGTCCGCGCACTGGGGGGGATCGGCCATCAACACCGTGTGGCACCACCCGGAGACGTGCCCCTCGTTCTGGGCCCCGGGGAGCTGGCCACGGCTGCGCTCGGTGGTCCCGTCCTCGGGGTTGGCGAGCAAGAGCGCCGTGAAGAGCTGACAGGCGAAGAAGCCGCCCTCCTCCGTCGTGTGGTAGTAGACCTCCGCCCGCGCCCAGCTGGGGATACCCGCGAGCCAGACGGGCCCGCCGCCGGTCGTCAGGTTGTTGTTCACGCCGCAGGCGAAGAAGCCCAGGGACGCGAGGGGCGTGCCCTGGTACGGGGAGCCCACGCTCTGGATCCGGCGCGGCCCCTCGGCCCGGTCGAGGGCGCTCTGGTAGTAGGTCAAAAGGTGCAGCGCGGCGTTGCCTCCCTGGCTGTGTCCCACCACCCCGAACGAGGTGAAGGCCGAGGCCTGGTTGGCGATGCGCTGCGCGAACTGGTCGTGGCTCCGGTTCTGCGACGTGTCCTGGAAGACGAACAGAGGGGCGCTGAAGTCAGAGGTCGGGAAGGGGTTCCCGGACGCGCAATACCCGTGGGACAGCACCAGGCCAGGGTTCGGGAGGATCGGCGAGATGGGGACCGCCGTCGTGGGCGTCGGAGGGGCCGAGGCGTTCGCCGTGGGGCCGAAGAGTGACTCGGGGGCCACCAGCCCGCGGCCCGCGAGGGGCGGCAGCGGCCCCATCGGCACCGGCAACGCCGCTGCCCGGGCGAGCACGCCGAGGTGGTCGGGGTCCTGGACGCGCACGTTCCTCAACTCGAGGGGCGGTCGCAGCCCCGTGTTCGCGAACCACCCGGCGTCGAGCCACAGGGAGAGGTTCCAGTGGCCTGCCTGGCGGGCGTCCGCCCGCGGGGCGTCGATCCGGGAGAGCCAGGTCATGGGCCGAGCCGAGCCGAAGGCGTCGTGGGCCCAGACCTCCGCGGAGACCTGGAGGCGCCGCGGGTCGCCGAGCATGACCGCGTCGAGATCCAGCCGCAGGCGCCGCGCGTCCAGCACCTCGCTCTGGACGCCGCCTGTCAGCGCGACCGTGGGCTCGTCCACCGTGAAGGTCACCCGGGTCGTCCGGAGAAAGCGCGTGCCTCCCTGGGTCCCCGCGAGCTCGACGCGGGCCGTGAAGTCGCCGCTCATGTCCGCCGGCAGCCGGACGCCGAAGCGCCCGTCCCCCGCGGCTCCGTCGCCGCTCAGGCCGTCGTCCGCCAGCCGGAGTCGGGTCAACCCTGCGGGACCTGCGACCTCGGCCCAGGCGCGGTCCACCACGGGCACCGGAGGCTCGACCCCCACTCCGCTGTGGTTCCACTCCACCTGCGCCGCGAGGGCGAAGGGCCGCCCCACGACGAGCTCGTGGCTGTCGATGAACGCCGCGGCGGTCAACTCCTGCTGATCTCTCACCACCAGCCGCGCGCGCGGCGGCTCCGACTCCGCCGCGAAGCGGACCGTCACCCGCGCCTCTCCGCCCTGAAGCAGGCCAACGTCCCACCGCTGCACCTCCTCGCCGCCGGCCTCAGGCGAGAGCACCTGATCCGAGCGCACGGCCCCGCCACGCCCATGGAGCCGTCGGCGCCCTTGGACCGCGAGCTCGATCTCCATGCCGCCGGCGCCGTGGGCCTCCAGGGCAAGCGCGAGCGCTCCAGGGGCCACCGGGAGCGCGGCCTCGCTCTCCCAACCACCCGCGCCATCCGCGGTCCACTCCAGCTCGAAGAGCGCCGCGCGAGAGCGGACCGCCCCGGCCGCGGGCTCAGGCAATCGCAGCAGCCCGCTCTCGATGTCCGAGGCCGGCGCGGCGACCTGCCGTGGCGTGGGACCGTCGTCCCACGTCTGGGCCAGCAGCGGCGATGCTGCGCAAGAGAGGGCGAAAGTGGAGAGGAAGAGATGTTGTCGAAGCATGGGGAAGCGAGCGGGCCCGTGGAGCATGCGAGGCGCTCCAGTCTAAGGCCCAGACGGCGGTATTCAGCAGCCCCTTGGCCGGCTCGCATCCTCCGGTGCCGCAGGAATCGCGGGACGATGCACTCCCGGCCAGACAGGCGTCACCAGTGGACCGAGGCCCCCCCCGCCAGAGTGGCGCCGCGGCTCCCCCCCGGCGCGGGGCCTCGAGCCGGTCAGCGAGCTCCCGCTCACCCCTGAGTCCAGGGCAACCCGCCTCGGCCGGCTCCGGGCCCTTCAGGGCGCAGCACGCACCGACGACGACTCCGGCCCCCCTCCGGTGGCAATGCGACCTGAAGGCCCCCTTGACCGGACAGGAGGCCGCTTAGAATGGCGTCGCGCCCCGCAACGCCCCTGTCGTCCCGGGGCACCGATCGCGCAGCCCCAACATGTCGAATCTCCTCGTCCTCGCCGCGCTCCTCCTCCTCCCCGCTGTGCCCCTCGACGAGTGCGAGGCGTGTCGGCGGAGCAAGGTCTGCACGCCGCACAGGAACCAGGACAAGGCCGAGCTCAAGCGGCTCGCTCCCCTCCTAGCATCGAAGGACGCAGGGCAGCGCATGAGCGCGCTCAGCGTCGCCGCGGGGTTGACCGAGGAGCACGAGAACGCCCCGGGCAAGGAGGTCGCCAAGGTCCTGGCAAGCGCGCTCGCCGACGACCAGCTCGAGGTCCGAGAGCTGGCCATCGAGCTGCTGGTGGACGGACAGCACCCGGAGACCGCCGTGACCGCCGTCGTGGCCCAATTGAAGGGGTTCGAGAGGAACATGTGGTCCCTCGTGGGGAGCATGACGGGGCCCGACAACGAGCACGGCACCCCCGAGGACGCCATGCAGTACCTCGAGGCCAGCATGAGGGCGTGCAGCGAGGTGCCGGACGATCGGGTCGTGAAGGCGCTCTCGTCCCTGCTCGGCGCCTACCCCGCGGAGATGCGCGGCGAGCCCGTGGCCATGGCCGCCACCCACTCGCTCCTGGAGCTTCAGACCCAGGGCGCCCTCGAGGCGGTGATCAAGCAGCTCGCCAAGGGCAAGGACACGACGCGCCTGCGGAGGATCCACATGTCCCTCGTGCGGGTCGCCGACGAGAAGGAGATCGAGAAGCGCCCGGCCTTCGGTGACAAGGTCGAGCGGGAGTGGACGGTCTGGCTCCGCAAGAACAAGCGAGCCTTCCCTGCCAAGCTGGGCAAGTGGGACGGCGTGCGAGAAGAGGGCTGAGCGAGCGAGCCACCCACTGCCGGAAATTCACCGCCCTAGCCGGTCGGGGTCCTTCTCCCCCGAAGAGCGGCGCCTGAGGTCTGCTAGTCTCGGCACCGAGGGGCCCAGCGCGGGCCCGTTACAGATCGGAGCCACGCCCAGCGGGCGCCGGTCGCG